>JBBSAQ010000014.1:0-81132 GCA_038252065.1 Chitinophagales bacterium
ACAACATCGAAATTCAATCATCTACATGAATGAATAGTATAACACGATTCATCATCTTACTCATTGCCACACTCTATGGCATGCAGCCTAAGGCTCAAACAAATATGCCCACCGACGTGAGCGAGCCGCAGAATATGGCCGGCGATGTAAGCTTTAATGAACAAAGTGGGCAACTGAAATTAGTTTATAATGGAGTGATCATTGCTAAGGCCAAACTAAAGGCTGCCCATGGTAAGGTCAGGCTCGAAAAAAGTGTATCCACACAAGGAAAGAACGATGCCATCACCCAATCACTCCAATTTACAGGAGACATAGTCACTATGGATGGCATGGTGAATGCCAGTGACGAAGCCATAGCAGCAGAGTGGAATCCACTGGCACAGGAAAAATTTGCTTTAGTGCGAACAACTATTGGTCATGCCAGTATTAATAAGCGAAACAACGCTATCGGAACTCCAACAACAACAATTAGTATTTTTTCGTAACTTCGACATCTAATGAAACAGCGAATTTACATTGACACTTCTGTATTCGGTGGACACTTTGACGAAGAGTTTGCAGAACACACCATTCCATTGTTTGACAGGCTTAAAAACAATTAGAAATACGTTCACCAAGAGAATTTGAAAAATATGAAGACGACTGAAAAACAATTTGACGCAGTAAAATTTATGCGTCAACAACGAGACAAATTGAGCAAAAAGTTATCTAAGATGACTAAAGCTGAAATCATGGAATATTTTAAAAATCGAAAAACGGAGACGACTATAAAGCCCTCAGCTTAACAGCGGTTGGCAAAACACGAGAAAAAACCAATCATCCGCAAATTGTATCCACCAACGGGCATATTTCGCAAGGCGGGTATGACCTGCTGAATGTAACCTGGGAAAAAAATTCACTGGCCGGTACGAGCAAAGTGGTGGCCGGCGATAGGTATGAATTATATGTGCATATTCCCTTGGGGTACCAGTTAAAATCAGCTACCTGTAATGGCCACCAGGTGAACGTAACACAAGGTGATCTCGCTACGATCAGCATTATGCCTGAGGAAACCGGAGAGGTTAGCTGGAAGTTGGTGTTTTAATCCAACAGTCAACGTGAAAAGGTATCCTACAGGTTGTTGGAGATACTTCGACCCATTCGACGAGCTCAGGGACCGCGGGCTCAGCACGGCGGAATGCTTCGACCGGCTCTCTCTCAACCTCGTGCTATGGTTCGACTTGCTACACACATCCTTGTGCTTTGGTTCGACTTGCGATGACACATCCTTGTGCTATGGTTCGACCTGCTTTTGCGCATCCTCGTGCTACAGCTCACCAACCACAGCTCACCAACCACAGCTCACCAACCGCAGCTCAGCAACCGCTCCAACAACAAAGCTTTAGATATTCATCATATAGGTAGCTCTGTAGCCTGGCCGTTAGGAAACAAGTTGCGCAGCCTCCTCTTCCGAAAACCCCTTACCTTAGCGTAAAATTTAGCCACTATGCTTACTAAAAGACAGTTAAAAGAGACGTTGGAACAATTCCCAGAGGAGTTTACCCTTGATGAATTAATTGATAAAATCATTTTCCTGGATAAAATTGAACGAGGAAATCAACAATCTGAACGAGGAGAAACAATCACGGAAGACGAACTTGAGAAAGAGATGCAGAAATGGTAAGCGAGATATTTCGACAATTAGTTGAGGGAAATTATCGAATTATTTATAAAATAGTTGATCGACAAAGAATTGATATTCTTGCCATCCACCATTCAAGTAGAGATCTTCTCAGAAGACAGGTTGGGTAAATATTGCCCATCATATTTATCATTGCCGGTTGTAATGGTGCCGGAAAGACCACCGCTTCATTTAGCTTTCTACCCGAGCTTCTCAATGTTAAAGAATATGCAAACAATGGATACGACAGATATAAAAAATAAAATCCTCGAAGGATGTAAACTAGCTTTCATTAAACTTGTCGAACGTAAACGACGAGAAAATTCTTACCTCATCTTTTCTGACAAAGGAAAGATTGTAAAAATTCCAGCCAAAGACATAAAACTCGAATGAAGTTTGTCTGCGAGGAAAATAGTTGAAAGACCTTCTCTAACATTAATTTTCATTAAACATTTCTAACAGGCAATGTAAAGTTTGCTTACGATGTGCTTGTTGCTGCGGGAGTTTCCTGTAGTGGCAGGCAAAACGCTTGCCTTTTATATGGCTGAGCAAGGCATAAATGAGCCGGAATCGTTAACGTTCATGACTGTGAACAATAAAAATCTGGAGTATACTCTAAAAGTATATACCTTTGTGAAAAATAGTACGATGAAAAATCTATCCTTAAAACTTGAAGACGACATTTTTCAGGAGACCGAGAAAATAGTGACAAAGGTTAATAAAAACCGGAATAGATATATTAATGAAGCTATCGATTTCTACAATCAACTTCATAAACGCAGACTTCTTTCCAAACAGTTGAGTAAAGAATCAAAACTTGTATCCAGGGACTCATTGGAAATTTTAGCCGAGTTTGAGAAACTACATGACAAAAATTAAGCAATTCGAAATCTGGATAGTAGACCTAAATCCAGGAATGGGGACGGAAACCGGAAAAGTTCGACCTGTCATTGTTATTCAAACAGACTTATTAAATAAGGAACATCCATCGACCATCATTTGCCCAATTACAACAAACGTACAGCCTGACGCGGAGATTTTGAGAGTTCATTTGAAAAAGTCAAAATTTGGACTCAAGGAAGATTGCGATATAATGATTGATCAAATCAGGGCGGTAGATAACAAACGACTTGTCAAAAAAGTTGGAGTTGTTGACCGTGATACGGCTGACCAGATTAGAGAAAACTTGAAAATAGTATTGGACTTAGACTAATCGGCATGTTGATTTTTCTCCTGCTCTGGATGAAGATTCAGGACAGCCTGAGGATTTGAAAACCGCTGGTGGTGCAGATAATTTTCTTTCATACCTTAAAAAGGAGTTGATCCCCACTATAGATGAAAAATACAGAACCCTACCCTATCGTATAGTTATTGGACATTCTATGGGTGGCTTATTGGCGTACTATTCCCTTTAAAAAACGCCCGATCTCTTCCAGGGTTTAATATCGATTGACGGTAGTACCTGGTGGAATAAGGTCAAAGTTGGCAGGGAGGTGATTGAATACCTAAGTAGACACCGGGAGTACAAAGGGAAAATATTTGAATGCAGAAAAGATATTAAAATACCCGTACGTTTTCCGGCTAACATTGAATTGCTTACTTATTTGGATACGAATAAGCCTGTTGGCTTAGAGTATAGTTATTTAGAATTACAAAATGAGACGCATGGTACCATTGTATTCCCAGGAACATATTATGGCTTGAAAGGAATTTTTTCCAACTATACACAAAAGCAAAATTAATTTCAGGTCGCCACAAAGAACTCATCAAGCGGAAGATGAAGGACACATATTGCGGTTCGTGTGGCTTTCAATGTCCACCAGGTACTACATGTATCAATGGAATATGTCAGTAAAAAAGTCATCGTTACGACAGCCCGGATCGCAAAGCGGAATATACATTAAGCAGAAAAAATAATGCCGATGTATTGCTGCTGTACTATTCCTTTTAGGGCCGGGCAATGCTCAAGGAACTCAATCCACTGACCACCATTCCGCGAAAATAGCAGCTTACAGGAGCAGCCATTAAATTAGAACCGGCATATAATGAATGTAATAATTTTGGGCTGGTATGTAAATTTGAAAACAGCAATCTTGAGGAAGACCTCGTTATAAGAGTTGTACCATCGGGCAGTCTTGGTCATTACCTGCAACTATTTTGAGTTTCTGCTTTAAACTGACGAGCATTTAGTCAACATTACTATGACAATAAAAACAATAGCGGCATTGACGCTTTTCTTTTTGACAAAGTTCGCTTTTGGACAAGCCGACTCTGCAAAGGCTTACTCTCCCAATTATTGGAGCAGTAACAGGGAATATACTTACAAGGGGCTTTACATCGACAGTTTGGGACAAACCATAACAAGCGAAAATATTATTTTACATCCGACAGAACAAATATGGGACAGTGACCCAAGACAAACTCTTATGGACTTCACTCTTGACTCCATTTCTGCCGACTGGAATAAGTTTCCTAAAGTTCCTTTGAATGGAAAGGACAGGCATTGGTGGACATCAACTTATCAGGAAGGCGTTCTGCAAACCTCAAGCAAAATCTGGATGCATCCTATCAGACAGAATCAATACATACTAACAGAACTAGCACCCTTTCCTCAAATTGTTTTACCAATTAAGCAAGATACGTTTTGGAAAGACACGTTATACATTTATCCAGCGATGGGAACTTTTGAAGGGATCGTTGAAAGCACATACTCCGTCAAGGCGAAGGAATTAAGGACTTATGATTTCGGAAATCTTCTGTGTTGGAAGATTATTGCCACAGGTTTCCATGACAAGTTAGGCATCAATTCGGCCATTTATTATTTCAACCCGGAGTTTGGTTTTACTGAAATGAATTATGTGTTTTACAACAAGCAAAAAATAGAGTTCAAACTAACTGCGTTAAAAAAATGAATTCTTCTTGCAATAGTAATTATCAGATTAAAAGGTGGAGCTTGATACAATAGAGCACTGAAAGTAAAGGGATTCCAAAATACCTTCCTACTAACATTGACCAACATATCCTCGGGGTGAAAGCATATCTTTGGCTAACAGACGTTTTGTAAAAATGCAGGTTCGCTAATTAAATGAAGCTTTATGCTCCGTATCAAGTTCAGTGCTGGCAGACAGTTTAGTACTTCGAAATCTGCTTCTTCGCCAGGTGTCAATCCGATAGGAGCATCTTAATAATCCGATTATTTGGGTGTACTTCAGTTATGTGGATGGAAATGTAGTTATTAAAAATATAATTCATAACTTGTAAACATTGGCCTGGCAAAATTTTAACAGGCAGCCATTTTCAATTTAAAGTATCTTCTGAAGTATGAGCAAGTAAATGAAACTTTCTAACCTACATCGCATTATATTTTTCAGTGTCGTTTTGGTTGTATTCCAAAATCAAAGAGCACTATCACAATGGGAATACTATGGTAGTGCTGAACGATGCATGGTTAAGGATTTTGCCTGGGATGGTGTATACCATTATCTCGCTACAGAAGGACGAGTCTATTATTCAAATGACAAGGGCGCCAGCTGGCATCTCATCTCCAACAATGATTTTTTCATCAATGCACGTGCTATTCGCTGTGTAGCAGGAAAACTTTACCTGAAAGCGGATACAAAACATCGTCCTGACCAGCTTTTTGTCTCAACTGATCACGGAAGCACCTGGGAAAAGATCACCATGTACACCATGTATGGACAATCTTATGATGATTATGTGATTCATGGTGACACAATGATCATGCGGGTGTACCACTGGATGTTTCATTCGTATGATGGCGGCAAGACACTTCATTTGCAATTCGATGTTCAGGACGGATTGCCTTATTTTAATCGAATCTATTGGATTGGCACCGATCTGGTCGGAGTACCAGCCACAGGTAACAGTTATTGGCGATCGACAGATCTTGGCCATTCCTGGACTGAGGTTATGGAAACAGAAAAATATCATATATCTGAGTATAATGGTGTGTTATGGAAAGCTAGTCAAGAGCCAAATAACAAACAACTCATTTCTACTTCATCAGACGCAGGTCTTACATGGACTGAAAAAGGTACAGTTGAGGCCGGCCTGCTTGGAACAAGTATATTGCTTGTGGAAGGAGACACCGTAGTTATAGCAAATACAGTAACTGATAAATTTTACTATTCAACAAACAAAGGTGACATCTGGAATTTTAAAGTTTCACAAAAAGGTTTCTATTATCAATATCATCTCCTGGGTGGTACCTTATTTTCGCAGGATTCGCCCGGAATAGTATTTAGTAATGACCTTGCCGACACCTGGATCCAATCCGCCAAAGGCATCATCGAAGACAGAGTGTCTCAGGTTTTGTTTCCGGGGAATGATATTCATTATGTTGATGGAATTAGCGATTCGTATACAATAGACGGCAATACATGGCAAATACCAAATCTTAACATAAGTAGTGTTTCGACAGGTGGAGGGGGTAAGATGGTGGGCACGATCGGTAGAAGTGTATACTTATCCGTTGATGATGGAGCAACCTGGACATTTCATCAGGCTATACCAGTGACATTTACCGAAACCTATGGTTCTACTATTGTTTATTTAAATGATAAATATTACATCTTCTTTTGGGGTGGAAAAATGACAATGTCATCTGATGATGGAGCAACCTGGAGTTTACCTGTGACATGTCCGGAAAGAATGCAGCATATTGGATATAACGATGGCAAATATTACGCGCATGATTTCAATAATCATGTTTATATCTCAGACGATGCCATTATATGGCAGGACATTACCTACAACTTAGTTGACATTAGTCCAATCTCACCTTCACAATTTTATGGTCTACTATATGCTGATAGTTTTGTCATTATTCATAACTGGACTCCGTTTCGGTTAAGAATAGATACCCACGAATGGGAGCCTTCTCCTTATGTAAGCAATGATCCTTTTCTCCATTTTACTAATTATCCTGAGATTATGAATTTGAAAGAGATAGACAACATACTCGTAGCTGCATGCAATGGGTATGGGATTTACCTTTCTTATGATACAGGGTATTCGTGGACACCGTTTAATGATGGCCTACTCAATGACCGTGCAGCATCAATCTCCACAGATGGTGAATTTCTGTATGCAGGCATGTATAATGGTGGCATATGGCGACGTCCCTTGACTGATCTGCATCACTATAATATCATCGAAGGGACTGTCTTCTTTGATAAAAACCAAAATGGGATTCAGGACTCACTTGATCCGCCCCAATCGAATGTTACCGTTCAGGCCCTGGTGGGCAAGACATTTGTACAATCCGGATCCGATGGCCATTTTACTTTGTTTACAAATACACCCGGAACAGATACGATCACAGGCTTGAAGCCTTTTCCAAATGCTATTATCACCTCATTGCCTGTAGAAGTCAATGGGAGTATGGACAGTCTGTCGATTGGCACATATTACGATACTGCGATTGATGCCAGCATTGACATAGCACCCCTCAAATTAGCCCGCCCGGGTTTTGAATTTCAAGTATTAATCATTGTAAAAAATGAAGGCTATGTACCCACGGATATGCATATAGTGCTGATGCCTGATAGTCTCGTCGAATTTATATCATCTGATATTTCGCAGATGATGATGAATGATGACAGCATCGAATGGCAAATGGATCAGGTAAAAGGATTGTTGACTAATTACATTACATGTACATTTTATTTACCTCCGGATGTAGTTCCGGGTACGCCACTTACATTCAGAGCATTGGTTCGAACCACCGGACAAGATGCATACCCAAATAATAATATTAGCACCCTGAACATAACGGCCATGGGAGCAATAGATCCAAATGCAAAATTAGTGTACCCCTTTGATCCCATTGACATCCAGTCTGTTCGGGACACTACTATGTTGACCTATACGATACTATTTCAAAACAAGGGAAATTATCGTGCTGACAATATCCGGCTGATTGATACGCTTTCTTCTTTCTTTGATATTCAAACCTTCAAGATGATATCGGCTTCCGATGAATGTCACTGGCAAATACGAAAAGGAAATGTTTTGGAAGTTTGGTTTAAGAATATTAATCTGCCAGCTGAAACAGTAGACGAACCTGATAGTCATGGGTTTTTTAAATATCAAATTTCGCCCCGCGTTGATTTGGAACTTAAGGATGAAATAAAGAATTCAGCTCAAATATATTTTGACTTTAATCCTCCTGTGGTCACAAATCAAACAAAAACACTTGTGGAGGAATTCATTACCGGCACTTCTCAAATAATACATGACAAAACATCATGCCATCTGAATATTTATCCAAATCCTGTATATGATTGGATGTATGTTGACATCCCGGGTAATTTTTGCAATCCGATTTTACTCAATCTGTATGATATGAATGGCAGGCTTTTATCAAGTTGTACGGGTTCCGGGGATACCAGGACAAAAATTGATCTTGGTAAATTTCCAGCCGGTTTATTGCAACTTGTAATCATAGATAATGAAAAAACCTGTGGACAATTATTGCTAAAAGTAAATTGAATTTTTATTGCGCATCTATTTGGATTATTGAACACTTACAATAAGTGCCAGAAAAGAATATCTTAAACATCTGGAAGATACTGATGGACTTTATGAAATGCGTAATCAGATGTTGTGGACACGTTGGAGGCGATTAGATATAATATAAAAAATGGCAAACTGGAAGGAACATGGCAAATTAAAGACAGGAAAGGAAAGGTTTTAGAAAAGGGAGAGTATAAAAACGGTCAAAAAAGCGGAACAAGGGAGGTGATTTCTTATAGTGAAAGCGAATTGAAAGAAGCGAATGAACAGGTACGGGTTGAAATTATACACTTTAAAAATGGAGAACCAAAGAAAAGCATAACTACGATTGAAGATAAAGTATTCGTTTGGGAGGAAACTTTTGACTCTCAACTAATAAGAAAACAAATAGTTATAAAAAGATTTAAGCACTTTGCCGTAAAAAAGTAAAAGATTTCAGCAAAGGATTGTTGTGCATGCTGCTGAACAGCCTGCCTGCAAATAAAACACAAGACATCCAAACAAACAATTACAAAATATGGAAGATAATTTAGGCAATAACAACGAAAGTCTAAACTTGACGGACAAGGACTTATTTACAAAAATCTGGATTACTCCCAGACAAGTTTTTAAATATATTAACGACAACCATTACGACAAATATGTAACATTATTATTAATCTTATCTGGAATTTCAAGGTCATTTGACAGAGCCTCGCTGAAAAATATGGGAGACAAGGTGTCTATATGGGCAATTCTTGGACTTTGTATATTTGTTGGTGGATTATTAGGTTGGATTTCATATTACATATATGCGGCTTTAGTAAGTTGGACAGGGAAATGGCTTAAAGGGCAAGGTGATACGTCTTCAATTTTAAGAATATTTTCTTACGCAATGATACCTTCAATTATTGCACTTCTTTTTTTAATTCCACAAATTGGAATTTACGGAGTAGAGATATTTAAAGAAGATGGAGATATATCAAGTGCGGGTTGGATTTCCAATATTTTTGTTTATGGTTCTATGTTTTTAGAAGTAGTTCTTGGAATATGGACATTGATATTTTGTGTTGTTGGGATTTCGGAGGTTCAAAAACTTTCAATTGGAAAGTCAATACTGAATTTACTATTGCCTGTTTTAGTGATTTTAGGTCCAATTTTAATTATTGTAATACTATTCAAAGCGATTTAATGGAAAATATAAACACAATTGCTAACATCTGAAATCACAAAAAGGATCTTCTAAGCCAAGATTTATGATAAAAACTATTGTTTTTGCTATTTTAAGCGGTACTCTATTAGTCTCTTGCTCAACTTCAAAGAAAAGCACATCTCCATCAAGTAATGGTTATGCTCTTTCACAGTCAGAGAAAACGTTCGAAGACGCATTGTCGTATGCGACTGCTATTGTCATAAATGAAAAAAATGAAGGGGACGGTGTCAATGCCGAGTATATGTGGATAAAGCAACATTATTCAGATTATAAATTTCTAGAGCAAAGCCTACTGACTCATAAAAAAAAGCCTTATGATGTCAATACGATTGTTCTTTCCGACGGCAAAGAAGTTAAATTGTATTTTGATATTTCGAATTTTTTTGGTAAATTTTAAGTATTGTGCCTTCAGCTAACATTGCATTGCGGCAAATGTAACTGGTTAAGCAATACGATCTATCGTTCGGCTCTGGATAGAAGCATCGGTGAAAACTACTATACATACACATAAAAAAACTTGTTTGATAAAATCGGAGTACGCACCATGATTATGGAGACCGACCCTTATGGTAACTTTTTGGTACAAGGCTATGAATATACTTCTACCCGTGATTGGGCAAGATTGGGCAATCTTTATTTACAAGATGGTGTATGGAATGGAGGAAGAATTTTGCCAGAAGGATTTACATAATTTGTAAGCACTGTCGCTGAACCCTGGATTGCAGATGGACGACCAATATATGGAGGGCTTTTTTGGATAAATGGGCTTGGTCATTTTTCCCTTCCAAAGGATGCCAATAAGATGAACGGTGCTGGTGGACAATTAGTAGCTATATACCTTCATACGATCTGGTTGTGGTACGACTTGGTCATTTCAAAGGGCAAAATTTAGCAGCATGCAATAACGACCATATTATTTGTCGCAAATGACCCCCATGAATGACACATTTGCTGTCTATAGTTCCAACATATCTAAGCTAACTTTGTGGACTAAAAATATAATGGATGAGAAAGCTAAAATTACAAATGAGTACGACCTTGGACGGTTTTGTTGGCAGAGCCAATGGTCAACAGGATTGGATGGAATGGAATCAGGACGAAGAGTTTAAAAGCTATTATCAGAACGAAATCATAGACTCTGTTGATACCCTGCTTATGGGCAGGAAAATGACGGAGGAATTTATTTCTTTTTGGGAAAATGTAGTAGACAACGAACCTGATAGTCCCTGGAATAAATTTGCTCAAAAAATGGTGAACATCCCTAAAATAGTTTTCAGCAAAACAATTAAAACCATTGAAGGCAAAAACGCAAGAGTAGAGAATGGTGATTTAGTAACTATTGTAAATGAACTTAAAAATAAGAGCGGGAAAGATATTCTTGTGTATGGAGGAGCAACTTTTGTTTCATCTCTTATCAAAAATAATCTGATTGATGAGTATAATTTATTTATCAACCATACTGCAATTGGTGATGGCTTGAGAATTTTTACAGACACAACAAAACTAAAACTCACGAACAGCAAATCGTATACTTGCGGAGTAGTTGCAATTCAGTACAAACCCGACAATGGATAAATACTTAAAAGAAACACCGGCAGACGATCAATGAATTCCAGGCATTCGCAAATACTCAACGTTAATGCGTCATTGTAGGTCAACTCAAAACAGACAATAATATTAAAATATAAATTATAAGATGGAAATAAAAGCTCAAATAAAAGAATACATAAAAAATCAACCCGAACCAAAGCAGGGTGAAATGCAAGAGTTACACAATCTCATTCTTAAATTGATGCCAAACAGCCAACAATGGTATTTTGACGGTAAAAATGAAGATGGTAAACAAGTAGCTCACCCTACAATTGGTTATGGAAATTATACCATAACCTATAAAGACGGAAGCACCAGTGAATTTTTCAGAATTGGGTTATTAGCTAACCCAACCGGGCTTGCAGTTCATATAATGGGTATAGCTGACAAAAAATTCTTAATGGACAGATACGGTAAAACTATCGGTAAAGCAAAAGTTGGTAGTTATGCTATCACCTTTAAATCTATTAAGGATATTAATTTAGAAATACTAAAAGACGCAATAAAAAATAGAATAGAAACAAGGAATTAAATAAATAAAATTGTGGCACATATCAATCCACACATTAACTTCAACAGAAGTACCGAAGAAGCTTTTACATTTTACAAATCAGTTATGGTCTGTTTGAGTCAACTACGGTCTATTAGTTAGATTCTTGCAAAAGCAGGCAGGAAACGATTGGGGCGAGTTGACATGGACGTATGCGTCAGCTTAGAACGAACACAAAACGAACAGAATGAACCATAGAAAAAAAGCGGTATTTAATTGGAGCGGTGGAAAAGACTCTGCTTTAGCTCTTCAGAAGGTGTTAGATGACAAAGAGCTTGATGTTGTTTCATTATTGACGACAATTAACGAAGAAACATTGACATCTTCCATTCATTCTATTCCTGTTGAAATATTATCAAGTCAGGCAGACAGCATTGGCATTCCACTATACACAGTATTATTTGCGAAAGACCTTGCAAACTATGACGATAAAATGCGTGAGACAGTTGACCACTTTAAAAAGCAGGGCGTTACTCATTTCATCTTTGGCGACATTTTTTTGGCAGACATAAAAGCATATAGAGAAAATAAACTGAACCCATTAGGAATTGAGGTCGTAGAACCACTTTGGGACAAACCTTCTGCCGAAATCATAGACGAATTTATAAAGTCAGGAATTAAATCGAAAATTATTGTTACACAGGCAGACAAATTGGACGAGACATTTATCGGTAAAGATTTAGACCAAAACACTGTAAACTCCTTTCCTGACGACGTTGACATTTGCGGTGAAAATGGAGAGTATCACACTTTTTCATATGCAGGAGGATTGTTCAAAAAGGAAATTAAGTTTTCAATATCGCGAACAAACAAAATTTCATACGACATTAAACTGGAAAACGGACAAACAAAGACTTTTGAGTATTGGCAAGCGGAATTAATTGCAAGATGACAGAAAACCGAACGCACAACAGCACATACAAACAATTGGCGATTCAGTGGTTAAATGAAACTTTGTGCTTCGTATTAAGTTTTGTGATGGCAACCAGTTTTGTGCTTCGAAATCGCCAACTTCTTGTAGCTGGAAACCGTTATGCCCTTTGCTATAAAACCACAATCTGCTGAAAACATTATCCAAATTCATTTATAACAGACGTTGAAAAGATGAACGAGTTATTGGATAAAGTAAAAAACTGCACTAATGCTGACATCCACCGTTATTGATCGCCAATGGTACAATTATTTATATACATGTACCATACGGTGTTTGTAACTATTTGATATCATCCATAGGACATACAAATAACGTGCGCTACCCTAGCCTACTCGTCAACAGGGTCTTATAGATTGAAATTGAAAATGCAATTTTAAGGATAACTACTAAGTCGCAGCTTCCAGCACACGAGTCCTGACGCCGGGTATACCTGCCCGTTGTGCGTCATACATTCGCACATTCCTATTCACACCCAAATTTTTTTTTTGAAAACTTGCGGACTTAATTATTTTGTTTACTTTGCATTTCAAAGTACTTTTCAGGTACAAAAATCATTGACAAAATGAATATTACCAAGTTCGACCAGTTTTACTTGACAATCAAAGGGAATAGATGGTATTGGTTATTTTCAATTTTTTGTCGTTTGACTTTAGCCTTCGCCTTCACTGTTGCAGGAATGGTAAAAATTGTTGGTGAAAGATTTGCCAGTGGGTTATCCATCAGGCATCCAATGGGGGCTTATCTGGAAGCATTGCATCATACAGGATACTATTACATATTCATTGGAATTGCTCAAGTCGTTGCTACTATTTTGTTGCTTATACCCAGAACCGTAACTCTGGGAGCCTTACTATATTTTCCTATAATTGTGAATATATGGTTACTGTCAATTGCGGTTCGTTTTGAAGGTTCTATTGTAACATCTCCATTAATGGTTCTTGCCAACTTGTATATATTGGTTTGGAATTATGACAGGCTAAAATATCTTTTACCTTTTAATAAATTTCCCAGCTAAGGAATAGTGGAGAAGCCCACAAAATACAATAACAAATTTCCGTTTCTATTTTTCAGCGGCGTAATTTGTACAGTTGTACTCACTGTTTTAATAGCTCAATATGGCTATGAAGCTTTGCCTAGAAATTCAATATCAGATTGTAAAAAGCAATTTACAGGCACCATAAATGAAGCGGCCGGGTATAAATTTTGTGAATGCATTCACGATTATGGAAACCCTTTAGATGTATGCCTGGACGAATTTGAAAATGAGACAAAAAAAATAAATAAAAAATAAACAAAAACAAATACGACTTCGCAAGACACATATTGCCATTGATGCTTAGATACTTAAGCACAGAATTTTAGACATCATTCACGAAAATAACACAAACGCACTTCAAAAGTACTTGCAAAAGCAGGGCTGGTCGATGTTCATATTAACAAGTAATGTATCGAAGGATTCTGTCCGGGAAAAAATAGAAACAGAAAAAAGGTATCTTGCAAAGTGCAATTTTACTATCTTATTTATCAATGAAAAAACTATGAAATCATCCATCCTGTTATCCGTCTCCATTTTCTTTTCGATTACAGCAGGCGTTAAATCAAGTACATCTGCTGCTATATTGCCAGTACGCAACATTTTAATAGAACACTTTAATTCAGAACTGACTGATAGCCAGAGTTTTTGTGAGGATATTTCAAAAATCAATGAATTGCTTAAAGGAGACTTTTCGCAATTTAAAGGCGCTTATGATGATGATATAGAAGGATATCTATCTACGGCAACGATCTTATCCAATGACGGATATTACATTGAGTTGAATGAATATAATTCCAAGTCGGTGGTATGGACGCTGGACGGAATGACCTATGCATCCATCCTGGCGCTACTGAAAACATGCGACTTAAAGGAGTGGACAGTTACTTCAAATTCAAAGGAGTATATATTATCAACCGGACCTGATCAGGCGGAGTACATCTTATCTGATGCTAAGGAGGTAGCAAATCAAGGAACCGGAACAACTATCAACCTATACAATACCCTGAACAAATATTCAAATAAAACAGAAGTAACCTTCCAGGTGTACAGGGTTAACTAAAACAATAGTAATCCCGGAAGTTCTGAATTTTTCATCAATTCAAGAAATGGATCCGGAGATATATTTGAATTTAAAATTTATTGTATATATTATCGCTGATTTTACGTAGTATAATGACCAAAGTTTTTTGACCTTTATAATGAACAGAAACCTATTTGTTGCTAAATCAGTTATTCTTGTTTTTATAGTAATTGTATTTACTATCATTTCGTATTTCATGTATTTTGACGTATTCTATGACGCATATGCCAGAGGTTATAGATACTGGGTCTTGAAAACGGAATTGATTGTTTTTCCAATTTATTTCATCATTGCAATATCTCATATTGCATGTAAGATTATCAAGGAAAGGATTGTCGGTTGGTCATCTGTCAGGTTGATGGCGAAATATTTAATTTACTTAATTATTCTCCTTGTCATATTTTTTATTTTAGGAATGATCTTTAATGATATAACATCAAAAGGGGCTAATATAAATTTTAAGTGAAAATGAATTCACGGGTCAGAAGCATCCACTTCAATGACAAAATAGTATGGAACTTTTATGCAGGAACTCTGGGTCCGAAATTTTTAGAAAGTGTTAAATAATGTATTTGCTTATGAAAAGCCAATCAGAACGCAAACCGGGTCTTAGTCTTTGATAATGAAAACGTAATTTTAAGGCCGACACTGTGGACAGTCCTGGTCGTTATCGACCATTTACCAAGTTGTAACTGTCTCTATAAACCCGTAACTTGAATGCCTTAAAACTGATCTATGGAAGGAGCAATTCAAATACATATTGTGAAACTACCTGAAGGAGTTTACCTGGCAACATCTGATGATATACAAGGCCTGATGGCACAAGGTCGAACAACTATAATCAATGGCGGGTATCCGTTTCCCGACAGTTTATTATCAATCATCCGCCTCTAAAAGCCAATTAATTTATTAAATATGGGAATATTTGATTTTTTAAATAAGGCACAATCTTCTGAGACTAATGCTCACATTACTAAGCCTGAAAGAGACACCATTGTTCCTCTTGAAGAAGTCATTGAAGGCAATCATGGAGATCATTGGGCTGGCATATTTGGGTTTAGTAATTTTTATGGTAATCCTCAATTTGGCACCAAATTGCTATCCACGCTTGTATCAAAAGGAAAACGGCAAATGATAGATAATCTCTATGAGGAAATAGAGATAGATTTGGGATCACTTCAATTTATAACATTAACTCGCAATCAGACAATCCAAACGTCATATCCAATAATTATAACAACCACAAAGGTTGATACCAAAACTCGTGTGATTAAAGAATGGAAGCATGTAAATGGGATAGAGGCCCAAATAGAAGCCAGGTGTAAAAATACATTTGGTATTTCTTATTTCTCAACTGACTATTTAAAAAACAAAGAAAAGTATACTACATCTTTGGATCTCGAAATTCAATTGTCAGGAATAGCTTATAGTATTCACTCAGCCTTGCCTATGGAAGGATTTGCAGAAAATTTTGTGGGATATTCGCGTAGCAAGGAATATGGTAAATACTCTGTTATAGATTTCGTTGGTGAAATAATGGATTTGGAGGAGATACAACTTACTGAGTATCCCATCGAAGGTTATATAGCAAGAATTCGTCTGATTCAAATGGAAGACGATAATGACTTCTTCTGCCTGGATACATTTATTAACAAGTCAACCGTACAAACTAAGGAATTTGGTGTGGGAAGTCGAATATCCGGAATGATTTGGGTACAAGGGAGGATCGCAGAATAATTAAAAGGCTATAATTGATGCTACCCTTCTGCAGCGTTTTCACTCCTGACAATTAATAACCTTAACTTTGAAGATAGCTACCTGGAGGAAGATATCTACATACAAGTCCTGCAGGCGGGTAGACCTGATCGTTAAGTGTAATTACAAAAAATGAGAAAGAAGTTATTAATCCCACTCCTGGTATGCATATCAGTGTATTCCTTCGGTCAACGTAGTCTTGGATTTACTATTTATCAGAATACCGACATCTTTCAGGTGCACTATATAAATTTACCATCCCACCAAAGAACAAAGGAATCCAATGTAAATTTTAGCAGAATAAGCCTGGCTGTTGAATTGCTTACCAAAAAGGGCTTCGTTCATGAAGTTGAGTTTATGCTTCCGGAATTCGCAAAACCACTTGACAAATTAAAGTTTCCCTTCCAATATTACTTTGTTAAAAGTGACTTAATGGAAGAGATAGGTGAAGCATATTCTTTGCGGTATTCATTTAGCAAATACCTGGCAAGCAAGTCCGACCGGTTGAATTTTATTTTTGGTGCAGGTATAAATCCGTATTTCGTACTCCAGGAATATACGCCTACTACCCCACATTCTTATTATACTTCACTTAAATGGTACGGTATCGCATTGAACTTAACGCCCGGAATGTATTATAAACCTGGCCGACATTTTAGACTTGGTTTGAATGTACCCTTCAGAATATATAATTTCCGAATAGAAAAACATCGCCAGGACAATCCGATTCTTCCAATTGCGATACAGAGGTATACTGAAAAAAAACATTTATTTTTTGAACCCGCATATACAATAAGACTTGGATTAACATATCGTCTGACCAAATGATATGAGTTAATCGTTACCAGGTGGAAAATAAAACGAATTGTTATACTTCCAGGACTACAGGGGAACAAACCCAATACCACAAAAAATTGTACACGATGGGCTTGACGGTGAGTTTCAATTTAATATTAAAATGAGACAGCGTTCGAAATAGAAAACAAGCATATAACTTGAGATACCTGCTATCTTCAGTATCTCAGACTAATCAGAAATTCTTAATTTTAGACATCCGAGAGTTCATGTGGCAATAATAGAGGAGGACAAGCATCCCCGATCGTTTTGCCTCATGTTATGGCGACAGTGCAATCTTTAAGCTAACGGGAGGAAGTAGAATTTGAAATTTATGCTTTAAACAATTATATTTGACCACATTGAACGTCACCAACTAAAAAATATAAAATGAACAAAAGGGTTATTCTTTGGACAAATCTCACCATTTGGTATTTCCTATGTGTGGGTATGGTTTTCGACATGATGATTGTTGCTGCCAACTGGAAAGGCGGTGATTTAGAATCCGTAAAATGCTTGCGAACTTTTTTCCATGTCTCAGAACCTGGAGATTATTTTATGATAAAGTTCGCTGTATTGTTTCTTGCAATTATTTCTCCGATTGTTTATTGGCGGACTTCTAAACCAATTCGCAATCTGTTACTCATTGCATTGGCAGTAATATTTGCTGATATTGCTTTTACTATAATTCATTTTCTTCCCATAAATGAATATGTAGGTTGGTATGGTGAAAAAACAGAACTTGACCCTGTGAAACTGAAAGAAATGTGTCAATCATGGTGGAATTATAATTTTCTACGAATTGCACTTGACTTTGTTGGACTTATTGTTTCCGGTCTGGCGCTGCATAAATCCTATAAATCTTGATACAACTTCGTAAAAAGTTTATTGTTGACTGATTTTTACTTAGTGGACAGAACAGTGCGACCTCATAACAGCCCCTACCAAAAGGCTTGGTTTCGTGGCCCAGGGATAGTTCTCTGGTGACCGGAAGTTCGGTTTTTTTGAATCCAGTTTGTGGTGAAAGTCCCGCCTTTCGGATAGCTGCAAAATGTTATGCCCCATCCCCAGCCGAGTCATATGAATGCGAGGAATATTTGTGTTAATCGCTTACTTGTTCCTATTTTTAGGGTTAGGTATTCATTTAATCTATAAAATCACATGCCTGTAAACTATCAATTTGATAAGAAGCGATTCGAAGCCTTTATTGATGCAATCATTGCTATACTCCTCACCATCCTGGTTCTAGAAATAAAAATACCAGAAGATAAAATTGAAAACGCTTCTACCTACGAACAGGTGAAGTCGCTTACGCCATACATCATTTCTTACTTAGCTTCCTTTATGCTCATTGTAGGTTTCTGGATAGATTATCATTTGCTGTTTGTAAACATTACGAATATCACAAAACGGTTTATATTACTCAACATGCTGTTTATCCTCTCCATTTCATTTGCACCTTTTGTAACTGCTTTTGCGGGGCGACACTATCAGGATGCATTTGCTGTGGCATTGCTCAGCATTACATATTGTATCATGAATTTCTTTTTTGTACTTATATTTTTATTCGCAAAATTTAATAATCTAACCGACCCTGAATTCTTTAAAAACAGGGGGAAAGACATTTACTCGGTAATTAGTCTTGTAGCGATACTTGCTGCAATTCCGCTGGCATATGTAAACACGTATATTTCTTTTGGCATTTTCCTCATTACTTTCGGTTGGCATCTGGTTAAGAAAAAATGGCAGTAGAAATCAGCAACTCCATTGAAATCGGATCTTCCTTCACCGATTTATTAATTCACTTGGACATTGGAAAGTCCTGGTTCGTATAAAATTGAAACACATTCGAATTCAACCGAAGAATAATCAATAGTTTAGGGTTTAGCAGAGTAAAAAAGTAGATGATGAAAATCATTATTACAATTTTATGATCCCTACACCCTATTCAACTACTGAACTCTTATGAATTCAACCCGTCGTAAGTTCTTACAAACATCCTTCTTCATTGGCTTCGCCATAGCAACAAAAAAAGGTTGGGCAAACAAGCTTCCTTCACTTGCCATCGAACGTCGTGATCTATTTCCACAGGGTGTAGCGTCAGGTGACCCAACAGCCAACAGTGTAATCTTGTGGACGAGACGTCCGCCTGTAAATGATAGCAATGCTAAAAAATTGATTGTTGAAATTTCAACGACTCCTGAATTCAAAAAAATACGCGCAGGTGGTACTACACATATCACTGCTGATTCAGATTGGACATGTCGTTTTTTGGCGACAGATCTCGAACCCAATCGTGAGTATTGGTACCGTTTCATTGATGAGCATGGTTTCGCCAGCCGGATCGGTCGTACGATGACTGCACCCGCCGACGATTCAGATACACCCGTTCGTTTTACTTTTGTGTGTTGCCAATGTCCAAATGAAGGTGCACTGAATGCTTATCGGAAGATGATCTTTGAAGATGAGGCACGTCCGAAGGATCAACAACTTAATTTTGTGTTGCACCTGGGTGATTTTATTTACGAAGTCACGTGGTATGCAGAAGATAATCCGGACGGAAACCGTGGCCGTCGCATAAGAGATCTGTATAAGTTTCCACAAGGTCGAAAGGTTAGCAATTTTCATCTCCCCGTTACGCTGGAGGATTATCGTACACTCTATCGTGCATATCTTGAAGATCCCGATTTGCAGGATGCGCGTGCTCGTTGGCCATTTGTCGGTGTTTGGGATAATCACGAATTTGCATGGGCCGGATACCAAAGTCAGTATGTGGCAGGAGGCGGCTACAACGCTCCCGCACAAAACCAGAAAGTCTATGCTAACCAAGCCTGGTGGGAGTTCATCCCTGCGTTGGTCCAACAACCCGGTAACCCTAAGCTCAAACAATTCATTGCTCCGGTCGTAGTGGACACACCCCTGGGGGAGTTCAATGAAGACGGACTTTCAGAAGAGCCTAATAACCTGCTGGCGATCAACAGCCTGAAGATTCAGCGTGTACTGCGTTGGGGCAAGAATGTCGATTTGCTGCTGACCGATAATTGGTCATTCCGTTCTCCGGATATGTCGAGTGATGATTTTTATGTTCCGGAGTATCCCCGGGTATTCCCACAATTGCCTTCTGAAATTATGGATTATGGTCGTCATTATAATGGCGACAATCCGCCGGATACAATTCGTTTCAACGGCAAGGACATTCCCAATCCGACGAAAGATGTTCATGCGCAGACTTACCTGGGGAGCGAGCAACGAAGTTGGGCCTTAGAACAACTCGGCGCTTCTACTGCACGCTGGAAAATATGGGGACATGGATTTGGCACCATGGAACTGCGCAGCGATTATCAAAATTTGCCTGGCGAATTAGGTAGTAAGTGGCCTAAAGATGTCGGGTATGCGGAAATGGACAATCGATTCCCGCGTGATAAAGACATGATATTTGATTACATAAGCGATCATAAAATCACAGGTTTTTGTGTTGTGGGAGGTGACCGTCACGCGTTTTATGCCGGTTTAGCTTCCAAAGCGCTGCCACCGAAGAAATACGAACCAGTGGGCGTGGAATTCATTACCGGTTCGATATCGCAGCAGACCCTTTTCGAAGTCATGGAAGTTACTATGTCAAAAGATCATCCGAAACGTGTGTTGCACCTGATCGATCAGGCCGATGGTACAGTGATCCCTTCGATGAACGTAACCGCTATGCATGGGGTACTTTCGACGCTTAAATTAAAAGAGACAGGGGATATGGAACAAGCCCGTGCCGTGCGCAATCCGGACGTGGCACCGCATTTGTCATTGCTCGACGAGGGTGGCCACGGCTATGTCCTGATGACTGCCACTACCGATCAACTTTCAGCTGAAATAGTATGTATACCGCGACCGTACGAACGCAGTGACCGGCCTGATGGCGGACCATTGAATTATCGTGTTGTGCATCGCGCACGTTTATGGAAAGCGGGTGAAGCACCTAAGCTTGAGCAGGAAATCCTAGAAGGAGATCCGCAGTATTGCATTTGAGCTATTGGTGTAGTGGTATCCGCAAGGACGAATGTTGCTATTGCAAAGTATACTGAACAGCCATATGACACTCCGTCGTATGTTTCAGCCTGCACAGATCAATTGAATAAACAAGAGAAGTTGAATTGCAGTAACAGAATAATAAAATACGGCATCTAACATCGGATGCTTATAAGCAGGGCTTTCAACATTGAGAATGTAGATTTATATTTAACAGCCGATGCCCAGGAAACAGCCTCAACAATGTCGGCCTACCTACGAGCATCCTTAAATGTTATCTCTCATTCATAAAGAACAAATTAAAACCCAGGAGCTAAATAGAAATGCGAGATTATGATATCTTACTGTTGACACATATGGTTCAAAGACCAGGAGTTTATACTGGACAATCTAATTATACGGGCGTTGATCGATTTTTAATTGCATACGAAATGGGTTCGCAAGGAGCCTGTGACTTTATTGGGCCATTAAGTAATGCACTATTCGAAAAGTATCAAATCCCTATACCCTCTGAAGGTATTATTAAACAATGTACATTGGTCGCGGATCAATTGGGAATAACTTGGGAAGAACTGTTTGTAAAGGAAAGTGAAGACATATTGATATCAGAGTCCGATAAAGATGGGCGGTCAAGGTATGCACACCTTATCCGGTATGAAATACTTAAACTTTTGGAAGAGATTCCTGAATTCGCTGATATAAATTTATGGCTCAATTTGAAACGAATTAGTAAACTCATAAATGTTTGGAAGGGAGTGAATATAAAGAAGGAAGAACAAACATTGCTAATAGAAATCCTCGAGTCTATAGGAAGAAAACGTGAAAATAACTTCATGAATCCATATAAATTGTCTAATGAAGAACAAAACAAAATGAAAGAACTGAATAGGTTGCTAAAACAAAACAACGAGCTATAACAAATGCTGCTATAAACAATGGCGGGTATCCGCTTCCCGACAGTTTATTATCTTGATACAGATTACCGGGACTTGACAGTTGATCGCATTGAGCCGCCACTGTTTATAGCCTCGGTCGGACCTTTAGAGAGGTTGTAAGAACATATGAATTGGTTTTCATTTTATCACATGGAATTTCTGGTTAACGTAGTTCATTTATAATAAATAGAAATGGAATTCAACCCAAACAACCCTATAATTAAACTGTGTCTTCTGGGTATGTCCGTGGAAGCCAAAGGCAAACCTGAAGAAGCAAACAGATTATTTCTTCAGTCGTGGAACGAGGCGACTGACGATTTTGAAAAATTTATGGCTGCTCATTATGTGGCTCAATATCAAAAAAATGTTTCCGACAGATTAAAATGGCTGGAAACAGTTTTGCAATACGCATTAATCGTAAATGACGATACTGTGCAGGCTGCATATCCTTCTTTATATCTGAATATTGCCAAATGCTATGAGGACTTAAATGATCCTGACAATGCAAAAATGAATTATGAATTATCAAAGTCGTTCTCGGACATACCTTCGGACAAAGGTCCGTTTTATCACGGAACGAAAGCAGATTTGCAAATTGGCGATTTGCTGACAGCAGGAGGCTTATCTAATTACAAATCGGAATTCATCATGAACCATATTTATTTCACAGCCCTGATGAATGGGGCCGGACTTGCTGCGGGGTTAGCTAAAGGTGATGGACGTGAACGTGTTTATATCGTCAAACCGACAGGTACCTTTGAAAATGATCCGAATGTCACGAATAAAAAATTCCCCGGAAACCCAACACGTTCTTATCGCAGCCAGGCGCCTTTGAAAATCATTGGTGAAGTAACAGATTGGGTAAAACAAACACCTGGGGATATCCAAAAATGGAGAGACCAGCTGGCAAATTCCAAAGGAGAAATTATTAATTAAGGTCCGGCCTTTCTATCTGCTTTGTTTTCATCGATTTTTCAGATACAATGCATTCAGGCCAATCCTCAAGTGGCGATTAAGAATCGTTTAATCCCCCACTACCTTCTCAGCAAGCGTTTTCCAATGACAATCTGTCAACAGGCTTGTCAAACCGAGGTTGTAGAAAAAATTTTTCTAAAAATTGAAAATAAACTTGCGAAACCGAATAGTTGCACATATATTTGCAACCGAATAGTTTCACAAATGAAAAGTAAACCTTATGAGACGTGACATTTTTCAGGCCATCGCTGACCCGACAAGACGGGCTATCATCACCTTAATTGCTTTGCAGGCCATGACCCCAAACGCCATAGCCGAACATTTCGACACCACCAGGCAAGCCGTCTCCAAACATCTGCGAATACTCACAGAATGCGAACTGGTCAAACAGGAATACAGTGGACGAGAAATTTACTACTCACTTGAAATTCAAAAAATGAAGGAGATCGATCTTTGGTTAAACCAATTCAGAAAGATTTGGGAAACCCGATTCAATCAACTTGACAATGTATTATCCACAATGAAAAAACAAAAATAATGTTGAACAAAGAAAAATCCCGCGAGGCGGGAAAAAAGGAATTGCAATTTGCTTTTACCATTGACAAAGCAGCCCAAACGGTATCTATCACCCGAGAATTTGATGCCGACATTGCGTTAGTTTGGGATGCATATACCAAACCGGATATTCTTGATCAATGGTGGGCCCCTGGACCGTATGCCTCAAAAACAAAAGTCATGAATTTTGAAGTTGGCGGACGAAGAATTTATGCGATGGTAAGTCCCGAAGGACAAGAGCGTTGGGTCATTCAGAAATATACATCTATTACGCCAAAAACCAATTTCAAACTTTTTAATGCTTTCGCAGACAAAGATGAAAACCTTGAATTGCCAGGTTCTGATTGGGATCTGACTTTCAGCGAACAAAACGGAATGACAAAAGTCAATGTTACTATTTACAATGAATCCCTTGCCCGCCTGGAAAAGCAGCTTGAAATGGGCTTCAAGGAAGGATACACTATGCAAATGAAAAACCTGGATGAAGTATTAGCAACGTTATCACAAAAATGATTTTCGTTTTCAACACATCTGTAAAAACTATATGGTGGAAGTATTCAAAACAAATGTGCAAAGAAAGGGAGAAGCAAAAAAGCTTCTCCTTAAACTTGTTCAATTATATCCCGAACATAAAATAAATTTTGACGTGAATGATTGCGACAAAATATTGAGAGTACAGGGAAAGAATATTTCTGCCGAAGAAATTATTCAACTACTCCACAAAGAAAATTATCAATGCAACGTTTTGGACTAAAATATGTTGACTGAATGACATTTTTATATTCAATGCCGTAAAATTCCGTGACAATTGTATATTTAAGAAAGAATTGATTCAATAAATGAAAATAGTGCCAAGACTTATCCTGATACCCTTTTTCCAGTACCGAGTCTTCCTGATTCTATTAATTCAATTCTGCCTCTATGATGCTACCGGACAACTCAATAAATTATGGGAATTGAGCGCTGCAGGAGAGGCAACTTATCCAATATCCTACGATGTTAATCATTCTCCGGTTTTGAAGTCATTCAGGATGGAAGATGGAGGTTTTATTGCTTTAGGAAGAGTAAAAGATGGGCCAGATTATTTAAATAGTACGATTTACTTATTTAAATACGATTCCGAAGGCAATATCATATGGGAATTTCTGTATGACAGCCCATACGGCCTAAATGAATTTGTCTACGATATCACCATGGACATATTTGGGAATATAATCCTTGCCGCTAAGACTACAACTTATTATAGTGGTGGGTTCGAGTTGGAAGAAAAATCAAACGCACTTTTACTTAAAATTTCCACCCAAGGTGTATTAGTCTGGTCATGGGAAAGCGATAACCCGGCAAATAATATTATAGATGTCCAACAATGTTCTGCTGTGACAACAGATAAAGCAGGAAATATTTTTGCTGCTTGTTCACTTATCACAGAAACTGGGTACAAATCTGTCCTTCAGAAATGGAGCCAGGCAGGACAACTAATCTGGGAGCAACCTTTAGATCACAATTCCATAAAAAGCCTAACCATAATTAACAACATCCTTGTCATCATTTATACCGGATCACACTCTTTCCTTCAGCATTATTCAATGGAGGGTACACTTTTATTTTCTACTGAAGTCCCAAAAATCGTTGGGATAAAGCCAGTTTTCGACACCGATGGTAATTTGTATATTCTATCAATTCAAAGCAAATACAAGATTGTCAAACTTGATTTGTATGGTGATTCTCTATGGGCTTATCACAAACCTACTAACCTCCCACCCAATGTCTCTGCTGATGAATTAATAGATTGTGTGGTTGCGGAGAACGGCGATGTTTATGTAACCGGCAGATATTATGGACCCTATTATGGAGATACCTTACTTTATACAAATTGTGATATTCTGACAGCAAAGCTTGATGCTCAAGGCAACGTTGTATGGGAAAATATCTATCGATTTGATAATAAAAGGTCTTGCCAGATAGGCGCTAGAATATTAGTTGATAGCCATGGCAATTCTTACGTTGCCGGATACCAATCCGTTAAAATCGGAAGTGATCCTTTCGGCTCAACGGATATGGTAATCCTTGTTTATGATCATGATGGAAATCGAATTGATAGCGTTTATTATGATGGTCTGGCGCATGGTGATGATAATGGAGTGAATATGATGCTGGACTCTGATGCACTTTATCTACTGGGCTGGTCGCAACAGCCAGATGGCTTATTTGATCCGGTTGTAATTAAATATTCAAACCAATACACTTCAATTCAGGCTATAAATAATAATGACATTTTCTCCGTATGGCCAAATCCAATAAAGGGTGGGCATTGCTTTATTAAAAGTGATCAAGAAATAATTTCTGCTCGCATTATTGATCTTACCGGACGATTATTGTATTATGGCACGAATTTTTCAGGAAATCCGCAAATAGATTTTGGTTTAAATATTCATACAGGAATATATATTATCACTGTAACCACAAAGGAAAATGTTTATTCGAAGGCAATTGTAATTGAAGATCAATAAAAAATAATACACCCTAATGCGTCTAATGAATTATTTTAAACCTTCAGGATATTTAATACTGTTTCTTACCGTACTATTATTATCATGCGGGCATGAACGTACAGAAATGCCAGGTCCCCCGGTAGATACTGGAGGGCCATGCCCACCGAAAAGTCAGGGGGATATGTGGACATGCCACCATACTTCTACCTGGGACATAACGAAAGCACATAATGCTTTGATTGGAAAATGGGAATGGAAATATTCAGGATGTTATTGGAAACCTGAAGATGCAGGGTGTGATAGTCTTTCCGCTTTTAAAATTGAATTTACGAATGAGAATAAATATATTGTTGAAGAAAATGGACAGATGATTCAAAACGGTAGCTGGGTGTTGACGGACGGGGATTCTGATTTGTTTAAACTTCAAGCCACACCCGCTGTGTCGACTCTCTATGGAAGGATTTTGTTTTGTGATGATATCGTTGAATTTAACGATAGTTACATAGATGGGTGTGATAATTATTTTAGAAGAAAAGAATAGAAAGATTATTTACCTGCATGGATATTCGCAATCGTTTTAAATAATTTTAAATAAAATTAGTATCTATAGGCTTTATGGTCATATCCGCGCTTCGGACATCCGATCAGATCATACGACATGTATTCTCAGACAACTATATCCTAAACATTCCATCGTTAAAATGTAATCAGACCACCGAAGTAGACCCTTCTCATCGGATCAGCTTAACAAACTCCTCCTTCTTCCTTCTCGCCACATCCACAAAATCCCCATTTTGCATTTCAATCTGACCTCCATCGCCTTTGAGATATCGCTTGATATAATTGAGATTGATGATATACGAATTGTGGGTCCGGAAGAATATATCAGATGGCAGCAACTCCTCAAAATCACCCATGGTCCTGCTGGCTACGAGGGATGGATGATTTATAAAATGTAGTGTTGTATAATTACTTTCCGCTTTCAGGTAGAGGATATCCGATAAATTAAAAAATAATAATCCTTCCATGGTTGGGATCGCAATCTTTTGTAGTTGATGCTTACCGGCCAGATTATGTGTCAGTGTTTCAAGTCTTTCTGCTGTATTATTCAGGGCAATTTGTTCTTCTGCTTTTTTGATTGTTAATTGTAGTTCTTCAATGTCGATGGGTTTGAGCAAATAATCGAAAGCTGCATATTTGATGGCTTTGATCGCGTATTGATCATACGCCGTAGTAAAAATGAGATGAAAATTTTTGGCTTTAAGCTGACCTAACATTTCAAAACCATTCATCATGGGCATTTCTATGTCAAGAAAGACAATTATTGGTTCATACTTTTCGATCAGCTTCAATCCTTCAGCACCATTCTCTGCTTCGCCAAGCACCTCTACCTGGGGGCAATAGTCATTTAATTTTTGCCTGAGTGCGTGACGGCCTTTCCGTTCGTCATCGATGATGATAGCTGTGATCATAGTAGCAGGTTAGATCATTTTGAGTAATACTTCCACGCGCGTGCCGGAAGGCATGCCTTTATCTGTCAGGTCACTGATTTCGACCGACGCTTTTTCTTCGTGATTAAATAATTTAACGCGGTCACTGCTCATCTGCATGCCATACGATACCTTATCATTTAAGTGTCCATTCTGTGTTTGCATCCTCCCTACTCCATTGTCTTCGATGATGTATTGAATATGTCCATTCACCCTGTTCAGTGAAATAGAGAGCTGACCATCATTGTCAGTTCGATTGCGCAGTCCGTGAAGAATGGCATTCTCAACATAAGGCTGTATGATCAACGGAGGAACCTTATAGTCATCCTGCAATAATGCGGGGTCTGCTTTTATTTCTGACTTAAATTTATGATCAGTCCGGAATTGCTCCAGTTCAATATATAACTTTAGTGTGTCCAGGTCTTTTGCCAGTGTAACTGTATTTTGTTTTGAGCTATCAAGAATGCCTCGGATCAGCTTTGCAAATTTATTCAGATAAATCGTCGCCTGGTATTTGTCATTACCCTGGATCAGGGAGTCGATGCTATTGATACAATTAAATATGAAATGTGGATTCATCTGCGCACGCAAAGCCATCATTTCTGTTTCCGCTATTTTTTGCTTAAGGCCCGCTTCATGGCGGATCGTCCGAATACGTTTTCTGACCATCCAAAATAATAAGCACATTGCAGACGCTGACACACAAAAGATGAACCATGAGGACTTCCAAAATGGGGGCACGATTGTAAATGAAAGCATCTCATGTTCAGCTCCCCAATTTCCACTTTCATCAGCGACTTTAAGATTGAATATATAACTTCCGGGTGAGAGCGCAGCGTACTGAGCACTTCTGTTGACAGAGGTATATTTCCAATCCACGTCTGCTCCCATGAGCTGATACGCAAAGCGAAGCTTACCCGCATTTGTATAATGGATCGCTGTAAAATCTATAGAGATATTTTTTTGTGTATGATCAAGATGGAGCACGGGATGATCAAGGTTTACAAACTGTTCCTGGTTATTAACACTGATCCTGTCCAATAAAGGATTCAGATCAGGGACCTTTTTGCCATCACTTAACGTAGGTATAAATATTTCTCTATCGTGTGTTCCCAGTACCAGTTGGTTGTTGAACCTATTCAAAACGGCTTTAAAAGATTCACTTGCATATTGTTCTGATTCGAAGAGAATATTAGAAACTACATGATTTACATTTTTGCTGAATTGTGTCACACCATATTCGCTGGACAACCAAAGATTGTTGGATTGGTCCGCAGTGATCGTTTGCACATAATCGCTCAACAAACCCTGTTCACGAGTATAAAGAATGATACTATCAGTTGCATAATGGTAGCATACCAGACCATCTCCAAAAACAGTACTTAACCACAAATTTCCATCATCATCGGGTTGAATAGAAACTATGCCTTTATTGACCAGAAAATTATGATTGCGTGTGCCTTCAGGAAATGATGTCCAGCGATCTGCATTTTTTTCATAACTTAATATGCCTCCACCTAATGCCGACACCATCCAAATACGTCCATGGTTATCTTCTGCCATCGAAGAAATCCTGCTATTTTTTCCGAACTGACTATATTGAATAAGCAATTCCTGTGGCACCTGAGTTGTCTTACCTGCTTCAGGATTATATTGATACAAATGAAATGGCTCTCTCGTCCCAATCCAAATAATGCCCTCATTGTCTTTATACAGCACATTGATGTTAGCCGTCATCAATTCGGAAGGTAAAAACGAGATCTGATGGAATGTTCCTGATGCTGATTCAAATGCAAGTATGCCTTTTGTACTCCCGATCCATAATCTTCCGGTGTCAATTTCGCATAACTTCGTCAATGAAGCATAAGGAAGGAGAGGCACATTGAAATGTTTGAAATTCTTATCGTTTTTATCCACGGCGACCAGCCATCCATTATCATAAATGCTGTAAATAATACCGGTTGTGGAAATCAATAAATCGGAGCATAATTCTGATTCTCCGGAATGTAGTATAACAAGGTCTTTATCAAATTTCGAATCTGTCAGTTGGAACAGACCTATCCCGCCTATCCAATACTGATGATCGTCAGAGCGGACCATAGCATTCCCATTTATTCGTATCGTTTTTCCGTCAAGTACATTTTCATGTTGCGCATTAGACATGAATACCTGATGGTATGCCATCGTATGTTGATCCATTTCGTAACAAGTCTCATTGACCGTGAAAAGGATTGTGCCATGAAAAGTTTGTAACAGTGTATTAATTGATATTCTTTCACCCTGATCGCGAAGATTGAAATACTCATGAGCTATCTTTCCTGTCAACAGGTCAAATCGCACAAGTCCATCTCCCCATGGTGCAAGCCAAAGTGTATTATTTTTTTCATCTAAAAGGAAAGACCTTAGATAATTATACTTCAGATAAGGCAGATCATCAGGATTGTAATTCGGACCATATATTTTTTGAGCATCAAAGTCAATAATCTGCAATCCGGAAGCATCCGTAGGTAGCCAAAGCCTCCCCCTTTCATCCATATACCAACTTTCATATCTGATGATGACGCCTTTAAGTGACTGAGCCCATTCCAAATCTGTAAAGCGAAACAGATAGTTTAAATCCTTATCAAATACATCAATTTCGCCACTATGGTTGATCCATATTTTCCCTTCCCGATCCTGAAACATACTTGATACGCTAGTGCCTGATCTGGATTTTAAAGCCGGAAATTTTATTTTTTCATTTTCGAATTGCCCCGTCTTTGTGTTGAGTACAGAAAGACCGCTACCCGTTGCAAATAATAATAAGCCTGGCTGATATTCCAGTATATCGAATACCTTATTGTGAGAAAGACTGTTCGGATTATTTTTTTCGCTAAAATATTTTTTAAACTGAAAACCATCAAATCGGTTAAGCCCTTCTTTTGTACCAAGCCACAAAAAGCCCCTGCTATCCTGCCTCATACTATAGATCAGGATATTGTCAAGACCATCCCTGAACCCGTAATAATTGGTGACATGCAGTTCTGTTTGTGACCAGACCGGAGTCAGAATGAAAAAAAGAAGTAGAACAGAGTAAAACCGCATAAACGAAAGTTAGTTTGTTTTTGTCGCTTCACGGCTGCTCAACGTCTGTTCAAGGGCAGTTAGTCGTTCTTCAAGGCTTTTGATTCTGATGTTTTGACTTTCAATTATGGACTGTTGCTCCTGCACAGATTTCACGAGAGGGACCACAAAGCTTTCATAGCTAAGCGTGTACAATTCTTTATCATTTTTTGGTTTTGTCAAACCACTGAAATCATATCCACTTTCATTAGCAGCTGTTTCTACTTCCTGTGCGAGGAACCCGCTGAATTTTATTTTCTCTATATCGTATTTACCGGGATAATCTTCAGTTTCCTGATTGCCTGTAAGTCTGGTTTGTGTTTTGATATCTCTATAGTAGGTCACAGGTCGAAGCCTTGTGATAAAATCCAGTCCTTTTACATCTTCCTGGATGTTTGTTTTTACTCTGGCATCTGAGTACGTAAACCATGTCGTGTTACCGCCATTCCATGTCATAGCGAGATCACCAATAAAGACCTGGTGAGATGCTCCATTCAGATAGCCAGGGTTACCTATGCTGATGGTACCAATAAAATTGCCTGAGGTCCCTGCGCCATAACCGAGAGCTACATTATAATTTCCGCTAGTACAATTAATAAGGGCATTCGTACCTATCCCTGTATTGTTAAACCCATTGGTATTATTAAAAAGCGCATTTACGCCCATGCCTACATTGTCCGTTCCAGCGTCATTATGGTAAAGTGCCTGCGTACCAGTAGCGGTATTTTCAAATCCGCTATCATTATTGTATAAGGCATAACCCCCATTTGAAGTATTCCATCTTCCCGAAGTGTTGGTACCTAGCGCGTAGTTACCAACGGCGGTATTTAAATACCCGCTGTCATTAGTATTTAAAGCCCCATTGCCAATGGCAGAATTTGAGTAACCTGTATTACTACCACTTAATGCCATATAGCCTATAGCGGTATTATAATTTCCCGTGGAGTTAAGGTTCATTGCAAATGCACCTACTGATGTATTCTTATCGCCTGTGTTAAATTGAAGAGACCCAGCGCCAAGCGCTGTATTGTAGAATCCTTCAATATTATATTCTAATGCAGCCGCACCTGTTGCGGTATTATAATATCCCAAAGTATTAGTCTCAAGCGCATTTGAACCTACGGCCGTATTATTTTGACCATTCGTATTATTCCTAAGGGACTTGTATCCCAGTGCAGAATTGTACGAAGTGTAGGAACCTGATTTAAGAGCCTCAAAACCAAACGCACTATTTCCAGATCCCGATGCATTAAAAAACAACGCCTCTGTACCCATGGAGGTATTTTCAAATCCATCAATATTATGCTCTAATGCACCAGCACCTGAAGCTGTATTGCTTGATCCGTCGATATTATTTAGCAACGCATTTGATCCTATGGCTGTATTACTCTCCCCAGAAATATTAGTACGTAATGCAGAAGTACCCAAGGCAGAATTGTTGATCCCTGTGGTATTCGCTTTAAGGGCCTGATACCCTACAGCAGTATTAATTCCTATACCGGTATTTGATGTTAGCGCTTCAAAGCCAATTGCTGTACAGTAGAATCCAAATGTATTTGAAGTAAGTGCTTTTGTTCCAATCGCTGTATTCCAATTTCCGGAATTATTATTTGTCAAGGCATTTGCACCTACGGCTGTATTATTTGTTCCCTCATTATTATTCTGTAATGCATACGCGCCCATAGCAGTATTGAGTTCTCCTGTTGAATTACTCTTTAAGGCAAAATAGCCTAGCGCTGAATTATAACTACTTGCGGAATTTGACGATAAGGAATAATTCCCAACAGCGACGTTCCCACTTCCGGTTTGGTTTATATTAAGCGCAAAACCTCCAACGGCTGTATTATTTGATCCGGAAGAATTGAGTAGTAATGCATTTGAACCTGTAGCCGTATTGGAATTACCGGTTAAATTGAATGACAGAGCAGCGATACCTGTAGCCGTATTATCATGACCCACAGTATTGATGGTTAATGCTGATGCACCCAATGCTGTATTACTTTCTCCTGTAGAATTATTCCTAAGTGCCTGATGTCCTAATGCGGAATTAGATCCAGTGGTAGTGCTTGAAAAAAGCGCTTCAAAACCAACTGCAGTATTATTGCCTCCGGATGCATTATTTAATAATGCGTTTGTCCCTACGGCTGTATTGAAGTTGCCTGAAACATTATAATACTGTGCATGATATCCTATCGCGCAATTTAATGAGGCTGTGGTATTCAAATACAAGGATTGATAACCCAATGCTACATTGCCTGCTCCGGTCGTATTGAAGTTAAGCGCATAAGTTCCAATGGCTGTATTCTCCCATCCCTCGGTATTATATACTAATGCACCCGCACCGAAGGCCGCATTACTGTATCCTGTTGAATTGGTTTGCATGGCACTCGTACCCGCAGCGGTATTATTAGATCCAGTCGTATTACTTTGAAGTGCGACGGCTCCCAGGGCGGTATTGTTGAAACCTCCCGAATTACTTGTTAGTGCCTTATACCCAAAACCTGAATTATAGATCGATGTATTCTGATAGAGTGTCTGAAAGCCCACTGCTGTATTGTAACTTCCTGTGGTATTAAGAAAAAGAGCTTCTCTTCCTACCGAAGTGTTTTCATCACCTGATATATTTGCATAAAGTGAATTCATTCCGAACGCACAATTGGATGAACCGATGGTATTAAATACAAGTGCATTCATACCTGTGGCTGTATTAGAACCGCCTGTCGTATTGAAATGTAAAGCCTGGTGTCCTGTGGCTGTATTGTAAGTACCATCGATATTATACCTCAAAGCCGAACTACCCACGGCAGTATTCTGTTGTCCAGTTGTATTAGCATAAAGCGCCTCAAAGCCGAAGGCAGCGTTGTATGTCCCTGAAGTATTCGATAAAGCTGCACCAGCCCCAAAGGATGAATTTCCGTTATCGGGATTTATTTCCCCGGCAAATATATTGTTGACGCGAAATCGGAGTGGTTGGTTATCCAACGTACCAATGAAGTTAGTCGCAGGATTCGTACTAGTATTCCCTGACAATGACCAACTGTTTGCACTTGGGCTTGAAATAGCAGACCAGATGATTCCATCAAAAAAATAAAAGCCTGGTGTGTTGTCCGTCTGGTAGATCATTAAACCAGTCGCCGGACTTGCGATTGCATTTCGTTGTGTTTGAGTCATCCGCGGTGTCAGAAGACCTTTGGTTGTACTTCTTACTTCAAGCATGGCGCTGGCATGGGCAGCAGCTCCATCATTACTGATCGATGTGTTCTGTGCGCTGATCTTAAAAATACACAGTGTGAGTATAAGGCAAATGACTAAATAACGCATGTTCATTGTTTTTTCCTAAATGTCTACCATTGTACATGAGGGGAAAAGCCAGATTGAGCGGATACCGGAAATGAATGAGAATTAGGGGAGTAGTAAGAAAAGTAAAAGGAGTGAGCGCAGTGAGAGCAGTGAGAGCAGTGGGCGAAGTATTAGGACCAAAACGGTAGAAAATTTAGATTGCCTAAACTTAAAGAGGGGGAACTGAGGGCGATTGAGGATTGAGAAGATTCGAAAATGGAAATTTATACCTTTAATCAGGGATAAAAAATTAATGCCTGTATTGCCATACGATAAAGAAATTGTAAACGCAAGACAATAATATTGAACAACGAATAGCAACCATCGAATAAAACTAACAGACATATTTTTAGCTTTGCAGGAGTGCCATTCTTGAAAAATAATCATCACACTATATATATGGGTGTTTTAGAAGAAAGATTGCAAGCACTTGGATTACATTTAGCTCCGCCAAAACCTCCTGCAGGAAATTATCTGGGAAGCAAAAAGATCGGAGATATACTTTTCGCTTCAGCCAGAGTAAGTGATCTCAAAGGAGAAGTTGGAACTGAGGTATCGGAACAGCAGGCAAAGCAAGCTGCAAAAGATACGGTGTTGACAATTTTAGCTATTGTCAAACAAGATATCGAGGACCTGGACTTGCTGATCGGCGTGATTAAAGTCACCGGATTTATTCGCTCTTCACCAGAATTTATTGCCCAGCCTAAAGTGCTTGATGGAGCTTCTGATTTATTAATTGATATTTTCGGAGATTCGGGTCGACATGCAAGGACATCTACCGGAGTTGCGCAATTGCCTTTTGGCGCTTGTGTGCAATTAGATATTATATTTCAATTGAAAGCTACCGAATGATCGAATTTTTGCCTTTGCCATCTAAAATCAAACTCATTTAAATGGATAACATACTTACAACAGATGAAGGCGTTAATGCCATTGGCACTAAAGACGTAAAAGCCTTCGGAACACAAGCAGCTGAGGAGCAGTTACAACCCCTGAAGATCCAACGAAGAAAACCAGCATCCCACGATGTAGAGATTGAAATATTGTTTTGTGGAGTTTGTCATTCTGACCTGCACACGGCCAGAAATGAATGGCACGGGACCATTTATCCGTGTGTGCCGGGTCATGAAATCGTTGGAAGAGTCGTAGCCGCAGGCGTCAATGTTTCAAAATTTCATGTAGGAGATCTGGCCGCCGTTGGTTGTCTGGTAGACAGCTGTCGTGAATGTGAGAATTGTGCAGCAGGACTGGAACAATATTGTGAAACGGGGAATACAGGCACTTATAATTCACCGGATAAAAACTTAGGTACGCGGACCTATGGAGGCTATTCAGAAAGTATTGTGGTCAATGAAGACTTTGTTTTGCACGTGCCTGCCAATCTTGATTTGGCTGCTACTGCACCATTACTTTGCGCGGGCATTACTACGTATTCCCCTTTGAAACATTGGAATGCAGGTCCCGGCAAACGAGTAGGCATTGTAGGGCTGGGAGGACTGGGACATATGGGGGTCAAATTGGCTAAAGCGATGGGTGCTGAGGTCATCGTGTTTACCACTTCACCTTCTAAAGTTGAGGATGCTAAGCGTCTTGGTGCTGATCAGGTAGTACTGTCAACAGATGCAGATCAAATGCAACGCTATAAAGGAAAACTTCACTTCATCCTGGATGCAGTCTCTGCACAACATGATATCAATGCATATTTAAGATTGTTGCGGCTGGATGGTACGTTGGCATTGGTAGGAGCGCCGGAATATCCGCTTCCTGTTGCGGCCTTCAGTGTCATTTCTAATCGTAGAAGCTTTGCAGGTTCCGGCATTGGAGGAATACGGGAAACACAGGAAATGCTGGATTTTTGTGGCAGGCATGGGATCGTTTCGGATATTGAAATGATAAGGATAGAGAATATCAATGAGGCGTATGAACGATTACTCAAAGGGGATGTGAAATATCGCTTCGTTATTGATATGGCGTCTTTAAAAAAATAAAATTGCTTTTCCTGTATTATCAGAAAACGATCACTGATCAATCAGGTTTCACTAAAACCAATCATGACAAAATCTTAACTTTGAAGATGGCCTATCACCATTAACCAAAATAAAGACAAGACATTAATGAAAAAAGTAACAGGCATCGGAGGTATCTTTTTTAAGTGCAAAGACCCGAACAAAATGAAGGAGTGGTATAAGACTCATCTTGGTTTAGATACGAACGACTATGGAGCAACTTTTGAGTGGAAAGAAATGTCCGATTCCGCCAAAAATGGTTCCACAACATGGAGTCCGTTTGCTGAGACATCTAAATATTTTGAACCTTCTGCCAAAGATTTTATGATGAACTACACAGTTGCAGACCTGGATGCACTCGTTGAAGAACTAAAAGAAGAAGGCGTCACCATTCTGGACAATGTTGAAACATACGATTATGGTAAGTTTGTTCACATCCTTGACCTTGAAGGAAATAAAATTCAACTTTGGCAACCTGCTGAATAGGTGAAACGACCATAAACTATATCATTAGATAAGACGTACAAGAAAAATACAAATATGTATGATGAAGACAAACATCCTTTTTCTGATTCTTCTATTTTCAGCTATACTTCGCGGACAAGACACGACTTCATTCAATTTGTCATTTAATCATGTGGCCATTTCAGTTAAAGATGTAAATCGATCTGCTGAATTTTACAAAAATACTTTACGACTCAAAGAAATTGAAAACCGCGCTAAGATTGAAGGCATCAGATGGTTTTCTACCGGAGATGGCAAAGAGTTGCATCTGATTTCAACCATTAAAGATTCTGTCGTCTTAAATAAAGCAATTCATATTGCATTTACCACTCCCAACTTTGATGCTGTCGTCAAAACCCTGGAAGAAATGCACATCATTTATTCCGACTGGCCAGGTCATCTACATAAAATCAATATTCGGGCAGATGGCGTCAGACAGATTTATTTTCAGGATCCTGATGATTATTGGATTGAGGTGAATAGTTCAGATCAAAAATAAACAAGCCTAAATGAAGTGGCAGAACCATTCGAAAAGAAACATAACTTCTGCTGATCAGCAAAGACAATTCGGAAAATCAAAAATTACCTCTTGGTATTAGCACTTGTGAGTTGAAGCTCATTTACTTTCCTATAATATCCTCTGCTTTATAATATTGAAAGGTCTTGTCACTCGACATTGCCACAAACAGACCTTTAGCAAAAGTAGCATTAAAAGGCATATTCAAAATATCAGAACCATCACTCTCCTTGGTTTGTGCGGTTACAACCCGCACTTCGTTATGATCATTAGGATTTCCAGTATTTCCTTCCCGCGTATACAGATGAAATTTATTGGCTTGCTGATCCGATAAAATAATATACCCGGTACCATCATCATATTTAAAAATGGACAAACCTTCCTGATCGCCAGTAATGCCGGTTGTTGCAAACAGGGCGAGTTCTTCATTCCCTTTGTCTGCATCTGCGTAATACTTCCGGACACCCAAAGTTTCATCCGAATAATAAACATAACCTAATTCATCATCCACCACTACGGCTTCTATTTCTTTTTTACCACTGAAATGACCCAATGCCCTCACTTTTGTTCCGATAACGTAATCATCTGTGTTTACCAATTCATATTGGTAGAGATATCCGTTTTCAGGACACGTTTTTCTGCTAACAAAAGCAAAAAAACGATTGTTTTTATCCTTATATATACCTATGCCCGTTGGAGCTCGCAATGAATCATCGTATTGAAAAATGTAATCTGATCAAAGTCGACAATAAGTAATCCTCAATTTTTCGTTAATGGATTGTTTTGTTTTGAAGCGAATGTAAAGTGATGGATAAGATGGATGGCCGATCTCAGCGAAATAGTTTGTAAAGAAATAGTTTAGAAATCGGATAAACATAAATGCAATAGTTTTATATCCCTTCGATTTCAGCGAAATCTCTCTTCTAAAGGGGATATGTAGTTCTCTTATAGTCGTTTCAGCGATTGGCCGTTTCACCGCTTAAGTATTTTTTTTCAAATACATTGCGCAATCAAATACTTGCGTATATTTGCAACCTAATACTTGCGCATTATGGAAGCCAGAAGAGATGTATTTCAGGCCATTGCAGACCCTACCCGGAGAGAAATCATCAATTTGATTGCTCACCAGTCTTTAACACCCAACAACATCGCGCAGAATTTTGATGTATCCCGCCAAGCCATTTCGCTCCATATTAAAATATTGACGGAGTGCGGACTGATCACCATTCAGCAGGAAGGAAGAGAAAGATATTACAGAGCAAAACTTGACCGCCTCAATGAAGTTTCTCAATGGGTCGAACAGTACCGCCAGTATTGGAACACTAAATTCAACTCCCTAGACAAATACTTACAGAAAGTTCAATCAACCAAGACATCAATATCAAAGAAAAAGTAAAATGGAAAATCAAAAAAAGACCAGAGCGGAACTTATTATTACACGGGAGTTCAACGCACCAAAGGAAATTGTATTTAATGCGTTTGCTGACGCAGATGCTTTAGCGGAATGGTGGGGACCTCCGGGAGTTCCAATCACAGTGCTGAAATTTGACTTCAAACCCAATGGAGTTTTTCACTACAAAACGAACATGCTTGGCGAAGTTGCCTATGGGAGGTTTGTTTACAGACAAATCAAAAAACCGGATGTCATTGAATTCGTTAGTTCATTTTCTGATGAGCATGGCGGTATTACAAGAGCACCATTTAGTGACAAATTTCCTCTTGAAATATTCAATCACGTCGAATTTGCGGAACAAGACGGCAAGACCACGATTACACTTTCTGGACATCCGGTAAATTCAACAGAAGACGAAGAGAAATTCTACTCTCAAATGTCTTCCAACATGCAACAAGGTTTTGCCGGCACATTCAATCAGCTTGAAAATTATATAAAAGCACAATTCAAATTGAAAAATCAAAACAAAATAACCACAGGGGCCAGGACAAGCACTTATCTCAATTTTCCGGGCAATACAGAACAAGCATTCAATTTTTACAAATCAGTATTTGGGACTGAATTTAATGGCGAGGGCATTCAACGGTTTGAGGATATTCCGGAGGAGCCAGGGAATCCAACAATTCCCGACATCATAAAGAAAATGGTTTTGCATGTTGAGTTACCCATTTTGGGCGGCCATATTTTAATGGCTACGGATGCCCCAAAGGAAATGGGAATGACCCTAACTCAAGGAAACAACATGCACATCTGTCTTGAACCTGAAACAAAAAAAGAAACAAAAAGACTGTTTGATGCGCTTTCTCAGGATGGAAACATTGTAATGCCTTTAGCCGATATGTTTTTCGGAGCCTACTTTGGTGAGTGCACGGACAAATTTGGAATAAACTGGATGTTTAATTGTATTGAGAAAAAATAAACTAAAATGACATTATCTTGAAAAAAACAAAAATTATTTATTGGGTTTCAACAGGTTTATTTGCAGCGTTTATGTTTGGTACTTCTATACCCTACTTAACGTCAGGCAAAGATGTCATCCAAATTTTGCACGACCAATTGGGATATCCGTTGTACATCATTCCGTTCCTGGGTATGGCTAAAATTTTAGGCTCTATTACTTTGGCGATTCCCGGATTTGCAAGAATTAAAGAATGGGCATACGCTGGATTAATGTTTGATTTGACTGGCGCTATGTTTTCATTGCTGATGATTGGCGGAGGCTTTCAGTCTGTTATTGGAATGGGAATTCCAATTTTAATTGGAGCCATCTCTTACATCTATCATCATAAAATAATGAAAGAAAATAATAAAAATTTAGCCTGACATGGCTGAAGAACTTCAAGCCTATTATCTAAACAAAGAAGAACCCAACAAGAGTTGTCTGCTTGCACTGCGTAGTATTATTCTTGACCAGGACATTCATGTGACGGAGGCGCAGAAATATGGAATGCCTTGCTTCTGCTATAAGAAAAAGATGTTTTGTTATCTGTGGATGGATACAAAAACAGACGAGCCTTATCTTCTCATGGTCGAAGGTAAATATCTCGATCACCCTCACCTTGAAGTAGGCGGCCGTTCTCGAATGAAGATCTTCAGGGTTAACCCAAACAAGGATTTGCCTATCAGAAACATTGAGACCATCCTGCAAAATGCATTAGACTTGTACAGGAAAGGTATCATAAAAGTCAAAGATTGAAGGATAGCATATCATGAACTAACAAAAAAGTAAATAGACTTGGAACAAAACCGAATATTCAAAATGTAAATACGTTTGTTCAATATTTTTTACAACTACGATAACATATGCACCTTATTCAGCAGATAGGTCAGCGTACTATCAATATCATTCGCGGGCATATCAATTTTCGTTTTGGGGGCCATCACCCAATTAAAAAAATCATGTTTCGTTTCCTCATTCAGATCCTTCATGATGCTGATCCCTAACAAGGCAAGTGCTGCGGCATTGCACTGCTGTTCGTATTGATCCATGATGGGAATCGAAAGCAATTTTTTATTCAGATACAATGCTTCTGAAGGTGTTTCAAATCCACCTGCAGTGAGTATGCCATGACAATGGATAAGACTATCATTGAAGTAATCCTGGCTGATAGGGAAAAACGTAATGTTGTCTTCACGGTAGACGCCTGACACATTCGGCAAAAACCAATGCACCTCCATCGGACTGATTTCTTTCAATATACTTTCAATACAATGTTTTTGATGCGCAGGAAGGTAAACTGTAATATGACCATGATCTGCCGAATGCGCACTTCGAATGGATTGCTTGATGACCGGAGGAAAAATATAATCGTCATACGGTCTGAAATGTAACCCGACATAGTCAGATGCCCTTCCGTAATATTTCAGGATCATTTCACCTAATACACTTTTATTTGCAGGCCTCGGAGTACGATCAGATTGAAAACTGGCCTGATGTCCAAATTGAACAGAGCGCAGATTTCTCTTCCAACAGGCAAAGGATGTAACAAAATCAAAATCATTGATGATCAGATCATATGTTTCCAATGGAAGTGATCGGGAATATTTTGCAACGGATAAAATTTTTGCGTTGCGTAGGGTCCGCTTATAATTCAAACCTCCGCAGGTGGAATAAAAAAGGCTCAGGCCATTGCTTCTGTATTTGACAGGAAAATCCGGTTTTAGCGATGCGTTGGATCCGCTCAATAGAATATCTACTGAACCCAGTTCGCTCAAATAGGGAAATAATTCATGGGCACGACTGATGTGTCCGTTACCTGTAGCCTGAACGGCATAGAATATTTTCATAGGGCTAGAAATTCAGGACGGAATCAACAATGGATCTTCGGTGTTCCTTCATCTCCACAATTTCTTCACCGGCATCTGCCATCGGGTGTCGATAGATGGACCATGCTCCGTCATTGTATTCCAGCGAAGTACAATTTTCAACCCAGTCACCACTATTGAGGTATTTTATCGTTCCCTTTTTCGTGTGTATGATTCTGGATTGCGGCATGTGAATATGCCCACAGATCACGGTGGAAAAGCCATGATTGGCAGCCATCTCTGCGGCGGTCATTTCAAAATCAGAAATCCATTTGACGGCATTTTTTACAGAAGATTTTATTTTCTTTGAAAAACTGACTGGTTCTTTTTTAAAAAATTTAAGCATTTGATTGATCATCCGATTATTCCAAATCAGGATATCGTATCCTCTGCCACCCAATTTTGCAAGTGCTTTGGCCCAGCCTTTGACAGAGTGATCAAAAACATCTCCGTGAAAAATCCACGTCTTCTCTCCATTCAGCTCCAGGATCAACTTATCCTCAAGAATAATGCTGCCCATATTCGTCCCGGAATATTTTCGCAATGCGTCGTCATGGTTGCCTGTGATGTAATAGATCTTCGTTCCTTTTTCGCCCATTTTCAGGATTTGGCGGATGACATGTACATGTGCATTTTTGAATTTCGAAAAATTCCACATGTCGATGATATCCCCGTTCAGGACCAGCGTAGTGCACTCTATAGATTTCAGATAAGAAAGCAGATACTCCGCATGGCTTGAAAAGGTACCCAAGTGCGTATCGCTGATTATGACAATGTCTACCACTCTTTTATGCATATCAATAAATTATAATTTGAGTAAAGGTGTGGTTGTTTTGGATGAAGTGCATCAAGTCATAGGTAAAGCTTTAGTTAAAAAATTGTAGTGTGTATGTAGCGGTAAAAACAAGTGATGTTTTTAATATAAAGCTCTACCCAAAACGAAAGTGATCAGGTAGATGTGCATGGAGGCGGACCTTGCTGATCAAGGTTTGATAAAGGGTGATACTTAGTTCATTTTTAATGAAATTCGCTTCGCTTACATTTATAAAAAAACAAGAAAAATTTGGCCAATCAAATATAATATCTACTTTTGACTGAACGTTCAGTCAAATAATATGACACCGAGAACACAGGACCAAATACAGCAATTAAAGGAAAATAAGAGGCAGCAGATACTCGAAGCCGCCTTAAAAGTATTTGCGGCTCACGGATATGCCGGTGCTACGATCAATATGATCGCCAAAGAGGCCGGTATAGCCAAAGGACTCATGTACTCCTATTATGAAAGCAAGGAAAACCTAGCCGAAGAATTGATTCGTTTTGGTTTGCAGAAGGCGGTCTTTTTCATGCAGGAGAAACCAGCCATACAGCTTACTACAAAGAAAGCATTTGAAGAAAGTCTACGTAACATGCTAGACCTTTTCTTGCAGGAGTCTGATTTCTGGAGACTCTATACGATGATGGCTTTGCAACCAAACCTCGCTGCTAAATTCAAAAAAGAAGCAACATCTTTTATTGAACAGTACCTTGGTGTGTACATGGTTTATTTCAAGAAGAAGAAATCAAAAAACCCTCTGGCCGAAGCCATGCTGTTTGGCGCCATATTGGACGGATTAATGCTTGACCTGATGATGGTACCGGAGGAATATCCGTTGGATGATGTAATAAAAATGATCGTCGAAAAATTCGCATGAGGTAAAAAAAATCAATGAGATGAAAAAATTATTATTTATCCCCTTGTTAAGCATTTTCTTTTCCTACTCTACTACAAATGCACAAACTGATGCTACAGATATTGTACGCAAAGCAAATGAACTGATGACGGGCCGTTCCAGTGAGAGCACCTCCTCCATGACCGTTGTCCGCCCTGCCTGGACAAGAAACGTGGAAATGAAAACATGGTCATTGGGTAATGATTATTATATGGTACAGATCACTGCACCGGCACAGGATAAAGGACAGGTTTTTCTGAAACGCTTCAACGAAATGTGGAACTGGATACCCACTATCAGCCGCATTATTAAAATACCGCCTTCCATGATGGGGCAAAACTGGATGGGGTCTGATTTTACCAACAATGATCTTGTGAAAGCCAATTCAATTGTTGATGATTACACACATAAAATTCTTGGCAATGAAACCCTTGAAGGATACGATTGCTTTAAAATCGAATTAACACCAAAGCCTGACGCTGCAGTTGTATGGGAAAAGATCATCACCTGGATCGCAAAGGATAAATATTTTATGTTGAAATCTGAGTTTTATGATGAAGATGGTGAGCTAGTCCTCATGGAAACGCAATCGGATATCCGGCATTTTGATGACAGGGATATTCCTGCAAAAGTGGTCATGACACCGGTAAAAGAAACAGGAAAGCAAACAATACTTGAATTCAAACAACTGAAATTCAATATGTCTTTAAACGCTGATTTCTTTTCGCAACAGAATATGAAGAATCTTCGATAAACAAATGATGTGTCCGGTAAAATAATATTCCTCTTCAATGAAACAGCTTAGTATTCTCGCATGGCGCAATTTATGGCGTAATCGACGACGAACCCTGATAACCCTTGGTTCGGTATTGATGGCGGTCGTGCTGGCTATTGCGATCCGCTCATTACAGAAAGGAGTCTACAGCAATATGATCGGCAATGCTGTCAGGTTTTCTACCGGGTATATACAGGTGCATGCCAAAGGGTATTGGGATGATCAGACCATCAGTAATTCATTTATGGCTAATGCGGATGTTGAGAAATCAATCCTGCAGGATCAGAATATATCATCGTATGTACCCAGGCTGGAATCTTTTGCACTGGCATCATCGGGTCCACATACGAAAGCAGTGGGTGTAGTGGGTATTGATGCAATGAAAGAAGATAAGATGAATGGCCTCTCAGGCAAAATAGTACAGGGGAAATATTTTATCGAGCCCCGTGATCAGGGTATATTAATTGGTGATGGTCTTGCAAAATATCTTCAACTGAATCTTGGGGATACAATAGTTCTGTTGGGCCAGGGGTACCACGGGAGTACAGCGGCAGGTCAATATCCGATTCAGGGTATTTTTCACTATCCGTTGGACCAGTTGAATAATAACATGGTTTTTCTTTCACTGCCGGATGCACAATTGCTATTTTCTGCACAGGGCAGACTTACCTCTATAAGTATTATGCTCAATCAGCCGAATAAGATCACGTCAACAAAAAATATCCTGCAAAATAATCTTGACAGTACATATGAAGTCATGGAATGGCCGGTCATGAATAAAGCACTTGTTCAGGAAATACAGGGGGATAATGCAGGAGGTATCATCATGTTAGCGATATTATATGTGGTGGTCGCCTTCGGTGTTTTCGGAACCATTCTGATGATGACGATGGAACGGAAAAAAGAATTTGCCGTCATGATCGCGATTGGCATGCGGCGCTTTAAACTCACATTTATTGTCGTACTTGAGACGATCTTTATCGGATGGATGGGAATCGCAAGCGGCAGTTTACTGATATTGCCGGTGTTGATTTATTTTCATCAGCATCCTCTTTTATTGACCGGTGCTGCGGCAGAAGCCTATCAAAAATTTGGCATTGAACCGATAATGCCGGCATCCCTTGATCCCTCTATTTTTTTATATCAGGGCATCATCGTTTTGTGTATTGCCATCGTTTCTGCTTTTTATCCCCTATGGTATATCAACCGTTTTCCGGTTGCTGAAACTTTAAAAGATTAATGCGATGCTGATTCAAATAGCCTGGAGAAATGTATGGCGTAACAAAACCCGGAGCCTGGTGATCATCGTCGCCGTGATCCTTGGTTTGTGGGGCGGTATTTTTTCAGATGCCTTCATGCAGGGAATGGCAAAACAACAAATCTATTCCGGCATTCATACAGAAACAGGGCATATACAATTGAATGATCCTGGCTTTTTGCTAAACCATGATATGCAGATGCATATTGATCATGCTGACAGCATTACCAGCAGTATTAAAAAAATGCCGGAAGTCAAAGCCGTATCATCAGTCATACAGTTGACTGCAATGGCCTCCACGGCAACAAGTTCAGCCGGTATCATGGTGAATGCAATAGATACAGTTGATCAAGCACAGGTCAGTGATGTTTCAAAATTGTTGATCGAGGGTGATTATTTTAAAGATGATCATAACAACCTTGCCGTGATAGGTCAACAACTGGCCGATAAACTGAAACTGAAATTACATTCACGTATTGTACTCACGTTGCAAACGATGACTGGTGATATAATTTATGGTGCTTTTAAAGTTGAAGGTATTTATCGTACACATAATAGTGATTTTGATCAACAGATGCTCTACATACGAAAAAATGATCTGCTATCACTGACGGGTTTCCCTGTTGGTTCAGCATCGATAATTACCGTGCTGTTGAATAAAGATAGTGACACTAAAAATGTTGCTGATGTGCTAACAAAACAATTTTCCACTCTGGAGGTACAGCGATGGGAACAGTTATCACCGATGCAACAGGTTTTGTCCAGCACGATGACGCAGATGACAATCATCTTTGTGGGCATCATCCTTATCGCCTTAGCATTTGGTATCATCAATACCATGTTGATGGCGGTGATGGATCGTACCCGGGAAATAGGCATGCTGCTTTCCATTGGCATGCAACCTTCGAAAGTATTCGGTATGATCGTCATGGAAACTGTTTTTCTTTCTCTTACCGGCGCTATTATGGGTGTGCTGATCAGCATAAGCACTATTTATTGGTTTGGAAAAACAGGCATCAACCTGTCGATGATTGCAGAAGGCGCCAATGCCATGGGATACAGCAGTATTGTATATCCGACATTGAGCGCAGACTTCTATCTTGAACTTGCCATGATGGTGATTGTGATCGCTGTCATTGCAGGATTATTTCCGGCAAGAAAAGCTATTCGTTTAAAACCTGCTGACGCTGTCAGAGGAGATTAAAAACTATAGGACTACTATAAAGAGATTATACATCAGTAAATAAATTCTTTACTATGGCTGTAATTGAAATTAAAAATCTGGAAAAAACATATACTGAAAATGTGGTGCCCGTGCATGCATTGAATGGGGTGGATCTATCCTTCGAGAAAGGAGAATTTACCGCGATAGTGGGTCCTTCGGGCTGCGGAAAAACCACTTTGCTGAACATGATCGGAGGATTAGATTATCCTACAGGTGGACAAGTGATGATTGAACAACAGGATATCACCAAAATGAATTCAGGGGAACTGGTTGATTTCCGTCTGCATCATATTGGTTTCATTTTTCAGTCGTATAATCTCATTCCTGTACTCACGGTAAAAGAGAATATTGAATTTATCATGGAACTGCAGCACCGGAGCAGGAAAGAAATCAATGATCGTGTTCGATACCTTCTCGATGTGATGGGATTGAGTGACAAGATAAATGTCCGGCCTAAATATTTATCAGGTGGTCAACAACAGCGGGTGGCCGTGGCAAGAGCATTAGCCTCCAAACCAAAATTTATTTTAGCTGACGAACCCACAGCTAATCTTGATTCAAAATCCACAGACACATTGCTGGACCTGATGGCAAACCTGAATCAAAAGGAGCAGGTGACGTTTTTATTTTCCACACATGACCAGCGTGTGATGGATAAAGCGAGGCGGTTAGTTACATTAGAAGATGGCAAGGTGATCAGTGATACAAAACCTGAAATGAAGTATGAAGGCCAGCATAAGTAAACTGTTCTATGTCTATTTTTTTATGCTGGCTTGTACTTCGTATAGCAATGCGCAGATTGCAACGGATAGCACTATTGCTGTCGTACCAAAAAAATCAAATTGGTCAGTAGATGGTTATTTAAAAGACTTGCAAAGTATCCAGTTCGCTGATATCAATAAAAAGTGGACGCTTGACAATCTTATTCACAACCGTGTAGATGTGCATTGGTTTGCTGATCGTATATGGAAAATACATGTAGGGTTAAGAAACAGGTTGTTATATGGCGAATCAGCGGCATTGTACATACAAAATACATCACTGCTGGATGGTGGTTATGATTTTATCAGGCTTTCTAAAGTGATTGCCAGCGGGGAGTCTTTTTTACTACACAGCAGTATAGACCGTGCGTCCATTGATTTTACAAAAGAAAAATGGCAAATCACTGCAGGCCGTCAACGGATTAACTGGGGACTCAATTTTGTCTGGAACCCGAATGATATTTTTAATGCCTATTCTTATTTTGATTTTGATTATGAAGAACGGCCGGGTACCGATGCTTTAAGGGTACAATATTATCTGAACAGTACATCATCTGCAGAAATCGCTTATAAACCCGGGAAGTATTCCGGAGAAACAGTTGCAGCCGGTTTGTATAGATTCAACATAGGAAGTTATGACCTGCAGGTGCTGAGTGGTCTGATGAATAAAGATTTTGTTTTAGGAGGAGGCTGGTCAGGCGTATTAGGTCAGGCAGGCTTTAACGGAGAAATAACAGCTTTTTTGCCCACCAAAACATTTCAATTATCGCAGACAGCTATTTCTGCATCGTTTGGTCTAAATTATACATTCCCCAATAGTTTGTACCTGCACGGTGCTTACCTGTTCAATAGTACAGGTGTGTTGCACGCTGATAGTTTGTCTTCGAATTTTTTAGGAATCAATGTATCTGCAAAATCATTATCGCCATCCCGACATTCCCTTTTTGCCGAAGGTGCATTTCAGTTTACACCTTTGATCCGTGGTGATCTGGCGGCAATAATCAATCCGTCAGACGGTTCATTTTTTGTTGCCCCGGTTGTTACTTATTCATTAACCAATACGATTGAATTGCTGACGCAAGGCCAATTGTTTTTTGGTAGTGGAAATAGTTTGTATGGGAAATATGGTAAGGAGATTTTTATAAGATTAAAGTGGAGTTTTTAGTATAGTTGACAAGGATGAAGCCCACAATCGGCTATTATTTTGTACATACGATAATCAATAAATAATTCCCTTCTTATATTTTTTTTGATTCCGAAGTTGAATTTACTATTTTGCGGGATAACCGTAATGATCCCATCTTATGTATTCTACAATAAAACGAAATATCCATAAAAGTGCTTTTTATCTGTGTGTCTTCGGAAGTAAAGCTTCAAAAGCACTCATACTTTTTTTTCTCCTATCACTTCAGATTGTTTACGCTCAAGGTCCTCCGGGATTTACACTATGCGCTGAAGAAGGTGAAATGTTTACCCTTCCTGCAAGAAGTCATGTCGCTTATGGGGCACAGGGTATGTTTGTATATCTCTATAATCAAACGGGTACAATCACTTTCAATAATGTAACATTTGGGAATGATCCTGTACCAGGTGTTCACAAGTCAGGCTACTACCAGATTGCCGATGCAACACAATCCATAGGCAGGCTCGCAGGGGCCATGAAAGCAATAAAAGATCATCTCACCGGTACATCCCCGTTGAGCAATGCGCAGATCAATGCCATCGCCGATACGATCAAGCAAAACATATTTGTCCTCGGAGATACTGTGTCCTTAGTGCTTGAAGCATTTGATCTGGTGGATTATTATGAATCCAATAATGGACCCTTGTTTATCAACGCCGCCAGCCAGGGTGGATTCCCCAATGACTTCGGAGCAAGTGATGGACATGAACTGGTCAGGGCCATATTTAGAGTACAACAAGGTATTCAGGATTATGTCTACACCGCAGGTAATATTGCCAAATATCTGGATGTACTTGATGGGAGAAAATTTCTGACGTCGGATTTCTTTCCGGGTGCATGTCCGGCTCCAGTTGACCCTGGTGCTACCTATACGGCTCAAATCAATGGCAGCATGCCTTCAGAATATGGAAAAAGAACTGCATGGTCATCAACGCCGGCAAGAAGGCCTACAGGATATTATCTCGCACCGGGGAACATCGGGAGCGTGAAAGTTCCGCCAACTATGATCAATAAGGGTTTCATGATATTGGTCGGTGCACACACCTATGATCACACCGGAAGAAATAATGTCAAGAGATTTTTCAGAGTGACGAATACCTTTCCAATCACGGATACCGTGACGCAAATCATCAATCCGTTTGGCGGCGGTATTTATATCATCACGCCTTATGAAGCAGACCTGGGAATCGTTGACGTGCAATTGACCAATGTAGTGCCAGCCCCGTTCTTTTCGGCTAAAACTTTTAGTAAAACCACTTTGCAGGAATGGAGAGATGTCCAGCGAAAAAATCCTGCTCCATGGGCAGATTTTGAATCGGATAAATATATGATGCAGGTACCGACAAGCTGGATTTACAATTATGATGATCCTGTCACACTTATGCAGGATTGGGACAAGCGTATGGATGTAGTTTCCACCATGTTGGGTTATCCATTGATTAGAAATAATACGATCCTGTATTTGCAGGTTGATGTAGATATTATGTATGGCTTTTATGGCATCGGCAATCCGCAGATCAACAATCTCTATAATCCTAATGAACCTGAAAACGGAAATAAGAATCACTGGTTTTTAAGACCAGGGGTTTCCTTCTGGGAAACGGAGTTTCATGAAATGGGACATGCACAATTGTTCAGCAAATTCCCCGGAGAAACAGAAGCTGCGGTCAATCTTCTGGCTGCAGCAATCTACAATAGGCTATATGGAATGGATATCGATACTGCGCTCGGGAGGTCTTTTGACAATAATCCGCAGATCACGCGTGACCAGGCTGCCCTCAACTGGATGGTAACACCAAATTTCAGGGCCGGCAATCCAATGGATATTTCCAATACAACAAAAGATGAAGTGCGCTACCAGCAACGAGGCTATGCCAAATATGTCGAGATGGCAGCACTGTTTGGCTGGGAACTGATTGATTCGTTTTACAAACAGGAACAATTGGACTTTATCAATCAGGCACCGGGTGATGGCCTGGATGAAGCAGACAGCAGGATCTTCCGGTTCTCAAAAATTGCCGGTGCCGATCTGCGTCCACTCATTCATTTTTGGGGATTCCATCCTAAGGACTCATCGGCATTAGGACTGGCTATCAACGGAGAAGATCTCAAGCCATCCAAATTGATATGTGATCGTCTGACCCATTATCAATCGATCATACCTCTGAATAATGCTCAGTTCGTTGAGCATGCGAATGCGTTCTTTGGTGGAAGTGTCCCGGCAGGTGGTGATCCGGATTATGGATCAGGATGGTATAATGTATGGCTGCCCTTGTACAACGAGACACATGGAGCGCTCGCTGTAGAAGCGATGCAGAATATCATCGATCTTTATTTTCCTGACGGTTGCCCTACTGTTGCTCCGATACCTGTTGTGACAGTCAACAATCCAACTATTTGTTCTGGTGATTCAGTGACTCTTTACGCCATTGGCGCCTCGACGTACAAATGGAGCAATGGCGCAACCGGAAGCAGCATCACCGTAAGTCCGACCGAGACAACAACGTATAGTGTCAATGGAAAAATGGCCGGATATGTTTCTGATACTGTGTACGCCCAGGTCACAGTGAACCCACTGCCAATCGTAGAGATAAATGATGCTACTGTTTGTATAGGTCAATCTGCGACGCTGACTGCTCATGGAGCGGAGACCTATGTTTGGAGCAATGGGTCGTCAGCCGAAAGTATCGTAGTCAGTCCGCAGGAAAGCACTCACTACACCGTAACCGGGACTTCGCTGGGATGTAGCGCTACAGCTGAGGCCAGCGTCACTGTAAATGAAATACCTGTGGTAGACCTGGGCCCTGATATTGATTTAGCAGTCGGACAGGATACTATACTACATGCGGAGGGTATTGATTTAACCTATCTCTGGTCAACAGGTGAAACGACAACCTCTATTCTTATCAATACAATGGGTACATATACGGTGACGGTAACAAACGCTGCAGGTTGCACAGCAACAGATTCAGTCGTGATCACGATCATCACGTCCGTCATCAATCCGGATGAAACGTATACGATCACAGCATCACCAAATCCTGCAAATGATTTTATTGATATTGTATGCACAGGAGCTTCTATGTCTGCTGTTCAGCTCATGGGTATTCCGGGCATTGTGCTGCTGAATAAAACTGGTATTGTCCCCGACGGAACAGCAAGCAGGATAAACCTGAAGGGGTTACCAACCGGCTTGTATTATATCAGGATTATAGGTAAGGATTTCACAAAAATACTTCCGATTGTAAAGCATTAAGTACATAGTAAGAAAGCAATAGCAAATGTGGATTGCACTCACTACATACAATATCAATCGGCAGTGTATAGAGTAAGAAGTATGCGGAAATACATACTAAATGTCCACAGATGGCTACTTTAGACTCAGGACGGCTGATAGAAACAAGTGACCTGAGAATAAGTGGTGAAAAGTAATTACGCTTTCACGCACCATAAGTATGCACATTATAAAAGCAGACATTGTCAGCTAATGAATAGCTGCATTTAAAAAAAAGAGTTTCCGTACATATTTAAGCAGATAAAGCCGAACATCTCATCAGAAATCTCGGTGAGTCGAGTTATGCGTATCGCCCTGACTATATCCGGGATCTGGCGCATGAAAGTCTGCACATGAATACGCTCGCGTCGCATTACATGAATCGCGCTTATGACTATGTCAAAGATTTCGATGATCGCATGAACAAAGGATTTGTTCTGATCGGGCTACTCCGACATGACAATGCAGAAAAAAATTAAACTGCATTTGATTACTACCTGAAAGAATATGTGTCCTTCAGCAAAGCAGGTAACCTATCGCCGGATGCTAGGCATACACATCTTGAACTTTTATTTAAAGATGAAAAAGAAGGCATACGCAAGCTTGAACGTAAAATCCGGCAAATCATGGCGGATACATTTTCAGAGAGTGGCGGGATGGGGCTCCGCAATATTGACTCCCGGATTAAATACCGGGGAGGTACGATCAGTTATGATACTACTCCACAACACGGGACAACCATAAACATTGAGCTAACGATATAACATCATACTAAATTTCACAATTGATCATTCAAGATTAAAGCCCCGGCCAATGCAGCACTAATGCAAATCCGTATATTTTTATTCCTGATGTCCTTTTGCTGCTGCTCGGCCTGATTAATTGCTTCTGTTCCCTCATGGCATACTCGTATTCCAAAGTCAAGTCAAAGAATTAACTTTCCAATCTCTCACCCATCTTTACCATTTGCTCATCAGTCTTAGCAGGGGAAAGGGCTGACTGCTACTTTAGCATTGATATTCAAAATCACATATATGCATCAGCTAAAAGCTACGCTACCCGTTCTGCCATTAGTTTGGGCTATCGGCATGCTTGTATTGATGGAAGCCATCAAAGCACTGCAAGAGCAAATCAATGAACTCCATACACAAGAAGAAAGTAAAACAAAATAATACACTTTAATTCTGTTTATCCAATTCAATTTATACATTACCACAAATTCTAACTGCATTGATCCTTCAACAAAAAACATTAAACTGGAAGTACGTGCCCTTTGTGCTTTTCTTCATGTTTACACTTGTCGTCAGCATCATCCGCTACGTGTTCGCACCCGAAATGGGGCTGACCATGCATGCCATTTGGTTTGTATGTCAATATGGCTTAATGATTTCGTGTTGGTATACGATCATAGGGATAGCCCGATTATTGGACAAACGACTACCTTATACACAGGGCTTCTCCAGGAGGGTGCTTTTGCAAGTCTCACTTTCCCTGATCATCCTCATGCCTCCTGTGTTGATTGTGTTTAATTATATACGTCCATATTTGCCTTCCTTCTTTACCAGTCAATTCATAGGACTGATCTATATCCTCCTTTTTGCCATCATCATCCTGATGAATGCTGTCCTGGCTGCGGGTATGTTTTTCAGCAATTGGCAAAAATCCCTTGTAGACCATGTACGCGCAGAAGAAAAACGAAGAAACACTGAACTGGAACTTCTACAGATCAAACAAAAACAAGCAGAAATTGAAATGAAGGCTTTACGGGCTCAAATGAATCCACATTTTATTTTCAATTCGCTCAACTCGATCAATAAATACATTCTCAAAAGCGATCATATCACGGCATCAAGGTATCTGACCCGTTTTGCCAAACTTATCCGGTTGATCCTGGATAATTCAGACAGTAAAGAGGTCGCGTTATCGGATGAACTCGAAGCCCTGAACCTTTATATTGAAATGGAATCAATGCGCTTTACCAATAAATTTACCTATGCCATTGTCGTAGATGATAATGTGAGTGCAGATACGTTGCAGGTTCCACCGCTCATCATTCAGCCCTATGTTGAAAATGCTATATGGCATGGTTTGCTCCATAAAGCCTCTGATGGGAAATTATTGATATCCGTCAAAAAGACAAGTGAAAACATGATGCAATGCATCATTGAAGACAATGGCGTAGGGCGAAGCAAAGCCATGGAGTTGAAAAGCAAATCAGCAAATTCGAACAAATCGCTGGGCATGAAACTAACAGAAGAAAGATTAGACATGCTCAATCAAAACAACGCACTCAATGCCAGCATACAGATCATCGATCTGTCTGACGCTGACGGACGAGGTACAGGAACAAAAGTGATCGTAACCATACCCATTTAATAAATTATACTACTCATTATGATTCGTTGCGTTTTAATAGATGATGAAGCAGACAGCCTGGAAGTGATGGAAATGCTCCTGAATACATACTGTCCCCAGGTCAATGTGGAGGCCGTATGCGATTCTGCTGAAAAGGGAATTGAAGCCATTCACCGGCTGCGCCCTGATGTTGTTTTCCTGGATGTCGAGATGCCCAACATGAATGGGTTTGATATGCTCGAAACGTTTGATGACCTTTTCTTTGAGGTGGTCTTTATCACTGCCTACCACCAGTTCGCCATTAAAGCGTTTCGCTACAGTGCGCTCAATTACCTTTTAAAGCCTGTAGATCCGGAAGATCTTGAAGAGACCGTCCAGCGCATCGAAAAAAGAAAAATCTCTCCGCTCAAAGAACAAATGCAACTGTTGATGCAAAGCGTCAAAAGCGGTAGTGAACAATCGATCACCCGCATTGCATTGACCACCTCAGAAGGATTATTGTTTGTCAATACAAAAGATATCATCTATTGCGAGTCCGATAGCAACTATACTAAAGTTGTACTAGAGGGTGGAAAAAATATTCTGGTCTCAAAACCGCTGAAGGAACTGGATGATACACTGGCCGGTCCGGCTTTTTACAGAATTCACAATTCTTATCTGGTCAATCTAAGTCACATCAGCAACTATGTACGTGGTGAAGGTGGCTATGTCGTGATGGACAACGGCGCGCCGATCAGTATCTCCAGAACACGCAAACAAGAATTTGTGGAATTATTTCTAAAATTTTAAGCTTCTTACTATTCTCAATATATAATCTGACTACGTTTATGAAATTAATACATACCCTTCAGGCACCTCCACAAGTTATATTCGCTTACCTGACGGATATGAATTTATTTGCATCCGTTCATCCTGTCATTTCTAAAATTGATAACAAGGGAAATAGTCAGTATTTAGTTTTTGAAAAATTAAAGATTGGCCCCGTCCCGATTTCCTTTACGTATCCTGTCGTGGTACACCAGGATTTCTCCAAAACCCTTGTTCACATGAAGGCCACTATTTTCAAACTGACAACCATAGAAATGTCATTCCATCTTTCCGCAGAAAATGGCATCACGACCATTGAAGAAAATATTGATGTCAAATCCATACCTCCACTGAAATCGTTGACATTAGAAGTTATAAAGACACAACATCTTGGGCTCTTTAATAATATAGCGATGCATCTGCAGAATCAATCTTAAAGAATCATAAAGAAATAGCATTCAACCTTGTAATGATGCCTTCGATGAAATGATAGTTGATTTACACAGACAAACTAAATACACATGGAATACTTTGTATGGATGGCAGGTTCTCTGCCCTTTATTATCCTCGGATCGATCCACTTGATTTATACCTGCTTCACCGACAAATTCTCACCACGGAATCCAGTAATTGAAAAAGAGATGAAAGTCTCGAGTCCCGTCCTTACTGAAGAAACCACCATGTGGAAAGCCTGGATAGGTTTCAATGCAAGTCATAGTCTGGGTGCGATTTATTTTGGCTTGACTAATTTCTTCCTGGCTTGCAACTATTCACCTGTTCTCTACAGTCCATTTTTTGTTCTATTAAATTTTGGTACCGTCGTCTTTTATTTCTGGCTCGCTATAAAGTATTGGTTTTCCGTTCCGCTGACCGGCATCTTCATTGCCCTGGTACTTTTTACGATTTCAGTTGTAATGGTCCTGACCAGATAATCGATCAATTATATCTTCTTAAAGTCCTGTACTTGTTTTCCTGATTCAACAACGCCTGTTTCGGTGTTGACTTCATGTCACAGTGCGATGGCCTACGGAAAGAACCGAATGGAAATAGTGGAAAAAAATAATGTTGATGACCATTCATGCGCTCAAAACAACTGAATACTCAATAGACCTTTTTCACACATGTGTCTCATCATAAGTTTGTGCCATCATTTAACAAACAAAAAACAAAATCATGAAATCACATTTTCTTTTCTGTGCAAAATCAGTTTTTTGCAAATCACTTGTAGTACTCTCAGTTTTACTTTTCAGCCAGGCCGGTCATGCACAAAAAGTTACACCTGTTGTATTGGCCGGCATTGGTCTTTCCGATTGGACATTAACTAATGGCTCAACTGTAAAAACAGGAATGCTGCCTTCATTGGATCTGGGACTTATGCTGGATTACAATATCAACAATTCATTAATGATAGAATCGGGTCTGCAATTTAGTGAGGTAGGCGCCAGGGTAAAACTGTATGAATCAGATTCGCCAAAATATTCTCTTGGCTATATAAACATTCCTGCATTTGGGAAAATCCGGTTGCCAAATGGTATTTCTATTTATGCTGGTCCAAAAGCCGGATTCCTCATCAGTGCCAAAGAAAAGTATTCCGAAGGGACCAAATCCGATGTGAAAGCTGCTTTTAAAAATGCTGACTTTTCTTTAGCAGGAGGGATCAACTACAAACTTCCTGTCGGCGTTGAAGTCGGTATACATTTCAATTACGGCATTTTGAATATTTACAAAAACGGCAGTACGCACGTGCGGAATTATGGCTTTGGGGTCATGGCAGCCTACAGCATTACAATGCCCAAAGCTTAATCCACAATCTCTACTTAAAACTATGGCAATTAAAATAACCCGCCACCGGAGGATTCACTCAGCTTGATTAATCTGGTTTCTATCTTAAAACCTAAACATTTAAAAAATAAAATTACAAAACACAAAAATCATGATACTAACACACAATTACTTTAGTAAGCGTTTAAAAAGCATTACCCTGATTTTGCTTGCGTTCATTTCCATTACATCCTGTGACACCAATATCGATATTGACAATCATGTTCCGGAGAATGTGGCTGTCCGTGGTTCCTATTCAGGCAATTATGGTTTCGGTAATGAGTCACCCGAGAATGCGATCAAATGCAAAGTCAAAGAGGGTGGCATTTTTCAGGAAATCGGCATACATTCAGGCATTGTTGTCGGGCAGGGTACCTGGGAAATGTATGGTGATATCCTGACTGCACATTATGAAAGCACTTTTGAACCCCACGACAAGTACTCCATGCGCTTGACGTTTAACATCAACAGCGGAAACCTGAAAGGTACCTGGGGAGGAGAATTCGATGATACGGATGGAGGAAAGATTGATTTGTACAAAAATTAATTTTATCCAATCTGGTTTTTTCGAAGTTTGTCTACGATTAAAAAGCGACGCCTTTATCGGGCGTCGCTTTTATTTTTGCATACCTGTATTCTAATCTAATAAAACAATTACGCTATACCGATGCAAACCTATAATCCTGAGTGCATTGAAACCTGAGCATTATTACGCCAACACGCAATACTAATTAAAGACACTTTGCGTATTTTGGGCACTTTGCAGGAATAAAATGTACTTGCTCTATTAAATAGCATGAGGGATGGATGGAAGCAGGGAAGCAGAATTGATGTGTACCAGCCCGAAATCGAAGACACGAATTTATAACTTTGACAAATAGTAAAACGGCTATGCTCAATTTTCCAAAACCCAAACTTGGGGATGTTACTGCTATTACAATTGCATCTCCCGACCTTGACGTCTCATTTCAATATTATCAGACGCTTGGCTTTACAAAAGTCCTCGAATCTGATTTTCCATTTCCTTTTATACAAATTACAGATGGTGCGCTACTTATAATGATTCGCAAAGACAACAACCCTTATATAGCCTTGACCTATTATGTTAAAGAAATGGACGAGCTTGTGGCGGATTTGAAAGCAACAGGAATTTCCATAAAGCAAATGCCCACTCCGGACAAGATGATTCAGCGTTATCTTATCGTAACAGATGAAGGACACAATATTACTTTGGTCAGTTATGTTGACGGATTTACACAACCAACAGGAGCGACCATGCTCACTATGCAACCGAATGACTATTCAAATCCAGACAAGTATGTCAATAAGGCTTGTGGAATGTTTGGCGAGTTCGCACTGCCTGTAAAAAATCTTGACAATTCCATTGCATTTTGGGAGAAACTTGGCTACAAATCTTTGTCAAAAAGATTATCACCTTATCCCTGGGCTATTTTGTCAGATGGCTTAGGAATCGTAGGCTTACATCAAACCGATAGCTTTTCAGATCCGACTATTACATTCTTTGCCGCTGACAGCAAAATTAAAATTGAGAACCTAAAACAACACGGACTGGTCAATTATTCAGATAAGGGGGAAAGCAACATTGTTCTAACCACACCTGAACAACAGAAAATTAATCTTTTCAAATTAGGCATGTGATGAAAACGAGGGAAAGCAGATGCATGCGATACGGGCGGATCATTACATTGCACCACTGAAAGTCAAAAAAAAACCCGTCAAACATGACAGGTTTTTTTTAATGCCGGTTAATCAAATTAGTGATTAAGCGATTTTGACATTTATAGCATTTAAGCCCTTTTTTCCTTCTTCCACATCAAACGTTACTTTGTCTCCTTCTCTCACGTCATCTGACAAACCATTCATATGGACAAAGACATCCTTGCCTCCATCATCCGGGGTGATAAATCCAAATCCTTTGGCATTATTAAAAAACTTTACGGTTCCTTTACTCATGATTAAATTATTAAATGAGCCGCAAAGATACGAATTATTCATTTCAAAACCGAAAGGTATTGTCCTCATGTGATATTGGTGCCTGAGGAGCGTTCGAAAACCACCCCCGTCCTTTTGAAAATGCCGAAAATCAGACATAGAAGCTTATTTTGAACGTAAACTGATCAATGGTCATGTCGTCGACAACATAATATGGCACTGTGAGCTATAGCCATATACTGCTCAAACGACTCTGGTCAAAGGATGGAGGGACCAGACTTACCTGCCTAACCTCCATTTTTCGAAGATTCATAGATATTTTGGGGATCATAGGGGAGAATGCTTCGCTCCATTCGACTAACCACGCCAGGAACTCTTCCGGCCAAAATCCTTCTGAGACAATTCAACTTGCTGCACTTAACCCTGTATTTCGACTCACCAACCTGAGCTCAGCAACTCAGGATATCCAGAAGTTGCCGGCGAGGTTATTTGGGTTTCAATTCCAGGAGAAGATGCTCATGGCCTGGTAAACTCTTCAATAATATCTTTCAACTTCGGATAAGCCCGAAGCAGCATATCCCTTTTTGCCAATTCAAAATCGCGGAAATCAAAACCCGGAGCGACCGTACAACTCACCAGTGCATACCCCTTTCCCTTTCTGATTTTAGCGGCAAACCAGGTATGTGCATGAATACAAGCTTGTGGTACTTCTCCCTTTTCAACATCGTTGCCCAATAAAACCGAACCCTCTACTCCATCATGTATAGTCATGATTTCTAAAGATTCTCCCTGGTGAAAAAACCACATTTCATCTGATTGAATTCGATGAAAATGGGACTTGTCATCCTCCTCCAATAGATAATAGATCGCTGTGCTCACGGGTCGGCTTATTCCTTCCTGCAGGGTGATGGTTTGAAGAGACCTGTATGTTTCCGCATAATAACCTCCTTCAGGATGCCGAAGCAAATGAAGCTTTTGAATCAGGTCATTTGCACGCATGCCAGATAATTTGAGTGATAATCAAAGCTAAGCACTAAATCCAAAAGACCGGATGTATTCACTTCCTTTTCAAGGATTATTTAGATCAGGCGATCTACGATTTTTTACGCCGGTGATATTCTCATGTCATCTGTTTCTAAAATAGAACACAAAAGTTACACTTCTGTAACAACTCTGTAATCTCATCTCTTCACATTTGCACTGTCACCTTTCCAATTCATTTATTTAAATCAAATCCTATGTTATGAGAAAATTGATATTCATTTTTTGTTTGTGCAGCTCAGGCATGATACAACTCAATGCGCAGCGCAACCTTGTAGCTGGAGGTGGAACCCTTTACGGCCCCGGCGGCAGTCAGAGTTACACGGTCGGTCAGATTGATTTCATTACGCTACAAGGTCCTGGCGGCGTTATTACTGAAGGGGTTCAACAACCCTACTCTACCAAAGTCATCTCCGGTACGCGTGAAACCGGCATTGATTTAAATGCAGTAGTCTATCCGAATCCTACATCGGACTTTGTCGAGTTGACAGTCAATTCCCACCTCGATGACAACCTCAATTACAAACTTGTAGACCTCTATGGCCGGGTATTGACAAAAGATAAAATCACAGGACCCGTCACCCGGATTGATATGGCCTCCTTATCCGGAGGACTGTATTACCTCATGATCAATCAGGACGATGGCGTCATCAAGACTTTTCAAATCATTGACCTAAAATAAACACCACTAAACAATCATCATTAAAATAAATCAACATCATGAAAAAATTTATCCTAAGTTTTATTGTCATGGCTATAGCCGCTTCTGTGTGGGCTCAGGCACCACAATCCATGAGTTACCAGGCGATCATTCGCAATGCAGATAATATACCGATGACGAATGCGCCGGTCGGCATGCGGGTAAGTATAGTACAGGGAACATCAGCAGGTGTACCAGTGTATATGGAAACGCATTCTGCCACCACCAATGCGGAAGGACTGTTATCCATTGAAATCGGTCTCGGCACAGTAGAGCGTGGCGCTTTTGCAGCGATTGATTGGTCGAAAGGACCTTTTTATATCAAAACCGAAACGGATCCATATGGAGGAGAGGATTATACGATTACAGGAATCAGCCAATTGATGAGTGTCCCTTTTGCCTTGTATGCCAATAGTGCAGGAAGTCGTGCAGGTTCGTGGGACCTGGATGGAAATACCGGATTGCTCAACAATAATTTTATAGGTACACTTGACACGGCGGCGTTCAACATCAGAGTACATAATCAACCTTCAGGAAGAATTGATTCGGTCAGTGGCAATACGTTCCTCGGATTTGAAGCCGGAAATTATCCCCTCAGCAGCGGAATCAAAAATACGGCCATGGGATTTGGTGCCTTAATGAATAATACCACTGGCGCTAATAATACAGCCATCGGAAATGCATCGTTAAAATCAAATACTACAGGAAGCAATAATACAGCCGCCGGTTTCTGTCAGCTAACAAAAAATACAACAGGAGGAAGCAATACGGCATATGGCACATGGGCTTTATTTAATAACAGTACTGCCAGTTTCAATACTGCCGTAGGCGACAGTGCCTTGTTTTCCAATACTACAGGAGGAGGAAATGTTTCGATGGGCTATCGATCACTGGCATTGAATACAACGGGCGAAAAAAATACTGCATTAGGATTTGATGCTTTGATGAACAATACAACGGGGGTGAATAATACCGCCATCGGAAATGCTTCCTTAAAATCCAACACGACCGGAAGCAATAATACAGCAGCCGGTTTCTGTCAGTTAACAAAAAATACAACAGGTGGAAGCAATACTGCTTATGGTACCTGGGCATTATTTAACAACAGCACTGCGAGTCTCAATACGGCTGTAGGGGACAGTGCTTTATTTTCCAATACGACAGGAGGTGGAAATGTCTCTGTAGGATACAGGTCACTCGCCCTGAATACTACAGGAGAAAAAAATACGGCTGTTGGATTGGATGCACTCATGAGCAACACTACAGGTCTGAATAATACCGCACTAGGAAATGCGTCATTAAAATTCAATACCACCGGTAGCAATAATACAGCAGCAGGCTTCTGTCAATTAACAAAAAATACCACTGGAGGAAGTAACACAGCGTATGGAACGTGGGCCTTATTCAATAACAGCACGGCCAATTTCAATACAGCAGTTGGTGATAGTGCTTTATACAGTAACACAAAAGGGACAGGCAATGCCGCTGTAGGATATGGTGCATTGGTCAACAATACGACCGGCTCTTATAATACTGCCGTAGGCTATATGGCGTATACGGGAGCGGATACCCACAATTCCACAGTGATCGGTTATGGTGCAAAAACTGATAAAAACGATGTCATCGTTTTAGGTAATTATAAGATCCGTAAAATATATTGTGCACAACCTTCCATCACCACCATTTCAGATGGCCGGTTTAAAAAGAATGTGACCAATGACATACACGGACTTGATTTCATCATGAAGCTCCGTCCCGTTAGTTACAACCTTGATGTAGCTAAGTTGGAATCGTTTAAGGGGGAAAAGAGTGTTGCCCAGGATCGCGAGGATATTCAACAGGCTGAATCGATCAGGCACAATGGTTTTATTGCTCAGGAAGTAGAGGAAGCTGCCAAAGATGTGCACTACGATTTCAGCGGATTGAAAACACCTGATGATGCAAAAGACACCTATGGGTTGGGCTATACAGACTTTGTCGTTCCCCTCGTGAAAGCAGTGCAGGAACTGAATGATCAGAATACCGGCCTGAAAGAAGAAGTCAGCATGCTTAAAACTCAATTGGCAGCCCAGTCGGGTATGATCGCTGATTTGCAAAAGGCACAGATGCAGAATGATACAGCATTAGCAGCATTAAAAAATAAAATTGACACAAAAAATGCAATCGTCGGGAATTCGAAGAAGTGATCCTTGATTACCGATGTGATCAGCGCAATTCAAGGGTCTGTCCCTGCATTGCGCTGATCCTGTTTTCTTCCCTTTGGTTCGACTCCGGGGATGAATAAATAATTCCGGTAAATTTGCATAGGTATTAAGGAATAAAAATTAAGAATGAAAAAGGTGTTTATCGTCGAAGATGATCCGCATATCGCGGCCCTGATCCGTGAAAAACTGAAGGACGAACCTTTTGATATCTCCTCCGAAGTCAATGGACGCATCGCTCTTGAAAAAGCACTGGTCAATCACTTCGACATCATCCTGCTGGATGTCATGTTGCCTGAGATGAATGGAAATGAAATCTGCCGGCTATTGCGAAAAAATAATGTCACCTCCATCATTATCATGCTGACATCGAAGTCAGAGGAAATCGACAAGGTGCTGGGACTGGAATTAGGCGCAGATGATTATATCACCAAACCATTCAGCCCAAGAGAATTATTGAGCAGAATTAATGCGCGATTACGTCGTGTAGATGATCTGTTATTTACGAATAATGCAGAAAGCACCGGATCCTCCAATGGTGTCCTTAAATCCGGTTACCTGGTCATTGATAAAGAAAAAAGAAAAGTCCTGCGGAACAACGAAGTCATCGAACTGACACCGAAAGAATTTGAATTGCTGGCGTTGATATCTTCCAAACCCGGGAAAACATATACCCGGCATCAATTACTCAATTTAGTCTGGGGTACCGATTTTGAAGGCTTTGAACATACCGTTAATACACACATCAGTCGCCTGAGATTAAAAATTGAAATTGATCCGGCTAATCCTGAATATATCCTTACCACGTGGGGTGTAGGATACAAGTTCAGAGAATAACGATTACAATCGCATGCGCATGACATCATCTTCCAAATCACCACTTTTACTCCGGGTCACTATTTTCTTTTTCGCTTTCCTGCTGATCTATACGCTGGTCATTGGATTTGTTTTTATCAAATCCGCTGTGTCCTTCGAGAAAGAAGTCAACCAACAACTCAATAAAGGAATTGCAGCACAGATCGCGAAAGATGCATCTCCATTTTTAAACGGCTCAGTCGATAAGACCAACATGCAGGATCTGGCGCATTACCTGATGACCGTAAATCCCAGCATTGAAATCTATGTCCTCGATGAGATGGGCAACATATTAACTTTCGTAGCGCCGAATAAAGTAGTACAGTTGAAAAAAGTATCTGTTGAACCCATCATAAAATTTATCGAATCGAAAGGGAGCAAATTTATTCAGGGAGATGATCCGCGTAACCCGGGCAGACAAAAAGTTTTTTCAGCTGCACCGGTACTGGAGAATAATCAATTATTGGGTTACATATATGTCATCCTGGCCAGCCAGGAATATGATGGTATGGTATCCAATGCGCAGAATAGCAGTTTTCTGCAACTGGCCATCAAAACCCTGGTGATCATTCTGTTCATATCCCTGGTGATCGGCATTATTATATTCAGAATCACGACAAAAAATCTAAGCCATCTGATTGAGGTATTCCGCCGGTATAAAGCGGGTGATATGAAGGCACGCATCCAGTTGCCATCCGCTAATTCTGAATATACTGTGATTGAAAAGACGTTTAATGATATGGCAGATTCTCTTGAACAGAAAATCGTGCAAATCCATGAAGTGGATGATTTCAGGAAGGAGCTGATCGCCAATATCTCGCATGACTTGCGAACCCCGATTGCATCAATATTGGGTTATACCGAATTATTGATTGATAAAAATGAAACGTTATCTGCACCGGACCGGGCCAAATATCTCTCTATCATTGAATCCAATTCGAATAAAATGAAAAAGCAGATTCAGGATCTGTTTGAATTGTCGAAACTGGAGTCAGCACATTACAAACTACATTTAGAGCCATTACACTTAGGAGAACTGATCACTGATATTTCCAACAAGTATAAGTTGCTGGCGAATAACAGGGGTATCAATCTGAATACGATTTTCTCAAGGGATCTACCGACCATCCAGGCGGATATCGCGTTGATGGACCGGGTCATTCAAAACCTTGTCGACAATGCGCTTAAATTTTCGAAGAGCGGAGATACAATCAACATTGAAATTGGTCAGTCAGCTGATAAGATTCTGGTCAAGATCAGTGATACGGGAGAAGGAATACCTGAGGAGGATCTGCCCTATATCTTTGATCGGTTCAGAATAGGCAAAAACAATGAGACATCGACGTCCGGGTTGGGCTTGGCGATCGTAAAAAAAATTGTAGAGTTGCAACACCTGGCCATCCATGTGGTGAGTAAAGAAAATACAGGGACGACATTTACATTGGAGATTCCTGTTACAATATGAAGGTCTATTTTAAAAAGACCCGATCCACTTTTCCTGCTGCATTTAAAGGAAGTGTCTCAAGAAAGACAATATATTTTGGGACTTTAAAACGGGCTAGTTTTCCCCGGCAATATTCCAGTAATTCTTCTGCTGAAATCTGAGTATCGGATCGAAGGACAACAAATGCTTTTCCGACCTCGCCCCATACAGGATCAGGTACCCCGATGACCACGGTTTCAGAGATGTACGCGTGCGATTCAAATACTTTTTCAACTTCTGCCGGATATACATTTTCTCCCCCCGAAATAAACATATTTTTTATTCGATCTACGATATACAGATACCCTTCTTCGTCCTGAAGTGCCATGTCGCCTGTATGAAACCATCCCTCCTGAAGAGCCTTTTCACTGGCCTCCGGACTGCGCCAATATCCCGGAGAAACCATCGGTCCCTTTATCAGCAGTTCTCCGGGTTTACCTGTTTCAACTTCGTTTCCTGATGCATCGATAAGTTTTATGTCCACATAATAATTAGGAAACCCAATAGAGCCTTTTTTACGAATGGCGTCCCGTTGATGCAACGATGTGAGATTTGGACCCACCTCAGTCATTCCATATCCTTGCCTGACCGCTACCCCTTTTTTATCCCAGATTTCAATAAGAGGAATGGGCATTGGCGCACCCCCTACAATCAAATAATACAAGTCACGGAAATGTGCATCCTGAAATGCGTCGTGGTCTGTAAGCATCTTTAACATTGTAGGCACGCCCATAAAAATGGTGACTCTTTCTTCCTGCATAAGGTGCAATACCGTCTCCGGATCAAACTTTTTAATCAGACAGGTGAATCCTCCATGATGAAGAAATGGCGTAGTCAACACATTCCAACCCCCTGTATGAAAAGGCGGCATGCAATTGATCGTTCTACTTTCTGTATCCATGATGAGCGCCATAGATGTATTGACGCTGTTCCAGAACATCATCTTGTGTGTATACAAAGCTCCTTTAGGGAATCCTGTAGTGCCGGAGGTATACAGAATAAATATCGCATCGTCATCTTCCACCGGATTTACCTGATAAGAAAGATCCTTTGCTATATGCTGTTGTACATCGCACAACACTTCAATATCTTTTATCTTCAGGGAAGGCCGGATTTTTCCTGCAGAAGTTGGAGGCAAGAGGGAAATAAATTTCTCTTCAACCAGCGTTAAAACAGGTTCTGCGTCTGTCAACATAAATTCAATCTCTGAGGAGGTCAGACGATAATTGAGCGGAACAAGGATAATTCCTGTCTTTTGAGCTGCAGAGAAGAGAATAATATATTCGAGACAATTTTCGGCCAGGATAGCGATACGGTCACCCTTGCATATTTGTAAGTCCTCAGTCAGATAATGCGAAAGTCGATTGGACAGTCTGTTGAGATCGTAGTAGGTGAGCGTTCTACTTGTCTCATATTCTTTTATAGCTATTTTATCAGGAGAATAAACAGCCCATTTAGCAACCCAGTCTTGTTGTAGCACACGCATATGGCCTAAAAATTACAATCTGAATGCGGCACTGGCAAATGCCAGTCCACCACCCGAGCCAATAAAAAATATCAGATCCCCCGTTTTGGTCTTTCCTTTTTCCCATGCATCATTAAAAGCCATCGGGATACAAGCCGATCCGGTATACCCATAGTGATGCATGATGGTGTGGGCTTTTTCCCTTGGTACATGTAATTGATCAAGGGTTTCCCAAATTGCATTGATATTGATTTGTGTGATCAGAAAAAGATCGACATCAGCTGGTGTTACACCTATACGATCGCAAAGCGTATGCGTCATCTGCGTCCAGATCGTAGCATTTAATTCCGTGGGAAATTTTTTCACAAATTTCAATTGATGGTCATGCGCCGCTAGCACTTCAGTTGTAACAGGTTGGCGCGTACCTCCGCCATAGATGCCCATCCAGGAGTTGTATTCACCTTTAGAAATTAATTCACTTGCTAAAAACCCCAGGTCTTTTTCGGCTGTGGCTTTTAATACCATTGCCCCGGCACCATCTGCAAAAAGAGTTACTGTTTTTTTATCCGTGAGATTCAGGTGTTTACTCATTCCATAGGCACCGATCACCATGACATGATTATACTGCTCATCTGACTTTATATATTTGGCGCCAATGTCCAGTGCGGTAACAAAACCGGCACATGCAGTATTGATGTCAAACGTCCCTGCATGATGAGCCCCTAACCTGTGTTGAACAATAGCGGACGTAGAGGGCGAAATAAATTCCGGGGTATCGGTAGCTATAATAATGAGATCAAGTTGATCTGCAGTGATGTCCGCTCGTTCAAGAGCTTGACGGGCTGCGCGTTCAGCCAGATCAGCTGTACTTTCATTCTCGGCACACCAGCGCCGCTCATAGATTTGTACATTTTCACTGAGCCAGGTATCGACATCTTCACCTAAGAGTTCATTGAAGTAGCTATTCGGGATTCGTCTTTCCGGGACGTAAGCTCCACAGGAAAGGATACGCGCGTTACGCATGATGAAGTTGGTTTCGGATAGTATGAAAAAGTAGAGTTGGAATCACGGTGATAAGAATACCGATGGTCGCAGTAACCCCGGGATTGTGAAAAGCAATTGACAAATTCGGGAATAGTTGGTTTCCAAAAAAATATAAACCAAAATGAGTGACCATTGCCAATATAGACATGGACCATACAAATCGAATATCCGGTTTTTCGAAAAGAACTCCCGCAAGAATCGGAGGTACGGCCGCCAGCACAAGTCCGTAGACACCGGTCTGTCCGAAAATACCAAGTAATTTCGGTGGATGTAGTACTACAAAAAAAGTAAGGAAGGCAATGATGACCAATACTACATGACTCGCGCTGAAAGCGATTTTCATTTTTTCTTCAAAGGTTCTTTTTTGATGACCAAAGAAATCCATCAGATTGAGAATAAGATCATTGGCTGTAATTGTTGAGATGCCTACAAATAAACCATCCAACGTGGACATGGAAGCTGCTAACAAAACGATGCCGATAATCGAGAACATCCAATCCGGAAAAACATGTTGCAAATACGTCGTCATGACCAGATCTTGTCGAAAAACTCCGGTGGCAGAATCAATGAATTGATCCGGAGGTACAGCTACATGCGCCCAAAAACCCACCAGTAATAAAAGCGTGAATAAGAAAAAAGTGATGCTGAATATCACGATGTATTGACGTACGGCTTTATCTGTTTTTACATATAATGCTTTGGTCAGGATATGAGGTTGACAAACCAATGCAGCACCGATCAGAAATCCGGAGATGTAAATCGAGAAAACATCATTATACAGTTTGCTCCCATGATTGATGAGGGCCAAGAGATCAGGATTTTCCTGTTGAAGATCAGACCAAAAACCCGGATGGTGTATCATGATCATGACACCTGAACCGACCACGAGTATGCTCATACCAATCATGAGGAACCCCTGAAACATGTTCGTAAAAACATGAGCATAGGTACCGCCAATGAGCACATAACCGGTTACAAAAATCAAGGTCACCAGTAGGGCAACAATATTAGAAAGGCCAAGCATCTTCTGCATGACAATGGAGATACCTCCGACGATCAGGACGATAAATGCAAATGCAAGAAGGTTGACAAAAGCAAAATAAAGTGAAAAGGGTTTTGATTGATACCTCTTTCCGATCCAATCCGGAATAGTCAGAGCCTGCATTTTTTCTCCCATAGCCCGGAATCTGAAGGATAATAAAATAAGCATGGAGACAAAACCAAGATATACACTTAGGCCCAGTGATATGAAAGCGGAGAGTCCATCTACATAAACAAACCCCGGGTTGATGATAAACGTAGCCGCAGATGCAGTCGCAGCGGCCAGCGTGATGCCTACCTGAAACGGAGAAAGATCCCCTTTCCCAATGGCAAAGCTGCTAAAGTCTTTGGTCTTTTTATAGCCAATCCATCCCAACCACCCGGTCCCGATCAGATATAAAGAAAATAAGATCCATGCCAGTGCCATTCAATTGAGAAATTGATTAGTGAAAAAAGCAATCGGCGAAAAGCCGTAAGGTTAGCCCGGGGTCAGTCATCATCAAACAAAACTAACCCCGAATTCAAACCTTTTTACACAATACAATCTAAATGTATGAGGAGAAAAGGATCGATTATGCAATCACTTATCTCCTCCCCTTTTAGAGCCATCTTATTATTTCTTCCCTATGGCAGGCAAGTTGACCTTTAGTTCAAGGGTATAAATACCTCTTGTCGGAGCAGATGCTGTGAATTCTCTCAATTCCTGATTGAATACATTGACAGCTGATGCCGAAACGGTGAAACGATCATTGATCCGGCATCCAAGCCCGAGATCCACTGTGACAAATCCACCAAGCGGGCCATAATTATACGAATCCGCACTTCTTGCATTAGCCACGATCGGTACTCCCCGGTATTTTAAGTCTGGATATGTTTTTGAGGCAATCTGATAACTGGAGAAATAATCATATTCCTGAACCCAACGGGCATAAACGCTTCCAAACCATTTGCTACCGCTATAATTTAAGCCAGCACCTCCTTTATTATTAGGTGCATTGACAAGGATATCAAGAAAGTTGACAATACCATTTTTATCAAAATCATTTTTCAGGTCATTTTTATCAAATGAAAAATCGAAAAACGAATAATTGAGCGTTCCACTTAATTGAGGAGTGAAATAATACGTAGCCCCGAGATCAACACCGTAGGTATTTACTTTTCCAAAATTGACATACGAGGCCACTAATCCATTATAAATGGCAAAACCGGATTGTATATCTTTTACGGGTGTAGTCCCTCTGAGCGTAGCTACACCCAATACGGTTAAAGGACTAAGGAAGTCTGATGACATATTATAATATGCATTGGCATCCAGAAAGAGTTTATTAGGTGTAATCTGACCACGGTATCCGAGTTCCAAAGTTTTAATTTTTTCAACTTTCTGTTTTTCTATAACTCTGCCATCAGCCAGTGTAAATCCTTCTGCATTCCCAAGAATTAATCCGGCGAAAAGATTTCCAAACATGTTGAGGATGGTGGGAGCTGCAATTCCTTCTCCATATGTCAGTCGCCATGTGCCCTTGTCACCTATTTTAAGCAATCCAACCTTGGGAACAAAATTAAATCCGTAAATATCATGATCGTCCACCCGCGCCGCCGCCAGCACACGCCAGCCACCATTCAAATTATAGGTCAGATGAGCATATCCACCTACCTGAGCTACATTGATAAAATCATTATTATCCAACAGATAGGTGCCATGACTATTGGCCTTATCTTGTTGGTACTGAACTCCGGCTATTAAATCAAGCTTGCCAAAAGTATTATTGTATTGGGCCTCAGCGTTCCAACGGCGTGAATCATCCTGAAAGATTGCTCCATTACCATAGGAGAGAGGACCGCGGGCTTCCGCGTCAGATTTGCCGGCTTTGAGTAAAGCATAATAATTTTTGGTCCGTTGATCAATCGCATAGGTACTATCCGTTTTACTCGTGGTGTAATATCCCTGAGCAAACCAATGCTTACCGGAAAACCTGAGTTGATAGAAATTCATCTTCCAGTCCTTGATCTGATTCCGACCAACATTGGTAGCGGAGAGATAGTTACTATTACTGTATCCGGTGTTAAAGACAATGTCCAGATTTTCAGATGGCGTAAAATAAAGTGCACCACCTGCGCGCAAAAAGTCTACACCATTGTCCAATTCAAGTTCATTGTAGCCCTCTTTAATCCCATCAGGGATCTGATTGCCGAGCGTATCTACTTTTCCTATACGATCGATGTATACAGAATCTGAATAGTTGAATTCAGTTGCCTTGGTATATTCTCCTGTAAGTTTAAAAGCAAATTTATCTGATAGCACCTGGGCATGACGGATACGACCTGAAAATAAAGCATTGCCATCACCATTCACTCCGGGGTTGACAACAAGTGTAGTCCCTTCGTATTTTCGTGGATCCTTAGTTATCGTATTCAGCAGTCCGTTATGGGCATTAGGTCCATAGAGTGTAGCATTCGGACCCAGGATAACTTCGATTTGCTCTATATCTTCTTTGATGGTTGGACTCAAAGGTCCGGAAGGAAGTCCGGTGGCAATCAGATTCTCCAGACGCCCATCGGTAACCTGTAGATTTTTGGAATTGAAATTAGAATTGAAACCACGAATATTAAAGGCGGGCACTGCAATACCGGCTCTGAAATAATCGATGCCTTTCTGACGTGCAATCAATTCGGCCGGACTACCGGCGTACTCGTCAATCTGTCTTGAAAAAATAGTCTGTATCGTCGCCGGGCTTTCCGTCAATTTCTCCGGCTTTCTCGAACCGGAAACAACAACTGCATCCAGATTGGATCCAACATTGAGTTCGAAATCTTCAGTGGTTGTTTCATTGGCCCGAACCATGACCGAACGCTCCTCAGTGGAGTATCCTGTGAAACTGACCATGATGGTATATGTACCTGCTTCCAACGAAAGGCTATAACGACCATGATAATCACTGGTGGTGCCTTTGATCGTTCCGGAGATGACAACATTTGCACCTACCACATCCTGACCGGACACATCCGTTATCATTCCCTGGAGAGTGCCCATCTGGCCGAATCCCAGAGTGCAGTATAGGCTGAATAAAAGAAATGTAAAAGCATTTTTCATAATTGGGAGAGATTTTGATTTTATAAAATATCTGTATTCGGGATGTCAAATGACCCAAATACTATTCGTTATATCTATAGTATTTTGATTAATTATTTGGTGCGTTGAATGTACTTGAAGCCCGGACAATTCGCCAAGCGACACTACAAATAGATGCCATAGACTGAAGACAAATAATAGTCAATACTATTACTTAAAATACTCATAATCTGTAGATTGACTAATAATAAAAGGATGGGCGACTATGCACCTAGTGAGATGCGGAAAAAAAGGTCATCATCGACTTATTGACAGCTTCGGCTTGTTCCCAGTTTACAAAATGACCGGCTGAAGGGATCATAATCAGCTTCGAATGAGGTATTCGTTCTGCCCCACTTCGGGCAACAGATTCAGTGGTCATTGTCTTATGGAGATACGAATTGGGGATCAGATAATCATTTGCGCCGTAAAGGATCAGCGTAGGAATGTGGATCTCACCGAGACGCTGAAAAACAGGGCCATCAAGCATACCTTTGACACATTTGGGTATCATTTGGCAATAACCATCATATAAAGGTGTCTCCCGCATGGCCATCCTGTCATCGATCATAAATCTGGCATCAGCAGGCATATCAAGAAAATTAATTTCAAAATTTTTAATGATTTGTACTTCTGGAGTAGCTTTTAATAATTCAGGTGTATATACAGTTGTGATCCACTGGCTCTCCGCTTCAGTAAACGTTTCGAATCCTGCAGGTGCAATAAGGACAAGCATTTGAAGATTTGCGCTGTTCGCTAAAACAACATGCATAGCTATCTGAGCGCCCATCGAATGCCCGACAAGAACTACATTTTTTAATTCAAGTTTTTCAATCATGCTCCTGATGACCTGAGTAAAAAAGGGTTGATCAAACTTGTATTGCCCCCTGGATGATTTACCGTAGCCCGGCAGATCCAGGGCAATACATCGATAGTGCTTACTCAGGGTGTCAATATTTTTACGCCATGCTTTCAGATAGCTTCCCAAACCATGAATAAAGAGAAGTGTCTGTTCTCCGTGACCTTCATCCACGTAGGCGATGTTAGTCGAATCGTCGAGTCTTAGGTAATGCACATCATATGGGTATTGCCAGTCTTCCATCGGATTTGGATTGTCACTTTGCGAAAAAATAAAGGTATAGGTCAGTAAGCAGGTTAACAGAATGGGTAATATTTTCATGTGTGAAGGTTTAATGTAAAAATATCGGGATACGACCAGAATAAAGGCAGGTTCAGGACATAAATTATACGATCGGTCTACCCCACCTTGATGACTTTGCTAATCGTTAATAATCAGATATATAGAATAAATTAAATAATAAATGATTCATAAAGTCAATAGGAATTATTACCATTGAAATACGCGAACTCAGCCTGTTGGTTTTAATTTCAAATCTTTGTAGCCCTAAATGATCGTAAGCAGAGGGACGCAGAACATAAGGGTTGAGCACATTATGAAATCAATTAAAAAGAGCCATGGGACGACTGGAAGGTAGAACAGCTATTATCACAGGTGGAGCCAAAGGCATCGGAAAAGCCACAGCCAAATTATTTCTTGAAGAAGGTGCTTCCATAGCCATATGGGATATTGATATGCAAGCGGGCCAGGCAGCCACTGTGGAATTAAAGAAGAAAGAAAATAACATTCGGTTTTATAAGGTCAATACTACTGAGCTGGAGGCTGTCATCGATGCTGCGCGACAAGTGCAGGCCGATTTTGGCAGGATCGATATCCTGATCAATAATGCAGGGATCACTCGCGACGCCTCCATGAAAAATATGTCTGGTCAACAATGGCAGCAGGTTATCGATGTAAACCTGACAGGCGTCTTTAATTGTACAAAGGCCATATATCCATACATGGCGGATCAAAATTATGGACGTATTCTCAATGCGGCTTCTGTAGTGGCACATTATGGCAATTTTGGACAATCAAATTATGTAGCCACCAAGGCCGGTGTGATCGGTCTGACGAAAGTATGGGCGCGGGAGTTTGGACGAAAGGGAATCACGGTAAACGCCATTGCGCCTGGTTTTATTCAAACTGAAATGATGGAAACCGTCCCGGAAAATGTCCTGAATGACCTCAAAGCGAAGACGCCGCTTGGCAGAATGGGTGAAACATCAGATATTGCTTATGCATACCTTTTCCTCGCTTCTGAACAGAGTGCTTTTATCACCGGAGCTGTGCTCAATGTAGATGGGGGATTGGTCTTGTAAACCAAATCCTATAGGTCATGAGAAATCAATTACAAAAATTCACTGACCTGGCGAACACCCTGCTACCCCATGAGACCAAATACCTGTTAAGTATTCAACAATTTGTAGATAGTCAGCGATTGGAGATTCTTCAGCTGGTGGATTATAATGCGCGTCATATCGACCAGTTTACGCCCTACGATACTTCCATAGACAAGCGAAAGTATAATCACCTCCAGCTATGGATTACCGATCGGCTGAAGGCTATTGATGTAGATGAGCATCTCCACTGGATGCTTGATATGGAGGAAAAAATAATGACGGATAGTATTCGGCTGGAAGAAGAAAAGGAATTATTGCAGGCCATCCATCATTACAGGCATCCTGCATTTTTCTTCACCAAGTTTTATGAGCTGGTGGAGCGGTATCGTCATTTCCTTCTGATCAGGTTGAGTTATGATGATCATCAATTGGCAGACACTTTTATTAAAACGTATCGGGATGATTATGTAAAGGCCAGGCAGATCAATGAGAATCTGCATGGAGTGACTTTGGATATTGTAGGCCAATATGCAGGCAACAAGGCTGAGTCCAGTCAATGGATAAAATGGCTTTCCTCTATATTCTACGATGAACGTATTGACGGATTAAACCGGTATCTGGCGTTAGTTCGTTTGGTGTTTATCAGTCACAACTACCGGAAATATGATTTGCTGCGTGAAAAGCTGGATTATCTCGATGAAAAATTCACCAAAGGCATTTCCTATTCTAAACGCATATTACTTAATTATTCAAGTAGCCGGCTGATGCTCCATTCTCATTTTAGAGAATATGACCAGGCTGTATATTTTGGATACCTGTCTGTACGTGCACAAAATCATGATTATCTTTTTTATGTAAATAATCTATGTGCCGTTTTACTGCGTTTGAAACGAGTGCAGGAAGCGTTGCAGTTGATGCAAAAGGCCTCATCATTTGCCAAGAAGACAAAGAATCTGCATACACGGGTAGGTTATGTAGCCTATTATATGGAGTCGCTGAATAAGAATGGTATGTTCAAAAATGCACTGGGATATGGAGATGCTTTTTTAAAAGCCTATTCCCGGGAAATTTTACATTACCGTTGGCACTTATTTTTTACGGTCTATCTCGAGTCACTTATGCATCTGGGATTATTTGACCGACTCATCAAAACCGCCCGGAAATACAAATTACCAGAACTCGATAAACCGCTCCGTAATACGGCGGGATATTTACCCATGATCCCATTGTACGTGGAAGCAGCACGCTACCGCGAAGGGATCACAAAATCAGAGGTCTTCATTAAAATCGTTGATGGATTTTGGGAGGAATACCGGGATGATGAAGACCGAAGTTCAAATTTTCAAAAGCTGATGCAAAAGATAAAAACATGGGTTCCTGAATTGGCTTCTTCTCTTGTAAAACGAGATAGTAAAAAGGGGAAAGGGAAGGTGAGACGCTGATGATGAAGGCGGATATTACCATCATTGACCGCAAATCCTTACTCCCTTTTGTATCGAATATCCCTATGCAGGTTTTGGCAAATATTAATCCTGCCATTCACCTGCAATTCAAGTTTATGTCATTTTAGAACATGACGGTAGTGAATTTATTCAGGCAGAAGTAACCACGATTGATCCCGAGATAAATACGGTTTTTTATCAACCAAATGAACGCCCGTGGCATCCTGTTCACAAAATCAAGTATGCCTATCTGGTCATTGCTTTGGGCAATCGTCTGGCGTACGATAAAATAGATGGATTCAGCGATTATGGTCACAGCGTAACCGATGTATTTCTTGGAAACCGTCTGCGGAATTATTTGCACAAAGAATACAAAGGCGGCCTTATTGCTATTACTTCTATTATTTTTCATCAGGGGGAAAGCGATAAATTACCTAAAAATTTACCTATTGCTATGACGGCTTGCGAATGACCGCCGGTAGAACTAGCTTTTTCTTTGGCGCATTGGTTAGAAAAACAAAACAAAGGAAATGCTTCTAAAGTGTTTATATCAACGCCTGACAAAGTGATTGCAGAAGATGCAGGTAAAGTGTATTGATTAAAAATTCTTTGTCATTGACAAACGGTAGTGGCTTCTGCTTAAATGACCATACACGTTATAATCAAAACAATGTGCGAATTATATAACTATTATCGAAAATAATATAACATGACCAATTAAGGAATGATGAGCTTTATACATTGAATATATTCTCAAATCAATCACATCTAAAATGGAAAATTTAGTAACCACAGTCAAGACAGCGAAGAAAAGATTATCTCCTGAAAATCATAAAAATAAATCAACCATGAAAGCGCTTGTATATCATGGTGCCGGAAAAAAATCATGGGAAGATAAACCCAAACCAACCATAGTCGAGTCTACTGATGCTATTGTAAAAATTCTCAAAACCACAATTTGCGGAACTGACCTGCATATCATGAAAGGTGACGTCCCGACTGTAACGGATGGAAGAATAATAGGACATGAAGGGGTAGGAATAATTGAGGAAATAGGAAGTGCAGTTACCAATTTTAAAAAAGGAGACCACGTCATTATTTCCTGTATTACCTCATGCGGTAAATGCTCTTTTTGCAAGAAGGCAATGTATTCGCATTGTGAAAAAGGCGGATGGATATTGGGAAATTTAATCGATGGATGTCAGGCGGAGTTTGTAAGAATTCCATACGCTGATAACAGCCTCTATCCTATTCCGGCAGGTGCAGATGAAGAAGCTTTGGTCATGTTGAGCGATATATTGCCTACTGGTTTTGAATGTGGTGTGCTCAATGGAAAGGTAAAGCCGGGTGACACCATCGCCATTGTAGGCGCAGGACCCATTGGCATGGCAGCACTTTTAACAGCTCAATTCTTTTCTCCTGCTGTAATAATCATGATCGACCTTGATGACAACCGACTTGCAGTTTCAAAAACATTCGGCGCCACACATACTATTAACAGTAGTGATGGCAAAGCGGTTGAAAAAATCATGAAGCTGACTCACAACCTCGGTGTAGATACGGCTATAGAAGCTGTAGGTGTTGCCCCAACATTTGAACTATGCGAGTCAATCGTTGGTGCCGGAGGCCATATAGCCAATATAGGAGTTCATGGTAAAAGTGTTACACTTCACCTGGAAACACTTTGGTCACGCAACATTACAATTACTACACGCCTTGTTGATACGGTTACTACCCCAATGCTATTAAAAACAGTACAATCCAAAAAAATTGATCCCCAAAAACTTATCACGCATCATTTTAAACTGGACCAAATCATGGAGGCATATGAAACCTTCGCAAATGCAGGAAAAGAAAAGGCTTTGAAAGTAATATTGAGCAGTTAATAAAAAAACTTTTTTAATATCTGATTGTTTCAAGAAAGAAATGCAAAATGCCTGGCTTTCTGTTATACCTCCTATCATTACGATTGCCTTTGCCATTTGGTCTAAGAAAATAATTCCATGGCATCCAATATTGTCCGGGCGGAACATGCTAAATATGTAAAATACGCCAATCCATAATTTCATTTCGGCAGGTGTTGCCGCAATTCCCTTTTTAATCGCCGGCGCATACTTCAATCAGATATAAAATGAAAAAAGAAAAAAAAGAAACACTACATGGATTATACATAGAGTTAGTGAAATTGCAGAAAGAAATCATTTCTTCCAACTTAAAACTGCTGGTCATATTGGAAGGAAGAGATGCTGCAGGTAAGGACGGGACCGTAAAGAGAATAATCAAACACCTCAGCCCGCGTGAAACAAGAGTAGTGGCTTTGGGCAAGCCATCAGATCGGCAAAATCTCGAATGGTATTTTCAACGTTATGTTTCACATTTGCCTGTATGCGGTGAATTTGTACTATTTAACAGGAGCTGGTACAATCGGGCCGGAGTGGAAAAAGTAATGGGCTTTTGCACAGATCAGGAATATGCTTCATTTTTCATCAATGTGGAATTGTTTGAGCAAATGCTTGCTGATGCGGGTTTCATTATCCTTAAATATTATCTCGATATCAGTAAACTGGAACAGGGAAAGAGATTGAAGGACAGAAAGGAGGACCCTTTGAAACAATGGAAGATTAGTCCTATAGATGAAGTGGCGCAAAAGCACTGGATAGATTATTCCGATGCCCGAAATGAAATGCTGATAAATACAAATTTCAAATATGCTCCATGGCGTATCGTAAATGCAGAGGACAAAGACGATACACATATCGCTCTCATCACCGACTTGCTGACGCGGCTGGAATATAAAAACAAGGACAAAAAATCATTGTCACATGATCTGGGATTGGTTTGTCCCGCTACCCGGGAGAATGTAAAAGAAAAGCTTTTCTGAACATAATATGCTAACCATTCTGAAACATTCCGGTGAAACTTTAGACCAGGGCTAGATTCACTCCAATCAAAGAATGTATGTACCTGCACAAAATCCAACACAGCAGGCCGAATGAATAATGTGGGTTTACCCGACGTTAACGGTCACCTTTAAGAAAGTAGCTGATATTGAAGCAGAACTTATCTTAAGTATTTGCGCTACAAATGTAGGGTCTCCGGGTATCCAGTTACCCATCAGTATCCTACCTCCTTTACGCGAAACCCGGACCAAGTCAAATAACCATAAAACTGAAGTAGCTGTAGGCCAAACATTCATTCAATTCACTAAGAACCTTCAAAACGCTTCCACACTGGGTTTCTTTAGCCGATACTTGCTGCCACCCTTTCAATTAAAAGTCATTGCGACACTGGGTGATCTACCCGATCGAATAAAAATCTCATGGGAAATAGTCACGTTAGGGCCGTCTCCCATCGCCGGGTTTAATCTCTATCGTGACGACGTGTTTCTGGTTAAAGTGGGGGCCAACATACGCAGCTACAATGATTTCAAGGTCATTCCTGGCCAGCCTTATAATCGAAATGATTCACTAAAGAAAAGTGCACCATTAATTGGCACCGGAAGGCTGGCATATTCCAGGTGATTTTGAATGGACCACATTTGGTAAATGTCCTGGTGGAAATGCGGAAGCCGGAGGTCTTATGAAAGAAATAGGTAACGTACATTGGACAACTGCAAATACAGGAGCGACTAACCTTAGCAATTTCAAATGTCTTCCGGGCGGGTATCGCAACAACGTGGGTGCCTTTTCCAACCTTGGCGACTTCGGTCATTGGTGGAGTTCCACTCAAAGCGATCCAACCTTTGCATGGGGTCGAAACTTAAATTATAACGATGGCGCATTAAATGGGGCTAGCGCCAATTTACATAGTGGCTTTTCTGTTCGGTGCCTGAGAAATTAGCATTATGTAAAAACGTAAGATCATGACGTTTATCAAATCATAAAACAAAAAAGGAACTATTATTCGGTTGTACCAAAGTTGTACTCATCAGTGTCAGTGAAACAGGGACTGAACGATTTGCACTCTCTTGTTCATTGCGACCTATCGGCGGTTAAACACCGTCTCATCATACAACACGATGTTTCATTTCATTGCACCAAAATCAATGATAATTTCAAAATGATTTCATCGGTTTCACTCACGTATGTCGGCGCGATTGCAAAACACCCTGGCATGAGTAAGTAAAATTTTCCGAAATATTTCGTTCACATTTGACTGACGGTGAGATATGACCATTTCAGCCTGGAGACCACTGGTCGTGCTTTCTAAGTACATTTGTACCTGGCGAAGGTTTAGTGCGCAAACTACGCCACCTCATTAACCTTTAAAACATTGGCAATAACCGGTGCACGACATTCTTCAAATCAGATAATGACTTTCGTAGACAAGATAAGACAAACGCTAAAAGAAAAATTTGACTTAATTGCCAATGAGAAGCTGAAAATAAACTTGCTGAATGCATTGCCGTTTTGGGCCGGTGCTTTTATTTCTGGTGCCCTTGCCGTTCTGTATGCAAAATTATTTTCGTGGGCAGAATTGGGCACACATCTTATTTATGCAAATGCAAAATGGTCATTCTTCATCATTACCCCTGCCTGCTTTGTATTGGCGTGGTGGCTTATCATCAAATATTCACCTTTTGCAAGAGGTAGTGGTATACCGCAAGTCAGCGCCGCCATTGAACTGTCCAATCCGAAGCAAAATTATAAAGTAAATTCATTGCTCAGCTTCAGGATTATTTTTATTAAAATACTCTCAAGTCTAATCATGGTGTTTGGTGGAGGAGTCATCGGAAGAGAAGGTCCCACTATTCAAATCTCGGGTTCTATTTTTAAAAAAATAAATGACCTGCTACCTGCATGGTATCCGAAAATATCAAAACGAAATATGATTGTGACCGGCGCAGCTGCTGGTCTTGCGGCGGCCTTTAACACACCGTTGGGCGGAATTGTATTCGCCATTGAAGAACTCACCAAAACGCATTTTAGTTTTTTTAAATCCGCATTACTTACAGGCGTCATTATCGCGGGACTTACGGCATTACATTTCTTAGGTCCTTATTTGTATTTAGGATACCCTCAGTTGAATGGTATGACATCCATCGTCATCGTTGCTATCATTCCTTTAGCGATTCTAACCGGGTTTGCCGGGAGTGGAACAGGCAGGATAATTTTATACATCTTCAAAAAGAAAAGTGCGTTAAGGAAAAATTATCAGAAAATAATTTATGTTGTCCTTTGCGGACTTATCATTGCTGCGCTTGGTGTTTTGATTGACAGTAAAACATTTGGTTCGGGAAAAGAAATAATGGTTTCCACTTTGTTTACAAGCCAGAAGCATCTGGAATGGTACGTTCCCTTTTTAAGAGTTATCGGTTCAATCGTCTCATTTTCGACCGGAGCAGCGGGCGGAATATTTGCACCTTCTTTAACCGCAGGAGCCAGTATGGGCGCCGTCTTCGCCGGTTGGTTTCATTTGTCAAATCCCGAAACCAATCTGATCATTCTATGCGGCATGACGGGTTTTTTGACGAGCATCACGAGAAGTCCCTTTACGGCCTCTATTCTCGTTTTGGAAATGACAAATAGCCATAATGTAATTTTTTACATCATGCTGACAGCATTGTTTTCCAACTTAATGGCAACAGTTGTCAGTCGACATTCATTTTACGATCAATTGAAAGATCAGTATATGGCAGAGATTCAAGCCTCTGAATCACTACCACCTGACAAAGAGACGAAGAACTAAACGACCTCCTGTCGATAGTTAATGTAGAAATTGTCTTAAGACAATTATTTCTAAGCTTCCGGCTTTGTCTTAAATCCAATATTCTAAGTCGGTTTAATTCCCTGACGTAAATCCAATATTCTAAGTTGGCTTAAGCCTCTGTCTTAAATCCAATATTCCAAGTCGGTTTAAGTCTCTGACTTAAATCCAATATTCTATGTTGGTTTAAGTCTCTGACTTAAATCCAATATTCTATGTTGGTTTAAGTCTCTGACTTAAATCCAATATTTTTCACGTCTCCTGACGTGAAACTTTTACTTAACTTCCCATATAAATACTTCACCATGTCACGTTACCAAA
>JBBSAQ010000015.1:0-76758 GCA_038252065.1 Chitinophagales bacterium
CTATTCACATCACATCTCACATCTCACATCTCACGCGGTTTGCTTGAAGACGCGATAAATCGTCGTCTCTACGACCGTACTCACTATTCACATCTCATCTCACATCTCATGTTTCACGCGGTTTGCTTGAAGACGCGATAAATCGTCGTCTCTACGACCGTTCTCACTATTCACATCACATCTCACATCTCACATCTCACGCGGTTTGCTTGAAGACGCGATAAATCGTCGTCTCTACGACCGTACTCACTATTCACATCACATCTCACATCTCATGTTTCACGCGGTTTGCTTGAAGACGCGATAAATCGTCGTCTCTACGACCGTTCTCACTATTCAAATCTCACATCTCACGCCTGGCGTTTTCACCTCTCTTTATCTTTCATAATGTACGTTTTGTCATCAACTCCGACACCCACAATCTTAAGTGTCTTCCAGCCTGTTGGTAAATCAGTAAAAACTGTTTCCTGGCCATCAAAGGATACCCTGCCTTTTTCACGGGTTGAAATCTTCTGTTCGATACCCCGATCTGTAAATGTCAGACCCATGAAACCGGATAGAACGGCTTGTAACATTCCTCCTGCCCCGGTAGCAAAATAGGGATTAGTACCGCCGGCTGTCTCAGAGATCACACCGAATGGTGGCACCTCATTTGGCTTATAGCTTTTAGAAAAAATATCAGCAGCTTCTTTGACTTTGCCTAATCGATTATAAAGAATAGAAGAAATCGCAAAACTCATCGCAGGTCCTTCCGGAGAATTACGCGGCGTATAATAATTGAGATCTCTCTGTATATCCGCAAGGTCAGTAATGATCTCCAGCGGATAGGAGAGCAGGACAGCATCTGCTTGTTTAATCATGACGCCATCGTAAGTAGCATTTTCTTTTGTAGTACCTTCAGGAAATTTGAGGATGGGAATATTATCGGCCACTTCTTTCCAGTCCGCATTTTGTGCATAGCCTAAAACCTTTGCAGCTTGATTTGCATATTGGAGCGTAGTGATCGCCATTCCATTTGTGAATGCATTGTTGTCTATATTTTCCAGCCATTCATTTGCGCCAATTACATTTTTGATATCGTAATGCCCAGGGCCATTTCTTTCTACGCGTGAAGCCCAGAAATCTGCTGCGCCCTGCAATACAGGCCATCCTTTTTCACGAAGCCATACGGTATCTCTTGTTACCTGGTAGTATTTCCAGAATGCCCACGCGACACATCCGGTAATGTGATGTTGAAATGGCCCAGTCAGCGCCCAAACCGGTGTGTCTTCTGTTCCATCGGCAGCGGACTCCCAAGGGAACATAGCACCTTTGTATCCATGCTCAAATGCATTTGATTTAGCGGCGTCTAATCGTTGGAATCGATATTCCAGAAGTGATTTTGCAATATCAGACTGTAACATCAGGAGAGGAGGATACATCCATAATTCCGTATCCCAGAATACATGACCATTATAGCCAAGACCTGACAAGCCCATAGGAGAAAGACTGTACGACGTGCCTGCGCGCGCGAAAGAATAAAGATGATATAGCGCGAAACGAATATCACGTTCTGTCGATGGATCACCATCAACAAAGATGTTGCCTGTGCTCCATAATTTTTGCCAGGCATCATGATGAAACTTCAGCAGGCGATCTGTTTTTTCAAGTGCTGCAAAAATGGTCAGACGCTCTGCTTCATTATGCGGATCCGGATGATGCGCAGATGAAATCACTGAAGCCACTACAGCAAAACGATATGTTTCCCCCTTCTTCAATTTTTTCTTAAACTTCATCAGGTGCATATTGTAATCCCAGTCTTCATGGATAATATCAGGTTCGCTTCCATGAGGCTCATCAAAAATGAAAGAATCTGAAGCTGCAATTTCATATTGCCCTGTCGGACTCTTCGCAACGGAAGTCATCAGCGGGATCAATGCATGTGGACGGTCAATTTCAGCATAATAGTTTCGCACATCCTGTAAATGCACAGGGGCTTCAATCACAGACATGGGCGTGATTTCGACATCCTGAAGCGCCGTAATTTCCACTACACTTAATGCAGTGTATGGAAGATGTCGAAGTGACATCATCCTGTGTTTTACAGAAATTTTATTGTCAGCGACAAATGTGGTCACAAGTTCAGCCTGCTGCATATCAAGTGTTTGCTGAAATTGAGTGATATTATTTCTTCCAATCCGTTTTCCATCTACATCCAGCTGCATATTGACATGATTGAATACTTTAAGAATATTCGAAACACGCCCGCGCTGATAGTGATCATATACTCCATTGAGGACCACATCTTTTACTTTCAATGGATCAGCTGACGAAACGATTCCTACCATCCCATTGGCGACAGTGACCCCGTAATAATTCGCCGGGTCGATTGCATCTGCAGTCACTTTCCATGTATCCTGGCAATAGGAGTGATTGACCCACATGGAGAATACAAATAATAGAAATTTATTCATAAGATCATTTTTTATAATAATTGCATCATTAGTTTTTTATCCATGGCGAAATGGAGATGAGCGTGTCGTTATTGGAAGCGATGTAGAGTCTGTTTCGAATCATCGTGAGATCACGAATTTCAGTGCGCCTGTTGATAGTGTAATTCTTGTTTTCAGTGGACTTCCAACCTGTACTCTTGTCATAATGCATGGTTGTCGGGAACAATGCATCCTGTCTCCCCCAATTCGGATCAATGTCGTAGAAATTACCACCAAAAGTAAATGTTCCATCATCAATGTTGCAGATGCTCCAAATCGGACTTCTCTGCAATACGGAAGGTAGTGGTGCAGAAGTCCAGGTCTTATTTTCTTTATTGGATATAAAAAAACTACTTGACAGCACAGTGCATTTTCGTTGCGTTGCTTTGTCTAATTGTGTAGATGAAAATATCTCGCTAAGCTTTTTACCCGCAAAATTCTTGTTGTAAAAGAAATCTTTCTTCCTTCCCGGAAGTTGTTGGAGAAATAAATCAAGATTTGGATAAATATATCTTTGTCCAAGTTTCACATAGGTGATGAGCGGATCAGACTGTCCGTTCAGATCAAAATCGTTCAAATATAAAATAAGAGGATAAGTGGAATCTGCATCAAATTGATGGTTCAATCCAAAATTTCCGGCAATGATATCAGGTATGCTATCCTTATTCAGATCTGTTATATAAAGAGAAAACCAGAGGCCTTCGGAATTGGGAATTGTTTTTATTTCCCAATGTGTTATTCGGTTGTATAAAATTGTGATGGGCATCCAGTGTCCTGCTACGACAAGGTCTTCCAAACCATCGCGATCCATATCGGCCCATCGTGCATCAAATACCATTTCCCATACCGGCGCATCTTGGGCGCTAAAAGATCCTTTGCCATCATTTATATAAAAGCTACTTGGTTCACTCCATCCATAATGTCCGGGTCTGGACAATGTGCCGATGAAAAGATCTATGTCCCCATCGTGATCAAAATCACAAGCACGTACGACGGAACAATTCCGATCCAAACCCGGAAGTCCTCCTTTCGCAAATTGAAACGATCCATCCTTTTGACCGAAAAATAAAAGTTCATGATAAGCGCCATTCCCTGAAGCTAGATTATTTCCTCCAGAGGTGATGAACAGGTCTTCAATTCCATCTCCATTGAAGTCAGCCAAAACGGCATCGTTTTCTTCAATTCCGTTTTTAGCAACCGGCCATCCGGTCATCAGGTTGGATACATCTTTATCATCGTTCAGCTGATGAAGAGTGCCATGAGTTGATCCACCCGTCATGTAATAGTATTTTTTTCCAACTGTTATTCTTGGTCCGAAAGAAGATAAACTGTAGGGCATCAATTTCTCGTTATTAAGATCAGTATGGATATCATCATGGTGAATGGATAGAGAAATGTAAGGACTATTCATCAAGGCAGTGATTGATGATGGAGGAGAATCCTGCACATTTTTATTAATGATCTGAAACCCCGCCTTTGGTTTAATGATAACCTGACGTCCACCATCAGGCCATTCAATCACCATGGAATCGACAGGGTCATCTTTTATCCCAAAAAAAGCTAAAGGCTCTTTTCCGGATTCAAAGCCTTCAAGATGATTGATGTATTCGTATTGAATCTTATTTTTCTGATGAATGGTCAGTTGGGCCCCGATACCAAATGGATTTGATGTGTTGTCTTTCAGTTGGATGTTGAGATATGGAGAAGCCGCACTTTTATTCTCCAGGATATAGGATGGGTTATTAAAATTGTTGCATATGATATCCAAATCTCCGTCTCTGTCCAGATCACTGAATGTCGCCCCATTAGTGATTTTAAGGCCTGGATCTTGAATTGGGATTTTTGTGAATGCGTTTTCATCGGGAGTATTTAAAAAAAGATAATTCGGAGCACCGCCACCAGGCATTCGATTGATTAATTTAAGCCCCGTAGTTTTGTTGCGGCTATTTGGATCAGAATAATAATTGACAAAGTCCTGATCATTCGGTCTTCGTTCGATACCATTTGATATGAATATATCTTTCAGCCCATCATTGTTGAAATCGGCTATAAGTGGGCTCCAACTCCAATCAGTAGCTTCAATTCCGAATTGACATGCCACTTCGGAAAATGTGACTCGTCCTTGCACTATTCCATTATTTATTTGCAACGCGTTTCTTGAACTTTGATGATGATATCCGAATGAGCGTTTGAATTTATAGATGTTGCTACTTTCCCACTCTCCTGACAACTTGTAATGCAGCTCATCTTCGGGTTTCATGTCTAGGGATAAAATATCTGGCAAGCCATCATTATTTATATCAGCAATGGCGACGCCCATTGTAAAATTGCTGGTGTGTCCCGTGGCTTGTGCTATCACTTCGCGAAATGTACCATCATGATTGTTGATATACAAATAGTCATTTTCATGAAAATCATTTCCAACATAGATATCAGGCCAACCATCCCTGTTGACATCCCCGACATCGACACCCAATCCGAAACCAACAGGCGAACTGTAAATGCCGGCCTTCTGCGTGACATCGACGAAATGGCCTTGCCGGTTTTCCATCAACCTATCCCCTGACAAAGGATCAAATGCTTGTCTGGTTATATCTGAAGGTTTAAACTGTTCGGGACTTTTCACGCTGTGATTGAGAAGAAAACAATCTAAGTCTCCATCCCGGTCAAAATCAAAAAAAGCTGCATGCGTGGCATAGCCGCTAAAATCAAGACCTACACGTGCGGCAGATTCTTTGAAGGTGAGGTCGCCATTATTAATGAATAATTGATTGCGGCCATGTCTGCCAAAAATGTTTTTAACCTGGCAGACGTATATATCAAGTAAACCATCGCCATTGACATCCACCATTGAAACCCCCGTATTCCATGCACCCAGGCATGCAACACCGGCTTTATCAGTGATATCTGAAAAATGCATATTTCCTTTATTCAGGTAGAGTTTATTACCCACTTCATTACCGGAAAAATATAGATCGGGCAGACTGTCATTGTTGATGTCGCCTATAGCTACTCCTCCACCATTGTAGTAGTAGAGATAGGTGAGAATATTCAGACTATCTGTTTCGTGCAATTGATTTTTAAATGAAATGCCTGTTTTGTCCACATCAAGTACTTCAAAAAGTATTTGGGGAGTGGATCCAGATTTTTTTGAACAGGCAAAACATAGTAATAGACCGGTCGAAAAAAGTAATATGACCACACGATTAAACATATCACGATTCCGGTTTATGGATTGAACAGAATTAATTTTAATGGGCCGTTATTAAAAGCGACCAGATAACAATCTTTTCCGTGCACACGTATGCGTTCTATCTTTCTCACCTGCCCATCGAAAGAAAGACTTTTCCGGGCTCCATTATATAATCCGGAGGAGTCGTTGATAAGCATGGAACCGTAATCGGCATCATACCGACCGAGCTCAATATTATTTTCATAATAATTTCCACCCAGCAAAATGTCTTTTTTCCCGTCATGATTGTAATCAATCAAACAGGCAGCCCGTAGAGGAGAAAATTGCAATGCCTGAGGCAATGGATGTTGGATAAAAGTGCCTTTGTTGTCGACATTCTCATAATATGAATTCTCAAACTGTGATACAGAAAGTTTATCCGAATTTTTTATCATTTCTGCGCCTACCAGGTCAGTGAGATTGGCTTTGGCAAAATCTTTTGCAAAAAGAAATTTTTTCTTCAGAGAGGGCAATTGCTTTGTGATCTCGCGATGCGTTGGAAAAATGACCTCTTTCTCTCCGATGTAGTAGGTCATAATTTGTTCGATCTGACCATTGTTATCGAAATCATTTACATAAAGTCGTACTGGTTTTTCTGCGGAGGCATGAAGGATCGAATTCAATCCCAGGTTACCGGCTACAAAATCCAGATCTCCATCATTGTCAAAATCAAATGGTTGTACAAAATTCCACCAACCTGAGGAACCGGGGATTTCTTTTTTTTGAAAATGGAGATCTGGCTGTTGGTAATAAATCTGTAGAGGCCCCCATTCAACTGCAATAATGAGATCTTCATCACCGTCATGATCCATATCAGCCCATGTACCATCTTTCACGAGTCCTGCGGTAGCCAATGCAGGTGCATATGTATCCGTGACATCCGAAAATCTGCCATGGCCATCATTAAGTAATAAATAGGAAGCTGGTATTTTCCCATAGTTCCAGGGAATAGCTCTTCCACCAAAAAATAAATCAACAAAGCCATCATTATTAAAATCATGCGCTGCAACGCAGCCTGCAGTCATATATATAGCAGGGATCGCTGTACTATCATTGGTGAAATTTCCTTTTCCGTCATTTAGATAAATACGTTGTTTCAATGGTGGTGACGTCCCGGCATATTCATTGCCTCCGCTGGCGACGACAAGATCCAGGTCTCCGTCATTTTCAATATCTGCAAATAATGCATCGACATCTTCAAATACACTGTCGTTGAGCATACCTACACTAGTGACATCCACAAACTTGCCATCCGGTTGCTGAAGATAGATAGCGCTTTTTTTCCTTTTTGAAGAACCCACAAAAAAGTCATCAAGTCCATCCTTATTGATATCTCCCACGGCCAATGCCGGACCTTCGGTCGACGTCATATGCGGAATTAATTGTTCCCTGTCAAATTCAACAAATTCATTTTCCTTGTGGATATAATGTATGCCTGACGCTTCTGTGATATCCTGGTAAAGGGGTTTATCAGGAGATGTCGCATGATATATTTGCTTTGGAAGATTTAGTTCATACGTCAACGTGATTGTCTTGTCGATGGAGTCAATTGGAATCTTTCTAATGGAGTGATCAGGCCAAATCAACTTTATAGAATCAAGGGTTTGAACATTGCCTAGCCCGAGGTGCAGAACAGGCGATACGAAAGAAAGATATCCTCTTACCGGATATTGTTCGGAAGATAGGATTTCATCTTTTTTATAGGCGATCACTTTTGATCCGATAGCCATTGGATTCCCCTTAGGTCCGGACAGGTTGATGTTAATATAATGATGATTATCGGTTGGGGATTGATTGCTATTGTTTTCGTATAAGTATACATCATCGCGTATATTATTGACCACGATGTCTAAGTCTCCATCATTATCAAAGTCGCCATAGGCCGCTCCATTTGAAAAACTCGGAAGGTTATCACGTATAGAGCCTGATATATCACTGAAAGTCAGGTTGTGATTATTTTTAAAGAACTTATTTTTCAATTTGATCGACGGAAGTCTTTGTTCTACGATCAGATCGCTGTCTTTCATCTGATCCATATCAATTTTCCAATGGATTTCATTGTTGGAAACATAATTGACATAGTCAATATCATTCATTCGTTTAGGAATGCCATTTGAAATATAGATGTCCTTATAGCCATCGTCATCAAAATCAAGGAAGAGTGTAGCCCATGACCAATCACTGGCGAATACATTTGAGTAGACCCCGATTTCGCTGAATGTATTATTTCGATTATTTAATTGAAGTGAATTCCGTGCGTATTGATAATTATAACCGAAACTCAACTTGAATTGAAATTCCCCATAATCATCTTCACCTAAAGAAGATTTCAAAATAACCGGATCTTCCGGACGCATGTCGAGAGTAAAGATTTCATTGTAACCATCGTTATTGATATCGCCTATATCTACTCCCATAGCGTAACGGCTCGTATGTCGCATCTCATCATTGATGGATTCTTTAAACGTGCCATTCTGCTGATTAATGTATAAATAATCGTTTTCGTGAAAATCATTGGTTACATAAATGTCTGTCCATCCATCATTATTAATATCCGAAAATGCCAACCCCAGACCATATCCTATGGCTGTGCTCAATATTCCTGCTGATGCTGTGACGTCTACAAATTTGCCATTGTCATTTCTAAACAATCGATCTCCCGCCCGTTCATGAAATGTGCCCATAAAATCTTTTCGGGGGCCGAAAGTGCCATTGAGATGGACAGAATGATTGAGTTGAAACAAATCGAGGTCACCATCATTGTCAAAATCAAAAAACCCTGCCTGCGTGCCGAATCCTACCAGGTCCAATCCATATGCAGCTGAAGATTCCTCGTAGACAGGTACACCTTCTTTCGTATTTGATTTCCAAATATAAAGACGATTGTGGCCATGCAATTTTCTATAATCACCTACCTGACTCACATATATATCAGGCCATCCATCATTGTTAATGTCCGTGATTGTGACACCGGTAGACCAACCTCCTTCACCGGTAGCTTTTGATATCTGCGTCACATCCTTAAATGTGAGATTCTTTTGATTTAGATATAAGGCATTAGATTGTTCATTGCCCGTAAAATAAAGATCCAGATAACCATCTTTGTTGAAATCGGCAACCGCCACACCTCCTCCATTGTAGAAATACATGTAATCAAAAATATTTAGTTCTACATTGGGCTCAAGGTTATTATTAAAATGAAGTCCAGTTTTCGCAGACGAAAGCATGGTAAATTCAGGAATGGTTGCCTGATCTGTTTTTTTAGTACAGCCTACTATCCCTACTGAACAAATCAACAGTGATACGTAAAGTGTAAGAAGAAAAAATCCGCGCATCAAAATTCTTCTTTTTGGTCAAATGAAAATAAAGCCGGCTGATCATTGTTCCGTACTGTCAGAAGAAATGATTTGCCATGCGATGAAAAAAGATCAATAGATTTTATTTCCCCTTTTACCCGCCATCCGGACTGCTGAGTGTCCAACGATTCCCAGTGATTTTTTCCATGATTGATCACGATACTTCCTACGTTTGCATCCAACTGGGAAAACTGAGGTGTGAATCCATAGTCATTGCCACCTAACACCAGGTCAGGTTTTCCATCATGGTTTAAATCATGTATCGCAATCGAAGTGATACATGAAAACTGCACTTCTGTGGGAAGTCGATCGATATCAAAATGACCATCTCCAGTATTCCACGCAACAACAGATGAATGGTATGTAGAGTTTAAAACAAGTGCTTTGTCCAATTTTTCTGCAGGTAACAAATCCTGAATCGTATTTTGAGCATATGTCTTGTATTCAAGATTTAATTTTTTAAGAAAAGGCAATTGTTCTGTCAGATCTTTCTTCAGCGGCACCGGAATATCTTTTCCTTTAATGGTGCGTGTGATGATATTTTCTACAGTTCCGTTCTGATCAAAATCATTAACCCAAAGTTTATACTGATCTTCTGATTCACCGGACATATAAAAATTTTCACCTCTGTTGCCGAGGACCAGGTCCAGATCTCCATCCTGATCAAGATCCGCGACCGCAACTGTAAACCACCAACCCGGATAATCTGAAAGATTTGAATTGAGCGGCACATACTTTCCTTGCTGATAGCCGAATATCATGGGTGCGCCCCATTCCCTTGTAATGATCCATTCAGGTCTGCTATCGCCCATGATATTGGCGACGATGATGTGTGTCAGCAGGCCTGCATATTGAAATTCCGGAGCAATTTCATGAGTGACGATTTTAAATAGCCCATGGCCATTATTTTCAAAAACATAGCTTGGAGGTGAAGGACCATAGTTGCCGGGAATACTGCGACTGCAAATGATAAGATCGGGATCACCATCCAGATCGATGTCATCTATTCCTATCGAAGACGTGTTATAACCGTTTGGTGGCAATGCATTTGGAGAAAGTGTAAAATGTCCTTTTCCATCATTCATGTATATTCTATCCTGCATGTTCCTTGACTCAGGCATGTCTTGATTTCCGCCGGAACCAATGATCAGGTCGCTGTCACCATCCATATCAAGGTCAGCGAGTGCAGCTGTAACATCTTCAAAATCGGCTTCATTTTCAAGACCGGTATTTTTCGCTATGGTCCACCCTGTGGTTGTGCCCAGATATACCATTGTAGCCTGATCAGCGGCACCGCCTATGATGATATCATCAATATGATCACCATTGATATCTCCACGTACATAGGCAGGACCTTCGTTGGAGAGTTTATGCATTAAAAGACCTTCAGCATAGAAGTCAACAAATCCATCTTCGATGTGCGGCAGAAAAGGACTTTTTTCCTGGTGAAGAAGTTGTTGTATATTGTTTTTCGCGGATGTCTCGCTTTTTTGAATGGTTGAAGGTTGTTGAATAATGAGAAGTGTATCAATGGAAGGGGGAATCAATACCGTACGACTAAATCCCGGCCAAAGTATTTCAATCGAATCAATACCTTTTTCATCTCCGATACCTATGATTTGCTTGTAATCCATAGAAGATTGGAAACCTCGTGAAGGCATTACTTCAGAAGTAAAAACTTTATGATGTGCGAAAGCATGAATGGTGGCCCCGATTGCATACGTATTTGGAGATTGTCCCTGAAGCTTTAACGCTATAAAATGATTGGTCCCTGATTGACGCTCATTATTTTTGTACAAAAAAGCTTCCTGATTGACATTATTGACTACCAGATCAAGATCCCCGTCATTATCAAGATCTCCATAGGCGGCTCCGTTGGAAAATGAAGGTACATTGGGCCCCCAGCTCGTAGATACATCATCAAATTTCAGATCTCCTTTATTCCTAAATATTTTATTCAGAATACGTGTTGATGGCATTTTATTGACCACATTTTCCACTTCTTCTTTTTTTCCGGTCAATACCATTTTCTGAATAATATCATCTGCGAAAAAATCAATGAAGTCCTGGTCAGTAACATCTTGCTGGATCCCATTACATACATAGATATCTTTCCATCCATCCAGATCCATGTCCATGAGTAGTGCCCCCCAACTCCAATCTGAGGCTGCTACACCAGCGTAATGGGCTACATCCGCAAAAGTCCCATCGCCACGATTGTATTGAAGTGTGTTTTGCATAAACTGGTGATGAAAATTTCTTTGTCGCTTTATAATGTTCAGCGAATAACTTTCGAATGAAGCCGTAGATCTCAATCGATAATCATCATCAGGTAGCATATCGGTGACAAAAATTTCGGGATTACCATCATTGTTAAGATCTGCCATATCTGCTCCCATTGATGACAGGCTGATATGGTCGGTGCGGTTTATTATATCCTCCGTGAATGTCCCATTTCCATTATTGATGTATAGATAGTCGCGTTCGTAAAAATCATTTGACACATATATGTCTGGCCAGCGATCATGATTGATATCGCCCACAGTGACACCCAGACCAAATCCGATAAGACTGTTGTAGATCCCGGCTTCGTGTGTGATATCGGTAAAATGACCATTGTCATTTCGTAAAAACTGATCGCCTCCTTTTTTTAGAAAATCTTTGACAGGCCAGTCATTGGCTGCAAGATCGCGTCGACCACTCATGTTGAGTGTATTGACAGGAATAAATGAGTTGTTCAGGATATAAGCATCCAGATCACCATCCAGGTCAAAATCAAAAAATGCGGCATGCGTCGTGTAGCCATTATTGTTCAGACCATAGGCCTTAGCTTCTTCAGTGAAGGTGAGATCATGGTGGTTGATATACAATTCATTCTCCTGATTGTCTCCGCTGATGTATCCAGCATTACATACATAGATATCCAGCCAGCCATCGCCATTGATATCGACCATCACTACACCGGTACTCCATTTTCCTTTGCGTTTTAATCCGGCTTTGTCTGTGATTTCTTCAAAGGTGAAATTTCCTTTGTTGAGGAACATTTTGTTTTCAACGGCATTGCCCGTCAGGAATACATCAGGCAAGCCATCATTATTGATATCTCCGATACCTACGCCACCGCCATTGTAGAAATTGCGGTAATTGAAAATATTTAATTCACGGGTGTTCTTTACGTCATTACTAAAAACCAGGCCTGATGAAGAAGAAGGGATAGCGGTAAACAGCGTGGTGTTGTTCTCCTGATGGGTACATGCCAGAAAAGCCACGATCACAAAGCAGGGAACAACAAAATTTTTCATAAGGCAAATCAAGCAATAGATTGGATGGGCAGGAAATCGCAGTGCTGTAGGGGCTAAGCTAAAAAAAAGAAGGCAGACCATGTGTAATGGTCTGCCTTCGAAGTGTAAGTTTTAGTAAATACTAGTAGCCGGGATTTTGCTCCAGGTTTGGATTTACTGAAAGTGCAGCAGCCGGGATCGGGAATAATAATCTTTCCGGACCTGATACTGCTTTTCCTTGTCTGGCATCGAGGAAATGACCAAAACGAATGAGGTCTTGTCTTCTCCATCCTTCCCAGTACAATTCTCTTCCGCGCTCAGCTAACAAACCGTCTAAATCTAAAGAGCCGAGTTGTGAAGCATTACGAACTGACCTTAAATTATTGACTATATCTAAGGCTCCTGATGCATTTCCTGTTCTCAATAAGGCTTCTGCCTTCATCAGTAATACATCAGCGTAACGGAAGAAAACATAATCATTGTCCTTGAAATCGCCATTTTCAAAATCAGGAGGATATTTAACTACCCGGATTCCGGTCACTTCAAGATTGTTGCCTGTTTCAACAGGATTGATTTCAGGTGTAAATGACAGATCATTGCCTTTACGATCTTTCAGGGCAACACCATCCTGGTCATATTGCTGACCGATAAGGAAACCTACCTTGAGTCCTGAAACGTCTGTCACGCCAGGGTAACTGCCACCTAAACGTACATCACCAGGTTCAAAGGAATCATATAAATCGCTGAGCGTGGTAAAACCATTCCAACCGCTTGGATTTTGGTTGTAATGCAAAGTGCAAAACCACCTTGAACGAACGCCATTGCCTGTATTTGGACCAGGATTTACACCTGCTTCTGTGGCAAGAGTCCAAATATTTTCAGACGAATTCGCATCGTTGTTTGGCGCGAAGTTTTCAAAATAATTGCCATCAAGGCTGTATTTGCCGCTGTTGATGATGGCATCGGCTAATGTGATGACCTGATTCATATCACCTGCATCAAACGTAGGTGACTGGCGATTGGCAAAAGTACCTTTATTGAGGTATGCTTTCATGAGCAGAACTCTGGCTGCATCCTGATTTGCCTTGTTGACCGGAGGCGCTACAGGCAATTCATTTACGATAGCAGTGAGTTCACTGATCACAAAATCCAATGCTGCAGGACCTTGTAATACCTGTGGAGCATTTAACAGATTTTCACCTGGATTTCTGTAAGGAACCTGATTCCATCCGTCTGCTACTGCGAACATTGCAAAAGCCCTGAGGAAACGTGCTTCTGAAGCCTGTTGGGGAGTCGTATTAAAGTTGAGAATATTGGTTGTCGTAAAGACCTCCTGCAATAGGGCGTTAAATGTGGCCCCCACGTAAGCATGGTCTGCTGTCCACTGGTGTGTATGCAAGACACGCCAAACTCCATTGTCATCCCAGTCCGGTCCTCTGGTAGGGCCTAAAACTTCGTCTGAAGTATGTTCTGATAAAGCCCAAAGCTGAGCCTGATCCAAAAAAGGAAGACGAAGACCATCATATGCTGATTTGAGGATGGCATTGACATCCGTATGTGCATTGAGGTATGCTTCTGCTTCACTCTTTGTAAGATCCTGATTTAGATGTTCATCAAGATTTGTACAGGAGCAAAGCCAAGCCAGCCCGAGTAATACTAAATATTTATGTGATTTCATTTCGATGATGATTTTTATTATTAGAAGCTAAAATTAGCACCAACAAGAATAGTTCTTGCCGAAGGATAAGGTATGTATTCGATACCGAAAGAAGGAAGACCACTATCTGCTGTAACATTCACTGTATTCACTTCCGGATCGAATCCTGAATAGTTCGTAAATACCAACAAATTCTGTCCGGTTACATAGATCCTTGTGTTTTTGAACGTAGTTCCGATTTTTCCAAGGTCATACGACAAAGATGCACTTGAAAGTTTCACGAAGTCTCCATTTTCAAGATAACGGCTGGATGCTTTGATCGCATTTGAAGTTGCTTCCTGCTGAGCCCCGTCAAGCAGGCTGGCATCAATGTTACGTGAGCCCAGATTACCAATAGGGATGACAGACATTTGCGTATTGTTATAGATCTGATAACCCATCGCGCCGGTGAAATTGAGATTAAGATTAAAATGACCAACACCCAGGTCTGTGTTAAAACCTAATTGAATGTTTGCATTCGGATCACCGAGAAATGAAAGAGACTCATCATCTGCATAAATGCTCTGTCCATTCTCATCAATTCCAAGGTGATTGCGCAGATAAAAAGCATTTAGTGGTTGACCATTTTCAAGTCTCATACTTGTAGCACCTGAACTGCCTTGCCCGAAAAGCTGTCCATAAGGCAAATTAGGGCCCGTGTAATTCTCTAATTTATTGCTCAAGAAAGAAATGTTTCCACCGATATCCCATCTGAAATTATTATTATTAACAGCATTTAAGTTGAGTGTAACTTCCAATCCTGAATTGATGACATCTCCATCGAGATTGATCCAGTAAAAGCCTGCAGGTGCAGGTTGGATCGTTGGGAACTGGAATAACAAATCCTTGCTGTCTTTGTGGAAATATTCTACTGTACCTGATAGTTTAGAGTTCAGGATAGAAAAATCAACGCCTACATTTAATGTTGTGGTTGTTTCCCACTTCAAATCAGGATTAGCTACGTTGGTAAGGGCAATTGTTCCTTGTTGGAAAGCATATCTTTCCTGAGCTGCTCCTGCTGGAAATTCTGAATTACCTACCTGACCCCATCCTGCTCTTAGTTTTAATTGGTCAAAAGGGCCATTAGCAAGGAATGGTTCTGTATGCATATTCCATGCTACACCAACTGCAGGGAAAAAAGCATACTTGTTGTTTGCACCGAATTTGCTTGATCCATCTGATCTGGCCGTCAATGTCAGCAGATATTTGTCTGCATAATTGAAGCCTGCACGTACGAAGTAGGATTGTAATTCTGTAGAAGGATTATTATAAGAAGAAATATTGCGACTTGACTGAGATGAATTCTGAAGAATAGATGTGTAATCAAACACAGGAAGAATAAAATCCTTCGCAAATATACCGGCTCCTCTTTCATCAAGTTTTTGATATTCAAACCCAGCGACAGCATTCAGATTGATTTTTGACGTGATGTCATGTGTATAACTCAATGTATGTGTAAGGATTTGGTTTGTGATTCTCTTATCCCAAATACCTGCTACACCTCTGCCTTCGACATCCTGAACATTGATCCATGAAGCAATCTGAGCCCTGCGACTACCTATACCATTAGTCACACTGTATGTAAGTCTATAGACAAGATCATCGGTTATTTTATATGAAGGTGAGATGCTTGCAATGATATCTACCGAATTGGTCTGGTCTTTATATGCATCAAGTAATGCTACTGGATTGGTGAAGTTTCCAAATGCGGGAAGAATTACCGGAGACCCATCATCATTGTACAACTTGTGCGTAGGATTCCACTGTAAAGCATTGCCTATCAAGCTGCCTCTGAAATCAGCATTGGATGTGATAGGAGGACCATCCTGTCTGGTTTGTGCAGTGATGAGATTGAAGTCTAAACCCAGCCTTTTGTTGTCCAGGAATTGAAATCCTCCGCCAAGGCTTGCACTCAATCGGCGTATGTCATTGTTTTTCACAATACCTTCCTGATCAAGATAACCCAACGAAATACGATAAGAACCATTCTCATTTCCACCATTGATAGCTATAGAATGATTGTTGGTCATACCCGTCTGTAATATGGCATCCTGTGCGTCTACGCTGGCTCCATAATCACCGGTAGTGAGACCATATTCTGACAAAGCCGCTCTGTACTCAGAAGCAGAAAGTACATTGTATTTGTGAAGCACTGTGCTGAATCCAACAGATGTGTTGACGTCAATGGTAGGACTTCCAAGCTTTCCTTTTTTAGTGGTAATAATGATGACACCATTAGCGCCTCTTGATCCATAGATCGCTGTGGCTGATGCGTCTTTCAACACTTGCATTGAAGCGATATCACTTGGATTCAGATAATTCAACGGGTTTAGACCCGGTGTATCGCCCATCGATGCACCATTTGCTCCAGAAGGAGAACTTGATCCACCTGACATCTGCACACCATCCACTACAAATAATGGTTGATTGCCAGTACGAATGGAAGAGTTTCCTCTTATTCTCACGGTTGTTAAACCGCCTGGTTGACCACTGTTATTAATAATCTGAACACCTGCTGCCCGACCCTGTATTAATTGCTCAGGTGAAGTGTATACACCTTTGTTGAAATCTTTTTCTCCAACGGCAACAACTGAACCTGTCAGGTCAGCTTTTCGTACAGAGCCATAGCCCACGACTACGACTTCTTCAAACAATTCTCCGGCCGTAAGAGTGGCATTATATACCATATCGGAGCCAACAGTAATTTCCTGTGTCTTATAACCTGTGTAGGTTATTACCAGTACATCTCCGGTTTTGGCCATAATGGAATAGTTGCCGTTAAAGTCAGCAACGGTACCTGTGCCCGTTCCTTTGATCACGACGTTTGCTCCGATCAATGGTTCACCGGTAGCGGCATCTGTTAGAGTTCCTGTTAGATTTTTCTGGCCATAGGAGAATCCCACAAGCAGAAAAACGAAACAAATACTCAGCAAACATCGAAAAGAAATAAGTAAATGTCTGTTCATACTTAGTTAGTTTTTGAAAAAGCTGATAAAAATGTTTTGATTGTTTTGTGTATTACTTTAAGTTGAAATAAAGCCGTTATTGACCTGACCTAATAGATACAAACATTATCTATATGCAATCATGTAGTTCAGTAATGTGGAAAATGATCGAAATATCCGGCTGGCATCGATGGTAAGGGAGCTTTGTCAAGAATTTAGGATAAAAGATGTTGTAAATGAGGACAATAGCTTTTCCTTGTAATAAAAGGTGTGAATGCGAATTGGATGAGGGATCATTCTACCCTGGAAGATTTTCGTTAAAATTTTCCGATGACAATATTAACAAATAGTTTACAAGATATTAAAATATTATTAGAAAATCATAACCAAAACAATTTCAGCCTTTAAATTCTCAGCGTCACTTCAGTCAAATCGCTTTATTTGTCTAATGGGGATGGCTCGTATCTTAAGCTTTAACTCCTGCATTCCATATATCATGGATTGTTTAAAAGGAAAGTTTCAAATAGGAAGTAGAATTGAGAATGGTAATGCCGCCTGGTATATATTCATAGCGTGAATGTATCGATACCATGATGGAATATCAATATCTTCGGGTTATTGTCTGTATTTTAATCTGGTAGTGAATCTTTTTGTATGATGAAGATTGTAACTCTGCTTTTTATTTTTTCCTTCTTTGCTTTCAGGTTGCAGGCCCAGGAAAATAGTCAACAACATAGCCTGACACCTTCGGAAGAAAAATTGATGCCGGATTATCTGAAGAAGCAAAGCGTTAATGAAGCCAGGCGCATACCTATGGCACCACCCACGAATGTAAGGACCATGGCAGAATGGGAACAGATACAGGCTGTCACCATAGCCTGGACCGGACAAGCGACTATCCTGAAAGAAATCGTACGGAATGCAGTCAATGAATGTAAAGTTCTGATCATCACTACGGATTCTATATCGGTCACCAATCAACTTACAAATGCCGGCATCCCGATGGATTCTGTGAGGTTTGTGGTCACGCCGTTCAATTCGATTTGGGTATGTGATTACGGTGGATGGTCAGTATATAGTAATGATGTGGATTCACTTTGGCAAATAGACTGGATCTATAACAGACCTCGACCCCAGGATGATGCAACACCCGTAGCAGTAGCTGATTATTTGCATATTCCTTTGTATGAAGCTACTGTCGATCCTGATGATTTTGTGCATACCGGAGGTAATCATTTTTCAGATGGTTTGCGCAATGCATTTTCCTCCATGCTGGTACTTGAAGAAAATAGTGATAAGACTGAAGATGAAATTGATACCATTGCCAAAAAATACCTGGGTGTCGAGCAATATGTGAAATTTCCCACACTACCTTATGATGGCATTCATCACCTTGATATGCACATGCGGATCATTGATGAAGAAACGATCATTGTCGGTGAGTATCCTGATGGTGTGGCTGACGGACCTCAAATCAATGCCAACATTGAATATCTGAACAATGAAATAAAAACTTCATTCGGACATCCCTACAGGATCATCAGAATGCCTATGCCTCCTGATGCTAGTAATCGATATCCCGATCATGGGGGGAATTACAGGACATATACAAATGCTGTTTTTCTCAATAAGACACTTCTCGTTCCTACGTATGAAGAGAAATATGATACAACAGCATTGCGTATTTACCGGGAAAATTTACCTGGTTATAATGTTGTCGGGATCAATTGCAATTCAATCATTTCATCCTTAGGTGCATTGCATTGTATCACAAAGCTCGTAGGTGTCACGGATCCACTATTGATAGCCCACGCTCGTCTTAGGGACTCTGACAATGCTGAGCAGGATTATCCTGTGAAAGCATACATAAGACACAGCAGTGGAATTGCAGGTGCTGATCTTTATTATCGATTGGCCGGAGATTCTCTATATACTAAAGTCATCATGTCCTTATCTGATACCCTTCAAAACATTTGGTCCGCCGTCATACCTGCGCAGGTATCCGGATCGGAAGTTCAATATTATATACAGGCAAGATCAAACAGTGGTAAAGAGCAGGTGAGGCCAATCGTTGCCCCAAAAGGATATTTTAATTTCAGGATTAAAGGACAACTCATCAATCAACCGCCAACGACCACGATTACATATCCTCCGGATCAATCTGTTTTTTCAATTGACCAGTCTAGCCTCACATTTCAATTTGATGCAGATGATACAGACGGAACTGTCCAACAGGTTGTATTATATATTAATGGTGATTCAATAACCACTTTGAATACTTCGCCATATACGTATGATTGGATATTTCCTGCGGAGGGTGCATATGAAATCCGTATTAAAGCCATAGATGATGATGGGGCCGAATCCTGGAGTGCACCTGTACAAGTAATGATTGAAGCGACTACAAGTGTTGGAAATGTGGGTGACATGCATATCAGATTATATCCAAATCCGGTTGATGATATCTTGTGGCTGGAACATCAAAACGGGAATTTAAGTCAGATATCTATCAGCAATTTAATCGGACAATCTGTTTCCCTTCCGCAGATTATTCAAGGCGATAGGAGTGGGTTTGATTTCTCCGAGGCTTCCTCCGGCATTTATTTTGTGAGGGGAGTGATGAATGGACAAGTGATAAGTGTGAAAGTAGTGAGGAGATAGTACTCAATCGCTAGTTTGTGTCAGGATTAGATTTATCCAATCACAAATTCTTAAGTATTAATATGAAACAAAGAGACATACATGCACAGGGCGTATACGTAGCCAATGAGAACAGGTATGGTAAGATGATATACAGGCGATGCGGAAGGAGTGGCCTCCAATTGTCTGCACTTTCTTTCGGGCTATGGCACAATTTCGGACATGTGGATGATATTGAAAACGGTCGCAAGTTATTAAGGACATGTTTTGATTATGGCATTACACATTTTGACCTTGCTAATAATTATGGTCCTCCATACGGATCTGCTGAGGAGAATTTTGGAAAAATATTCAGACAGGATTTTACGGGGTACAGAGATGAATTAATTATCTCGACAAAAGCCGGATGGGATATGTGGCCGGGGCCATACGGCAATCTGGGTTCACGTAAATATCTGCTGTCGAGTCTTGATCATAGCCTGAAACGAATGGGTCTTGAGTATGTGGATATCTTTTATTCGCATCGGAGAGATCCGGATACACCGCTTGAAGAAACGATGGGCGCACTCCATACAGCTGTTCAGCAAGGGAAAGCATTGTACGTAGGTATTTCTCAATACAAATCTGAAGACACGCGAAGAGCCTCCCAAATTCTGAAGGAGATGGGAACGCCTTGTCTGATCCATCAGCCGAGGTACAGTATGCTGGATCGATGGGTTGAGGATGATGGATTGTTGGATGTATTAGGAGAAGAAGGGATTGGTTGCATTCCGTTTTCTCCACTTGAGCAAGGTGTGCTAACCGACCGTTATCTCAAAGGTTTCCCTGAAGATAGTCGTGCAGTGAAAGACGGCCGATATCTTAAAACTACGCAGATCACAGATGACCGTTTGTCAAAAGTCAGAGTATTGAATCAAATAGCAATAAAGCGAGGACAATCACTCGCTCAGATGGCTATCGCCTGGTTATTGATTGATCCAAGAGTCACAACTATTCTGGTGGGTGCCAGCAGGCCGGAACAAATCGATGACAATGTCGCTTCACTCAACAATCTTATTTTTTCGGATGAAGAGAAAAAAGAAATACGTGACGTTTTGAAGTAAGCATCCAGATTGCATTCAGTCCAAATGATTCATTAGTTAATCGAGGAAATGGAGTTCCTGATCGTGGGTATTACAATTTTTGAATGATTCACCTCTTCTTGTCAGAATCGCAACAGTACTTTTGGACAGGCTCGCACGTTTAGCATTGAATAAACAATCATAAAATTCGGTGATTATGAACGTGATGACCTTTTCTTTCTTAGTTATTTCCCTCATGTTTTTTGCAGCCTGTAGCTCATCAAAATCAGCTTTGTCCTCCTCCAAAACAAGTTCTGCAGCTAAAGTTGAAAATGTGAATCAAGCTGTTGATCTGGTAGATTATTTAAGTAGAACACCGGGTATTTCGGTTACCGGCAGAGGAAGTAGTGCTCGCGTAGCTATAAGAGGAATGGCCTCTGTGAACAGTGATAGTGAACCCTTAGTAATCATCAATGGAACTCCTATAAGTGGTGGGCTGGCCGCCGCTAACGCTTCGGTGCTGGTATCTGATATTAAGTCTGTCCGGGTATTAAAATCTCCGAGCGAGACAGCATTCTACGGTAGCCGGGGTTCGAATGGCGTCATAGTCATTAAATTGAAGCAGTAAATCTGAAAAGCGGATGATGAAGAAAATAATTAATTCATTATTCACTATCACTTATCCTGTTTTGCAAATACTTTTTTCAGCAGGTCTGTTGTGCGGCTGTTTACATCTGTTCGGATCACAAGTTCTTTTTGTGCTACCATTGCGAACAGGCCATCGAGCGCTTTGTCTGTAACATATTCATCAAGCTTTGGATTGACTTTTTCAACTAATGGTATCTTGTTGTAAACATTGATCGCATCAGCCCAATATTGTATGGCATTAAATTTATTGAGTGAAGTGATGATCACTGGTTGAAATTTCTGGTAGAGTGGAGTATACGTTTTGGTGTGAAGATATTGCGTAGCTGCATCCTTGGGTCCAAGTAAGATGTTCAACGCATCATCAAATGTCATTTCCTTAATGGCATCAACGAATATAGGTGCAGCAGATTTAGCAGCATCTTCAGCAGCGTGGTTTAGTTTTTCAACGATTACATTTTCAAGATCGCTAAAGCCTGGAATGACCTTGAGCCGGTTAGTAACTCTTCTTGCTTCTTCAGGAAGTAAAATCTTATAGGCGCTTTTGAAATAACCATCACGTTGTGACAATAAATTCGCTCCTTCATTAATACCAAATTCAAGAGCTTGTTTTAAACCGGACCCGATTTCAGCTGTAGTAGGTTCACTCAATACTTGTTTAAGTGTATCACATGATGGAAGTAAAAGAGCAAAGAATAAAGAAAAAATAATGATCCGGATTTGCATAAGAAAAGGCTTTTAGTGATAAGTGCCTTAACCTTAACGCTAAAAGATCATTTGAGTTTATAAATGATTTGAGCGCTTTGTACCGGCCCTCCAAGTTCGGGTTTCATTTTATGTAGTACGACAACGATATTCTTCAGTTCAGGAAAAGTCTTTTTGATTTCATGTGCTATTCGGAAGGTTACGGTCTCGATCAGTTTACATGGTTCTTCCATGATATCGTTGCAGATCCGGTATATAATCTCATAGTTAATGGTCTGATGCAGGTCATCTTCAAGAGCGGCAGCGTCAATATTCGTTTCAACAGTGACATCAACCATATAGTTATTGCCTCTCGTCCGCTCATGGGTATAATAGCCATGATGAGCATAAAAGGACATTCCATCTAGTTTAATTTTGGCCATACCGGGGATGTTTGAGCGGGCGCAAGATAGTTACTGTTTTGGCCCCTAAATCCCTTAAAGGGGACTTACATCTTAACTTTTCTTCGGTTATAATAATGTTAGCTATGAGACTCGTGTTTCGACCTCTGAGTTCTTAGTTATCTTTACGATCCAATTAAAGCTAATATGATGGAGGTTAAGACCAGTGTCAAGACAGACCAGTACCAGGGTCACGATTATTATAATATCGATGAATTACTTAGCCAGGATCATTTGCTGGCCAGGGAGGCGGTCAGAGCATGGGTAAAGCAGGAGGTGAGTCCTATTATCGAAGATTACTCTAACAGGGCTGTCTGTCCGACTCATTTATTTAAAGGCCTGGCTGAAATCGGGGCATTTGGTCCTAGTCTGCCTGTGGAATATGGGGGCGGGGGCATGGATGAGATCGCTTATGGAATCATCATGCAGGAATTGGAGAGGGGTGATTCTGGGGTGCGATCGATGGCCTCGGTCCAGGGATCGCTGGTCATGTACCCGATTTTCAAATATGCTTCGGAGCCACTCCGTAAAAAATATCTACCGAAACTTGGGGCGGGTGAGCTGATCGGCTGTTTTGGCCTTACTGAACCTGATCACGGGTCCAATCCCAATGGAATGGTCACACGTATAGTTGATGATGGCGATGCGTATATTCTGAATGGAGCGAAGATGTGGATTACAAACAGCCCGGTATCTGATCTTGCTGTCGTATGGGCTAAGGATGAGGAAGATAAGATCAGGGGGATGATCGTGGAGAGTGACTGGCCAGGCTTCTCAGCTCCGGAAATTCATGGAAAATGGTCCCTCAGAGCTTCCATCACCGGAGAATTGGTTTTTGAGGATGTCAGGGTTCCAAAGACACATGTTTTTCAGGACGTAAAAGGATTGAAAGGGCCATTGGCGTGTCTATCGAAAGCCAGGTATGGCATTGCGTGGGGAGCAATAGGAGCTGCCCTTGATTGTTATGATAGTGCGCTTCGGTATTCTAAAGAACGTGAGCAGTTTGGACGACCTATCGGAGGTTTTCAGCTTACACAGAAGAAACTGGCCGAAATGATCACAGAGATTACAAAAGCTCAATTACTGGCCTGGCGTCTGGGTACATTGGCCACTGCAGGTAAGGCTACACCTGCACAGATATCAATGGCAAAAAGAAATAATGTCCATATGGCCCTGGAAATAGCCCGTGAAGCGCGTCAGATTCATGGCGGCATGGGTATCACCAATGAATATCCGATCATGAGACATATGATGAACCTTGAAACTGTGCTTACCTATGAAGGAACACATGATATTCATCTTCTGATCACAGGCCAGGATATCACAGGGATGAATGCTTTTTCTTAATAAAAACATAAGCTGATTGAAAATATGTAGACAGATACACCACTATGGTCTAATAAAACGTTCAAAGGATTGTCTTTAAGCCACATTTGAATTAATTTTTCAGGATCGGATGATAAATTCAGAAAGGCATATAAAATCAAGCATGCGTTATACCCATTTTCTCTTTTCTTGTATTCTTTGTTTTGCTTTCGCCTTGTCGGTCTCTGGACAGGAAGTTATTACCCTGCAAAATCCTTCTTTTGAGGATATGCCCAGGGCGGGAACTGCTTATACACCTGCGATAAAAGGCTGGAATGATTGTGGCCTTTCGAAATTTCCTGGCGAAACTCCCCCTGATATTCATCCGGTACCATCAAGTGCCTGGGAAGTGTCTAAACCGGCTTATGATGGTGAAACTTATCTGGGCATGGTCGTTCGATATAATGACACGTATGAATCACTTTCACAAGCAATGTCATCACCGATCTTAGGTGGAACATGCTATACTTTTTCGGCTTTTCTATCGAGATCTGATCAATATAAAAGTGGTACAACACGATCAAATTCTGTTCTTGAAAACTTTGTAAGACCTGCTGTATTACAGATCTGGGGTGGAAATTCATTTTGTGATAAAGCAGAATTGCTCGGCGAATCACCTGCCATAGCCAATTCAGATTGGAAGCTTTTTAAATTTTTATTCCATCCGCAGCAAACACATAAATACATTACGATAGCCGCTTTTTATAAAACACCGATCCTGGAAGCGTATAACGGACATGTCCTTGTCGACGGATTATCTGATATTGTTCCTGTAGATTGTCCGCTGGTGCCACAGGACCTGATAGGTGTCATGTATGAATTGCCAACAAAAATAGAATCAACCACTACATCTGGCGGATCACATAGCAGTACCACTTCCCGGACTAAATCGGGTGGCGCATCTTCCAATGCAGATAGTAAGACAATATCCGTTCCACCGAAAGTTTTTAAAGCAAATTTGTTGCCTGAACTTGATCAGAATAAATTATTTGTCGGGCAAAAGATCAGGCTGGAGCATCTTTATTTCAATGCGGATTCCATCAATCTTTTATCGGATTCATATAAGGTACTTGACGAGCTTACTGATTATCTGAAATCCTATCCAAAGACAACCATTGAGATCGGAGGACATACCAATACAATACCTTCTGAGGAATATTGTAATGCGCTTTCTACAGCGCGTGCTAAAGCAGTTCAGAAGTACCTCATCTCACAAGGTATTGCAGAGAGTCGTCTCCATTACAAAGGATATGGTAAGCATGATCCCCTGATACCTTATGACAAATACAACAGGGATGCGCGTTTGAAAAATCAGCGTGTGGAGATAAAGATACTGTCGCTTAAGTGAAAAGTGAAAAGTGAAAAGTGAAAAATTAATAGGCAATAGTGGGTGGTTTCCGATGTAAAGCAATTTTCATTATTTAGTCGACAGGTTTATCGGGTCATTCGGGAGAGGCCAGACATGAATCGTGAATAAAAGGTCATATCTTAATCACACATTTAGGATTACAATTTGTCACCGGCTATGAAAACGAAAAATTCAATTGTTTTAAGGATTCTTTTGGTAGGAGTATTGCAACTCTGTTATATTCATTTCTCTAATGGCCAGGATACTATTTATTTGAAAAATCCTTCATTTGAAGACCTGCCAAGGATTGGTTCTGCATTTTCAAAACCAATAACGGATTGGAATGATTGTGGATTGAAAAATTTCCCTAATGAATCACCTCCTGACATATTTTCAGCCCGCATTAGAGGATGGGGCGTGAAAATAAAGCCTCATGATGGTAAATCCTATCTAAGTCTTGTCACAAGATATTCTGATTCGTACGAATCCATCTCTCAATTATTGGATAAGCCCATCGAAACAGGAAAATGCTATCGCATAACAGCTTATCTAGCCTTATCTGAAATATATGAAAGTGGTACCGAGCGATCACCGCTTATTGAATTTAAGGATGGAAACATATCTGGTACAAGAAAGGCAAATGAAAACTTTTCGAATCCGGTTGAGCTTTTTATATGGGGAGGTGACAATTATTGCAGGAACCGAAAATTACTTGCATCCTCTGGCCCTGTCAGTAATAATGATTGGACTTTATTCACATTTGAATTTACTTCAAAAGAAATATATCAATACATTACAATCGGAGCCTTTTTTAAACATGGATATACAGAGCCATACAATGGACATGTATTAGTAGATAATCTTTCTCCGATCATTGAAATAGAATGTAAATAAGATTTCGCAAAACCACAAAGAGGTCTGTCATAAGACGCGATAAATCGTCGTCTCAACAACCGATTTGTTGTGCCTAACTACTCACTTCTCAACGTCTCGCTATTTACTATTCATTACTCATGTATTTGGCTTTGTCGTAGACAGGGGCAAGCCCTGTCACTGCTATTCACTATTCACTATTGGCTACTCACTTCATCTTCACTCTCTCACTCGTCACGCCTATCGCGTTCATATCTTTCCAGAATCCAGGATAAGATTTGCTCACGACTTCGGGATCCCTGATTACAATCGGATGGATAGAAGCTAATGGTGTAAAGCACATCGCCATGCGGTGGTCTTCATATGTGTTGAACTTCGCTTTGTCTTTCCATCGCGCTTTTCCAAAAAGTTTGCATGACAGGTCAGTTCCTTCTTCGACTTCCAGTGTTGTTTTGACTTTGGTCAATTCAGTCTGCATAGCAGTGATGCGATCCGTTTCTTTAATTCGAAGCGTGCGAAGACCCGATAATTTTCCTTTGATACCCAGACCGGCCATCGTCACCATCACGGTTTGGGCAATATCCGGACATGGAGTAAAGTCAAAGTTGAACTCTTTTATCCTTTCATGATTGGGAATCTTCTTTATCGTCATACCATTTGTATCAAAAATAGTCTCGATACCAAATTGATGGTAGATGTGTTTCACCACTGCGTCTCCCTGTAAACTATTTTCAACAACACCTTCAATATGTATTTCCGCTTTCTCTGCCAATGCTGCTGCCGAATAGAAATACGATGCGGATGACCAATCTCCTTCTACAGTGAAGTCTTTGGCTTTATATTCACTATGCTTTACTGTGATTGTATTTCCCTCCCATACATGTGTAGCACCAAACCACTCCATGATCGCCAAAGTCATTTTTATATAGGGCAGGGAAACTGGATCATCTGCGAGATGTATGGTCAATCCTTCCGGAAGACAAGGTGCTATCATCAGCAAGGCACTTGTGTACTGACTACTGATACCGGCCTGAAGTGTGACCTCATGCACATCCTTTCCAATGGATGCAGGTTTGATTCTCAGGGGAGGGAATCCTTCTTTATTGATGTAAGAAATATCCGCACCGAGTGTCTGAAGTGCTTTGACTAATGTGCCGATAGGGCGATGGCGAAGTTGCTCAGATGCATCGAGTACAATTTCACGATTACCAAGCACGGCTCTGGCCGTCATAAACCTGTAACTACTTCCTGCATGTCCACCATACAAATTATCACCATCGGCAGCCAGCATTTTTTGCAATACAACCGTATCATCACTTTTGCTCAGATTGTGAATCTTGAATGGTTCCTGACAAAGTGATTGGATGATAAGTGCTCTGTTAGAAATACTTTTCGAAGGTTCAAGGATGATCGTTCCTTTCAGCTTAGGCTGTGCACATGAAATACGATAAATAGTAGACATATTGATTTATTCTTCCTCGTCCATTTTCTCCTCTTCCGCTCGTCGCAGCGCACCATCTTTGTCAAAAGCAATGATGATATCTTTCACCAGACGGTGTCGCACCACATCATCTGCGTTAAGCCGTATGGTTGAAATACCATTGACATGGGATAGTAAATCAATCGCTTTTTTCAAACCCGAATGTACACTGCGTGGTAAATCAATTTGGGTAAGGTCACCAGTGACAATACATTTCGCTGAAGGCCCCAGACGTGTCAAAAACATTTTGATCTGAGGTATCGTAGCATTCTGTGCTTCATCAAGTATGATGAATGCATTGTCAAGCGTCCTTCCGCGCATGTAGGCCAGCGGAGCGATCTCTATGATCCGATTCTGCATGAAATAGTTGAGCTTATCGATCTGGATCATATCATCCAACGCATCATAGAGAGGGCGGAGATAAGGATCTATTTTTTCTTTCAGGTCACCAGGGAGAAAACCAAGATTTTCACCGGCTTCTACCGCAGGACGTGTGAGGATGATCTTTTTGACAATCGAATTTTTTAGCGCCCTCACGGCTAATGCTACAGCTGTATACGTCTTTCCTGTTCCGGCTGGACCAACTGCAAAAACAACATCATGTGTTTCAGAAGCTTTAACCATTTTCTTCTGATTTCTTGTTTTCGCCCGGATAGGTTTTCCGGTACGGCCAAAGAGAATGACATTATCTTCTCCGATCATGGGTGGCTCACCTTCGAAGGTATGCGTGCCATTGAGTAGTTCTTCTACGGTCTGCACAGGAAGAATTTTCTGGTCCTTCAGGATACGGACCATCATTTCAAATTTATCCTTAGCACTCTGGGTATCTTTTTTCTTGCCTGCCAGCTTGATCTGATTGCCTCTGGAGGTGACCACAACTTCGGGGAAGGCTTTCCTGAATAAATTGAGTTTGCTGTTATTTTGACCGAATAATTCAAGCGGATCCAGATCCTCTATCGTCAGCGCAATCTCACTCTTATCCTTAGCGTTTGCTTTTGTTGTTCCGATTTCTTTTTTACTGTTAGTTCGTGTCAAATCTAGTTATTCCTTGGTTAGAGATTCATGGGGTTACTGCTAAATTTACAATTTATTTGATGGAAGGTTCATCTGTTGAATGTGTAAAGCTTTATTTAACTTGTTCTTTTTGTACGGATTGAGTTAATAAGTTCTGAATTAGTCCTGTGTATATTCATTAGAGTGCCAAAGTAATTTTTTTTCAGTAGCTAACATTCTACCACCCAGATAAGTATGATAAAACGAATTGTGTTGATGGAAATGGAGCCCGGGAGAGAGGCTTTATTTTTGGATATCTTTGAAGGCGTGAAAAATCAGATTCGTTCCCGCGAAGGATGTATGGGCCTTGAATTGCTGCAAAGTGAGCATGAAGGAAAAACTATCCTTTGGACCATAAGTGAGTGGCTATCAGAAGCTGATCTTGAGGCATACAGGACATCCGATTTATTTAAAAAAACCTGGTCAGCGGTCAAACCTTTATTTTCCGGCAAAGCCCGCGCGTGGACATTGAATCAGATTGAAAACCTGGCATGAATATTTTCACTTCTTCTCTCGGCAATATTTACATCGGTGATGTCCAGGACGGCTTGAAAAAAGTAATTGATGACTATCATCCCTTATCTGTATTTATCATTTGTGATGAAAATACGGCACAATATTGTGTACCTAAAATTGAACATTTGACAGATAATGTTCAGCTCATCCTGACAACGTCAGGTGAAAAAAATAAAAATCTTGAAGCCTGCAGATCTATCTGGTCAGCAATGATTGAAAAAAAAGCTGACAGGGATTCGATCATATTGAATGTAGGAGGTGGAGTGGTGTGTGATATGGGTGGATTTGCGGCAGCATGTTTTCAGCGAGGTATTCGTTTTGGACATATTCCCACGACCCTTTTATCAATGGTTGATGCCTCAATCGGTGGTAAGCTGGGGGTAGACTATGAGGGTTTCAAAAACTATATTGGCCTGATTCAAAATCCATCTTTCATCTGGATTGATCCATCCTTTTTAGAAACTTTACCACCGCTGGAAATCAAATCCGGAATGGCTGAGATTGTCAAACATGCTATCATCGGGAGTCAATCACTCTGGGATATATTATCTGGTGTCATGACCATAGACGAATTGAATTGGGCGGAAATAATTGAAGAAAATATTCCTGTAAAAGTTAAAATCGTCGAAAGTGACGTCAGAGAACACGGCCTGAGAAAAGTGCTAAATTTTGGTCACACTATTGGCCATGCCCTTGAAAGTTTCTATTTAGCAAACCGCATTCCGGTGACACATGGTCAATGTGTAGCTATCGGGATGATGGTGGAATCAAGGATGGCAGATTCAATGGGATTGTTGAATAGTACTGATTTTGAATCCATTATGGAAGTCATAAGTCGTTTACTTAGCCCTGAAGTTGTTTCTTTGCCGGGAGTTGAAATAGTTCTTCCCTGGATAGGTGGGGATAAAAAGAAATCGAAAGGCAGAGTGGGATTCAGTTTGCCTGATAAGATAGGATCTTGCGGTTGGGATATACCGGTGGAGGAGAATGTCATTATTGAGAGTTTTGAGTGGGTCCGGGCACAAGTCAAAGCCGTACCTTTTCGTTTGAGAGTAGAAAAATAGATGCAAGGGATTATAATATAAATATGGGAAACAGGAATTCTTCATATGCCAGATATGGTAAAAGGATGTGGTATGCTGCCATCACCTTTGCGGTCTTATTTATCCTGTTTTTTGTCATTCTTTCTTTCCAGGGTTTACCTGATTTTAAGCAATTGGAAAATCCGGATTTTGAGCTTGCCACACAGGTTATTGACATAAAAAGCCGTGAGATCGGAAGGTACTACACTCAAAACCGGTTGCCTGTCACCTATAATGAGTTGAATCCTTTTCTGATAGATGCTCTGGTCGCTACAGAAGATGTAAGGTATTTTTCGCATTCCGGCGTTGATGTCCAGGCCTTGTCAAGGGTGATCATGGGCGTCATCACCTTCAATACAAGAAAAGGAGGAGGTAGTACGATCACTCAACAATTAGCAAAACTTCTGTTTGACCGACCCGATTTTGAAGGCATGGGGAAGATGAAAAAGGCATGGACGCTGGTCATCACAAAGTTTAAAGAATGGATCACTGCTGTGAAGCTTGAAAAACAATATACAAAACAGGAAATCCTGGCGATGTATCTCAATAAGTTTAATTTTATCTATGGGGCCTATGGAATCAGTGCAGCATCTGAAATTTATTTTGGAAAAAATCAAAGAGAGCTGAAAATAGAGGAGGCTGCTACACTCATCGGTATGTTGAACAATCCGGCTTTATTTAATCCAATCCGGAGACCTGATACAGTCATGAACCGGCGAATGATCGTCCTGAATCAGATGCGTAAGGAGAATTATATCACACGGCATCAATATGATTCTCTCAGGGTACTTCCTTTGGATCTTTCTCATTTCAGCAGACAAAGTCATGAGAGTGGACCGGCTCCTTATTTCAGAGCTGAATTAGCCAATTGGCTCAAGGTTCTTTTTGCAAAGGAGGAGTATCGCAAGTCGAATGGTGAGAAATATAATATCTATGAAGATGGCTTGAAAGTATACGTCACCATTGACCTCGACATGCAACAAATGGCTGAAGAAGAAATGTGGAAGCACATGTCAGGTGTTCAGGAAAAATATAATAAAGTCTGGGAGGGAATGGATCCCTGGACGTATCATGCGGATGATATTCAAAAGAAAATAAGAAAAGAATCGCTCACACATTTGATTCGTCAAAGTGGCCGGTATGTCGCATTACGTGAAGTAAGATTAAATGAGATACTTGATAAAATTCAGAGCGCTCATGATATTCAGCTCACAGACTGGGATATCGAAAATATTCTGCAGGAAACCCAAAAAGCCGGACGTATCGCCCGTCTTGTATCAGGAAAAACAATTTCTACTGATCGCGGCAAGAAATATAAAGATGTGATGACCGGGGAATTGTGGCCACAATTGGTTACAATCTGGAATGATTTTCAAAAAGAAGTCATGAAGGAGATGAATACGCCTGTAGACATGATGGTATTTGATTACAATCCAAAAGGCGAAAAAAAGGCCCACATGACTCCGCTGGATTCCATTAAATATCACAGAAAATTTTTACAGACCGGCATTTTAGCTATTGATCCGAAAACCGGTGAAGTCAAGACATGGGTTGGAGGTATAAACAATAAATACTTTCAGTTTGATCACACCGGTGCAAGTCGGCAGGTCGGTTCAACATTTAAACCCTTTGTATATGCTACTGCTATTACCCTGCAAGGCATTTCGCCATGTTTTCCCGTGATAGATCAGCCATATACCATAGGTCCGGGGGATGGAAGTTTTGGACTTCAATCAACGTGGACACCCAATAATGCAGATGGAAAATATACAGGCCGGACATTCACTTTATTTGAAGGTCTTCGGGATTCCCGAAATACGATTTCTGTTTTTCTCATGCAACAATTGGGCAACGCAAATGTCGTGAGGGGCCTGATTAATAATATGGGGATTGATAGTTCGACACGCAGGTCTGATGGTGAATATAGAGTGCCCAATCAGCCTTCTATTTGCCTTGGGGCAGCTGACCTGAGTGTCATGGAGATGACAGGCGCATATTGTACGTTTGCTAATAATGGTGTATTTGTCAAGCCATACTTTGTGAGCTCCATCGAAGACCCGAATGGAAAAGTAATATACAGGGCAGTCAGGGAAGAACAGGTAGCTCTGCCACCTAAAGCAAATGCAGTCATGGTAGATATGTTGAAATTTGCCGCAGATTATGCTTTTCGGGGATATAAGAGCGAAGTAGGTGGTAAGACAGGGACAACAAATGATTATGTAGACGGATGGTTTATGGGTGTGACACCCTCATTGGTCGTTGGGACCTGGGTGGGTGGGGAAGATCCGTGGATCCGATTTAATTCATTGGCTGACGGCCAGGGGGCGGTGATGGCGAGACCATTCTTTAAAGCATTTCTTAGCCGGCTTGAAAATTCAACTACGACAGATTATGACCCGAATGCAAAATTCGAAAAGCCTGAAGGAGGACTCGATATCGAAACAGACTGCGATAAATATAATGCCATGCGACATCAGAATGGGGTCATCGATCATTTTGATCCAAAAACATATGAAGAAGAATTTATTGAAAATTAATTAGGATAAATTTGACCTTCCGTAGGAACAGACAGATATAATGACGATAAAAAAGAAAAGCCAAAAGAGTGGGTACATGAGAAACTGGTGTAAAAGTGGTTTTTTCATAAGTTTGTTTTTTGTGCTTGTCATTGCAGGATGTGTACCGGTGGAAGAAAAAATTCCTGCGCCGTTTGAAACCAGTATCCGCCAGGAAGGTGTACGCAAAATCTATGATATGCAGACCCGGCAGGAAAGGGATAGCCTGCTGATCAACTTAAAAAGTGACGACCCTTCTTTTCGGTTTGCTGCTGCAAGAGCTTTTGCTTCCTTTCAGGATTCAACAGCTCTTGATGCATTATTTCCTTTGCTCACGGACAAACAAGGGCAGGTAAGAGCTATGGCTGCCTATGCTATAGGGCAAATCGGCTCTGCAAGGGGAGAGGGCCAGCTTACAGCCGCTTTTGATGGCAGAGATAGCGCAAGACTTTATGAAGAGGCCAACAGCGCAATCCTTGAAGCGATGGGAAGAATAGGGAGTACTCAATTTCTTCGGGCACTGAGTACAATATCAACATATCAGCTCACCGATACTTTATTGCTCCTTGGCCAGGCCCGTGGCATATACAGATATTGTCTGCGCAATATGATTGATCCGGAGGGAACCGCTACGATGGTGAGATATCTTTCTGATCCTAAAATGCCACCGCAAGTGCGACTTATAGCGGCACACTACCTGCACAGGGCTACTGGTCTTGACCTCACTCCACATGCAGACCAACTCATAGCTGACTGGCAAAGCGAAGGAGATCCATTCCTCAGGATGTGCATTGCCACAGCATTAGGTAAATTAAAAACATCCGCTGCCAGTAAGTTATTAATTGAAAGCCTCCAAACGGAAACGGATGATCGTGTCAAATCAAATATCATCCGGGCACTTCAGACTTTTAATTACGATGATGTTGACAAAATATTACTCGAGGCCGCAAAAGACAGTCATGCCGGGCCGGCAGAAGTAGCAGCGCAGTATTTTGTCAACCAGGGCAAGGAACAGGATGCCACCAGGTATAGAAATATCATGGATCAATGTAAGACCTGGCAGGCAAAAACACGCATGGCCGAAGCCGCGAATAAAAATATGAGCTCAATGTTCAGTGGTGCCAAGACATCATTGACTAAAGATATTCTGGCCAATCTCAATGCGGCTACGAATATGTATGAGAAAGCTGCCTGGCTGAAAGCGTGGGGAAGTGAAATCCGAAACTTTGAATCATTGCCAAAGTATATGCAGCCGGATCAGTCGATAGTGGTGCGGACTCAGGCCGTAACCTGTCTCATCGATGTGTGTGAGGATAAAAATTTTGAGTCTTTTTTTGCAGGTCAGGGCTACCTGATCAGATCACAGATAGGTGGTTATCTGGCCAATGCCATGCGTGGCGGCGATGCAGGTATACTCGCGTTGATCGCAGGCGGTATCTCCGATCCAAAGACAGGTCTTAAAGCAGTAATGAGTGATCGCAAAGGCGAATTGAGCAAGGCCCTGGCCAATCTCAAACTGCCTGAGGAGATGGAGACCTATATTGAACTTGCGAAAGCACTTAAAGAATATAATATCGAGACTCTTTCAATTCCGGACGATAAGAAAGGATTGAAAACAATCAATTGGAACATAATTGATTCGCTGAAAAAGGACAGCAAGGTGATCATTAAAACTTCTCTCGGAGATATCACGATGAAATTATATCCTGAAAGTGCTCCCGGATCAGTTTCTAATTTTATTGAACTTGCGAATGCAAATTTTTTTGATGGAAAACCTTTTCACCGGGTTGTTCCGAATTTTGTCATTCAGACAGGTTGTCCTCGCGGGGATGGATATGGAAGTCTTGATTTTACGATCCGTTCTGAGCTGTCGGGAGCTTATTACGATGATGAAGGTTATGTGGGTATGGCGTCAGCCGGTCTGCATACTGAAGGAACACAGTTTTTTATTACACATTCGTCGACACCTCATCTTGATGGCCGGTACACCATTTTTGGAAAAGTAATTTCAGGCATGGATATCGTACAGCAAATCGGTATGGGAGATACCATCAAAGAAATCAATATAGAATACTAATAACTTCATGAAATCAACACCTCTTGAATCAAGGCATATCGCGCTGGGTGCGAAAATGACTGAATTTGCAGGATATAATATGCCTGTACTCTACACCAATATACAAGAAGAACACCAGACCGTTCGCAACAACGTAGGTGTATTTGATGTGTCCCATATGGGGGAGTTCATTGTCAAAGGAAAGCAGGCGCTGGAACTTGTACAAAGGATAAGCTCAAATGATGCGTCAGTACTTGCTGTCGGGCAGGCTCAGTATTCAAGTCTTCCAAACGAAAATGGTGGGATAGTTGATGACATGTTAGTGTACAGATTACCTGAAGAAATGAGCGAGCCCGGAGACCAGGCTTTTATGCTTGTCGTCAACGCTTCGAATATTCAGAAAGATTGGGATCATATACAACACTATGCAAAGAGCTTTGATACGCGCATGATTGATATTTCTGATCAGACGGGTTTGATCGCCGTGCAAGGGCCAATGGCATTAGCTGCACTGCAGCCCTTGACGGATGTTGATTTAAAAAAGATACCCTACTATAGTTTTGCTAAAGGTGTATTTGCGGGCATTGACAATGTATTGATTTCTGCTACTGGCTATACAGGTTCAGGCGGTTTTGAATTGTATGTAGATAGTCAGCATTTACCCGCCTTGTGGGATACGGTGATGGCGATCAGGAGTCCTGTTCAACCTATGGCTGCAGGTCTCGGGGCAAGAGATACATTGCGTCTTGAAATGGGATTTTGTCTTTATGGCAATGATATTGACGACACCACATCTGTCATTGAAGCAGGTTTGGGCTGGATCACTAAATTGAAAAAGGCAAGTCCTTTCCCTTCAAAAGAAATTTTCAGCGAGCAGAAAAAAAATGGCGTAAAGAAAAAGCTGGTTGGATTTGTAGTGGATGATCGTCGGGTACCACGTCATGGATATCCGGTGTGCGATGCTGAGGGAAATGATATCGGAGTTGTCACCAGTGGGACGTTGTCACCAACTCTCCAGATACCGATTGGCATGGCATATGTCCCGGCAGATTTAGCTACACCGGGTTCGGCATTTGGTGTCAAAGCAGGAGCGAAAATATTGGCAGCGAAAGTTGTAAGTCTTCCTTTTGTAAAAATTTAAATTTCCTCTGCTTACAAATACTCTGACGTCATAACAATTCCGGTACAGTTCTGATCAGATGGACACAAGAGAATGCAATAAAATAATCGAATGAAAATATTTCCTTTCCAGGCCATTTATCCCAATGTCAATCTGATCGCTTCTGCGGACTCTTTTTTTTCAACTGTCAGAAATGATTATACGCAATACCTGCAGAGTGGGTTCTTTCGCGAAACTGCCGGAAAAGGCTATTATATTTTTGAAATTAAGATCGGAAAAATTGTGCATTCAGGTCTCGTCGTTTGTCTGGATGTCACTGATTACTCAGGTGGGAAAATAGTACGTCATGAACAAACCATCGCCAGCAGTGAACAGGAAATGATAAAAATTCTGCTGCAACGCGGAGCGATGGTCAAGCCGGTCCTCCTTTGTCACCCTGAAGTGAAAGAAATAACAAAGGAAATTCAGAAACAGAAAAAAAAGAGCAAATCATTTTTGGAATTAACGACATCAGCTAACCCTATTCAATATACGCTTTACCAGATTTCCGAAAAAGATGGACTGGAGTTGACGAAGCTTTATAAATCGCGAATTCCGAAAGTTTATATTGCTGACGGGCATCATCGATGCAGCACCGGGGAAAAGTTATTGAAATTGCAAGGGAATAAAGATGGGAAGGATTATTCCCTGCTGCTTGCGGCTTTGTTTTCATTTGATCAACTGGATATCCTTGACTACAACAGAGTAGTTCAACTGCCCTATAATCTAAAGCTGACACGTTTTATGGCCGACATCGGTCAGGTATGTGATATCCGATCAATCAGTAGCCCGGCTAAGCCGAAACGAAAACATGAGCTGACCATGTGTATCCAGGACGAGTGGTATGAAATGAAATGGAAGGCTGAGGTGCTGAAGAAGAATAAAAAATTACCCGCATCACTTGATGCACATATTCTCGACGAGGAAGTCCTTGACAAAATACTGGGGATAAAAGATGCCCGGACGGACAACAGGATAGAGTATGTATCAGGTGATCTCGGACCGGAGAGAGTGGAAGAAAAAGCAAGATCGTCTGATCTCCATATCGGGTTTTGTATTTATCCAGTGCAGATCGATGAACTTGTCAAAGTATCTGATATCGGAGAAACACTTCCTCCGAAAAGCACTTGGTTTGAGCCTCGAATGATCAATGGTTTTATCGTGAAAAAGTATTGATGCGTCTTCGATACATTACAGCGGACTGGATTTATCCTGTTACCTCCCCGCGTATTTTTCAAGGGGTTATTGTGATTGAAGATGACAGGATAACGGACATTACGTCCCGTGATCTTATTCATGCCGATCTGCTTGAATATCACAAAGGAATTCTCATCCCGGGATTTATCAATACACATTGTCATCTTGAGCTATCTCATCTGAAAGGAAGAATACCAACAGGTACAGGTTTGCTGGCATTTATCAAGGATGTTGTCACCTTAAGAGAAGTGTCACAAAATGAAATTGATGCAGCGATTGAAGAGACTGATGAGTACATGTGGTCACAGGGCATCCAGGCTGTAGGTGATATCTGCAATAAGCCGGATACATTTCCCGTCAAGCGGAGGAGTAAAATAAAGTACTACAGTTTTGTGGAGATGTTTGATTTCCTTCAGGAAAGCAGGACTGATGAGCTGACACGTAGCTACAAGGATGCATATGCTCTGGCACCTGAACCGAAATCGGCTGTTCCGCACGCACCATATTCTGTTTCACCTGGATTATTTATGCAGATCAATCAACTAAATTCCAAACCTGTGACCGTTAGTATTCACAATCAGGAATTGAAAGCAGAGCAAGATTTGTTTGTAAGCGGTGGGGGTGATTTTTATACTTTCTATTCCGGATTTGGAATGAACCTCGATCATTTTCAACATACAGGCCAATCTTCTATTTACTATGCATTATCACATATGGATCCGGAGCATCGCTCCATTTTTGTCCACAATACAATGACAATCCAGGAAGAGATTGAAGCCGCCCATCAATGGAATTCTAATGTTTTCTGGGCTACATGCGCTAATGCCAATTTGTATATCGAAAACAAGTTGCCGGATTATTATGCTTTTATTGATACAGGGGCTTTGATGACGATCGGTACGGATTCTCTTTCTTCTAACTGGCAGCTTTCGATCCTTGAAGAAATGAAGACGATCACTAAATATCAATCACGTATTCCTTTCGATACGTTGCTTCAATGGGCGACCATCAATGGAGCGAAAGCATTGGGTATGGATGATCAATTGGGCTCACTTGAAATCGGAAAACAGCCCGGCATTTTACTTTTGAATTACAATCCTGATGAAGATAACCTCGCCGATCAAAAAGTGGAAGTTCGAAGATTGCTATAGTAAGATTGCCATTGCCTTAGCGTTTGCCTTCTCCTCTTGTTTCAATCCGGCGCTGTCAATTGAAAAAAATATTGTCTTTCCGCTTTCCAGTTCAAATCCGGATGTAAGTATCCAAGGTGTTCGATATTTTTCAATTGTTTTTCTGCAAATGATTTTATGGCGTTCCGATCATCCTGTATAAACCGGTGCTCCATTGCGCGATGGATTTTTTCAATTTGTTGATGTGTTTCATTGCTATGGCTTTCAAGATGTGTTTCTGTGAAAATATCCCAGATGATATCAATCGCCAATGGGGAAGGATGCACAAGATCACGGCCATAAAATCTGTAATCCCTGAGCTGATCCATCATGATTTCATAAGCAGGAAAATAACCATTATGGTTGTGATTTTTCAAATGCTGATCTATGGCTAGCAATAGAGTAGACTTGCTGAGTTGATTTTCTTCAATACCATCCTTGAGATGTCTTACGGGGCTCACTGTCCAGATGATATATGCTGATGGAGCAAGTTGGTTTATTGAATGTGTTATTTTTTTCAATGCCGATTCACATTCACTTAATGTCATTCTGAAGGATTCAAAATCATCCTGAGGTATTTTATGGCAGTTGCCGACAATGGCTCCGGTCTTTTTATATCGATACACTTTAGCTGAGCCAAGACTAATGAAGACAAATTTGCTTTTGGTTAAATGTTGATGTGATTGTTCTATTGATGTATTGATGGTATCAAGGACTACATTTTTATCTAAGCCGGAATATGAGCCATGATGATCCATGCTGTGGAAGAGGCCGTCCTGCAATATCAGTTCATTTTCCAGATACCATTCCTTTTTGGCTATTCTTTCAAACGAACGGGCTATTGAGATGGGGTTGAAGAGTATCCCGAATGGATTGGTTAATACATCATATTTGTAGCGCACCAATTTGTCTGCGATGTGTTCAGCAAAGCATGATCCGGCCATGCACACAACATCTCTGTAGGTTATTTTGGGCCGGAATTCCTTTGGATTTACATTGGTGATGAGATCATGCATTGGCCTGAATTTTTTTTCCATTTTGAGGAATCCTGTAAAAGTAAATGGAAATAAAGGATTTATTTTTAAAGGCCCATTGGCAACATTATTCTATGGCAAAATCTACTTTAGAACAACTTGCAAGCGCACTTGGACGAAGAGACCAGGAACCCAACATTGCGCTTGCAGAGAAGATCAGCAACGCTTCAGATAGCAAGGCTGTTGCAGAATTGATTGAGTTGATGAATCACAAAAACCCCGCCATTCGTCACGATGCCATCAAAGTAATTTATGAAACAGGAGAGCGTAATCCTCAATTAATAATTCCGTACAGCAACGATTTTTTAAAGTTGCTCGATCACAAGGACAATTGGATGAAATGGGGAGCTATGTCTTCGCTGACAGAAATCAGTAAAACAAAACCTGATCTGATCGCGACCCATCTCACGTCTATACTCGATGCGATGGACTCCGGCAGTGTCATCACACGTGATCATGGAATCTATATTCTGTGCAATGTCGCGAGGCTGAAAAAATATCATGAAGATTGTATGGAGTTATTGCTTGAGCAGATTCAAAAATCACCGGTCAATCAGGTGCCGATGTATGCTGAGAAAACAGCGGAAGTGATGTCTTTGCGCTATGTCAAAAAACTAGAAAAAATTCTCCGGTCCCGTCAGGATGTCTTGGCGATTCCAGGCAAAGAAAAGCGCATTGAGAAGTTGTTGAAAGATCTGCAGAAAACAAAGTAGTCTCAATCATTGCCTATTTTTTTAGTATTGTTAAAGCAGAAAATAACCTTTTGTTTCAATCTTTGTTGAAATCTTTGAAATACGTAGAGATATGATATATGAAATACACTGAAGCACGCCAGCAACTTATACGTACCTGGGGACAATTAAGCACACATTGGGGTATAAGCCGCACTATGGGTCAGATTCATGCATTGCTCATGGTATCGCCCGATCCTTTGACATCAGATCAAATCATCGAGGAACTTAAAATTTCCCGGGGCAATGTCAGCATGAGCCTCCGAAGTCTGGTGGAATGGGGTATTGTCCACAAGACATTTATTCCGGGTGACCGCAAAGAATATTTTGCTTCTGAAAAAGATGTCTGGAAGATGGCTCTGCAGATCGCACGTGAGCGAAAGCGTAGAGAGTTAGATCCGGTGATACAATCGATGCAGCACCTTCAGGCTATCAATCCTGAGACTGCTTCCGCCAGAGAGGTTGACGAACTCAACAAGATGACTACACAGATACTTGACGTAGCGATGCAGGTCGATAAAATGCTTGATATCGGCATTCGTTCAGGCGGTCAGACTTTTGTACGAAAACTAATCAGCGTTCTGAGGTAAGTCCTTACATTGAGTATAAGATGAAAAATGGCTTTTGGCTGATGATCTGTGCTATGATCATGGCATGTGCTGTCACAAAGCAGCCCGCAATTGAAAATTCAGGAATGAAATACCTCATTCTCAATTCTTCTATTCGTATTGTTGATTTTGATCCTTTAGGTCTTGTCTATATTCTTGATGAAAATAGCCAACTTTCTAAGTATGATACCACCGGACAACTTTTAAGCCATGTAGTCAATAATAATTTAGGAGAAGCCCATAGCCTTGATGTCGGAAATCCATTTAAGACGTTTGTTTTTTACAGGGATCAGCAAACCATTTTAATTTACGACCGTACACTCTCTGAGATACAAAGGATTCGACTTTCAGAATGGGGATTGCATGATGTCACTGCAGCAGGTCTTTCACCCGACAACGCTATTTGGGTATTTGATGGGTCAAATCATGTTTTAGTCAAATTAGATGATCATGGAAATGCACTCCTTACATCTGATCCATTTGATATCATCGGCGCCGGTTCGCACAGACCGGACTTCATAGTTGATATGGATCAATATCTTTTATTGAAAGAATCAAACCATCCCATTTCCGTTTTTGATGATTTTGGAAAATTTCTTTACAATGCGGATATCAGCAAGGATACATTTTTTTCGGTGTCCACAAAATATGTGATGACAAGTTCTGGGAAATCAATTCAGATGTATGACATTTCGGAGCGAAAATATGCAACACCTGTTTTTTTAAAAGAGAATGTTGGGGAAAACATAATTTATCTGTCAGGAGGGCAGTGGTATGTGGTGGATGGCAAAGGAATTTATAAAGTGAAAAGTGAGATGTGAGATGTGAGATGTGTGCTTCGACCAGCTCAACTCATCCTTGTGCTACAGCTCAGCAACCGATGTGAGATATTTTGGTAAATCAAGTTACGGAATGAACTAATTATAGTTTCAGTTTCGATTTGATTAAAAATCGAAAATCGAAAATCGAAAATCGAAAATCGAAAATCGAAAATCGAAAATCGAAAATCGAAAATCGAAAATCGAAAATCGAAAATCGAAAATCGAAAATCCCTATCACACTGTCATGATGTCCTTCTCCTTCGATGCGATCAGGTGATCAACGGCTTCAGAATGATAGTGAAGCAATTTGTCTACCTCTGCTTCCTTTCGTTTTCCCATGTCTTCAGGGAAGCCATCCTTCATAGACTTTTTGATAAAATCAATTACTTTATGACGTGCGTGGCGTAAACCTACTTTGGCTTCTTCACCCATATTCTTTGCTTGTTTAGCCAGATCACGGCGTCTTTCTTCTGTCAGCGGCGGTATAGACAGGCGGATGATCTCACCATCATTCATAGGGGTGATACCCATGTTAGCCGCAAAAATGGAATGTTCAATTTTGGATAGCATTGATTTTTCCCAGGGTTGAATGGTGATTGTTCGTGCATCGGCTATACCTATATTCGCGACCTGGGAGAGCGGTGTATTACTACCGTAATAATCTACCAATAGGCCATCAAGAAGTCCTGTTGAAGCCTTACCTGTACGGATTTTCGTCAGTTCTTTTTTCAAATGGTCTATAGCCAGTTCCATCTGGGCTGCCCCCTGGGCTTGTATGCTGTCTATGGTATCACTCATGATATACGTATTGATTGAGATTTGGAAATTTGTGATTGTAATCCGATTGGATTATCGCCTGCCAAGATACGAAAGGATAAAATAAACAAGCATGGCTACCGAAGCAAGTGCTGCGACGAGGTACGTCAAAGCTGCCCATTTCAATGAGTCCTTTGCATCATCATATTCAGCTCCCCGGGTTATTCCTGTATCATCTAACCACACTAATGCTCTCCTGCTGGCATCAAATTCAACCGGTAAAGTGATGAGGCTAAACAATGTAGTCACCACCATGGCGAGAATGACGATCAACAGCAACTGAGGAAAACTTCCCATAAACATCATTGCTGCAAGAAATCCCCATTGCTGAACAACAGCGGAAATTTTCACTACAGGTACAATTGCATTTCGCAACGCCAGCATGCTGTACCCAGTATCATGCTGCACCACATGACCACACTCGTGTGCTGCTACGGAGGCGGCGGCTATCGATCTTCCATTGTATACATCAGGACTGAGATTGACAGTTTTTGTTGATGGATTGTAATGATCACTTAGAAATCCTTCGCCTTGCATAATTTTGACATCGTGTATGCCATAATGATCAAGCATAGCAGCTGCCACTTGCTGGCCTGTCATCCCGTTTTGCAATGGAATCAATCCATACTTTCGGAATTTGGATTTCATTTGATTCTGCACCAGGAATCCAATAAGAGCAATTGCTCCGACTAAAAGCAAATAAGAAATGTTCATATTTTTTTATTTCGTTTTCAACGCCGCTGTTTACTTCAGCGGTTTATATCAATCATGTAAATGCAAATCTGGCCTTCCGGGTTTCATGTTTTAACATAAATGAATCTTAATTTATTCTTTCACCCTGATCCATTCGAAACCGGTATAAGGGACTAAAACTTTAGGCAATTTTATACCCTCTTCTGTCTGATTGTTTTCCAATAAAGCCACTAAAATTCTTGGCAATGCAAGTGCGCTACCATTGAGTGTATGTACCAATTGGATTTTTCCCTTATCATCCCTGTATCTCATTTTCATACGGTTGGACTGAAAGGTCTCAAAATTGGAAACAGAACTTACTTCAAGCCACTTCTGCTGACCTGCCGCCCAGACTTCAAAGTCGTAGGTCAGGGCTGATGTAAAGCCCATATCGCCTCCGCATAATCTGAGGATTCGATAAGGTAATTCAAGGCTATCCATAAGGTGGGCTACATGATCTATCATGCCCTGAAGAGCTTCATAAGAGGTAGATGGATGTCCGATCTGCACAATTTCAACCTTATCAAACTGATGAACTCTGTTTATTCCCTTGACATCGGCCCCATAGGACCCTGCCTCCCTCCGGAAACATGGTGTGTAACCGGTGAGTTTGACAGGAAGGCTTGCCTCAGGGATGATTTGGTTACGGTACATATTGGTCACAGGGACCTCAGCAGTAGGAATCAGGTAAAGTTCATCACGCTCGACATAATACATCTGGCCTTCTTTATCAGGCAATTGCCCTGTGCCATATGCAGTTTCAGCATTGACCAGGATTGGAGGCAGGATCTCTTCATAGCCCGCTTCCCTGGCCTGCTCAAGAAAATAATTGATCAATGCCCTTTGAAGGCGGGCACCAAAACCCCTGTATAGCGGAAAACCACTACCCGTGATGGATACACCCAACTTAAAATCAATCAGGCTATATTTTTCCGCCAGATCCCAATGTGGCATTGATCCCTGGGGAAGATCCGGAAGTTTTTCTGTGGATTGTTTGTATACCCTATTGTCCTCTGGCGTCTTGCCTTCAGGAACACTCACATGAGGGACGTTTGGGAGGGTGACGAGGATCGCGTCCAGGTCAGTTTTGATCATTTGCAGGCGCTTTTCCAAAGCATCAGCATTGTCTTTTATGCCCTGGACCTTGGCTTTGAGCTGGTTGGCTTCAGCGCCTTTGCCCTGTTTGAAGAGGTTGCCGATTTCGTCAGACAATGTATTTCGCTCATTTAACAGGCTATCCAGTTGAGTCTGAACCTCCTTGCGGTCATCATCGAGCTTAATCGCCTGATCAACAAGGGCTAACCTTTCCGGGCTGAGACCCCTTTTGCGGTAGCCTTCCAGGACTCTTTCCTTCTGATCGCGTAAAATTTGCATTTCTAACATAAGAGACAACTTTTTAAGGTATTTAACCGTTTATGACCTGTAGTAACCGCTGAAAATTTCACCAAAGGTAATTCCGGATATTTAAAAAAGAGTTGTTACCTTGGCGGCGTTTTACACACCTACATTACCGGTCTGATTTATCCTTCAGATTTTCCCTTTCCAAATAATTGTTGAGTTTGTGGTTGAGAGAAGCGAAATGATACCGAGTTTGAATCATTCTTATTGAATCCAATTTTTTTATTTCTAATCATTATCTGATCATATCATGTACGATATTTTGCAGTTGAACGACATGCTCGTTCCTGAACTTCGGGAGCTTGCAGAAAGCCTTCGCGTGGACGGCTTTAAAAAATTAAACAAACAAGAGCTAGTCTATACTATCCTTGATCACCAGGCGCTCGCTGGTGAAAAAAAGAAGGCATCTAAAAATGGTGCAAATGAAGCTGATCTTCCGGATGAAGTGCCGGTGTCTTCAGATAATATGCGTGTCGATAAAAGACAACCCGGTGCGATTAAGAAAAGATCTCGTAAAGCCGTAAATGACGCTGATGTCGACGCCGATACTGATGCAGAGGAAGTAGCAGAACAGCCAGAAGAAAAGCCTGTGGAAGAAAAAGTGATAAAAGCACCTAATCCGCCTGCAGACCGAAATCAACAAAATCGCCGCCCTGATCAACCTCGCCGACCAGAACATCGGGACAGCAGAAGCGGACTACAAGGCCCAAGAGAACCAAGAACTCCACATGAACCTCGCGTACCTCGTGAACAGCGTGATCATAACAGAGCTCCATTGGAAACGCGTGAACAAAGAGAACCACGTCTTCAAAACGAACCTCGCGAACCTCGTATTCCGAATGAACCTCGCGAACCTCGAGTTCAAAACGAGCCACGCGAACCACGTGTTCAAAACGAACCACGCGAACCACGTGTTCAAAATGAACCACGTGTTCAAAATGAACCACGTGTTCAAAACGAACCACGCGAAAATCGCACTCAGGATGAAACAAGACAACCTATCGAAAGAGGTAATCAAGCCCAGCCTGTAGATAATCGCAACCAGCCACAACAACGCGATCTGCATCGTGAAGCTCGTGAGCGTTTCAATGTAGAAGTGGATGGTATCATCGAAGGTGAGGGTGTACTTGAAATGATGTCTGATGGATACGGATTCTTACGTTCTTCAGATTACAATTACCTGTCATCTCCGGATGATATCTATGTATCACCATCGCAGATAAAATTATTCGGATTAAATACAGGTGATACAGTCAAAGGTGCTATACGTCCTCCGAAAGAAGGTGAAAAATATTTTGCATTACTGCGTGTCAGTACCGTCAATGGCAAGACACCTGATGAAGTCAGAGATCGTGTTCCATTTGATTACCTGACGCCCCTTTTCCCGACTGAGAAATTCAATCTGTTGACACATCCCGGAGGAAAAGATTATGGTAACCGGATGATTGATTTGTTTACGCCGCTGGGTAAAGGCCAACGTGGATTGATCGTCGCACAGCCAAAAACAGGAAAGACATTCCTGTTAAAAGATATTGCCAATGCGATAGCGGCCAATCACCCTGAAGTGTTTCTTATCGTTCTGTTGATCGATGAGCGACCTGAGGAAGTAACGGATATGCGACGCAGTGTAAGAGCAGAAGTGGTTTCTTCTACTTTTGATGAACCTGCTGAAAATCATGTACGCGTCGCCAATATTATTCTGGAAAAAGCAAAGCGTCTTGTGGAATGCGGGCATGATGTCGTCATTCTTCTTGATTCTATTACTCGTCTTGCACGGGCCTATAATACAGTAGCTCCATCAAGTGGTAAGGTTCTCTCCGGTGGTGTTGAAGCGAATGCATTGCATAAGCCAAAACAATTCTTTGGAGCGGCCCGAAACATAGAACATGGTGGTTCATTGACTGTCCTGGCTACAGCATTGATTGATACCGGATCCAAAATGGATGGTGTCATCTTTGAAGAATTCAAGGGAACAGGTAACATGGAGCTCCAGCTTGACCGTACATTGGCTAACAAGCGGATGTATCCTTCAATTGACCTGACGAAATCAAGCACACGTCGTGAAGAACTCCTACTTGATGATGCGATCCTGCAAAGGATGTTCGTATTGCGTAATTATCTCGCGGACATGAAACCTGATGAAGCTATGGAATTCCTGCGCAAGCATATGATCAATACGAAGACAAATGAGGAGTTCCTCATTTCGATGAATGGATAAGGATCTTCGTTTGCCCCAACCCCATAAAGGGGGTTAATTCAATGTAGAGGCTTAAATATTAAGTCCCCTTTAGGGGATTTATGGGCAAAAAAAGATTTTTCTCGAAAAATTTAATACATTTGTGCCCGCTTTTAAACGAGCGACTACTATCATAAACAGGTATAATAGCGATGAAAAGAACATTTCAACCATCCCGCAGGAAAAGAGTCAACAAACATGGGTTCCGTAGCCGTATGAGTACCGTCGGCGGACGTAAGGTGATATCTGCTCGTCGTGCCAGAGGACGTCACAAGCTGACCGTCTCTGATCAAATGAGGATCAAATAGCCTCTGATCGGTATTGCTTCCGGCTAAAACCGGACATTATTTGATTTTTCCAATATATAAATCGCTGGTTTCAAATTTTTTACATTTCTTTTGAGCAGAAATGAAAAGGTTTACGTTGTCTAAACAGGAGAGGCTTTCTTCCAGAAAGGAGATTGAGATTCTCTTTTTAGAGGGTCAGAGCCTTACTAAATATCCTGTCAGGCTGGTATGGCGTGAAGCGATCTGTCCGACACCGGAAGAAGCTCCGCTCAGGATGATGTTTTCGGTCTCAAAGAAAAAATTTCCAAAAGCTGTCGATCGAAACCGTGCAAAGCGATTGATGAAGGAGGGCTATAGGTTGCTGAAACCGGATATATTATCGACTATGCCGGGTCAAAAATGTTATCATCTCGGATTGATTTATACAGGGAGTGAATTGATGGACTTTGTCTCTATACAAAAGAGCATCTCTATTGCGTTAGATCGATGGATGCAAAAATCACAACAGGAAACAAGATGAAAAGTGCCGGTCTGATTACTCTCTTTCTCATCTCTTTTCTAACGTTCGCATCCGCGCAAAAATTTTTGGTGATCGAAAGAGTCGGTACGCCTCGTACCAAACGCTACAGCATCTATGACGAAATTACTTTTCAACTCAAGGATGACAATAAAGGTTGGTATACACGTCAGATCCTTGACCTGAATGCGGATGCTCAGTTATTATTACTGGGAGATACCTGGATTCCTATTGCTGATATCACCAGAATCCGTATGTCAAATCAGCGTTTGTTAGTCACCATTATCGGAGGAGCCTTGCAGGGTGGCGGCGTTTCGATGATATTGGGAGATCTCTGGTACACCATAAGGGGTAATCCGGAGTATACCCAGGGCGGAATGGAATTTGGTTTGCTCAATATCGCTGTGGGCACAGGTATAAGATTGTTGTTCGGACCGATTAAGTATAAGCTTGGAAAGAAAACAAGATTGCGGGTGATTGATGTGACGTATGGAACAATTAAGACTTGAGAAGTAAGTAGTAGAGATGTGAAAATTATCTGTGTCACTGTGGTGATAAAGGAGTGATAAGTGAAGCTATTTACAAACTGTAATTAACTGCAGACGATTTAATAATTAGAAATTTAAAGGGTATTCGCTTTTGATATTTACAAAACAATCTTCCGTCAACATGGACGATTAAGAAGGAAAAATTCAATTAGCAGAAAAAGTGGCAACAAATTATTTTTTAAGCTTATCTACAAATCCCTGCATGTCCTGGATATTGTAATAGTATTTTCCTTTCGCTCTTACTACGGGCATGGTAACGCTTCCTCCTGTAAAGCCTGAATTTCGCAATCCGGCCCACATACTATTGATTTCGGGGGAGTCGGAGGCAGTGCTGTATTCCTCAAAAGAAATACCCTTCGATGTAAGTTGTTTTTTTACGAAAGCGCATCGGCCGCAGCCCGGTTTGGTATAAAGAATAATTTCAGCTTTGGACAATTCCGATGCCGGAGGAGGTGGGGTTATCGTTTCTGTGTTTGTAGAAGGTGTAGTAGAATTTTCTTCCCTTGTTTGAGTCGGTGATGGAGTAGAGGAAGGAGATGCTTTAGCGGGACTAGCGCCTGCGTTTGGTGTTGGCTTTCCGGTAGATTGGGAGATCGTGACCTCATAGCTGTACTCCCAGCTTTCGCCGGGTTTGGGCGTGAGGTTAGCCATTTCTTTCATAAAGCCGGGGGCAATCGCCGTCTCGACTTTCGATGAAGGCAATACGTCCATTCCTTTGGAGGTAATGTTGAGCTCAACCGAGTACTCAACCTTGCCTGTATTTCGAGCCATGACAATCACTTTGCTGCCTTCTTTCTTTTCGAAAACTTCGACATCCTGCTTTTGGGTAAAACCTGTACTTCCGATCAGCAAAAGAGTAAAAATGGAGAGTATCGCTTTCATAGTTCAATAATTAGCATAAAAATAATGAAACCATAACGTGCCGAAGACATAAAATGATACCAGAGGGCTGTTAAAGAGAAGCTAAAAAGTGATCACATTTCGGGAGTGTGCATAATCTGTTATAGCCATTGATAATCAACAGATTAAAGCAGTGTGTCACTCGCTCAAAGGCTCTCAAAGTTTGGGTTTAGAAGGTTAGGGAACAAATGAGGAGCTATGTATAGCAGAAAATTATTTTATTAATCATTTGATTAAATTATTTGTTTAAATCAAAATTTTGATTTTATCTTTGTGGCATTAAGTTCTATTCGTGCATGAAAAGCAAGGAGTCCAAGACCGCAATTGATCCGACAACTGAGGAAAAAATCAGAAATGCCGCCCGTAAGGTTTTTACCCAAAAGGGTTATGGAGCTGCACGCACGAGAGATATAGCGCAGGAAGCAGGTATCAATATCGCTTTACTCAATTACTATTTTCGTAGCAAAGAGAAATTGTTTGAGATCATCATGCTGGAAAGTATGCAGGGGTTCATTCATTCCATTTCCGGAATATTAAATGATGATCAAACATCCCTGCAGGACAAGATTCAAATCCTGGTCAGTACCTATATTGATATGCTCACCATTCAACCCAACCTTCCGCTATTTGTGTTGAGTGAATTAAGAGCCAATCCACAAGAGTTGATCCAGAAATTGAATTTTAAGGAGAAACTGATCCATTCCCATTTCTTCATACAACTTCAACAAGCTATACAAGAAGGGAAAATTCCGCCCATTCATCCACTCCATTTTATGATGAATATCATGGGGATGATCATATTCCCTTATATCGGCAGCCCTATTCTAAAAAATATAGGTGATCTGGAAGAGAACACTTTTAATACGTTAATGCAGCAACGGAAAACACTGATCCCGAAATGGATTGAAGCTATGATGCTGGTGAAATAAGTGTAACGAAAGATGAATATAAATACTGATTACATAAAAGAATGCTTTCCCATGAATAAGGAACATAATATCATTTTTAGAAATCAAACCTTCTTAGCAATAATTTATTTCTTAGTTTTTATTTTGTCTGATTTGACCGCACAGGAAACAAAAATCATGACCCTCGATGAGTGCTATGTATTGGCCGCAGAGAATTATCCATTAATCAGTCAAAAGGAATTACTAAATACAATAAAAGGATTAACACTTGACAATGCAGACAAAGGGAATCTCCCCCAAATCAGCTTTAATGGTCAGGCTACGTATCAATCCGAAGTAACCCAGATTCCAATTGATATACCTGGTATGGAAATTTCTTCATTGAGCAAAGATCAGTACAAAGCCTATGTTGATATTTCGCAACCCCTGACCGAAAGAAAAATAATCAATCAGCAAAAAAAATTGATCGAAGCTAAAACAGAGAACGAACACCAAAAACTTGAAGTAGATATCTACCAATTAAAAGACCGGGTTAACCAGGTTTATTTTGGAATTCTACTTCTCCGTGAACAGATCATACAGGTGGAATTATTGAAAAAAGATATCCTGTCTGCAATGACGAAAATAAATGCTGCCATTACGAATGGAATTGCATTAAAAAGTAGTGCCGATATACTCAAAGCTGAATTACTGAAATCTGACCAGCGTACCATCGAATTAAATGCAAGTCTTGAGGGGTACATCCATATGCTGGGATTGCTAATCAACCAGCCAGTGGATAAGAACACCTTTTTTCAAACGCCACCGAAGCAGCCACTCACCCATATTATTTCGAGACCAGAATTAAAATTATTTGATGTTCAGCAGGAAAGTCTTGACGTGCAACAGGAAATGATTTCAACAAGGAAAATACCTAAAGTGAGTTTATTTCTTCAAGGAGGTTATGGCAAACCAGGTTTCAATTTTTTGAAGAATAAATTTGACTTCTATTATATCGGAGGTATCCGGTTTAATTGGTCTTTAGCCAGCGTGTATACATCCAGAAATGATCATCAGCTTTTTGACCTCAACAAATCAATGATCAGCACTCAAAAGGAAACATTTCTTTATAATACCAATCTTTCATTGTCAAGGCAGGAAAGTGAAATCACGAAGTATGATGATCTCGTGGAAGTTGATCATCAGATCATCGCGCTCTATGAAAGTATCCTGACGTCATATGCTGCACAATTGGAAAGCGGAACGATTACCACAAATGAATATCTCACACACCTCAATGCCATTGATGTCGCCAGGCAAAATCTTGTTCTACACCAGGCCCAGCTGCTCATGGCTCAATACAATTACAAGACAACCTCAGGGAATTAATCATCAAAACAGAAAGACAAAATGAAAAAATATATCGGTTTCGTATGTGCAATAATGGTCGTAGCTATAGCCTGTAAAAAGGCAAAAAAGGATTTTGATGCATCCGGTTCATTCGAAGTTGAAGAAGTCATCATTTCGAGTGAGGCTACCGGGACGATCAGGCAGTTTGATGTCCAGGAAGGACAGAAATTAGTGGAAGGACAGGTGATCGGATACATAGACAGTACGCAGTTATTTCTGCGAAAAAAACAATTGGAAGCACAGATCCAGGCACTGCTAGGAAAAAAACCTGATATTTCAACTCAGCTTGCTTCCCTCCAGGAACAATTGAAAGCTACGCAGAGGGAACAAAAGAGAATTGTTGATTTGGTAAAAGCTGATGCTGCAACGCCAAAACAACTTGATGATATAAATGCGCAAGTAAGTGTTTTGCAAAAACAAATTGCAGCTCAGCAATCGTCTCTGGGAATATCTTCATCAGGGTTTACAAAAGAGGCACTACCGTTAAAGGTGCAGATCGAACAAATAGATGACCAGCTCCTTAAAACAAAAATTATCAATCCTGTTGAGGGTACAGTGATCTTAAAATATGCTGAAGCTAATGAAATGGCCACGCAGGGAAAACCACTTTATAAAATCGCAGATTTGTCGACTTTGATTTTCAGAGCTTATATCACAGGAGACCAACTGCCTCAAATCGCACTCAATCAGAGTGTAAAAGTTTTGACAGATGATGGGTCCGGAGGATATAAGGAAACGGCAGGTACGATCTCCTGGATCAGTGATAAAGCAGAATTCACACCAAAGACAATTCAGACAAAGGATGAACGTGCCAATATGGTCTATGCCCTTAAAATTAAAGTAAGGAATGATGGCTATCTCAAAATAGGAATGTATGGCGAATTAAAATTTGACCAATGAGTGATATCTCGCTTCATAATATTACCAAGACGTATGAGAAGGGTCAGATCACGGCTGTAGAGAATGTTTCATTTGAGGTCAACAAAGGGGAGCTATTCGGATTGATAGGTCCGGATGGAGCGGGAAAAACAAGTATCCTCCGCATGCTGACTACGCTTTTGTTGCCGGATGGTGGTCATGCGATGGTCAATGGCCTTGATGTTGTCAGGGATTATAAAACGATCCGGAGTAGAATCGGATATATGCCCGGGAAATTTTCCTTGTATCAGGATCTTACCGTTGAGGAGAATCTCCATTTTTTTGCCACCTTGTTTAATACTTCGATAAAGGAAAATTATGATTTGATCAAAGACATTTATGTTCAGATCGAGCCTTTTAAGAAAAGAAGAGCCGGAAAACTTTCAGGTGGGATGAAACAAAAACTGGCACTATGTTGTGCGCTTATCCATAAGCCGGAGATTTTATTTCTTGATGAACCCACTACAGGTGTTGATGCTGTGTCGAGGAAGGAATTGTGGGAAATGCTGAAGGGTCTTAAGAAGCAAAATATCACAATACTTGTATCTACGCCGTATATGGATGAAGCTAACCTTTGCGACAGGATAGCCCTTATTCAATCCGGCAAAATCCTGCTGATCAATACACCAGTAAACATTGTCAGTGCCTATGGTGAAAATCTTTATTCGATAAAATCCACGGATCGCAAAAAGCTTCTTCAGGATCTGAAGCATTTTGAAAATGTGCGAAGTTGTTTTTCATTCGGTGAATATTTACATTTCACGTTGAAGAAAGACGGACAGGATTTTTTGACACAATTAGAGGTATCCATGGAAGAGAAGAACAATACAGCTATTGAAATAAAACAAATTAAGCCTACAATCGAAGATTGCTTTATCAAATTAATGTCCGAATAAATTAAGTAAATAAATCATGCCAGGGCCCGTAATTGAAACAAATAAACTCACCAAAAAATTTGGTGACTTTGTCGCTGTGGATGAAATCACATTTGAAGTCCAGCCGGGAGAGATATTCGGATTTCTTGGCGCCAACGGTGCAGGAAAAACTACAGCTATGCGGATGCTTTGTGGCCTTTCTTTTCCCACATCAGGTTCAGCCACAGTAGGGGGATACGATGTTTACAGAGAGAATGAGCAGATCAAAAAACATATCGGGTATATGAGTCAGAAATTTTCGTTGTATGAGGATCTGACTATTGTTGAAAATATCAGATTCTATGGTGGAATTTATGGGTTGACCAATAGACAAATAAAGGTCAAGAGTGAAGAGCTAATTTCATTTTTGGAGTTGGAACATGAAGCCAAAAAATTTGTAAAAGGTTTACCTATCGGGTGGAAACAAAAGTTGTCATTTGCAGTGGCCATAATCCATCAACCGAAAATTGTGTTTCTGGATGAACCTACAGGAGGTGTCGACCCCGTGACAAGAAGACAATTCTGGGATCTTATTTATGATGCTTCATCACGTGGTATAACCGTTTTCGTCACCACGCATTATATGGATGAGGCTGAATATTGTGATCGGGTATCAGTGATGGTCGATGGATCTATTAAAGCACTGGACTCCCCTTCAAATCTTAAACTAAAATATGAGGCTGCGTCCATGGATGATGTATTTTATAAGTTGGCGCGTGGGGCTAAACGCGCCACAGATTAACCAGATTTCGCAGAATTAATTACAGGTTGATGAGAGAAGAATTGACATAAAGTAACAATACGCAATCATGAAACAATTTTTAGCCTTTATTAAAAAAGAATTTTATCATGTATTCCGTGACCGGAAAACATTGTTAATGCTTTTTGGGCTTCCTGTTGTTCAGATTGTTTTATTTGGCTTTGCCTTGTCCAATGAAATAAAGAATACGCGCATCGTTGTAATGGATTATGCAAAAGATGCAGCTTCACAAAGAATTATTGACAGGCTTGAATCCAGTACGTATTTCGAAATCCAAGAGAACCTACTCAGTGCATCGCAGTTGGAAGCATCCTTTAAAGAAGGGAACATAAAATTAGCTATTGTCATCCCAGCGGATTTTAATGCTGATTTATTGCATTTGAATAAAGCGCAGATCCAGATTATCGCTGATGCCTCTGATCCAAATACAGCCAATACATTGACGACATACGCCACAGCGATCATCATGGCTTATCAAGCCGAGTTGAATGGATTACGGCATGCACCATATCAGATTACAACAGAAGTAAGGATGCTTTACAATCCAGAGCTGAAAGGAGCGCCCAACTTTGTGCCCGGGGTTATGGCTCTTGTGCTTATGCTGATCGGTGTGATGATGACAGCCGTATCAATAGTACGGGAAAAGGAAAATGGAACAATGGAGATTCTTCTTGTTTCGCCGTTCAGGCCTTTCCTGGTGATTTTATCAAAAGCAATTCCGTATTTGCTCATTTCCATTATCAATGTGATCATCATTCTTTTGCTGAGTGTATATCTCCTCGATCTGCCGATCAATGGAAGTATTTTCCTCTTATTCGCGGAGAGCATTTTATTGATCATCACTGCCTTATCCTTGGGGCTCCTGATTTCAACAAGCACTGACTCTCAACAAACGGCGATGTTGCTTTCGATGATGGGCATGATGCTGCCGACACTTTTGTTTACAGGATTTATGTTTCCGATTGAAAACATGCCCATACCCTTACAGATCATCTCCAACATTGTACCTGCTAAATGGTATTACATCATTGTGAAATCAATTATGATAAAAGGTTTAGGCATAACAATGATTTGGAAAGAGACTTTAATTCTTGCAGGAATGACAGTTATACTGGTAGCTGTAAGCATACGGAAATTTAAAATAAGGCTGGCATGAGGACAATAAAATTTTTGATCCAAAAAGAATTCCTTCAGATTTTCAGGAATAAGGGACTTTTGCCGTTGCTTTTTGTGGCACCATTGATCCAATTGCTTGTACTGCCACTTGCAGCCGATTATGAAGTGAAGAATATTTCAATTTCTGTTGTTGATCATGATCATTCTGCTTATTCACGAAGCCTGATTTCGGCAATAAGTTCTTCAGGTTACTTCAAAAATGCCGGATATAGCAGCTCATTTATAGAATCGCTTGCTCAAATCGAAAGCGATAAAGCTGATATTATCCTGGAAGTACCTGTAGGGTTTGAAAAAAATCTTGTCCGCGATGGGGGTGAAAAATTATTTGTTGCCATCAATGCGATCAATGGTGTAAAAGCCGGACTGGGAGGAGCTTATCTGACAAAGATCATAAGTCAATTCAATGAAGAGATCAGGATGAAGTGGATATCGCCATCGCGATTTAATTCCACAGCTGTCATCGAGATCGTTACTTCCACCTGGTTTAATCCGTATATGAATTATAAATATTTCATGGTGCCTGGAATTTTAGCTGTCCTGGTGACACTTATATCGAGTTACGTTTGCGCCCTGAATATTGTAAAGGAAAAAGAAATCGGAACGATCGAACAGATTAATGTTACGCCCATTAAGAAAATACATTTCATTCTGGGCAAGCTGATCCCATTTTTAATCATTGGCATTGTTGTATTCAGTATTGGACTTTTTGCCGTGGGTCGGTTGGTTTATGGGATATCTCCCATTGGAAGCATAGCCTTGCTATATGCTTTTCTGTTTATTTACCTGATTGCGCTGCTTGGATTTGGATTGTTGATTTCCACCTATTCTGATACACAGCAACAAGCGATGTCGATCGCTTTTTTCTTTATGATGTTATTTATGCTCATGAGTGGTTTGTTTACGCCCATTGAAAGCATGCCGCAATGGGCCAGGATCATTGCTCAATCGAACCCTGTCACGTATTTTATACAAGTGTTACGCATGATTGTATTGAAAGGAAGTAACTTTAACGATATTAAAATCCATTTCCTTGTGATCACGATATTTGCAATCGGAATAAATGGATGGGCCGTAGTTAATTATAAAAAAACAACCTGAATATAATTAATGGAGTATTTTACGTTATAGATTTTTTAATTCAATATCCATTTGACATTAGCGAATATGAGATATCTGAAACATAGTTTTTATGGAAGAACGAAGCGATAAATCGCCGCATATCCTCAATACATCTGCTACACTACTGGGTTTGTGCTTTATTGTATTGACTTCCCTCAAACTCAATAACAAGTCTGAAGCCACATTAATTGACGAATTCACAGCTATTGCTATACTCTTTTTTATGGTCAGCAGCTTCCTTTCCTTTTTGTCTATGCGGAGTAAAAGTATACCAAGTCTTCGTTATGAAAAGTTCGCTGATTTTATTTTTCTCAGCGGATTATTTTTTCTTTTTCTGACGACGATACTGATCCTCTTCAATTTCATCAAGTAAGAGAGAGAGAAGTAAGGGGATTGAGAAAAAAGAGAAAAGGTTATCCATAGTCTCAGACTACGGATAACCTTTTCTCTTTTTTTCTAATCTTACGCGTCAATCGTTATTCGTTAATGTTCGTCATGTGCATGAGCCTGATATTCCGTCACGAGTTTTGTCTGAATTTCAGCAGGCACCTGTTGATAATCGGCAATCTTCATTGAAAACTTTGCTTTGCCTTGTGTAAGGGAGCGAAGAGTTGACGAATAATCATGTAGTTCTGCCAGAGGGACACGGGCTAATATTTTCTGATAATGTCCTTCGCTTTCCATCCCCATGATGATGGCTCTGCGGGTCTGCAGATCACCCATCACATCGCCCATAAATTCACTGCCACAAAGTATGGATACGTCATAAATAGGTTCAAGTAATTGCGGCCCTGCATGTTGAAATGCATTTTTAAAGGCCATCGTACCTGCCAATTGGAAAGCCATATCATTTGAATCAACAGGGTGCATCTTCCCGTCATAAATGGAGATCCTGATATCTCTGCAATGTGATCCTGTCAGTGGCCCTTCTGTCATTTTATTCATCACCCCTTTTTTGATAGCACTGCTGAATTTCGAATCGATCGAACCCCCTACGATGCACCAATAGAAGGCTAAAGTCCCTCCCCAGGGAAGAATTTCATATTCACGGTTTCGTACGGTCAGCCCATCCGGATCTTTCATCCCTTCCTGATAGGGTTCGAGACGAATATGGACTTCAGCAAATTGTCCTGAACCACCGGTTTGTTTCTTGTGTCGGTAACTTTCATTCGCAATTTTTGTGATCGTTTCCCGATAAGGAATCCTGGGATTTTCAAAAGCCATCGTGACACCATATACTTTTTCGATACGGTATTTGATCAGATCAAGATGAAGCTGACCCTGACCATACAGAAGTGTTTGTCGGAGTTCAGGTGATTGCTCGATGATCAGCGTAGGATCTTCTTCATGTGTAACATGCAGAGCTTTAGCCAATTTATCTATATCAGTTTTATTGGGTGGTGACACTGCGACTCTGATGCGTGGTTCCGGAAAATGAATGGGTTCAACGCCTGATTCTACACCTTTTGTGACGAGGGTATTGTTTGTATGTGTTTCTTTAAGTTTAACGGTTACACCCAGATCGCCTGCTTTCAAATCGCTGACAGCTTCGCGTGTCTTGCCATTCGCTACATAGATCTGATTGATTCGCTCATGATTGCTGCTGGCCAGATTGATCAGGTCATCACCGGTCTTTAATGTGCCGGAAAATACTTTGAAATAGGATACATTTCCAACCTGCGGTTCAGATATCGTTTTATAAATAAATACTCTTGTAGGCCCTGTTGAATCTGCGGCGATGGGTTCTCCGCTCGTGCTCAAAGGATTGGGTCTTTCAAGTGGAGAAGGTGCTATATCATTGAGGAATCCCATGATCCGACCGCTACCCATATTGAGTTTGCCGGAGGCACAGAACACAGGATAAATTTGTTGGTTCGCCAGAGCAATCGTAAGTCCTTTAGCCAGTTCATGTTCATTGAGACTACCTTCATCAAAGAATTTTTCCATCAGGCTCTCATCATTTTCCGCTGCTGATTCTACCAAGGCCTGGTGCAATTGTGTTGCTCGTCCTATCTCTGATTCCGGAATTGGTTTTTTCTCCGGCTTGCCTCCATCTTTTGGAAATACATACATGATCATACGTAGGGCATCGATGATGGTATTAAATCCGGTGCCCGGATTAAGCGGATATTGTACGGCCATCACTTTGGGGCCAAAATTATTTTTTAATTGCTCCAGACTTGTATCATAATTTGCTTTTTCATGATCAAGTTGATTGATGACAAATAAGCCTGGTGTTTTATAATTTTCGACATATTCCCACAACAATTCTGTACCCACTTCGACACCACTTGTGGAATTGACAATCATCACTGCCGTATCGGCTACTTTCAATGACGAAATAACTTCACCTACGAAATCATCATAACCGGGGGTATCTATAATGTTGATTTTATTGTCACGCCAGTTGACATGCATCAATGCGCTAAACAGGGAGTTGCCTCTTTCCTGTTCCAGCTTCGTATAATCGGATGCAGTGTTTTGGCCTTCAATGGTACCTCTTCTTGTCAAGGCTCCGGATTCAAACAACATCGTTTCAGCAAACAGTGTTTTACCGGAGCCGCTATGGCCGAGCAAAACAACATTCCTCAGGTTTTTCGTTTCGACACCCATTAGATTCTTATGGTTTAGTTGAATAAAAGTAAAACTGTCTACGATCGCAAATACAGAAGATCATTCAGATATTTCGTCCTTGGATCGGGCAATCAAAATAGGATTTAGATTTTACTTAACGAAACTTAATCCTCAGAGGGATTTTGGCAACACATCAATTGCAAGGCGATACTAATACGTAAAGACCAGATTATGAGTAGCATAATCACTTTTCCCAGATAAAAAATAGTTTAATAATGGGATAGATGTAAAATTGAAAATTGAAAATCGAAAATTGAATCACTCTTCTACCTCAAGTTTATACCCAACGCCCTTAAGCGTTTTAATAAACCTTTCACCTACTTTCTCACGCAGCTTTGAAATATGCACATCAATCGTGCGACTTGCTATCGGAACAGTATATCCCCAGACTTTGTGAAACATCTCTTCTCTCGTAAATACTTTGCCGGGCTTTGAAGCGAGTAGCATGATCACTTCAAATTCTTTTTTTGCGAGTGTGATCACTTTACCTTCAATAATGACGTGATAACTTTGGGGATCAATTTTTAAAGCACCGAAATCCAATATATTTCCGGGCGGAGGCATGCTGCGTGCAGATTCTTTTCTTCGCATCAGTGCTTTTATCCTCGATAGGAGCAATCGTGGGCGTATAGGTTTTTGAATATAATCATCTGCTCCGGCTTCAAGGCCCGCTATCTCACTGAACTCTTCACTACGCGCTGTAAGAAATGCGATGAGGCAATCTTTTAGTTTATCGATCTTGCGAAGCTCATAGCATGTCTGTACACCATCCATACCCGGCATCATGATATCAAGGAGGATCAGATCAGGTACTTCTTTATCGGCGATTTTGATTGCATCCAGACCATTGGAAGCCTGGATGGTTTCAAATCCGTTCCGGCTGAGATTATACTCCAGGAATTCGAGGATATCCGGCTCATCATCGACGATAAGCACCTTGATTTTGTTTTCCATAATATCCAATATTTGAGAAGCAGGGGAAGAATAGGTAAGGAGTTCAGGATTATCCATGGACAAATATTAGAAAATTCCCTCAGGTATTGACTTTTATGATCCGATGCAGGTTATTGCCCGCCCTTCAAATTTACAGTCTTTACAGCCATTGTTAACCCCATGTAAATTTAAATCAAGGTTTAAAATCAAGTTCCCGCATTACCCCAAAATACTGTAAACTCTTCGTAAAAAAAGCTAATAAATCAACCTGTCGAATTAACAAAATCTTGAATAGGAAAATGCAATTGCCTGCTATGAACGGAGGTAATTTTGCATTGTCAAAAATGGATTTATGCAAAATCACAATTTCTCGCTAAACCCCATTGAAGGTTAAAAGATTATATGTGATCATCCTTTTTTGATTGAATTTATTTCGAGTTCAACCAAGCAAATGAAAAAAACGCAAAACATCTTCATGCAGACAAGTACAAAGCTCATACTTGTCTCCTTTCTTTTACTTTTCAGTTCCCTTCTTTTTGCCCAGAAAAATGCAATCATCTCAGGGAAAATTATTGAGAAGATCACCGGTGAAACTGTAATCGGTGCCACAGTCAGCATTCAGCATTCAAGTATTGGCACACAAACTGACATTGAAGGGAATTTTAAACTCACAGTGCCTCCGGGAAATTATACACTTGATATTCGGTATGTAGGATACGACCCGGGAGTTGTGCAGGTGGAAGCAAAATCCAATCAGGTGTCCACTGTCGAATTTGCTTTAGAGCAAGGAAAAGAAACTTCACTAAAAGAAGTGGTCGTCACGGCCACAGCTTCAAAGACAAGTGATGTGGTGATGTACATTGAAGTCAAGAAATCACCTTACATCGCAAGTGGGATTACAAGTTCTGAAATTCGTAAGACGCCAGACAGAACAGTTGGGGATATCCTTAAACGTGTGACAGGTGCTTCTATTCAGGAAGGCAAATTTGTGATCATCCGTGGGATGAATGACCGGTACAATGCAGGCTATCTTGACGGAGCTTTACTTTCATCAACAGAATCAGATCGCAAAGCCTTTGCATTTGATTTTATTCCTGCCAATCTGATCGACAATCTCTCCATCATCAAAGCTGGTTCGCCTGATCTGATTGGTGATTTCGGCGGAGGTGTGATCCTGATCAATTCAAAATCAGTACCGGATCGATTATCACAAAGCATTTCGATCGGTGCTCAATTTCATTCGCTGACGACATTCAAACCATTTGAACAATCCAAATCATATCCTTCCGAAGAACTCAATTTTATAAGCAAAGAAAGAGCTATCCCAACTTTTGAAGAGAATACTTTAAAACTCTCTACTTCTTTTCCAACTGCAGCTGATAAAATCCGATTGGGCGAGATCTCTAAAAAATTCAACAATGACTGGTCAAGGTCTACAGTGACTGCAGTACCAAACGCAAGATTTGCTTACTCACTTGGTTTCCCAATCCAGTTAAGTGGACAAAATAAAATGGGTGTCATCTTCGCGTTGAATTATGCGAATACAAGACGTCTCTCTGAAAATGGAATCAATACCTTCGATGGTGCCGGCCAGGTATCCGGTTTCAAAGACAATGCATTCCTTCGCAATATCAATACCGGTGGCATCTTCAACATCAATTTCATCGGACGAAGTACACAAATCAATTTCCGCAACCTGGTGAACATCAATTCAGATCAAAACACAATATCCAGAACAGGAACCGGAAATTTTGGTGATGCACTTACTGTCCAGAATACAGCAAATCTGTATAATTATAACCGCCTTTACAACGGGATATTCTCGATGAAACAATTGATAGGAGATAGTATACTCACGATAAGCGCTTCTGCAAGTTATTCCAATGTCCATCGCGAAGTTCCGGACTACAGGATTGTCAGCTATACGAAGACACCTGATTTTGAAAATTATCAACTTGCATTGGGTGATTTCTTTAATAGCAGCACCGGACGCTTCGAGTCCAAACTTGACGAAGATATCTATGGCGGTAATATAGACCTGAGTAAAAAATTCAAAACCCGCACGCTTCGTACGGAAATCAAAACAGGATATTTTTATCAGGACCGAAGCAGGGCTTTTTCTGCAAGAAGTTTTGTGTATAGCGGAGCACCTGATGAGTTGACTCTGGATCCGGCGAAAGATCTTGGCAGCAGCAACATCGATCCCACCAGACTTTTTCTTGTGGAAAAATCCTCTGATGATCTTTCATTCTATGATGGAAAATCAATCATGAATGCCGCTTACCTGATGGCTGATCAGAATTATCGCAATATATTCAGAGTGGTGTATGGCGTGAGATATGAAAACATTGATCTCAGAGTGGATAACCATAAAATCAATATGAATATCGCCGATATTAAACAGACGGCTATTCTTCCATCTGTCAATTTCACGTATTATTTAACCCCAAAAACTAATGTACGTGGCAGTTTTTTCTCTTCGGTCAATCGACCTGAATTCCGTGAGCTGGCTCCTTTTTCATTTTTTGTATTCGAAAAAAATGCTGAAATCAAAGGGAATTCCTCTCTTAAGATTGCCGAGTTGCAGAATTTTGATTTCCGGTATGAATTCTATCCTTCTGGTGGACAAATGATTTCTATCGGGGGCTTTTACAAATCAATCGATCACCCGATCGAATTAAGTCTTGATGTCACTCAACCATTTACCACCTTCACCTTCACCAATGAAAAGTCCGCCAAGATCTATGGTGTTGAATTCGAATTAAAAAAGAAGCTAGATTTTATCCGCGTCTTAAACATGTTCCAGGATATGGCCGTGTATACCAATATTTCACTTATCAAATCTAAGCTGGAATTCAATCCGGGATCGCAGGCCAAAGCTGACCGACCCTTGCAGGGACAATCTCCCTACATCATCAATGCAAGATTGCAATATGAAAACCCGGATAACGGATGGTCATGGAACTTTTCGTTTAACAGAGTAGGACGGCGAATAGCCTTTGTCGGTGTAGATCCCAAATTTGGAGATACACGGCAGGATATCTATGAAGCACCCCGTAGTGTTTTGGATTTTCAGATTGGAAAAACAATTAAAAATATCAACATCAAACTCACTATAGGAGATATACTCCATAACAATCTGGTCTTTTACCAGGATGCTGACCACGACGGAAAATATACTTCTGTTGCAGATCATGGCAAAGACCGATTGATGTACATTTTCAAGAATGGATACTCGACCAGCCTAGCATTTAACTACACTTTTTGATGATTACACGCGGGAAAGGAGCCGGAGGCCTGCCATGAATTGAAATTCTGAATGACAACAAACTGAATGAATGATCAAACCATAAACCCAATTACTTAAATCAAAAAACTTTTTCTATGAAAAAATATTTATTTACCCTTATTACATTATCCATCGTCCTGAACACGCAATCTCTATTTGCTCAGGCTGATTTTAAATTACAGACACCCTCTTATGTAGGTGCACTTTCATGGGATCCTGCCTTGGACTGGACTACCGGCTGGACAAATTTTGATCCTATCAACGCAGCCTATCCGGATCCAACTGATCTGTCTACACTGGATGGAATGAATGCAGCTCTTCCGGTCAGAGGAGAAAAAGAACTGACTTCAGGAAACACATTGACACTGGATGCATCAAAAGTATATTTGCTACAAGGATTTTTTGTAGTCAGGAGTGGTGCGAAACTTGTGATTCCTGCAGGAACCATCATCCGTGCAGCTGCTGACCTGAGTTCATCTCCGAAAAATTATGCATCCATCATTGTTGAACGTGGTGGAAAGATTGAGATCAATGGAACATCAGCCAAGCCGGTTGTTTTTACATCCGCTAAACCCGCAGGTCAACGCCAGCGTGGTGATTGGGGAGGTCTTCTGATCGCAGGTAAATCACTCCACAACTTGTTGAATGGAACAGACAATAACAACGTACAGATGGAAGGATTCAACAACGTCACCTTTGATGCCAACCTGGCTCATTTCGGCGGAACAGATATCAATGACAATTCGGGTTCTATTACGTATTTGCGTCTCGAATTTGGTGGTGTCGCTTTTGAAACCAATAAGGAAATTAACGGACTGACCCTAGGTGCTGTAGGTGCAGGGACAATTTTGAATCACGTGCAGGTATCTTATTCCGGAGATGATTCGTACGAATGGTTTGGTGGAACAGTCAATTCAAGCCACTTGATTGCATGGAAAGGAACAGACGATGATTTTGATACCGACAACGGATATGGAGGACTTAGTCAATTTGGTATTGGGGTTCGTGATTCTTCTTTGTATGACCTTAGTTATAACATCCCTTCAGGCAGTTCCACTTCTGAAGGATTTGAAAGTGATAATGAAGCAACAGGTACTGCTAATGTACGGCCATACACAAATGGTGTATTTTCAAATTATACAATGGTTGGTCCTGTTCCCGAAGGTTCTTCATATTCTAATATGAATTCTGTTTCAAAAGCAGCCTTTCGTCGTGGAGCCCGTATCCGCAGGAATTCAAGTCTGCGTATCGTCAATACGATCTTCATGGGATACCGTAATTTCCTGATGATCGATGGGGACAGCACATTGAGAAATACAAATTATCCTGATGCACTCGCTTTAGTGACGCCAAGTACACCGGTTGATCTCAAATCCAAGGAGGTTTCTTTTGCAAATAACATTATCGTCAATACGTCCGCAGCATTCCATAGCACTACAGATACTACAGCAAATGGTTTAGTTGAAGTAGCGCGTGGAACAGGTTCTGCAGAAAAACTGCAAGCTGTTAATGATTGGGTCAGAGAGCCTGGCCCATTGGCAAACAACATAGATCCGGTAAGTTTTACCAAGAGATCTTTATTGATCAATCCGGTTTCTGCTTCAACCTCTCCTAATTTCAGGCCAGTTGTCAGTTCACCCGCTGTTGCCGGTGCTGTATTTAATGGTAATCCAACTCTTTCAAATTTCTCTTTAGAGAATACAACCTATGTCGGTGCTTTATCCCCCGATCCAGCCGCTGACTGGACAACCGGATGGACAGAATTTGATCCTATCAATGCGATATATCCTGATCCAACAGATGTCAATACCCTGAATGGTATGGATGCATCATTGCCGGTACAAGGTGAAAAAGATATTGCTACTGGAAATACATTAACCCTTGATGCTGCACAAGTGTATTTGCTCAAAGGATTTATCGTTGTGAGAAATGGAGCCACGTTAAATATTCCGGCAGGTACGATCATCCGTGCAGCCTCCGATTTGAGCTCATCACCTAAAAACTATGCTTCAATTATTGTTGAACGTGGCGGTACCATCCATGTGAATGGAACACTTGAAAAACCTGTCATCTTCACCTCATCCAAACCTGCAGGACAACGCAATCGTGGAGATTGGGGAGGCCTGTTGATAGCCGGAAAATCTTCACATAACCTGCTCAACGGGACAGACAATGATAATGTACAAATGGAAGGTTTTAACAACGTAACATTTGATGCTGACCTTGCCCGTTTCGGCGGAACAGATCTGAATGACAATTCAGGTTCTGTGAATTATCTGCGTATTGAATTCGGCGGTGTTGCTTTTGAAACCAACAAAGAAATCAATGGTATGACATTGGGTGCTGTTGGTGCTGGTACAGAAATCGATCATGTACAGGTATCTTATTCCGGTGACGATTCATATGAATGGTTCGGTGGAACAGTCAATTCAAAACATCTCATTGCCTGGAAAGGAACGGATGATGATTTTGATACGGATAATGGTTATGGTGGGGTAGCCCAGTTCGGTATTGGTGTTCGTGACTCTGCATTCTATGATCTGACATACGGTCTTCCATCAGGTGGATCTACTTCAGAAGGATTTGAAAGTGATAATGAAGCTACGGGGACAGCAAACGTATCGCCAAAAACAAATGGTGTATTCTCAAACTTTACCATGGTCGGTCCTGTACCTGTGGGTTCTTCTTACTCAGCAATGAATTCTACTACCAAAGCAGCATTCAGAAGAGGAGCACGCATCAGAAGAAATTCAAGCTTACGTATTGTCAACAGTATTTTCATGGGGTATAGAAACTTCCTGATGATCGATGGAGACAGTACATTACGCAATACCAATTTTGCAGAAGCGCTTTCTTTAGTGAGTCCTTCTACGCCTGTTGATATCACTAAGAAGCAGGTTTCTTTTGCAAATAATATCATCGTCAATACAGCAAATGCGTTTAACAATGCAGCAGATACGACGGCCAATGGACTTGTGGAAGTGGCACGCGGTACAAATTCCATTTCAAAGCTTAATGCTGTGAATGATTGGGTTAGGGCTGGTGGAATTCTGCACAATAACATTGATCCCGTTCCTTTTACGGATGGAACATTATTGATCAATCCGGTAGCTGCATCCAAGTCACCAAATTTTAGACCAGTAGTATCCTCACCTGCTATATCGGGTTCAAATTTCGTGGACAATCCGGTGCTTATGAATTTGATTCTCCTGGGGAATAAAGAAATCGAACAGGCGAAAGTCGATCCTGTATATCCGAATCCGATCATGAATGGAGATCTCCACTTCGGTCATGAAGTGGTGTCTTATGGAATATTTGATGTCAATGGAAAATTAGTAGGTCATGGTTTCAATTCGGATCATGCGGAGATCACAGGTATGCCTTCAGGTATGTATTTCATCAAGATGGAAGGTCACATGCAGAAGTTTGTTATTCAATAAATAAATGGATGAAGGAGTTGGTTCCTTCACCTACGAAAGATTTTTTGCGTAAATATTTTCATTAAGCTTAAGCCATCCTGATTTGCCAGGATGGCTTTTTTTTGTTAAAAGAATCTCAATAGAGGAATTTAAACGACAATAGTCGCATTTTTGGAGCGTTAAAGTTGTTATTCAGCCTATGTCCAGAAAACGTCAGCCCAAGATTTTCAACAAGTCCCGCAACAGGGGCAGAACCATTTCATTTGTATTACATCTCCTGTTGCTATTGGTAGCCTTCCTTCCGTTTCTCTCTATGCAGACACCTGCGGAGCCTACAAAAGAAGCCCTGGTGTTCCAGTTTGACTATCCTTTCAACCAATACATCAAACCTGAAAAATTTGTGGTTGAGGAGCAGCATAAGACCCCTCCTACTGCGGATATGGAGGCGGGTTCGCATATGTCCGGAAGTGAAGCCGGAGGGAACCGGACGAAGGCTGAGCCGATGCATTCTAGGCCCGTAGAAGCTGCCCCTTCCAAATTAGCGGCTCCTACTTTGAATACGGTGACGAGAACCACAAGTGCTATATTGTCTTCCACCGCTTCTGATATTCCATTACCCACGCCAAAGATTTCTACCCCTTCAGTCTGGCAGTCGGTCAGGGACAATTCATTCGAAGCTGACGCTGTAGAAGAGTTAAATATTATCGATTTTTCAAGTGGCAATGGCAAAAGCGATGTTGGTGGATCAGAGCCTGGTGATGATGATTCCGGTGTGACCAGTGATGGCTTTGGTACTAAACCAGGTGGAGGAGGAGGTAGCGGAAATGGTACCGGAAATACGATTGGTAACGGTTCTGGTCCCGGCGGAGGCACAGGTGTAGGAAGTGCAGGAAAAAATACCGGTGTAGGAAATGATGGTACCGGTCTAGGCTGGCAGGTAGGTCTTGGAAAGGGATTTGACAGAAAGCTCGTTTCACGAGGAAATGTGGGAAGCATCGCCATCAAAGAAGGTCATATGACCGTCAGCATTTGCGTAGACAGAAGTGGAAAAGTGATCCGCACAAAATATAACCCCCTGGGTTCAAACATCAGGGAACCGGATCTCATCCGTAAAGCTGAAGCCGTTGCTGCAACCTATATATTTGTTGAAGACGCTTCTGCACCAGTAGAACAGTGTGGAAATCTTACGTTTATTTTTAAGATCAAGTAAAGAAGAATTTGTTTTTGTCGGTTTATGAAGTTTATAGGTTTATAGGTTTATAGGTTTATAGGTTTATAGGTTTATAGGTTTATAGGTGTAACAATCTAAGGGAACATACGTTTCTAATTAGTTCAATAAATTTTTCTAAGTGAATTCCTTAAGTGAACTTAAGTTTCCAAGTGGTTCAATAAAAGGTTAGATTGTTATGTGGTCTGTAGCTGCTAGTTCGAATTTAAAAAATCGTTAATCGTTAATCGTTACTCGTTAATCGTTAATCGTTACTCGTTATTCATTACTCGTTTCCCTTGCTATCACTTCCATCTCTAATGCCGCTCCATAATGTAATGGTCCACATGGAATCACAGCTCTCGCTGGTTTGTGATCACCAAAACATTCTCCATACACTCTGTTGACTTCAGGCCAGTAACTTATATCCGGAATATAGATTGTTGATTTAAGTACATGATCTAAACCCGAATTGGAGGCAAGGAGGATAGATTCAATATTCTGAATAGTTTGTCTCACCTGCGCTTCTACATCGCCTTCTACCATTTTACCTGTTGAAGGATCAAGCGGTAACTGGCCGGCTACGAATACAAGTCCCTGATTACATATGGCCTGGCTATAATGACCGGCGGGAACAGGAGCTTCAGTGGTGATGATTTTTTTCATGTGACAAAGATACGCATCTAGCATGTCCTGTTTGATGGAAGAGGTCATGCTTTTCTTTCGATGCTGGATTAAGGGATGCCGGATTATGGACTCCAGACACAAAATTTTTAATTGCTCTTGCAGTGTTGATTTGAATAAACGAATTAGTCCTCATCAAACTGATTCTTATATACAAATCATAACTTGAAGAAAGACATCTGAGTCTAGAGTCCGAAATCCGGTATCCCACAATCCGGCATCCCTCATACTTTACACCCGCTATCCACTTTATCCCCGGGGTTTTCGAAACGAAGTGAAGAAACACAGAGGAGAATTTTCGTTCGAGACGAATTTATTCGGCGAACGAAAAGAAGGGGCAAACCGTGATGAATCCGGCACCCATTCTTTAAATCTGAAAACAATAAACCATAAGTATCCGTTAAACGAACATTACCTATCTTTGCACCGCTTTTCAAAAACTAATCATTAGAAACTTATAAATCATGCAGGATCAATTGGTTGCACAAAATCTTAAGTATAAAGTAAAAGATATCTCCCTCGCCAAATGGGGCCGGATGGAGATCGAACTCGCTGAAGCTGAAATGCCAGGCTTAATGGCCCTCCGAAAAGAATATGGAGTATCCAGACCTCTCGCCGGCGCGCGTATCGCAGGTTGTCTTCATATGACTATCCAGACCGCAGTTCTGATCGAAACACTGAAAGAACTAGGTGCAGAAGTCTCCTGGTCATCATGCAATATCTTCTCTACACAAGACCATGCCGCAGCAGCTATCGCAGCAGCAGGAATCCCGGTCTTCGCATGGAAGGGTATGTCTCTTGAAGAATATGACTGGTGCGTAGAGCAAACCTTATTTGCATTCAGCGATAATCAGCCACTCAATATGATCCTCGATGATGGAGGTGATTTGACGAATATAGTTTTAGATAAATATCCTGAACTCGTAGCTTCAGTAAAAGGTATCACAGAAGAAACCACAACAGGCGTACTTCGTCTGTATGAGCGTCAAAAAATGGGGACGCTTCCAATGCCTGCAATCAATGTCAATGATTCTGTAACCAAATCAAAATTTGACAATAAATATGGTTGTCGCGAAAGTTGCGTTGATGCCATCAGAAGAGCAACAGATGTGATGATGGCCGGAAAGGTTGCCGTTGTCGCTGGTTATGGTGATGTAGGAAAAGGTTCAGCAGCTTCTCTCCAGTCTGCAGGTTGCAGAGTGATCGTCAGTGAAATCGATCCGATCTGCGCTCTTCAGGCCGCTATGGAAGGATTCGAAGTAAAACGAATGATAGATGCTGTGAAAGAAGCCGATATCGTCGTCACGGCCACCGGAAATAAAGATGTCATCGGCGGCGAACATTTCAAATTGATGAAAGACAAAGTCATCGTTTGCAATATCGGTCATTTCGATACTGAAATAGATGTCGCCTGGTTAAATAAAAATGTAGGCAATACAAAAGTGGAAATCAAACCACAGGTTGACAAGTATACCATCAATGGAAAGGACATTATCCTCCTTGCTGAAGGTCGACTGGTCAACTTAGGTTGTGCCATGGGCCATCCATCATTCGTGATGTCAAATTCATTCACCAATCAAACATTGGCGCAGATTGAACTCTGGACAAAAGGCGATCAATACGAAAACAAAGTATATGTCCTTCCAAAACATCTTGATGAATTGGTAGCACGCTTGCATCTTGCAAAACTTGGTGTTGTACTTGATGAATTATCACCGGAACAAGCATCATATATCGGAGTGTCACCGGAAGGACCATTCAAGCCGGAGTACTACAGGTATTAATAGTTGTTAAATATTGTGCCTGCGATCAAGACACAGCCTTGTTCGTACGCCAGATCGTCGGTCAACCGATGCTCAACAAGAAGGAAAAATGAGGTCACAGGATCTCATTTTTTTTTATATGTTCATATGACCTTTCTATGTTGTCCTTCGGGGAAAAGAACATTCTTTACTGAGCCGAAGTAAATTTTTGTTGAACCCTAACGGTCGCTGAGCCGAAGCGGAACGTTGATTCATACATCGAATGTATCCTTCTGATTGTAGGTATTAACTAATGCTTTGGTATACAGATACGTCATTACAAAGTTTTAGTCTCGCTTTATCCGTATTTTTACAAAATCAAATCCTGAAATGTGTTGATCCTTTTGTTTCATATCCTCAGCTTCCTGTCTCCGTTCACATCGATTCTTTCAATCGGTGAGCATCCGATTCATGCCAGCATCTGCGAATTGAAATACAGTGAAAAAGATGCTGCATTTCAGGTGTCCGTCAAGGTATATATTGATGATCTTGAGATCGCCATGAAAAATGAAGGATATCCATCGGTCAACTTCGGAGCTACAACGGAAAACACACTCGCAGAGGAATACCTGGCGTCATACATTGATAAGTATTTCACCATTACACAGGATGGACACAAGTTGACATCAAGATTTGTTGGCAAAGAATTGAGTGATGACTTCCTTGCTGTGTGGTGTTATCTTGAGTTTCCGGCGACCACCTCAAAAGGTCAAAAATATACAATCACGAACCGGATATTGCTTGATCTGTACAGCGATCAACGCAATATCATGGATATCCGGATGAACAGCACACAAAAAGAATATACCATTTTTGATCCTTCCAATAGTTCATGGAGTTATACCTACTAAAATCATGATCAGTAAATTCCTGATTTTACTTGTCAGATTTTATCAGCTGACACTTTCTCACCTCGTCGGCAAAGGATGTCGATTCACACCGACCTGCAGTCAATATATGATCGACGCCATCAATGAATGGGGCCCTTTCAAAGGTGTCTGGCTCGGGCTGCGTCGCATCGGAAGATGTCATCCCTGGGGAGGGCATGGATATGATCCGGTGCAGAAAAGACCAGTCAATAAGTAGGCTCTTCAATTATTTTAGAAAATCACTTAGTCGGCTTAATCGCTAATTGCGCAGATGATATTAAAAGTAATTTTCGCAAAAATGATTTGCGGCATTTGATGGCTTGAATCTGTCAATAACAAGATCCGATTCTGTAAGATCGCTGTTGAAAATAATTCTGCGTATATCAGCGTGAAAGAGAATTCCTCCACATCGAGATTCCGGAGTCATTTATTCCATTGTCCCGATTTAAGTATTTATAAAATAATCTATTGCCCAGTCATACCCTTTCAGCCCTGATCCAATAAAATTCGAAACACACACATCCGTGAGATAACTATGCTGCCGAAATGATTCTCTTTTATGGATGTCTGAAATATGCACTTCGATCACCGGAGTTTCTATTGAAGTCACTGCATCTCTTAATGCAATGGACGTATGCGATAACCCACCCGCATTTAAAATTATTCCTGTGTTAACCGAAAATCCATTTTGATGCAGATAATCAATGATCGCCCCTTCATGATTCGATTGAAAATATTTCAATTCAACATCAGGATATTTCTTTTTTAATTCGTCAAAATATTCTTCAAAAGACACAGAACCGTATATTTCAGGCTCTCTCTTTCCCAGTAGATTGAGATTCGGCCCGTTTAAGATATGAATTCGATTGATCATTAGTGAGAGATTCAGTTGAAGTCCCCTTTAGCGGATTTAGGGACAAATCAGTCCATTGATGATGTGAATTCGAGTGATCATTTTGTGATTAGAGTGATTGAATTGAAGTCCCCTTTAGGGGATTTAGGGGCAAAACAGGCTGTCAATTCGCCACATTCGACAAAAACTTTAACCTCACCAATTGAATTTCTTCAACCGTATAGTCATCATCCTTCAGGGCGTGATAGGCATCATTGAAAGAATCTGTGGTTGCATTCATAAAATAATCATAGATACCCTCCTGGATACTTTCGTCGATCATAGGATCGATGAAATATTTCAGATCAAGCTTAGTGCCACTGCTCACAATAATATCTAATTCTTCCAGGAGTTCTTCCCGGGACAATTGATTCTGTCGCTGGATATCATCAAATGGCAATTTCTTATCAATGGCCTGAATGATGAGAACTTTAGTCCTTGATTTATTGGCTACTTGTCGGACGATAAATTCAGTAGGGCGCTCTATGTCATTTTCTTCAACGTAAGCTTTGATCAATTCAATAAATGCCTTACCATATTTCTGTGCCTTACCTAGTGACACACCACTGATATTGGAAAGCTCCTCCATTGTGATCGGATACTCAGTTGCCATTTCCTGTAGGGAGACATCCTGGAAGACAGCCCATGTAGGAACATTTTTTTTCTTGGCTTCTTTTTTACGCAGATCTTCTAATTGAGCGACAAGCACTTCATCGAGGGCAACCATCTTTGCAGGAGCATCATCATCAGTCGTTTTCTCATTGGAGAAATCACGATTGAGGGGGATCTTAAGACTCTTTGGTTTTTGAATATAGGCCTTGCCTGCAGGTGTTATTTTTAATACACCATAATTTTCAATCTCCTTCTCGAGCAATCCCGCTAATAAAGCTTGCCTAACAATAGAATACCAAAAAACATCACCCTTCTCAATACCGGTCCCATAACCTTCAAGCAAATTGAAAGCGTATTCATTCATCTCCTTGCTGGACTTACCCATCATGAAGTCGACGATCACTTTCGTCGAGTATCCTTCTTTCAGTTTTACTATAACTTCGAGCGCTTTCTTTACTTCATTCTTTACTTCATGTTTTTCTTTTGGAAAGCGACAGTTATCACAATTCCCTTCACACTGGCTATCATCATATTCTTCACCGAAATAATGGAGCAGGAATTTCCGTCGGCAACCACTTGTCTCTGCATAGGCTACAACCTCTTCAAGAAGCTGTCCACCCATCTCGCGCTCAGCTACAGGCTTATCGCGAAGAAATTTCTCAAGCTTATAAATATCTTTTGGTGCATAAAATGAATAACAGGATCCTTCAAGACCATCACGTCCACCACGACCCGTCTCCTGATAGTAATTTTCAATACTCTTTGGTATATCATAGTGAATGACTACCCTGACATCCGGCTTGTCTATCCCCATGCCGAATGCGATCGTAGCACAGATCACCTTGACTTCTTCACTGAGGAAATTATCCTGAACGCTTGCTCTCGTTTTGGAATCCATGCCCGCATGATACGGAGCTGCAGAGATACCATTGAGATTCAACATCTGTGCAAGTTCTTCGGTTGTTTTCCGGGCTTGTACATAGATGATGGCTGAAGGGCTACCCGCGCCTTTGAGAATCTGAAGAATTTCTTTTATCGTCTGTTCCTTATTGAGCTTAGGCCGGACTTCATAGTATAAATTAGGTCTGTTGAAACTTGAAATAAACTTGCGTTCATTTTTCATTTCAAGACTCTTGACGATATCCGATTGGACTTTTGGGGTAGCTGTAGCAGTAAGTGCCATAGCCGGAATGTTCGTACCGATACGTTCGATCATCGAACGTATATTTCTGTATTCAGGACGGAAATCATGGCCCCATTCAGAGATACAGTGGGCTTCATCTACGGCAACAAATGAAACATTGACATTGCTGAAAAATTCAAGATTCTCTTCTTTCGTCAATGTTTCGGGAGCTACATATAAGAGTTTTGTCACACCACTTTCTATATCCTCTTTTACCTGGGCTATCTCTTTACGTCCTAAGGATGAATTCAGAAAATGCGCAATAGCATCCCCTTCATGATATCCACGGATAGCATCAACCTGATTTTTCATTAAGGCGATGAGTGGAGAAATAATGATGGCGGTTCCTTCCATCATCAATGCGGGTAACTGGTAACAAAGAGATTTGCCACCGCCCGTAGGCATGATGACAAGACAATCCCTGCCTTCCATTACCGTCTCGATAATGGCTTCCTGATCCCCTTTAAACTGCGTGAAACCAAAATATTCCCGTAGGGATTCCTGCAGGTCAATAACAGGCTGACTCATTGACAATGACTATTTTTTCTAAATATAGGAAACATAATGCGTATTAAAAAATCCAGTCCGTTGAAATTTATTTTTATCTCTCAATGGCTCTGGAACGGAGTGGATAAGATGAGGTTGAAGGATGTAATCAAAGATCAGGTGGATCAATAGTGATGAAATCCAGATTTTAATTCCATAATTTGGAATAACGTAGTCACCTCGTATCATGAATATTATTTCAGAGAAAAATAAAGATGAATAAGGCGAAGTGATTGTGAAAATTATTTACCGGCCAATTTTTTGACGAATTTCTCCAATTCATATTCATCGCCCGGCGTATAACCTTCATGCTGATAGACAATGTTTCCCTCAGTATCCACGACAAATGTCTGTGGTATGGCCTGGAAATTCAAGGCTTGTTGTAATTCCTGTTTTGAATCCACTAATACTTCAAACTCCCATCCTTTTTCTTCAATAAGTGGCTTTACTTGCGATACGGCTCTTGCATTATCGATGGAGATCGCTATCAGCTGTGTGTTGTAATCAGATTTCCATATTGGATAAAGTTCAGAGACAGCATCAAGCTCCCTTTTGCACGGAGAACACCATGTAGCCCAGAAACTCAGGATTGTAATTTTTCCCTTTACGACGTATTCCTGGATATTGATTGGCTTTCCCTGAAGGTTAGCTATCGTGACACTAGGAATCTTTTTATCTCCGTCAGGCAGAGTAAATCCAAATGCAAATGATGCCAATAGGAGGACGTACAAGATGCTTTTCACTACTAATTTATTTTAGGCTTGTAAATTAAAGGCGGAAACCCGGTGAGATATAGGGGCTGCCATTCCTCAAATATCTATTTTTGACGCTAAATGGCGAAGATTATCCGTCCATTTAACGAATCATTAATCCATTAATGTATATGACAGTATCCCGCTCCCTTTCGACGCTGATATTCTGCTTGTTTTCAATGACTTGTATAGCACAGGATCAGCTCAATCTTTCCGGCAGCCTTGAATCCAACGTCAATTTCTATATGCGGGATACCAAAATAGGCGCTGCCAACACCCCCCAATACGAACATCAACTGGTCGGAACAGAGACCTGGCTGACGGTCCGGGCTCAGGTTTCCGGCTTCGATTTGGGTATCCGTTATGATATTTTCGCCAATTCAGCTCTTCTCAATCCCCAGGATTCCTATACAGACCAGGGTATAGGAAGGTGGTATGTAGGCAAGAAAATAGGTAAACTGGCTATCCTCGCAGGTCACATTTATGACCAGTTCGGAAGCGGTGTCATTTTCAAAGCTTACGAAGAACGTCCTCTATTGATTGACAATGCACTCGTCGGTCTTAAACTGACCTACGAAATATCTCCGACCTGGACGATCAAAGGAATCGCCGGCAGACAGAAAAATCTATTCGACCTGTATCCATCCATATTGAAAGGTGTCAATATCGAAGGCTTCAAATCATTCGGTGAAGAAGGCAAATTATCAATAGCACCCGGTTTAGGGATTATGCACAAAACCATTTCTGATCAACAAATGGATGCATTAGCCGGCACATTAAGCCAATACACACCCGAAGATTTTATTCATGAAGCTCCTTTTAATGCACTTGCTGCATCAGTTTATAACACACTTACCGCCGGCAGAATCAGTTGGTATGTTGAAGCAGCATACAAAACTGAAGATGTCATTTACGATCCATATGCTTCAAGAACATTGTGGACAGGCGTTCCGTCAACAGGAAAATTTGTGTTGACACCCGGCCATTTAATATATACATCATTGACTTATGCAGGCGGTGGCCTTGGCCTGACCGGTCAATACAAACGAACAAAAAATTTCAATTTCAGAACAGATCCGTTTGTCAGCCTCAATCGCGGCATCATCAATTTTCTCCCGCCGATGTCAAGGATTAACACATATCGGCTTACAGCCAGATATAGTCCTGCCACACAGGAACTGGATGAACAGGCATTCCAATTTGATGCAACCTATGCGATCAGCAAAAAAATCGGGGTGCTGATCAATGTATCTAAAATAAACAGACCTGATGCAACTGAAAATAGCGACATCTACACTGAAGTATTCACACAGGTGTCTTTCAAAAAACCACGTAAATGGACATTACTGACAGGCGTGCAATACCAGGAATACAATCAGGAACTATATGAAGGAAAACCAGGTGTGCCAAGTGTGAAAGCAGTGATACCTTATGTAGATTACCTGATCAAAGTGAATCAGAAAACCTCATTCCGTACTGAGCTACAGTATATGTCTACAAAACAGGATCATGGCAGCTGGGTATATGGCCTTGAAGAATTTTCAATTTCTCCACATTGGCTTTTTGAGTTGTCAGACATGTGGAATATACAGCCAGCATTGAATGCAGATGGTACAGATAAAACAGAAAAGCTTCATTTCCCTACAGTAGGTGTTGTTTATTCAGCAGGACCGACACGTTACTCATTTCGTTATGTGAAGCAAGTGGAGGGAATCGTTTGTTCAGGTGGTATCTGTCGTCTCGAACCGGCATTCAGTGGTTTCAAATTTAATATCAGCTCAAATTTCTAATCATGAACA
>JBBSAQ010000016.1:0-74611 GCA_038252065.1 Chitinophagales bacterium
CCTTCTCCGCTAAACTTCATAGGTGATCCCATATTCCGTAGCGAAACTCCAAATTTAAAGTTGTCTTTAGCGCCTGAAACATATTGAACACCTGCATCAAGGGCGAAACCAAACGCACCCACGTCAGCTATCGTCTCAGAAATACCTCTTAGTAAAATACCTACAGAAACCTTTTGGGCAAATGTGTGGCTATAAGAAAGAGCAAGGTTGAAAAAATTAGGACTATAGGTTCCTAATCCTCCTTCCGGGTTGCCTACCGTAGTGACCTGGATGTCACCAAAATCCATGGCCGTGAGAGACAAACCAAAAGCTCCGTTCTCACCCATTTTTTGAGCAAGGCCGATACTATTCATCCTGATACCCGTCCCTTCGAAAAGCCTTGTATGGCCAATCACAAATTCAGTCTTGTGTATCCTGGATAATCCGGCCACATTGATTTGCATCGCCTCAACGCCATAGGCCATCGAAGTAGTGAGCGCATGTAAGCCGGCATTCCTGGCCCAAGGATTTAGCAGGAGTTCATAGCCCCCGGCTTCACCCTGACGGTCGGGATTCCCTGCATTGGCATTGAAGGCGACAAGGCAAAAAATGCCCGTCAGCAATTGTAGTAAAAGTCTTTTCATACCTTTCTTTCTTTCAACATATCTGGTTTTTCAATAATGCTTAGCTCACTCCGGCTCTCCCATTCATTATAATCCGCTTGGGTCAAACTGACGACTGATCCCAAACCATTTTATCACCCTTTCACCTAACCCTGGTGCATTGACATGAATCAGATATACTCCACTGGCTATAGGAATGCCCGCAAAATTCTTCAGATTCCATTCAAGATCCGGTTCGATTTGATTGACAGCTACAGGAGGTAAATTTCTGGGCGGTGAATTAGGTTTAGCCACTTCATTTCTCTCATATTGACGTATAAATCTACCGTCAAGAGAATATATTGTCACCGTACAGAATCCCGGAAGATTTGTGATTTTGACTGTATTATCAAATGATGAAGTCTCATAATCACTATACGCCAGATATGGATTTGGAACAACGTTGATAGCTGCCAAAGCCTGTGGGATCTGAGCTTCTGTGAGCGGAACCGGGGTGACACCTTCAAATTTGACCCTATAGGTAGGATACCTGTTATGCTCTCCGTTTCCTACGGCTAATTGATATGGATTATCAACACGCAATTTAAACGTAACATCGTTGGGTATCAAGCCTTCATTAAGTGGTAAAAGTGAAATCGTAGGATCATTAGCTAATAGAGGAATAGCTGTCCAGGTGATTTGTGAAAGGGCTCTGGCTTTAATGATACCTGTACGATCAAGGTCTTTACGAAGAGCTGTGCAACCATCATAGGCTGAGCGCATCACATAAACATATTGCTGGCCTCCAACAAAAACTTCCAACGGACTGATATTCCCTATTCCACCTGATGTGACAATTAATTGCGATCCTGGATCCCAGATCATATCGTAGGCAATATTTCCAACACCTAACGCATCAGATACAAAATCTCTATAACATGAATTTTCACCAAAAAAGATATTCAGTCTGAGTCCTGTTTCGACGTCAACTGCATATCCGGGGAACCAACCCATTCCAGTCAGTGGATTACCGCTAGCATCTTTTGCGCCATCCGGATCAGGGAAGCCATCTCCATTTTTATCTGCTTTACCTACTGATGGTCTTGACCTTGCCTGGAAGCTCTTCTTATCACCTTCTGATTTTAATCCAATACCAGGAGCTGTTTGGCTTGTATAGTATACATTAGACGTTTCTACCACTGCGCATCTACTCCACTTACTTGTATCTGAAGTAAGAATGATATCTACATTATTTAAGTTTTGAAGAGTGCCTCCAAATTGAGAGCTTTGAACTGAAGCGCCAGATGGATCCAACCATCCTGGTGTAATATTCCATCCTGCCGGATTCTCTGCAGGCTCACTCTGCATAAAATCTGTCAGAATAAATGGAACCCATGGAGCAAACGTTGAAAATGCTCTATCCGGATCAAGCAAGAAGTTAGGATACGTAGGTAATTCAGTCTGGACAAAATTGAATATAGGAGAACCTCCAAAATCATCGCCTACAAAATCAAGCCATTTTGGTTTGCTGGCGTCTTTATATGTGACTGAGTACCCTATTGTGCCATTCGATTTGTCCTTACGTTCACCTGCATCATCAGATTGTCCGACGTATACAGATATACCAAGATCTGCGATAAGCTGTTCATTCAGATTGGACAGTGGTTTTTCATTCGTATAAACCTTCGAAGGGTCATTGACATTATAGAATTTCCACCCTGCATTTGATGATAATGAGTCAACGGTTGGGAAAGGATCTGTAAATTCAAGTATGTACTCACCATCTTTTACTACAAGAGGATTAAATACAGAAACTCTTACTGGCGCTGCACCGGGTGCGTAGGTTACTTCACCATGGTTATTTCCAGCCAATATTTCATCAAGTTCACCTTCGCCTAATTCAAGAAAATTTTCTCCTGCTCCGACTCCTTCAAGACGCGTGACAACAGAGCCTTCTCCGAAAAGTCCATTGATTTCCTGGAATGTCTGCGGATGAGGTAACGGGTCATATGTCTTGATATTTCCCCGACCTTCAAGATAAGGAGTGCGCTGGCCTATAAGATTGGCAGGATCAAAAGGTGCGAATTCATTAAAGGCATATGCAATTGCGGTATAGTAGTAATGCTTGTGATTAATTAACCTGCGATCACCGGAGGCAAATTGATCTTCAGTAATATTGAATGTGTGTTTGATGCCATCATCAGCTCCATCTACCTGTTCGACAGGAACCCAGACATCGACATCATGAGGACCTTTAATGGTGGTCCAATTGTATAATTTATCAATACCATTTCGCTTGTCAACCTGGAAGACAAGTCTTGCTTTCGTTACATCATCAAGATCCCCCAGAGTAACATTGCCATTTAGAAGCTGATATACTTTATACCCTTCAAAAAGATAAGTACTATCAAGTGTCCTTTCCGGCACTTGCAGGCCTCTTTCACTGTAAAGCTCATAGGCGTTGTTAGATGATTTAGGGTCATTGCTCAATACCATGATAAGCTCACGATTAAGTTCAATCCAATCAAGATCGGGTGCATCAGGACCATCTGGAAGTATAAAACAATTATTAAAGAGTGCTTGTGCAAGATCATCAGCAGAGCGAAGCTCATGAAGATCCGGACATGGATAAATCTGATCCGGTACCCATACGACACCAATAATCAACTCATTGATAGCACCCGGGTCAAGACGGAAAGGTCCCGTGGCTTGTACAGTTCTGGGGTCCATTTTCTGCTGAAAACCTGCAGAACACATAGACCAGCCGGCCGGATTATTGGGGTCACCCGGAAACGAATACTTGAGTCTTTCCGTAGCACCAAGGTTATATCCAGTTCCTCCAAAAGTATAAGGAGAACCATCTCTCCATGATCCTGAGAGGAAGCGATAAAATTCAACATCTGTTTGTGGGTCCCACATTGCAGAAGGCCATGATCCGGCAGTCTGACGCACGTGATATGTGAACGATGACATCCCCAATTCCGTCAGGTAGTCTACATCAAGGATAATCAGAGAATCACCTATTGTCCCCAATGTATCATATACGTTTGTGTAAAAGTCGCGATCCAGAGGCTCGCCCAATTTAAGAGTGTCAATTCTTCTTATGGGTTTTCTTGGACCTCTGAAATAATCAACACCGAGAATTGGAACATTATTACAATACGTAGATCCTCCGCCTGTAGAACAATCACAACCGACATCCCCATCTGTGGCATCCTGATTGTATACATACATCATGCTGCGTGAAGTATCGCATCCGATAAAATCATCTTCAGAACATCCAAGATCAGGATCCACCCACATACCGAAATACGTACTGTCAATAACAGATACAGCTCTGTTGATCAGCTTATATCTGTAAAAAGTCATGTCATTGATCTGATCATTGGTTGCATATGCAAATGCCTGGACCTGCACCTCCATACGAATAGGTTTTCCATTCGTATTCGTGTGGCTATTACCGGCGTCATTGTAAACCCAGAAAATAATCTCATCAGGGAAATTACTTTCAGTAGGGCAACCTCTTACTTCGATAGCAGGATAATCACCATCGCAAGGATCATATCTGTTATCCCCGTTTGCATCAAAAAAAGCACCTAAACCCTGGTTATCGTTTGGCAAATCAAAATCATAATATTTACTCCAGTATGGATTTCCTCTTGCAGGATATTTTTTTAATTCATCAGGTACGGATTCGCAATCAAATGGAATGCCTTCAGCTTCTGCAAGCTTAAAGGCTTTGATATGATTTTTAATCGTTAAGCCTTTTACGATAAAGAATTTATCCCAGTTCAGACATGTATCTGCTCCGGTAGTTCCAATAGAAGAAAGTGGCCCAGGCCAAAAGTCATTGGCTGTAGCTCTCCTATAAGTCTGTGCAGCAATTTTCAAGTTGCCTGCATCGTCAAAACCTCCGAGCCATACAGCGCCTGCGAAAATTGAAGAAACCCCCGGAACACCAAGTGCGGGATCAACTTTAGGGACGATGTATTGACCTACACTCAAGTCCCACCATACATCACCTCCATCGAGAAGCCTCGCACGTACATTGTTGATCGCAAGATCCTGTGACATTGTCGCAGCAGCACAATCCGATCTGTAACTGATCGGCTTATCCTGAGGATTCACCTTCGGACCCTGATGTGCTGGTTCTATATATGCATAGGAAAGCATTGATGTCAACATGAACATACCTGCTAAAATGAGCCTTATTCTTTTTTCCATGGTAATCTTAACTAATTAACGAAAGAATATTATCTATTGATTATGATCAAATTAAAACTGCACTTGTGCACCGAGATAAACCCTGCGAGGCAAAGTGAAAAAATCAGGATTCAGTAAACCCCACTGATAGGACAGAAGGTAGTTATCCACATCATCAGCTCTGTTGGAATTGATAAGTGTCTGCAGCGTAGAGTTACCATCCTGTGTCACGAGGAAACCGTCATCATAAGGAGAGCCTGATGCTTTATAGACACCAATTATGTTGCGGGCATCAAGAAGATTCTCAACCCTCAGATAGACGTTTGCATAAAGTTGGTGTTCAGCTGTCTCACTTAAAAGTTTGAACGATTTGTCAACCCTGAGATCAAGCGAGAAATTCCATGGAAGGCGTGCACCATTGATGGCACCACCTACACCCTGGCTATCAAAAATCTGCGGCTTTTGCTCATGTGTATATGGACGTCCTGAAGCTGCATTGGCCTGCAAGCTTAAGCCTGCATTCGAAAAAACATCTTTTCCAAACCATCTGGGACCATTGTATTGAGATCCACTTCCATACCTGTAATCGATATTAGCAGACAAGCGATGCCTTTCATCAAAATTTAGAGGTGAAAGGTATCTAATGTTTCCTCTTGAGTTTAAAGGGCTGGTACCTCCTTGTGAGTCGGCATCCGATCCGGTTCCATCTGCAAATTGTAATGTATATGCAGCCGTCATTTCAAGATTAGCAGTTCGTCGCAAGTCATAGCTAAACGAAAAACCTTTTACAGTTCCGAAATCCTGGTTACCATAAGAATCATAACTATTGCCGGGTACACCAGGTACAAAAAGATATTTCCTTGACTGGATCATATCTCTCAATTCTTTATAGTAAGCACTAAGAGTGATCGCACTTGAATTTGTGATCTTCTGCTTGAACCCAACTTCAAAATCAATGGTTTTCTCAGGCTTGAGATCCGGATTGTTCGATGGTGGTCCGTCTGACCAATAGTAATAATCCAGTGCTGTGGCTATTGTATTGGAAGGTGGGCGTTGTACAAGAATATCATAGTGTACAAAGAAATTAGCATCGTCTGATATCGGAAATGAAAATGCAAGACGTGGCATCCAGCTTACTTGTGGTGTATAATCTACGAATGAGCCACCAGGGTCGAATTCACGACTCTTGATATTTCTGTTTGCAGAATTTTGCTGCACATAATAGGGATTAGGAATTTCATTTCCAAGAATTTCAGAACCGTCGTTTACGGGGCTTCCTTCCGCTGTATACCATTGATCACCATCTCTGAAAGCTCTGACATCTGTAGACCCATCAGATACAACGTATACTTTCCAATTATCCTTTACTGCAGGCGGCCTTGAACCCGTCACACCGGGAAGGTTGTAAAAATCATTTGCAGTGATGATCTGATATAATGAATATGGATCACGCAATACTTTAGTATTCGCATCATAACGATCGACCCGGAGTCCCAGACGGAAGATGATATCCTTGAATGTGAATTTATCCTGGATATAAGCTGCGCTATAGTTCGGTTTGTTAGCTGCTACAGGAAGTGTTCGTCTGCCTTCTGCATCTTCGGCTGTAAAGAAATCATCAAAGCTTGTAGAAAATGGCAATTTATTACCGAGGTAATCATAGCCGTTGTAGGTTATTTGTTTGCGATTGGTCAATTCTTCAGCAGCAAACATATCAAGGCTGAGATCTTTAGGATCGAGTCCATCTATATTGACATAGTCATGCAGTGATTGTCCTGTGAGTTCCCGTACTTTTTTATAAAAAAGAAGATTTGGTTGCTCCACTACGAGCGTTTGAAACGTCATTACGTCAAAAGTGTCACGAACTCCATTTTGAATGACCACAAGGGGTGCTGAACCAATTATTTGGGTGCTGTCAAGACCTACAATGTGTGCATCATTTGCTGCAAATCGCATTGTATTCCACAGGTCTCTCGGATTCATAGCCCATCGGCGTGTCTGTCTTTGCTCATAGACAAGACCAAACTGAATATTGTGGCGACCTTTGTCAGATCCTCCAGGGAAAAGGTCGAAAGATGCATTTAAAGTACCGGTATGAATATCATCATCTCTCTTGTCGAATCGATTATATACAGCTCCGGTGCTGGTGTGCAGACTGGAGTATACACTGCTTACGGTATTTGACCAGAAACCATTATAGGCAGAATAATTTCTGAAATTATTGACATCCTCACCTATGTTATAATTATTAAGAAGAGGATTAATGGTAGTAGATGGCGTATACCCTTCGCTGTTAAACGTTTCAGTACTTCCAAAATGTTCACCATATAGCGTGGATCCCGGGAAAAGAGGCTTTGCAAAAGGGCTATTTGTGTCTTGTGCGATACCTACTGAAGGAACATAGGTTACATCGAACTTGCCTACATATCCATAGTCAAATAAATTGTCTCTATATCTCGAATCACCTTCTTCATATTTATTTTTTTCATAGCCATATTGAAGTGTGTAAGAAATATTTCGGATCAGCGCAGGTGCTGCCTGGTTATTTGCATCTGGTGCACTACCTCCTATACGATGTCTGAATCGGAAATTTAAAAGGTATCCATTCCTGTCCTTGTAAGGATTGTTTTGCCAGTTAAGTAAATTCCATGCTCTATTTGGCGAAAAATTTTCAGTCGAATTATAATAGCTGCCACCGACTGTCATATCTATATCATCATTAACCCTCAGATCAAGTTTGCCTGTGAAATCATAACGTGTCAAATCTGTATTAGGTCTTGCTTTAAGGAGTTCTACATCACTTGCTTCCAATCGCTCTGCCTGTAAGAGTGGAGAGCCGTCGACAGAGGTTAAAGGAGCTGCTGAAATGCGATTGATCGCATCAGCTTTAGCTCTATAACCTCCAAAAGCCTGTGGATCAGAGTCTTTAAGGTCTTTGTATTGGCCTGAGACTCGGAATCCGAGAATAGTTTGATTTGTTACTTTATTCTTCAGTATCGGACCACTCACATTACCTGTTAAGAGGTTGTAGCCATAAGGATCGGTGAGTTCTGATGATTCTACTTCAAGGGAACCCGATAATTTAGATGAAGGGCCTTTGGAGGTCAAAGAAATTAAACCACCAGTCACATCGCCATATCTTGATTCTATTCCTCCTGTGATAACCTGAAGCTGTTCGATTTCAGATTGGGGGATAAGGTTAGTATTGGAGACGCGGATACCATCTATATAATAATTCGTAGCATCTTTTCTGGATCCACGTATATTGATGTCTCCACCGTCAATACTAGATAGGCCGGCAGTAGTAGCAGCTATAGCATTGATATTTTTTGTGGGCAGGTTTCGGATTTGTTCGGCTGTCTTGACTCCCCCTTGCGTGGTGTTGTCTTGTTCGATCAAAGGGACCTTATAGGCCGTTACAATAGCGACATCTAATTGAATACCTGCTTCCATTTTAAAGTCGAGCCTGATGGCTTTACCTGCGAGGACGACAACACCGGTCTTACGCTGATCGGGATAACCCGTGTAGCTGACAAGTACATCATATGTGCCGGGATCAATGGAAGAAAACACATAATTCCCATCGAGGTCAGTGGTGGTGCCTGTGATCTGGTTACCATTCTTGAAGATGATCACATTCGCATAGATGACTGTCTGACCATCTGCGGCGTCTGTAACTTTACCTTCCAGTGATGACTGACTCCAGGCAACAAACCCGAAGGAAGAGAGGATACTGATGAGGAGTAATCGTCTTATCATAAAATCTTATTTTAACCAACTTAGCAATGGATAGTTATAGCAAAATAGTGCACAATGTTACTAAATTTATACGAGTAGCTATTGAAGATCGTCCTCTAAGTATAAGAAATGACACTAAACCTTCCACAACCCCTTATTTTATTATGAAACAAAGACATAATTGCCGTGCAGTTGACAGTTTACCTATTTATTTTAAACAATAAAAACGGGAGGTAAAAAGAACTGGAAAAGACCTGCTGGCTGTCCTTAATTCTTACTATTCAAAAAGATACATATTACGGTTTCGCTCAAGTTCTCTGAAAAACGGATCTGTAAGATCATCAATGAACTGTATAGCCTCACCGGTACTTTTCATTTCAGGCCCCAGTCGTTTGTCAACTCCGGGGAACTTGTCGAAAGAAAACACAGGTACTTTGATAGCATATCCTTTCAATTGTTTCTCAAATTCAAAATCTTTGAGTTTATGTGTGCCTAACATGATCTTGGTCGCAATATTCAGGTATGGAATATTATAGGCTTTAGCTATAAATGGCGTCGTGCGGGAAGCGCGGGGATTAGCCTCTATCACATATACCTTTTCCTCTGAACCACCACGCGATGGCTTTATGGCAAACTGAATATTGATCAGCCCTCTGATATTGAGCGCAAAGGCAATCTTGCGGGAATATTCAACCATCTGATCAATAGCAGATTGCGTGAGACTGTATGGTGGCAATACTGCAGAGCTGTCACCACTATGAATACCAGCAGGTTCGATGTGTTCCATGATACCCATGATATGCACATCCTCTCCATCGCAGATGGCATCGATCTCAGCTTCTTTAGCCCGCTCAAGAAACTGATCAATCAACACCTTGTTATCAGGCATATGCTTGAAAATGCTGAGTACATGACGCTCAAGATCATGATCATTGATGACGATCTTCATGCGCTGGCCTCCTAATACATATGAAGGCCTTACAAGCACAGGATAACCGACATCCTTAGCCACTTTCAGAGCGGCATCAACATCAGTGGCAACTCCATACTGAGGGTACGGGATTCCCAATTCTTTAAGTCTGTCTGAAAATCTTCCCCTGTCCTCAGCCACGTCCATGAAGGGATAATCCGTGCCGATGATTTTGATTCCACTTTTATAAAATTCCTCAGCCAGCTTCAAGGCTGTCTGACCGCCTAGCTGGACGATAATACCTTCTGGTTTTTCCAATTCTATAATCTCGCGGATGTGCTCCCAATAGACAGGTTCGAAATAAAGTTTATCTGCGATGTCAAAGTCTGTAGATACAGTCTCCGGATTGCAATTGATCATGATGGCTTCGTAACCGGCTTCTTTGATCGCCAGGACACCGTGAACACAGCAATAATCAAACTCTATCCCTTGTCCAATTCGATTTGGGCCTGACCCGAGGACAACAATTTTTTTCTTATCTGATGGGATGCTTTCATTCTCTTCCTCAAATGTGCTGTAGAAATATGGCGTTTTCGCTTCAAATTCTGCAGCACAGGTATCAACCATTTTATATGTTCTCTTGATACCCAGTTTATATCGCTGACGGGTGACCTCATGTTCGTGAATACGCATGACCCATGCGATCTGCGAATCTGAATACCCCATCTGTTTTAATTCTCTGAAGAAATCGGGTGGAATATCCTCTGCGACATTGTATAGCTGAAGACGTTCTTCGGCTTTGACAAGATTTTTAATCTGCCTTATAAACCATGGGTCTATTAAAGTCAGCTTGTGGATGCTTCGTTCTGATACGCCTAATCTCAGTGCATCTTTAAGTCTGAAGATCCGGTCATCACCTGCGATTTCCAGACGCTCCATGATATCTGAAGTGCTGATCCATTCTTTCATATCGGCGCCAAGACCCGTCCGGTTATTCTCCAGTGACTGGCATGCTTTCTGAAGAGCTTCTGTGAATGTCCGCCCGATAGCCATCACTTCGCCGACAGATTTCATCTGCAAACCAAGAGAATTTTCCGAACCATGGAATTTCTCAAAATTCCATCTTGGCATCTTTACGATGACATAATCAAGGGTGGGTTCAAAGAAAGCGCTGGTTGTTTTGGTGATCTGATTCTTCAGTTCATCAAGATTATAACCGATGGCCAGCTTGGCTGCTATTTTCGCGATAGGATAACCTGTTGCTTTGCTGGCTAAAGCTGATGAACGACTTACCCTTGGATTGATTTCGACAGCGATAATATCTTCTGTCATTGGATCCTGGGCGAACTGCACATTGCAGCCTCCCGAAAAATTACCCAGTGAGCGCATCATCATGATAGCTCCACTTCGCATTTTCTGGAAAGCCGTATCGCTTAGTGTCATCGCCGGTGCTACAGTGATGCTATCTCCGGTGTGTATGCCCATCGGGTCTACATTCTCCACTGTGCAGATGATCACTACATTGTTGTTCTGGTCCCGGAGTAGTTCAAGTTCAAATTCTTTCCAGCCAAGGACGGCTTTCTCCACTAAAACTTCATGTGTAGGTGATGCATTGAGGCCTCTGCGTAATGCATCTTCAAAATTTTCTTCCTTCATGACGATACCGCCACCTGTTCCACCAAGCGTATAGCTGGGGCGGATAACCAATGGAAATCCAATTTTCTGAGCGGCCTCCAATCCTTCCAGAAAGGAATTAGCGATAAAGCTCGGGGCTACTTTCATGCCGATCTTGATCATATGATCACGGAAGGCTTCGCGGTTTTCGGTTAGTTCAATCGCGGCGATATCGACACCGATCATTCGGACATTATACTTCTTCCATACGCCCCGTTTATCGGCTTCTATGGCCAGATTTAGGGCTGTTTGTCCACCCATAGTGGCCAGGACTGCGTCAATCTGTCTTTCTTCAAGAATGCTGATAATACTGTCAACCGTGAGGGGAAGAAGGTAAATATGGTCAGCTGTGACGACATCGGTCATGATGGTGGCCGGATTGCTATTGATAAGGCTGACTTCTATGCCCTCTTCCCTGAGGGAACGGGAGGCCTGAGTGCCAGAATAATCAAATTCACAAGCTTGTCCTATGATGATGGGGCCGCTACCGATGATCAGTACAGAACGGATACTAGTATCTTTGGGCATCTATAGTTTTGATTAGGTCGGACTTCAAAAATCGGTCAAAGATACTATTTGCAAAAAAAGAGACCCCTTTATGGGAAATATGTCCAAAAAAGATGTTTTAGTCACTGATTATGTTGACCCCATCCTCCTGGAAGGACTTCACGGACTTGGTTATCGGACTACATATGCCCCTGAAATGAGCCGGGAGGAAATGGAACTTCTCCTTCCGTCATACAAAGGAGTCGTGGTCAATACACGATGTGCTATCAGCAGAAAAACCATCGAATCTGCACCTCTCCTTACCTGGATTGCCCGCCTTGGAAGCGGTCTTGATATTATTGATCTTGAGGCTGCCGAAGAAAAGGATATCTACGTCATCAGTGCTCCTGAAGGAAATGCAGAAGCTGTAGCGGAGCATGCGATGGGTATGCTCTTATGCCTGGCCAATAATCTGACACGGGCTGACAAGGAAGTACGGCAAGGCATATGGATGAGGGAAAAAAATCGAGGTTGGGAGATAGCGGGGAAAACAATCGGTATCATCGGCTATGGAAATAATGGAAGCGCATATGGACGTCTGTGGTATGGATGGGATGTGCAGGTCCTGGCTTTTGACAAGTATAAATCGGGTTTTGGAAATGAAAAAGTGAAGGAGGTCGATTTAGATTTTTTGCTGCGCGAATCGGATATCATTTCTTTTCACATTCCACTCACAACGGAGACAAAGGAAATGGTGAGTGCTGAATTTATCCTGAAATGTAAAAGCGGAGTTGTGCTCATCAATGCATCAAGAGGGAAAGTTGTAGATCTGGGGGCATTGATCGCCGGATTAAAATCGGGGCATTTGAAAGGTGTTTGCCTTGATGTATTTCCTTTCGAACCACCCTCATCGGCGCCGGAAGAGTTCAAAGTTCTCTTCGATGAGTTGTGCTCGTTAGAAAATGTTGTCTTAAGTCCGCATGTGGCGGGATGGACTGTTGAGTCGAAGAAAAAAATATCAGAAACAATCATAGAAAAGCTGAAAAGAATAAAACGAGTTGTAGTTTAACATCGATATTTGTACAATCTTATCCGGTATAAATAAAGAATTGAAAAAACAGAAGAATAAAAAACAAGAATTATGCAACGCAGGGACTTTATTCAGCAAGCTGCTATCACCGGAGGTATATTAATGTTATCACCATCGGAATTGTATAAGGTTAAAGCCCGGCATATCGGATTGCAGATGTGGAGTGTCCGCGATTATGCAGATAAGGATGCATTAGGCACCATCACAAAGCTTGCGGCTATGGGGTATAAAGAATTGGAAGGTTATAAGTATGCGGATGGCAAATTCTATACCTGGACACCAAAAGAATTTAAGACTCAGTTAAAACATCTTGGCCTTAAAATGACCAGTGCGCATACGGCTGTCAATCTGCAAAGCTGGGATGCGCAGAAAAATGATCTGAGTGATGGGATGAAAAAGTGTATTGATGCGCATGCAACACTAGGTGTAAAACAGCTATTATGTCCGCACGTGGATAAAGAGCATAGGAATGCCGAAGACATGAAGAAGTTAATTGATATTTTGAATCCAATCGGCGTCGCGTGTAAAAAAGCAGGAATTCAATTTGGCTATCATAATCATGATTTTGAATTCGTCAAAACGGATGGAAAATATCTGATGGATACTATTCTTCAGGGAACAGATCCGGATTTAGTTATTTGGGAGATGGATATATATTGGGTCAAATTTGCCCATGAAGATCCTATCCAATGGATTAAAAAATATCCGGGCAGGATACATGCCTTTCATGTCAAAGACATGGCGAATACGGCTGGCCATGAAACCATTGAGGTGGGTGATGGAATAATTGATTTCGCTGATATTTTTACACACAGCAAAGAAGCAGGTGTCAAATATTATTTCATTGAATTGGAAAATTACAGAACCACGTCTATTGATGGCGTTGATAAGGCATTGAAGAACCTGAAGGGGATATTGCAATAAGCAATAGGCAATTGGCAATAAGCAATTGGCAATAAGCAATAGGCAATAAGCAATAGGCAATTAGCAATAGGCAATTGGCAATTAGCAATTGGCAATTAGCAATTGGCAATTAGCAATTGGCAATTAGCAAAAGGCAATTAGCAAAAGGCAATTAGCAATTAGCAATTGGCAATTAGCAATTGGCAAAAGGCAATTAGCAATTAGCCATTGGCAATTAGCAATTGGCAATTAGCAAAAGGCAATTGGCAATTAGCAAAAGGCAATTGGCAATTAGCAATTAGCAAAAGGCAATTAGCAATTGGCAATTAGCAATTAGCAAAAGGTAGATATTCGTTACGGTTGCTGAGCTGCGGGTGGTGAGCTGAAGCACGAGGTTGAGTACATGCAAGTCGAACCATAGCACATGGATGAGTCGGGCAAGTCGAAGCACGTCATTCGTTACTCGTTACTTTTTTAGTTCGTATCCATCTGAAAGTGTCTTCATAAAAGCGATTACATCCTTCATTTCCTGATCAGTAAGTTTGAGATTACCGAGTTCATCTTTGTTTACATTTTCGGGTACTTCAGGAGGGCCGAATTTGCCGCTGTCTCTTGAATTATAAAATTGCATTACTTCTTCGAGCGTTTTGAATACTCCGTTGTGAAAGTAAGGGGCTGTATTCGCAATGTTTCGAAGTGTGGATACTTTAAACTTTCCGTTTTCTTTTGATTGTTTGACAATGGCGCCAAGACCCAGGTCCTGAGCGTATGTTTTATCCAACTTTATCAACTCTGGATTGGCCGGAACGCCAAGATTGTCATAGGTGAAATCTGTAAAAAGAATAGCCTTTGTGAATGGGTCGGGTGTAGAGGGATGACAAGCAGCGCAATTGCCCTTGAGTGTGTCATTAAATATATTCAATCCTCTCATTTCCTCATCTGTCAATTCCACCTGACCTTTTATATAATAATCAAATTTTGAATTGAATGGACTTATTTCCTGCGTTTCTTCATATTCTTCAATGGCCTCCGCTAAATTTTCAAATGCCTTTTCTTTATCATCAAAAGCATTCGCACCATAGACGCTTAAAAATAAATCCTTGTATTCCGCATTCATCACATGATTGACGACCATGTTTTTATCGGAGTTATTCATTTCATGTTGCGTAAGGAGTGGTGTTTTGGCTTGTTCTTCAAGCGTTGCTGCACGACCATCCCAAAACAATCCACCTATATATCCTTCATCAATAGAATCGTAATGGAAGTAGGGAGAGAATGCCGCATAGGCCACTGTAGGTGAATTGCGGTGACCGAAAATAGATTTCATGGCACCTCTTGATACAGGCAATTGTTCCGGATCGGTAAAACTCATTTTAGGCATATGGCAGGATGCACAAGATTGACCGGCAGGATTGGACATCAATGTATCAAAGAAAAGTTTCTTGCCTAGGGTTTGGGTCGGATTCAATATAACCTCAGAGGGTAATAGAGCAGTTGATGCTCTATTCTCAGACTTTTGGTCCGGAAGACATTGGGTCAATCCGATCAGAATACAAAAAACAATGCCCTGATACCAGGCTAGTTTTGAAGTAAATGCATTTGTTTTGATAATGAAATTTTTTGAATGGGTTTAGGTACTTCAAACTTAATCTTTTTGCCTCTTATCCAGGAGAAGGGGCTATTCCTACCCGTAGCGTATATAGTTTCGAATTACATGTCCCGGAATTTATTACTTTTAAAAAAAAAGATCTGCAAGTATCAGGCCAATTTATAATGAAATCAAGAGCAACATATGGTTTTTTAGTTAGTTCGATTCGGTTTGCAGGCCTGATCCTTATTTTGTCACTGTTGAACGAAACCTCTTACGCCCAGACAGGATTTCCACAAGATCTTTATCTGAAAGCTGCGTATCGGCCAGGTTTCGTTTTACCTGAATACACACTATTCAATTACCTCGTTGATGATTATGTACATTCATTTGAACTGAGTATATCCAAACAAACAATGGGCGGTGAATGGGCCCAGATTTATCATTATCCGGAGTATGGACTTTCATTTCAATATTCGACACTTGGCAATGAAAAGGTGTTTGGCCATGAATTTAGCCTGTATCCCTATTTTGCACTTCACATAATTGATGCCGGGAAATTTTCGTTTCAGAATCAGATCGGATTAGGACTGGGTGTAGTAAATAAAAAATTTGACCCGGAAAAAAATCCCTTCAACGTCGCCGTAGGTACCCATGTCAATCTTCATTTCAATTTTGAATTAAACGCTCAATATCAGGTTCAACGAAAATTATTTCTGTACACCGGTATTTGCATGGATCATCTTTCCAATGGCAATTTAGGTGAGCCTAATCTGGGCATCAACTTCCTGACATTCAATTCCGGCATTCGTTATCTGCCGGGTGAAAAAAGTGAGAGGAGCAGGGTTGACTTGCAGAAACATATTCCCACTACACAAGCTGCAATTATTCTTGCCACTGGTTTAAAACATGCACGATCATTGCAATCGCGATCTTATTTTATTTCATCTCTTTCATTCGAAGTGAAACGAAAAATATCCAGAATATTTTATCCGGGGATTGGTGTAGATATCTTCTACGACGCAGCCACGCAAGCTGAAGTATTTACTTTTGGTGATAGTGAATATAAACGCATTGATGATTTTAAGACGGGCGTTCATATCGAGGAGGAGCTTGCCTTTAATAAATTCAGCATTGCACTACAGGAAGGATTTTATCTGGGCCTGACCGAGAAAGCTTTTAAAAACAAGACATACAACAGGTTTATCATAAGGCATCGTGTAGGCGAAAGACTTTTTGTTCAACTGGCCATGAAATCACATGTTGCTGTGCTTGATTTTCTTGAATTTGGAATTGGATATACCGGCAGATCATGAACAGAAACGTAAAGCTCATCCATTGTCACCCGATTCTCCTCCTTTCCTGGATACTGTTTATATGTGCGTCCTGTGGAAAAGGCGATGATGAATTGGTTGTCCATCAGTATGATTTACCGGCATTCAATTCCTTAGAGCTTAATGCTGTATTCGATGTAGAGATCATTGAAGATGAACATTTTTCTCTTCAAATCACCGGTGCTGCAGAAGTCATCACGGATCTGACGTACGAAGTGCAAAATGAAAAATTAATCATTACCAACAGCAATTCAAAACTATGGACACATCCAAAATTAGATCCACCGAAACTGACGATCTCCGGGACAGGTCTCACGCGGATAGAAGCGAAGGAAACCTGCAACATCAAATCGTTGAATACGATCACGACTGAGACATTTGGAATTTTACTGGGTGGCAAGCTGAACTTTGCAGATCTGATGGTCGATTGCAAAAGTTTTTATTATTGGAATACGTCCCCGGTTGGCGGCCGATTGACGCTAAATGGAAAAGCTGAAAATATTGCGATTTACAATGGTGCTTTGATGGAAGTTGATGCCGATAACTTCCCTTGTAATGTGGCCACTGTGTACAACGGTTCAAAATCCGATGTTCATGTTTTTGTGCGACAGAAACTGGATTACAGTATTGCGGGAACTGGAAATATATATCTGTTGGGAAATCCGGGTGAAATTGTTGCAGGAGAGTTGTATTCTACCGGGAGATTGATTCAATGACGGGATCGGCCCCTAAATCCCCTGAAGGGGACTTTTATACTTCAACACTTTTAAATCTAAACTAACGCTTGCGTTGAATTTGAAAACCAGAAATGATTTAGTCTTTCACAAGAGTACCAATCATTTCGCCATCCATTATTCGCTTAAGGTTGCCTGGTTCGTTGATGTTGAAAACAATGATGGGCAGGTTATTTTCCTGACACAGGGTGAATGCTGTCATATCCATCACGGCGAGGCCATCGCGGATCACTCTTGAAAAAGATATCTGGTCTAATTTGACGGCGTCTTTATTCTTCAATGGATCTGAAGTGTAAACGCCATCTACACGGGTTCCTTTTAAAATAATTTCGGCATTGATTTCATTCGCGCGCAAGGCTGCTGCGCTGTCTGTGGTAAAATAGGGATTACCGATACCTGCGCTAAAGATGACAACACGGCCTTTTTCAAGATGTCGGATGGCACGACGACGGATATAAGGTTCTGCGATCGATTTCATTTCTATGGCCGATATCAACCTGGTGTACATCCCGGTGTGTTCCATTGCGCTTTGCAGAGCCATGCCATTTATTACAGTGGCCAGCATACCCATGTAATCGCCCTGTACTTTTTCAATACCGGTGGCCTGTGCCTGGAGTCCGCGAAATATGTTTCCCCCTCCTATCACTATCGCGACTTCAACACCCATATCCACAATGGCTTTGATCTCGCTTGCATAATGTCTGAGCTGCTCGGGGTGTATACCATAGGATTGATCTCCCATCAGGGATTCGCCACTCAGCTTTAGAAGAACGCGTTTATATTTTGCCATATCTGCTTTTGGGAATACGAATTTAACTCGCTTTTTTCTTTTGTTGTTTTTTCCATTCTCGCGAAGGGATACAAAAAAGGCGAATCATTTACGATCCGCCTTTTTATTTTTCTGTTGACTCAACCTAATTTAATGTGTCTGAATCCAGTCACCGTCAAATCTTTATTGATGCTCTTCAGGTATGCCTCTACCGACAGACTGTTGTCTTTGACAAAAGCCTGGGCCAGTAATGTATTGTCCTTGAAGAATCTGTTCAGTTTGCCAAGAGCGATTTTTTCAAGCATCTCTTCAGGTTTTCCTTCCTGACGTGCAAGCTCTTTACCGATTTCAATTTCTTTCTCTACGATAGAAGCATCGACTCCATCTTTATCAAGAGCCACAGGCTTCATCGCAGCTACCTGCATCGCTACATCACGACCGGCTTCTTTGAATTCAGCATCTGCTTTATTAAGACCAACGATCACGCCGGCTTTGTTACCCATGTGTATATAGGATACAACCAGAGGTGCTTCTATTTTCTGATAGTCGGCCAGTTCAATCTTTTCACCGATCACACCCACCTGTTCGCTTACTTTTTCACCGATGGTGATATTGTGATAAGGTAGTGCAAGAAGATGCGCAAGGTCAGCCGGAAATTTATCCAATGCTATCTGTGCAAATTCTTTAGCCAGGTTGACGAAGTCTTCATTTTTGGAAACAAAGTCTGTTTCACTGCTCAATCTGATTACAATTCCTTTTTTGCCATCATCTGAAACCAAGGCCAAAACAACACCTTCTTTAGCTTCGCGGTCTGCTCTTTTGACAGAAAGTTTCTGTCCTTTAAGACGTAGTATTTCAATTGCCTTTTCTACATCGCCATTTGCTTCTGTCAAAGCGGCTTTGCAGTCCATCATTCCTGCTCCGGTCATTTCCCGCAGGTTTTTTACATCGGTAGCTGATATATTGCTCATTAATGTTGTCATTTGATAAAAAAATTATTCCTCACGTTTAGCGAAAGCGATTATCTCGCGTCGGCTGATGATGCAGTTTCTTCAGCTACTTCCTCTTTTTCTTTTCCACGTTCAGCTAAACCTTCTTTGATCGCGTTGGTGATATAATGCGTGATGAATGAAATTGATTTTGATGAATCGTCATTAGCCGGGATTGGAAAATCCACGAGGTTTGGATCCGCATTCGTATCGACCATCGCAAATGTCTTGATACCCAGTTTTTTTGCTTCTGCCAGTGCAAGGTGTTCGCGTCCGATATCGACGATGAATACTGCATGTGGAAGGCGATTGATATCCGAGATACCTCCTAATACTTTATTAAGTTTATTCATCTCACGTGTCAATGTAAGACGTTCTTTTTTTGTAGTGCTTGACAATGTACCATCGGTCAGCATCAACTCCAGATTATTCATCTTCTTGACGGAGCGACGTATGGTAGCGAAATTGGTCATCATACCTCCTAACCAACGATCGGTTACATAAGGCATGTTTACTGTCTTTGCAGCTGCAGCTACGATTTCGCGTGCTTGTTTCTTGGTGGCTACAAAAAGAATTTTTTTACCTGAACGTGCCATTGCTTTCATTGCAAGAGCAGCTTTCTCCAGGCATTCGGATGTGCGGTTCAGGTCGATGATGTGAATACCCTTGCGCTCCATAAAAATGTATTGGCGCATTTTAGGATTCCATTTGCTGCGCATGTGGCCAAAGTGTACACCTGCTTCCAATAAGTCATTATATACCGGTTTATCCATGATGGATGTGTTGTGTTTTTTAGGAAATAAAAATGATTAACGTTTTGAAAACTGGAAGCTCTTTCTTGCCTTTGGCTTACCGAATTTCTTACGCTCGACAACCCGTGCATCCCGGGTAAGGAATTTTTTGATCTTAAGCAACGGCCTGTAGTCAGCATTGATTTTCGTTAATGCCCTGGCTATACCCAGTCGGATAGCTTCTGACTGCCCGCGATAACCTCCACCTGAAACATTGACTTTGATGTCATATGTATTCAGCACATCGAGTTCAAGTAGTGGGGCGATGACATGGGCGCTGATATGCAGCAGCGGAAAGTATTCTTTATACTCACGACCATTGACCTTGATGTTGCCTGTGCCATTTGACACATAGACCCTGGCCACTGAAGCTTTACGACGACCGATCGCATTGATTGTATCCATAAAATATGTACTTAGACTTGTTGAGTATTGTTGATTATTTCAGCGGTTCTGGTTTTTGAGCAGCATGTGGATGCTCAGGACCCGGATAAACGAAAAGTTTCATAAACATGGCGTTGCCTAGTTTGTTTTTTGGCAACATGCCTTTTACGGCTGCTTCGATCAGACGTTCAGGACGACGGGCGCGTACCTGGGTAGCTGTCAGTTCTTTTTGACCTCCGGGATAGCCGGAATAGGTCTGATAGATCTTCACCTGTTCTTTTTTGCCTGTCAATCTTACTTTAGCGGCGTTCACGACGATGACATATTCGCCTGTGTCGGTATGAGGGGTGTATTCAGGTCTGTGTTTGCCTCTGAGAACAGTGGCAATGCGCGTACCAAGGCGACCCAATACTTCACCATCTGCATCTACTACAAACCAACGGCGAGTAACGTCTTCGTTCCGTACTGACCTGGTCTTATAACTCAATGTATTCACAGCAATAAAATTTAAAAATGAATATAGAAACACCCACCTTTCCTAAAGCGGGACGCAAAGGTAGCTTTTTCGCTCCCATAAAACCAAGGATTCAGGAAAGATTTCTGAAAGATAATTGTATAAGTGGTTGATTTTCAGGAAAAATATTGCTTATCTTTTTTTAAGTTGAGGACTTAGGAGGCATTTTGATTAGGTTATAATTCTTTACCTGATGAGCAAATACGGAAGGAATCCAAGTACCATCCCGTGGTGACTGATGGTAAAGAGGAGATTGCGGGGTAAGAGGGAGATCATACTTTTATCCATATATGTCTATAATAAAAGCCTATTTTAATCTTAATTCAGATTGATAAATCTTATACTTTTTGTAAATCCATTTGATTTGATCTGACAGATTAATAATCCATCAGGAAAATTCAAGTCATTGAAATCCATATCTTCTGTATGAATTTCGGGTGAGTATGTCCTTGTAGAAATATGGAGTATTCTACCTGATAAATCAAAAAAGCGAATCTCTGTCAATCCACCGTCCTTAATATCAAAACGTATTTTCGCAGATGCGCCTCCATGATGTTGGCGGTTTTTCTTTGCCTCATTTTTTTAAGTCACAGAAAGAATTACTAATCCGTCAAATCAAGATGTATTTGGTCGGACGGATACATTAAATCAAATTTTCTCATTAATTATTAATCTCCCTTCCTTCACCGTAATGATTCCCATTAGAACTGCCTTTTGAATCCCTCTTTTCATCGCATTATCCACATTTGAACCCGATCGTGAAAAGCCAAATAATCTTGAAGTCTCACGAACCAGATCTTCTTCAGGTAAACTAATCTGATGACCCAATATTTCTTTTATACCATTCGCAACTTCCTCCGGAGGCAGGTCATCTGCATCTCTTTTTTGCCCATTGATAGTGGATACTCTGTAACCTATGTAGTTATCCGGATTTACTTTATCATTCCAAAACACTCTAGAGTCGGCAAATTTTGTTTCAGTTAAATCTGATTCGTTTAGTAACCTTTCAAAGTGTGCGTTAATACGTGTTCCTATTTTAGAAATACCCCATGCCGATACTACTCGTTTAGCCAATAGATTTTTCATTATAGGAGCCTCTGTTTCCAAAACCTGCTTGATTTGATCCTTAATTTTTTGTGTGTTACTGTAGAATAGAAAATCTTCTGATGATGTGGAGATCACACTTTCCAGACTGCAAATTTCATATAAATTAGAATGAGTATCGGTAACAATTAATGTTTGTGCTGAAGCCAGATTATTTAATAGTACAGATTCTGGTTTAGCTGTTTCCAACAATATAGCTTCAGGTAAAATTTCTAGCATTTCTTTGCCTTCATTGGCCTCGGCATTTTTGATCGCTTCTAATATTTCATTAATCACTCTTTCAGAGTTTTCCCACCATTCTATTGACCAGACTTTATGTACTGTCCATCCCAATAGCCTTAACACCTCCTGCTGAATGATCTCCCTATCCTTTGCCGTCTTGGCTGCATTGTAAGTATTTCCATCGCACAAAATTCCCAGGATGTATTGAGAAGGTTTTTCTTTGTGTACAATACCCAAATCAATCTTGTAGCCTGAGCAACCAATATTTGTGTTTACGGTGTACCCGAATTGACGAATCTTTTCTGCTAATATTTCTTCAAATCCACTTTCAACAATTTCGACATTCGTTTTTCTGATGCCTAACATCGACCTGCCCTTTTCGGCATATTCCAGAAAAGCTTTAATACTTGCTACGCCCTCTGATGCTGATCGTGTAATATCAATCTGGTCGGATCGCAGTGTGGAGAACACTTTCATTTCATATCTGGCCCTGCTGACCGCTACATTCAATCTTCGCCAACCTCCTTCCCGGTTAAGGGGACCAAAATTGAGGCTCACCTTACCTTCTTTATCCGGTCCATAACCCATAGAGAAAAGAATTATATCTCTTTCATCCCCCTGCACGTTTTCGAGATTCTTAATAAAGATAGGTTCCTCCCTGTCCAGCGCTACTGATTCCAATCCCGGATTTGTTCTCAATAATTCATCAAACATATTCTGCATCAGCGTTTGCTGCACTGAACTAAAGCTCACTACACCAATACTTCTCTTAGATAAACCCGGATCACTTAAACGGCGTCTAATTTCTTCAATAACTGCTTTCGCTTCAAAGCTATTTTGTCTGGTTTTGCCGCGGTCATAATATCCTTCAACCCGAACAATAGTCACCTTGGTAGCTAAGTCATCAGGCGATGGAAAGGTCAGTAATTTGTTATCGTAATATTTCGAATTACTGAAAGCAATCAGACTCTCATGCTTACTTCGGTAATGCCATAATAAGTGTCGTGACGGAATTGACAATGCAAGACAATCATCCAAAATACTTTCCAGATCTTCTTTTTCAATATTATCCTCATCTACATTACCGGTAGAGGAGAAAAAACTTGTTGGTGGCATTTGTTTGGGATCACCAACTATAATCATATTTTTTGCTCTGGCAATGGCCCCAACTGCTTCACAGGTTGGCATTTGTGATGCTTCATCAAAAATAACCAGGTCAAATTTTGGACCGGACGCATCAAAATATTGCGCAACTGAAATCGGACTCATTAGCATACAGGGAGCTATCCGTGGCAACAAATTGGATATCGCATCAAATAATTTACGGATGGGCATTCCACGGCCATTGTTACGAATGGTTCTTTGTAATAAGCCAATCTCTGATGTTTGAGAAGCTTCCTTTGTAAAATCAGGAATTTTTGAGGCCAGTTTTGCGTATAATTCTTCTTTCGTAAGTTTTTCAAATTGCCGGCTGATTTCCCGAAAACGCCGGATCTTTTCCTCAAATAGTTTTCCATGGAATAAAGAAAGTGCGGACTCCTTTTGTATGATGTAATTGGCACTTGAACGGAATAATCCCTTTTTAAATGCATTAACTACCTGCTCACTTTTTATGCCTCCATTTTCGTAGGCATTAATGACAGGTGATAGGCCGGCTGTTATAGCGGTATCTTTCACATTGAGCCAACTGATCCAATCCTTCAACTGTTCAATTGTAACTTTTGCACGCGTTATTGCAACAGTAAGATTGGGAATATAATTATCCGGACTATTTTTGAAAGGAGAAAAATCAATACCAAGTAACGCTGTTAGTTTATTTTGGTTATCGTTCACCGATCTATGCGCTTCTGTAAACTCGTTTAATGTTTTGCTGTGAATAGATTGATAGTTAGCAGCTCCTTCTGACAACTCATTTCCTGTCTTAATTCGCCATAATTTTGCTTTTGCCGGATCTCCTGTAACTATGATAATCTCACGGTTAATTTGTTTTACTGAGTTTGCTATCGAAACAAGTTCTGTCCAGTTACATTCCCCGTTTTTCCAAAGAAATCCCGATAACGATTTTAAAAATTCCGAGTTAGAGTCAATTACTTGTTGCTCTTTCCTGTAGGCAATATTACTTTCTAATGTGGACACAACATTACTTCCATCCAAAATACCATTTATAGAGAGCTTCTTTAAATCTTTCTTTATTCGATTCTGTTGAAAATATTTTGGCAGGAACCATTTTGTGGCAGCAAGATTCCAGTTGGTTAAGAGCTCTTCCCCATTCAGTTCAAGAATTTGTCGCTGGTAATCTTTAAGTAATTCATTTTTCAACTGATCACGTTTGGTTCCGTGTTGCGATATTTCAATCAACCAGTTTAAACCCTGCTCTACATTCTCAGTATTGAATATGGATGGCGGAATGTCAGGAAGCGTGATTAATAAATGGGCAATGCTATTCAAGGCATTTAATTGCTTATCAGATGCGATTGGCACATCTATTTGTTGTTTGGTACAAAGTGTCTCACATGTAGACTGGTATGTTTTTAAACCCGTCAGTAAATTATCAAGCAACGGCTTTGCATCATTTTTAACCTGCTGGCTATATTCTTTAAGTTTTATGATTTGCAATGGGTGATCATGAGGATGCGGCAGTAATGATCCGGCCACCTGTATTTCTTCTGTCAAATCATTCCAACGGGTAACATCTGTTTTACTGAGCGTTTCAAGTGCAGCATCTGAAAACTTTACTTCATCAGGTATTGCTTCCAGTTGGGCATCACCTGAAAAACATTCAAATACAGATAGCCCAAATGGATATTTTTTATGGAGTGCCTTTACATATGCATTTAATTCGCTCCGCAAAACATGAATTCGCTCTGCTTCAGACCTGTAATTTTCCGGAGGGTTTGTCCTGGTAACTTCCGATGTTCTCTTCAATTGTTCCAGTACAGAAGATTTCTTTGATTTATTGGAATGAAGTTCGAGGCAAAAAGGACCAAGTCCAATTTTTTCCATTCGATCTCTTACAACAGACAGTGCAGCCATTTTTTCAGCTACAAAAAGCACTTTCTTTCCATTATACAAAGCATTAGAGATAATATTTGTAATAGTCTGCGACTTACCGGTACCGGGTGGTCCATGCAAAACAAAACTCTTGTCCATTGCCGATTCAATAATTGCTTCAAGTTGTGATGAATCGGCACTGATTGGTAATAAAAGGGTTGCCGGGTGATGCGAATCATCAAAGTCACTTGAAGAAGCTTGGTCTTCATGTGCATCCCATTCAAGCTTACCTGCAATCAGGCTTGCCACAATTTTATTTTCTGATAGTTTGGCTGAGTTTTTATGGATATCATTCCACATGATAAACTTGCTGAATGAAAATATACCCAGGAATACCTGCTCCTCTACATCCCATCGGGAATTAGTCATGATCGCCTGCCTGATCGTATTGAACACTTGCCTTACATCCACACCACTCTCATCTTTTGGTAAATTTTCCAATCCTCCAATGACAATACCAAAGTCCTGCCTGAGCATTTCAAGCAAGGTTATATTCATCATTGTTTCCTCTTCTCTGGTTCGGATAACATATCCCTTCAATGCTGTCTTTCGGATAATCTCAACAGGCATCAGCAATATTGGTGCATATCGTGCCTTCTCGCTCTCCGCGGTCTCATACCATTTGAGCATTCCTAAAGACATGTATAGTGTATTTGCTCCATTTTCTTCCAGCGACAGACGAGAAGACCTGTAAAGCTGGGTAAGACTTGCACTCAATTCATTTTCCGACAGGTATGAGCGAAGCCGTTTTTGGGTAAATTCATGATTGATCAGGTCAGCAATTGGCTCACTTACATTTATTGACTGGTAAACACCCGCGTTCCTGAGCGGATTATCCCAATCAGTTGGCTTTGCCAATACCTGGAATTCTGCACCGTCTGCTAGTGCATCTTCCAGTTTTGGAAGTTGCGTAAAAATCAACTGAACAGTATTTTTTGTAATTCTGAGGTTGAGCAGGCTATTACGCAAAGTGAGGTCAAGTAATTTTCTTTCCCATATCTGTTTTTTCGATACATCGATACTACTCACGTCAACAGGCTTTGCAGTCGGAACTATTTCTTCAGGTATATGACTGTTCCGGTTCTGTGACAGCGGTTCAATAAATTCAACGCCGTTTATAGTCTGAATTCTAAGTGGTAATGGGCGAATGCCACTGAACCTGCTGCGTCTGATATCAACGAATAGTAGAAAATCATCTTCTTTCAGCAGTTTATAATTGGCATCACGTACCGCCTGATCAAAACCAGATGTATTACCGGCATTCATGAAAGTGGCTTCTAACAACACAATTTCATTAATGCCATCCGCAGTTCTTTTGGTGAGTAAAGAAACATCGTCATTCACACTGTCCGGAAATGATTCATTTACCAACCAGCCACCAACAAAAGCATGTCCTTTAATGATTACAATCAGTGCATGAATACCTACTGCTTCCAGGCAACTGGCATACAACAATGACATGTCCAGGCAATTAGCCATCTTCTGAGAAAAAATAGTATCGCACATTCTTACCCGCTGACCGGTATCTTCAAAACTGGCAGGCACACTCACATACACCAGGCTCAATTCCGCTATGGCTTCATAAATCGCTGCCATTTGTTTGCTCACTCTGTCAGGATTTAAACTCTGGTATTCATCAAACGAAGGTTTGCCAGTCCATTTTTGTAATATCTCCGAAGCCCGGATAATAATTTTTGCAATTTCAGGATGATTTGGAGTAACAAAGGCGGCCAGCATTTCAGGAAGGATTGAAATGCCATTCCATTGCTCATAGGCCAACACATTGATTGGGTAAACCTCTTCAAATAATGTATCTGTTTCTGTTTTGATCGTTAATGTAAAACTACCAGCAATACGTTCGGTGAGTTCCGCTAAATACTTGGTGATCGTTTTAATATCAATAGCGCCCAGATCAAGGAGTTCATCTTTAGGCAAAGTGTCAATCTTCTTTGCCCATACATTAGCGAATTCGGGTTCAGGTTGTATATGTAAGTTGATATTGGTCAGATCAATATCCCCAATGTTTTTAATGCTTAGTTTACGAATAACAGGCACATGATTTTGCTGCATCGCAAAGTTTATGATGGGGCTGTAGATTAGGTTGACTTCCAAATTTTTCGGGATATTATTCATATTGGGAGATGGAGATTAATCATTTTTACATACATCATGCTAATTTTTTTTCTAAATGTTTTAGTATCTACATTTCTTCGGCCCTTACTCCGTTTTCATTAGATATTAAACGCCATAACTTCACCTCAATGTTTTCATTTTGAAGTTTTCTTTGAAAGAATTTTCCTTGAATAACATCATGTGTGCCCATTAAGATTTGAAAATCCTGATCAATGATATAATCTCTGAGAAGATCGAATACACCAGAGGCATGGACAAGATCATGATGTTGGGTTGGATCATCTAATAATAATGATTTCCATGGTGTCCATTTATAGCTACTAGCCATAGCAAGCATAAATGTTAATTGCAAATCTGTGGCTTGAGCTTCACTCGCTACGTCCATTACACTTACTTGTGAATCATGAAGATTTATTTTTACTTCTGCCTGCGATTTGTTTCTATGGGTATAGCTATCTAATTGTGTGTCCACAAAACGAGGGTTTACAACAATTTTTTTCAATAAAGACACCCACAGTGGATTAATGGCTTTAATTTTCTCATGTACGCCACTAACTTCTTCCGCAATTTTTCGATACAATTTATCCAAAGCGGTTTTCTTTTCAGTTATAAAGATTAGCTGTTGTTCTAATTCAAGCGACTTATCTTTATTTTTTTTCAGATATACTTGCTCATCTTCATTTTCACATATTGTCTTAATCTCTTTATCCAGTGCTTCAAACTTTTCCGCAGCTGCCCAACGACCTAATTCTTCAGCCAATTTGTTTAATACCTCAGAACCTTGCTTAATAGAATCTGCCTGTCGGACAATCGTTTCCCTTTTATTAATCAACATCTCTACAGTAGGAGTATCAATTAAACCCAAATTTTTCCACTGTTCTAAAATTTCATTTTGCTGTCCTTGTAATTTAGTAACAGTTAAATTTAAATCCATAATTTGGTCCTCTGCTCCTTTCTTATTCTTTTCTACTTGTTCCTGATGCCTTGACTTATTCGTTATATTTTGAGTTACAGTATCAACTTCTTTGCTTGCATCACTCATTTTTGCATCTAACTGTTCAACATCAACTACAGAAAGAGATAAATCTATTTTTTCAATTTCATGTTTAATGTTGTCTAAGGACGCTTGAAGTACACGGATGTTTGTTTCATGGGATTGAATTACATCTCTTATCTGGTCACTAGAGGTTTTAAGCCTGCTTAATTCTTCGGATGATGGTTCTTTGCCAAAAACGTTTTTGTCGACAGCTACTTTTATAAGATTAGCTTCATTATCTTTTTTCTCGTTCTTAAGCCATTCGTCTGCTTCACGAACAGTTTTTTTATCCGGAAACCTGGGCATACATTTTTCATTAATGAATGCCTCTAGGTTTTTTAAGTTTTCTTCGTTCTCCGATAAGCTTTCAGCCAGTTTACGCAATTTTGCTTTTTCTTCCTCTAACTGTTGTTTCTTATGATCTAAATTTTCCCTTAAAGTTTTATACGTTTCAATTTCGCTACTTAATATAGGATCTATTTGTTGCAAAGAAATAGCTATTTGCCTTTTGAGTTCATCAGGTTCGTATTCAGCATTGCAAACAGGGCATTTGCTCTCGTCCGCCGGTAAATTAGTAGCAATTATTCCTACCGCACTAAGGATTGCATCGGAAGCAGCTTTTAATGCATCAAGCCTAATCTGGCTTTCGCCCAGTAATTTCTCTGCTGTTAAAAGATCAACTTGGAAACCTTCAATTACTTTCCGTAAATCTTCCTGTCGCAATTTAAGATTGGAAATAAGGGTGTTTAATTCAATGAGCCTTGCCGAGTAGGTATTCCAATCATCAATTATAGATTGTAAGGAGACAAGTTCACCCTGTTTCTTTAAAACTTCTGCTTCACGCTGGCGAATAGCATTGAATTTGATAATATCTGCGTTAAGCTTTTCAATAAGATCGGTTTCTATTCTTAATTTTTCTTTTTGTGGAGGAAGTGAGTCTGATGTTGATTTGATAGAATTTTCTATTTCTCCTAATCTAGCTTCTTCCTCTTTCCTTTTATTAAATATGTCTTTCGATTTTTGCAAGTTGTTCTGTATGTCTTTGGCCTTATTAAGAGCATCCACCAAAACAAGAGTTTCTTTCCTCAAAGACTCAAGGTCAGCAATCGCTTTTTGGGATACGACAGTTTGTTCAGTTATCTGTTTTAATTTATCTGCTACATCCTGATTGTTCTTTTGATATAGCGGCAATTTGCTTTCAAGATTTAAAATATTTGAAAGCAACTGTTGATTGTCTTCGTTTGATTTAACTATAGCGGCGTTAACAACGCCACGATAGCCAATAATAGCATTTAAATTTTGATCAGTATTTCCTATATTTTGCGTATTACTAAATTGTTTGTAAATACTCTGTATTTGATCAAAAATTTCATTTAAAGGTGTAAGAGCATAGGTCAGTTTCGCAGCGTTACGATCATTTATTTTACTTTCAAATGAAGATACCTCTTTATTATGCTTGTCCAAATCCGTCTTTTTCTCACCAATCGTTCTCGTTGCGGCATTTAACGTGCTAGTTTTTGTCTTTGCAATGGCACTAAGATCTTTTCCTATAGATAGTTTATCCAGTAAGTCACCTGCTTGCGATGATTGATCTTGCTGTATAAACCAATTATTTCCACGTTGTTCAATAAGATGGGTCAGGCGTAGAAGAAATGAAATATCGTCAGTCTTGTAATTAGGAAATAACAGACCATGATCTCCAGACAATATTGGATTTTGCCCCTTGCGATAATTAACCTCACAAAAATTGCCGCTATCAAAATCTAATCGTACATCTACTTCAATTTCCTTATCACGTATTAGGGATAGAGGAGGGTTTTTTAAACGTTGAATAGAACCAGTTAACGCAAACTCGATGGCTTCAAAGATGGTTGTTTTACCTGTACCATTCGGAGCAAGAAATATATTAGCGCCAAAACTTAAATCAATTTCTACATCTTTTCCGAAGCGTCTTGCGTTACTTATTGTTATCTTTTTAAGATGCTTCATTGTTTTCTGATTTATAGTTTATCAATGTATTAAACAGGTCAGAACCTGAGGCACCTGAGCTAAATGCCTCTTTCCATTTTATTTTTTCGGCTTCACCAAACCAGGTAAACTGTTCTTCCAATCCCGAAAAAGCTGAAATAAGAGGATCTTGTCCTAAGTCCAATGGTTCCGGAGCGTCAACCTTTTTTAAAAAAGTCCTTTCAATAAATGACTCTTTGGTTTCATTTGGACGTAACACGAATTTTCTGCAAAAATCTTCATTTGCTTCAATTCTTAAACATTCTTCAATAGAAGGGATGTTGTCCCCAACCCACATGATAAAAAGATAAACATCAGCTGTTTCTGGATCCAAAAGCAGTTCTTTGCATAACGCAGCCCATTGCAAAACGTCTCTTAAATCATCTGAAGTGATGCTAACTGCAAGTAGTGTTTTCCAATATGGGCTTCCCACATCTTGTGATGAATGGCGACAAAATCGTATCACTTGTTTATCACCTGTATTTTCGGAAAATAGCTCCAACATTTCTGTCCTAATATCACTTTTATTTTCGATAGAAAAACGATTTTCTATAATGCCATTTATATGTTTGATAAATTGTTCAAAGGTCATGATGCATTGTTATTTAAAGTTTCAGTAAGTGATTCTTTTTGACTATTTAATTTTTGTTGCAAATATTCTCCTAGTTCATTGATACTTCCTCTATTTACAATTGAATTAAAAAGACGATTACAGGTAACTAATAATTTGGGCGTTCTCCCACCGGCTATTGAGTTATCAATGTTGACAGACTCACTTAAGGGTAGTTTATAGACTTCGCTTTCAGAAAGTTCACTTTGGGATAGAACTAGAATATCATATGACTCCTTGCCGATAAGGAATTTTACAGATTCTTCCTCATCAATTCTTTGCACTCTTCTTAGTTTTCCAGCAGGCCCGCTCCACCAACTTAGGCCTATAGCCCCAATAGATAATCCATCCTCTGTTTGCATGAGTCCAGAATTATTTACATCTAGGGCAACTGATACAAGCAAGCAGGTAAATAATGCATCTGCAATCAATAGTTTTGTTTTTGGACCGATTCTTAAATTTCCTAATATATCTTCACCTTCAGCATTTGGATGAACTATTTTTTTAAAAAGCTTTGTCAATGCAGATTCATCTCGATCAAGAGCTGCTTTCCAGTTAACCCAACGTGCTTCCATTGCGTCTCTTAATTCGGCTGATTGTACCGTAACCATTCTTGAAATTCTCCAATTCAGCTTTTGTGAAACCAATTCCCAAGTAGTTTTTATCATTTGAACTGTCATTTCTTGGGCAAAAACATCGAGATCTGAATTTGTGGATATCATCTTTCCGCCAGACATTTTAAAAGGTGTACCATTATTAGAAATACGTAATCCTTCAAAATCATTTTCCTGAAACCCCAGAGTTCCACCTAATTTATTTTCAATGCAAATCTTCCAACCATCCCAATTCATGCATAATCCACTTACATTACCATCTAAATGGATTGCGAGTTGAAATATGCTTTCATGAATAGGTCCAAGTGAAAAACTTACTGGGGAAATATTGATGTTTAATTCTCTTCCTTTTTCGTTTGACCACAGTTGAGGTATTGTTTTAGAGGGCCTTTCAATTTCTTCATTACTCTCTAAATCAAGAATACCAGAAAATTGCCAACTAGTACCTATGTTTTCAATTTGTGTCCAAGTCCTTTGACTATCTAATAAATAGTCTTTTAATAAAAACAATAATTGTCTAGGAGATATATTTCCAGTATAAGCGGAATTTTCCTGGGTATATGATTTTAGGAGTAATAATACTTTGGCTGGTTCACTAAAAACTCTTGATAACTCATCAATACTTTCAGAATCAATATCCGGCTCGGTTCTATAGTCAATAATCTTTAATTTCTGAAGAGCTTTTCTTATATGTTCCCAGTCTGTAAATCCGCACCATGTTGTCAACCAATTGTAAATTTTTTTTGCATTGCCATCATTGGCTACATTTTGCAAATTTTCAAGACCTTGAATAGTGGTGGTAGAGTTAATGTGCAACGTCATAAAGTCTCTTAAATTTCTCAACTCAAGGCTTCTCTTTATTTCGGGACCATCATGAGGTAGACAAAGTCTGAAATTATAAATATTGGGATTAACTGTGGAATCATATGTTGCTATCCAACTCCCTAAAGAAGAAATTGAATTATCTAATGGTGTCAATCTTTGATTTGCATTTCTAATACAATCACCATCCGGAGAAAAGTCTGTTTGTTGCCTTTTTATTTGAAGGTATGTAAATTCCGACTGACAATTCTGTATAACAAAATCGTCCCATCCCACAATATTTCCTTGTTCTGCACCTATACAGAATATATGTTTTCTTCCTTCGACAAATGCACAAATCATTTTCGAAATTTCATATGCAGCTATTGTTTGTTCGTATTCTGCCGCTTGATCTAACCTTAGTTTAGGTAACATTAAAATCTAATTTGTTAAGTTTAAATAACATTATTTACCTCCACCTTACTCCTCCCACTATTCTGCTTACTCACCCTAATCTGCACCGGTATCCGATCCGTCATTTCTTGCACATGCGAAATCACACCTATTTTGCGTCCTTGATTCTGCAACCGCTCTAAAGCATCCATAGCAATGTTAAATGTGACCGGGTCTAAAGAACCAAATCCTTCGTCAATAAACAAAGACTCTACCTGCATGCGACTAGACGAAAGAGAAGCCAATCCCAATGCCAGTGCAAGCGATACCAAGAATGACTCTCCACCGGAAAGAGAGAATACGGTACGTATCTCATTGCCCATATCCTGGTCAAGTACCTGGAGCCCCAGCGTATCAGGTATCCGTTGCAACAGATATCTTTTGCTCAGCATTTCCAAATGAACATTAGCATAACCAAGCAATATATCCAGTGTGTACTCCTGTGCTATTTGCCGGAACTTCTTGCCATCAGCAGAACCGATAATATCATTGAGTTTAGCCCAGTTTTCTACAATTATTGCTTTTGCATTGATCGTATCTAAGAGCGTCCCAATTGTCCTTTTGTTCTCTGCATCCTGTTCTAATTGAAACCGAAGCTTGTTTTTAGACTCCAATGAAGTATTCAAAGACTCTTTTGCATCTAATAATAATCCGTTCAATTCCTCAGATTGCCTTTCAGACATACGTTGTTTTTCATGTCCTTCCAAAGATGTGCGTCGTTCTTTCAATACAGATTGAGCCTGAGTGATGGCATCATCCAAAGCTCTCAAGAAAGCCCGTTCTGTTTCCAGCCATTCCGGTGTTAGTATCAGTAACTGCAATAACTCCTCTTCAGCCAGTGCGGAGGCATTTTTTGTATTATCTGAAATAAGCCATTGTTGTATTTTTTCAATATCCAATTTTAGCTGCAGATCCAAATTTGTAATATCCTTTTCCGCTTGTTCTTTTTGAGTTTCATTTCTTGTAATGGATGTTTTCAGGGTCTCCATGTTTCCCTTATATTTATCTAATACCTGGAGGGCAGCATCTACATCCTGTTGCAAACCGGTTTCTACTTTCAATAAGGCTTCTCCATTAAAAATCAATTTCCGCTTATTATTGAAATCATTAAGCTGGTCATTTAAAACCGAAATATTACTTTCTTTTTTTTCCAATTCCGTCTGCAGTGTTTTTGATTTTTCCTGCATGCCTTTAAGTGTTTCCAAAAGCACACTATGCTGCCTGGAGTCCTCATCCAGTTTTTGCAGGTCGGCTTTCCATTTTACCGCAAACGCATTTATATGCTCTACAAATTTTACAGGACCCTTTTTCCACTGGCTGAACCAATCGGAAGTTGAGAAATAAGGAGTAAGCATTTTCTCTGTATCGAATAACCCAATATTAACCATTATAAGCTCCTTATTCTGCTGTTCGAGTTGTTCAACGTAAGATTTGAAAGTTCTGTCTACATCTTTTATTTGATTGGTATTTTCGTTTTGTTGCTTATCAAGTTTTATAATTAGTTGCTGCTGTTTTTCAAGTTGTTGTTTATTGATAATATTCGTCTGAACTTTTTCATTTATACTCTTCTGCAATTCTCTCTTCGAAAGTATCTGCTCCTTTATCCATCTCGTTTTTTCTTCATCGGGTAAGTCTGCACAATCATTATAAACCGAGAACTTTATCCAATCAGTTTGTAATTGGCTTAAGGCAGATGCATTTGAAGTAAATTCTATTTCCTGCTCGGTGATCGTCTTTTTCAATTGCGTACAGGCTTCCTGCAGGCTACTTTGTTTTTTAAGACTATCCCTAAAGGCCAATTCAATTTTATTATGCTCGGCTTCCAATTCTGACAATACATGGTCAAGCTGAGGATTATGATCCGCATAAGGGTGCTCTTCGCTACCGCAAACCGGGCATGGCTCATCAGGCACTAGTGTCTGGCGAAGCATCTCCACGTTTTCTGTCGCTGTCAAGCGTGCTTTTTCCAACATTCGAGAAGAAATCTCCTGTTGTATCTGCATTTTACTGAGGAGCTCTGAAGCCTCCTCCAACGAAGCTTTCTTAATACCAACTTCCGCCTTAGTGGAAGCTATCCTTTGATTTAAAGTCTTAAAATCAATGAGTTTACTATATAATATTTTCCAATGTGCTTCTGCACCAATCATATTCTCCAATATCCCGTCAATTACTGCTTTTTCATTTTCTAAGGCCGGTAAATCAACTGCCAACAAATTTTCCGACAATTTTTCATGCACCTGCTGTGCTACCTGCAATTCTTTATTTATGATAATTGATGCTGTTGCGAGCTTATCCTTTTCAATCTTTTGGTGGTCAATATTACCTGTGGTGGTTGCAATATTAGTTTCAAGGATCTGCAATGCATTTAACTGCTTTTGAGCATCATCGAGTTTTGATACAATCAGGATTTGATTGTCTGCAATAGGCTGCCGGGCATTATTTTCTTCTTTCCATTTCTTTAAAGCATCAATACCTGCTTGCAAATGATCGGCTTCCTGTTGCTTTACTTTCAAAAGACCTTCCTGCTGGTTTTTATTTTCCAAAGCAGTATCCCGATCAAATATTGCTGCTGTCACCTGTACAGTTCTTTCGTTTTTCTGAACGTCCAGTACTTTTGCCGCTTCTAATAATGGTTTTGCATCTTCCTGCGCCTTGATCTTTTCAGTTAAAGCACTATTGGAGGTTAGCAATAATTCTTCCAGTTCTTCCTTTTGCTTTTGCAATCCGGATAAGGTGGCTTCCACATCTTTCAATGCTAAATGTTTATCAGCCAATTGTTTTTTGGTTAGTTGTTTAACATCAATCAGACTCCTTGCAGGCTGCACCCGTTCAACAAGCTTCATTTTTTGTTCTCTCGAAACCGTATTTGATTTCTCTTCAACTACCTGGTTATATTTTTCACTAGCCGTAGCCAAATTGGATTTGAATGAAGAAAGACGGTCATGCCATACAATTTCTTTGTTCAGTAGTTCAACTTGCTTTTCCTGTTCCGGAATTGTTTTTTCAATTTCTGCTTTTTGTTGGATGTAAGCATCCAACTCTTCCTGAGTCAATGTAAAAATTCCTTCTCTTTGAAAATTCAGATCCCGAAGCTCTTGTGCCTGATTCCTGTGATTTTCAAAAATCCGTTGAGAAATTTCAGAATAAATATGAGTACCAGTTAACTTTTCAAGTAAAGATGATTTCTCATCCTTCGGTGCTTTTAGAAAAGCAGTAAAATCACCTTGAGCAAGTAATACTGAACGGGTGAACTGTTCAAAATTCAATCCTACCAGTCTTTCTATTTCCGGCAATAATTCAGTTTTCTTGCCAGGAATGACGGCGTTTGTATTAATATTTTTTAATGATACTGTGTATTGCTGCAAACTACCTTCTGCCTTATTTCTTGCTCTTCTAATATTCCAGTTTGCTCGATATTGTTGCCCATCAACAGCCACAAAATCAACTTCTGCAAAACCGTCCGCAGTGCCATCACGCAATATGCCTCTGATATCACCCTGGCTGATACCAGCCCCACCTATATCCTGTATATCAATCCCTGATTCCTTTGCCTGTAAATACCGTGGCGTCTTTGCATACAAAGCGAGACATAGTGCATCCAGTATTGTGGATTTACCGGCACCGGTTGGCCCTGTTATTGCAAAAATACCTGCCGAGCGTAAAGGTTCAGTTGTGAAATCAATCTCAGTTTCTCCCTCCAGGGATGCCAGGTTCTTTATGCGGATTGCCAGTATCTTCATGCTGGTTCATTTTGAGATACCTCATCGGCTACCTGGTTAAATAATTTCTGTAGCGTTTCTGGAACAGGGCTGTTAAATTTCGATTGATACAGTTTAGAGAAAACGTCTACGGGCTTCAATTCCTGCAGTTGATGTTCAGCCGTTAACTCATTATTTTCTCCGGATGTTTCTGAAACAGGATACTTAACATCAATTTTGGCCAACCGGACATATTTTCCAATTAATGCAGTTTCAATTTGATGTCGCAAGCCAGGTTCCGGACCATCCAATAACACACGTACTTCAAGATAGGGAGCTAACTCCCATTTTGCGTCTGATGAGGGCAATTGATCCAAAGCAGATAAAACTTCAGACAGCTTACTATTCTTCGATGGTACCCTTTGCACTTTTACAGACAGCGGTACTTCAATTGACTCAAAGTTGGTGATCCTTTCTGCATCAAGATCAAAAATAATTACCTGGTGTTTGTAATTCAGCTCAGAAAACGACATCGGTATAGGGCTGCCGCTATACCAGATATGGTCCTTACCACCAATACTTTGGGCTTTATGAATATGTCCCAAAGCAACATATTTAATCTCTTCATGAAAGGCTGCGGCTGAAATACATTCAACTCCTCCCATGATTAATCTTTCGGATTTATCCATATCTGTTATTTCTGCATTTTGTGTATGCAGATGGCCCATGCAAATGATAGATTGTCCAGCTTGTCTTTTATCAGCTGCATGCTGATATATCTCCTCGTATAATTTTGCAACCCCTTCAGCATATGGATTCCCACAATCTGGAATTACAGGATAGTCGCCCATTCGAAGGAAGGGCACCGCCATACACCAGGTTTTTACATCGCCTTCTTTATTTTTTAAAGGAATTACCATTTTTTCATAATCAATGCTTCCATCTTCACTTTTTTCAACGAGCCCTATGATATGAATATTCGATGATTCCAGGAGTGGTTTTGGTGATTCCAAACGTGAAGCAGAATCATGGTTTCCGGCAGTAACGACAATTTGTAAATAAGAGTTAACGTTTATGGCCTCTCTTAAAAAAGTATAGAACATTTTTATTGAAGCAGCTGATGGATTGGATAAGTCAAATACATCTCCGCTTACAAGTAAAACATCAATTCGACTCTCCCTGATTTTGGCAACTAACCAATTTAGAAATTGCTGATGCTCATATGTCCTATCATATTCATAGAAGGTTTGCCCTATGTGCCAATCTGCGGTATGTAGAATTCTCATTTAAGTTTAATTAAATTTCATTTAATTTATTAACTATTCAACTTCACCCTATTCCTCTTGAGCTGTTAGGAATGTCAGAATATAATTCAGAATACTACAATCCAAGAATCCATTTTTAAACGTTTGCTATGAATTAGTTCCAAATAAATTTAATCCCAAGATAAAGATTTCTTTGATCTGATCGAAAGTGATCTAATCCTGTAACCTTATATAAAAATCGATCACCAGCTTTTTTTCCGGATGATTTCAAAATTCAAAGGCTTGTAACCATGGCTTTTGCAAGTATTATTACTATCTTGATTAGCATGAGGTTCAATCTTTTTCGATTCCCCATGATCCGGAAATACACGCTTCGCTCTTTTAATCATCTCTTCCACAATCATCTTCCCATTCTCATCTTGTTCCTGGAGTCGGACTATTCGAAGTGTCTACTAATTCTGTTTTTTGGGATCATTGGTCGTTGCGATCACTAATGCGATACCAATGAATAGCAAAGCGACAATGGCACGTACTATTTCATTTCCCCCACCTGTAGAAGGATTTGCAAGTGCATCAGGCACGTGGAAGAATATGAAAAAAAGAAAAAGCATGAAGGCTAAAAGAAAAGCAACGGGTCTTATCCATATTTTGAAAATGATAGCAATGCCTGATCCGATAAGTGCAACCCCTGCAAGATAAGTCCAAAACAAAGGTGCCGGCAACCATTTTGGCACCATCGTAGACACAAAATCAGTAAAAACAAAATGACTCCATCCAAACAATATTATCAGTACCGCAAAAAATATTCTCCCGCATGGAATAAATTTCTCTAATGTCAATGTCAGGGAATTCTTCTTGCCACTGCCGGTACTATTTTCCGGAAATGATCCGGCCATTATAAATGCACCACCACTATAGGCTAATACCTCAGCGGCTCCAAACCATACATCCAAACGCGTAGCTTTATACGGGCTAAGAAATAGAATATAGGGCAAATGTGATGTGATGAAAAGGGCAAGAAAACAAAATCCTAAATAAAGACATATGCCTTTGGTTTCAACAAATTTAATTTTAATCAATCCTGAAATAAGAACCCCGGCGAATATTAAAATTATTCCTGTAAGAACTGGAAAGGCAATATAATGATGAGCCCATGCAGGAAATGGTGATAAAATCTCTGAACGAAAATCTTTGATCACTAGTTGATGCATCCCTAAAGCTGCGATGCCGATACCATAAAGTAAGCGACCAATTTTAGTAAGCTCGTTCATCATTATTGTTTTCTTTTAAAGGATGACAATGATTTTTCTTTAACGCGGAACGGTTGTTGTCGAATTCTCAACTTGCCTTAAATCAAATCTCTCTGGTTTTATCCAATTATTATTTGATATTTCTCTAAGGTAACGAAATGGACTTCGAAGACAAAACCATTTCTGAATCTCAACATGATTTTATGGATTTCTGCATATCCAATTTAAAGGATTCTTCTCGTGAAATTAAGCGATATAAACATAATCATGGCTATCTCAATATCCAATGGCTGAAGTACATATTTTTATTTTTGTAGTACAAAAGTATGCCAAATTTTATTCGACTTTGACCTGATAAAAATCGAGCGCTTCCCCAACACCTCATCTGCAGCCAGAGAAATAACTTGAATTAAATGTACATTCCTGAAGAACTCTGTCAATTATAATGATTTCACCTATTTCGATTTTCTTTTTGAAAAACTGAAAAAGAACTCCCTTTTTGTCGAATGGCAAGTAGTAACGAACCAACGACAGCAGAGAATTCGTGTCGATTACTACTTTCATTGTAAATACTTATCTAATTTATCAGGTGAAATATTTAACGTTTTGCAAACGTCATATTCGTTAATTACACCTTCATAGAAAGCGGTCTGAATAGTTGAAATAAGCAAAGGCGAATTCATAGGCTTTGGAGTTGAACCACTTTTTTGAATTCCTTGCATTTTATCTAACACTCTTTGTTTCTTTTCTTCTTCTTGCCTAATTCTATATTGCTCATCAAAGTCAGCCTTAATCGTATTATAATTACGCTGAGATATTTTCTTTTGAAATAAAAGTTTTGTAAATAAGGCAATTTGGCTAAGATGCGTTTTATTTGAAATACTTTCAATTAAACCAAAATGGTAATCGTTACTGCCATCAGATTTTTCAATCTGTTCAAATGCTTTGTCAAATTCGCCTGCAAGAAAATGATAGGCGAAGTCGTTACACCATCTTTCAATTGCCGAAAGCTTATTGTTGGCAAGATTAGAAATGTCTAATTGCTCAATTTCTTCTTCGTTGATTAAGTAATGACCTAACTCGTGAATTAAGGTGAAAATTTCCCTTCTGAATGAGGTTTGTTGTCTTTTAAGAACAATTACATTAGGGTTGATAAAGAACCCATCAATATTCGCCTTTTCTTTCTTGTTCCAGGTTTCAACAAACTCAAATACAAGTATGTTATTTTCGGCAAACGTTGAAATTAAAGCCCTGAGAAATTCCTTTGGAATGGGATTGAAGTCCGGATATAATTCCTTTCGTATTTGTTTGGCAACAACTTTCGGATCTTGAGTTATGGTAAAAATAGGTAACGTCCTTTCAATATTCAGTTCGGCAAGTTTTGAAATTGCAGAAAGTGAAATTTTAAATTCTTCAAACTGATTGACTATTTTCCTGGCACCAATATTCAGGTCAGTACCAAATTTCGTTTTTCTAAAGAAAATACTTGCGTCCAGTGATACTTCTGGAGATTTAGGGTCAAGGTAATAGTGAAGTCCTTTATTGAAAACTTTGTCTATTCGTTTTAAGTAGCTGACATTTACCTCAGATGCTAAAATATCTTCCTTAGTCAACGGGCTTTTAAGTCCTTCACTAATAAGCAAAAGCAATTCATCCACAGACATTTTATACAATGCCAGCAGATATTTCAATCTTGATATGTTTTGTTCTACTTTCAGGAAGTCAGACCTTTAATTTTACCAAATTTACAATTTTAAACGGTTACCATTGGTGACGTACTCCTGACGATAATTCTTTTTGCGTCAGGATGATTAGGATTGATCAGATAATTAGATTCTTTTGGCACTATGCAGCAATGGGCAATACTTCGCCTTGTGCAGCAGTGTTTATCTGATCTGTTTTAATTCGTGTAAGCAATTTTACTTTCATTGCATTATTGAAAATGTCAATCAAATGTTTTGCCGTTTTGTCCTGCTGAAAATGGTAGAAACTTAATTTGATTAAGTCAACCAAAGTTCCCCTTCTAAGAATTCTCCAAACATCTCCGTCAGCCGATAATACTGTAGAGAATGATTCTCTAACTATTTTAAAAATATCTTTCAAGGAAGAAAATGATTAGTGTGTTTTAGTTCCAACAGTCATATGTGAAATCTCTTGCCAAATGTCAGAAGCAATTGCCTCTGCTGAACGATTACCGTCTGTAATAAAAATGTTCTCTTTGAATTTGAGTTGTTCAAATGCTTCAAAATATTTACCTCTGACTTTTTCGAGATTTTCCTTTGTTTCGTAAAGCTCTGTTGAACTTCTTCCCTGGGCAAGCCGCTTCATGCTGATGTCTGGTGAAATGTCAATGTATATATTCATATCAGGACGAAGCAAGTCTGCACTCAATGAGTTTGCTTCAATGACCCAGTCAAGTGACATGTGTGTGCCCTGGTAGGCATATGAAGAAAAATAATATCTATCTGTAATGACAGTATAGCCGTCCTCTAACTTTTTCAAAATTCCATTTGTCTTGTTTAGCAAATGGTCTAACCTGTCAGCAACAAATAGTCCGGCTATGACACGATGGTCTGCTTCAATTTTATGTTTGAAAATATCTCTGATGACAGCACCAATCGGACTATCCGTTGGTTCAAATGTGGAATAAACTTTATGCCCCGCATTTTTCAAACTGTCAGTCAATAGTTTTACCTGAGTGCTTTTGCCACTGCCGTCAATGCCTTCAAAAGCGATAAATAAATTTTCCTTCATTGGATTACGCATGATGTTCGATCGTGGTCATGACTGATCTGTATTTTCAAAGATAAGTTTAATATAGCTATGCCTCACGATCCGGAAATACCTGCTTCTTTCTTTTGATCATCTCCTCCGCAATCACCTTTCCGTTTTCACCTTGTTCCTGGAGTCGAGCTATGATATTGTCATAACTACTGGCATCCCTGTCCTGGCTTAGTTTGAAGACTGTGTTCATTTCTGTGACTTCGATTTCAAAAGCTACAATGGCTTTCATTAATCTTTCCGTATACGCCGGAGGAAGGTTATCATATATCGTCGTCGAGTGTGTATTCTGATTTTCAAAATGCAGCGTTGTCATTCGAAGGACATCAATCAATGCTTCATCATCAAGGAACCTGATCAGACCTTTGGCATGCACGCTCATATAATTCCATGTCGAAGGCGTATGTGGATTACTATACCATGTACCACTGACATAGATGTGGTGTCCTGTGAAGACGACGAGTACATTAGGGTTGTGCAAAAAAGCCAGATGATGATCCGTATTTTTCATGATATGGCCTCTCAGTATTTTCCGGCCATCCTTCTCTTCAATAAAAACGGGTACCTGTGTGGCCACAGGTTTGTTGGCTGAATCACATCCTGTTAAAAAAGCAAATGGATATCGACCAATAAATTCTTTGATATCCTTTTCATCTTGTGCTTTGTGATAGGGCAGATCGTACATATAAGAAAACTTATTTCTCAATAGTGCTTTCGACATAAAAGGCTTCGTGCCATTTGCCGTGTTGTTTAACGTAGGTAACTCCTACCCGAACTTTCGATGGAATTTTCTCATCATCACACATACCATCTTCAAGAGCTATATAAGTTAAAAGCGCTGTGTTTTTAGCCGGCATTGAAAATGTAAAATCGCTTATTGAAAAACTTTTCACTTTACAATCCTTTGGTATAGAGGCGAGAACTTCCGTCTTGTTACTGACGCCTTCAGAATTGACCGACAGAAACTCTTCTGCTGAATTCACCCGGACCCAGGATGCATCATTATTTTTCCATGCCTGCCAGGCTGCCTGTTCTAAAGCGATAATCTGAGCTTCTACTTTTGCATTTTTTGTATTCATCGATTGGCTGAAAGACGATGTCACTGCAGTGAGGACAATACTTAAAATCATTATTATTTTCATCATGATATAGGATTTTTGGTTGGTGATAGGGAATTGGAATATAAACAGATTGTCGAAGTGCTCACCCATTGATTTTGGTTGCGCAAGGGCGATGTGCTATTTAACATAATTTGGAGAAACACATTTATTCCAGTAATCAACAATAACACTTATGGTTTCCTTTAGCGCCTGATAACTTGATGGTTTAACAAAAAAACCCTGCACAGATTTCGAGTAGGCATCCACAACATATCGCTGTTCGGCACTGGTGGAAAAAAACAAATAAGGAATGGATTTAATTCTTAAATCTTCATTCTCATGTATTTTTTGTCTCAATTCCATACCACTCAGCTTCGGCATATTGATATCCGAAAATATGATGAACGGTTTAGTAGGAGAAACTGTCAAATACTCTAAAGCATCCTCACCGTCCGCAAAAAAAATAATTTCATTCTTATAGTTTAGCTCTTTGAATACATCCTTTAGTATTTCCTGATCATCTAAGTCATCTTCAATGATAATGAATGGACCACTCTTGTTCATTTTATTTTTTTGTAAAAGTATAGAATTAGTGATGAAGCCGGCTTCTTCAATTTAAAGGAACCTCTATTAACCCTCATGGAGAATACTATACTCCTTTTGAAGCTCATACTTAAATTATTTTGGATTCCCTTTTCCTTCATTGCTAAAACTTAGCAAACAGTTGGTAACATGTCCATCCCAACTAGCCATTGTTAGGACTAGTTGTTTTTACTTTATTTTTTCTTTTTTTAATAATCTTGAGGAATGGTATACTCTTAAAATATCAATTTGCTTTTCACTTTTTATCCTATAAATTATTCTATAATTCCCTTCGATCACTTCCCTGATTGACTTATCATTGAACTCAGGAACAATCCTTCCAATTTGAACATTTGATGATATCTTTTGGACTCGGTTATAGATTTTGTTGCTCGTTATTGTCGCATATCGAATGGAATCTTCCGCAATGAAATCAAATATTTCCCTGAGGTCTTTAAGTGATATTTCAGCCCAAACTATTGTGACCATTTATCAATCATGATTTTGACATCCTCATTCGAAATGACTTTTCCTCCCTCAGATTGCTGAAAACCCTCCTCTACCTTTTCAATAAATATTAATTGGTCTATCAATTCATCAATAGTGAATGAATCCGGGAGGTTGTTAATCGTCCTATTTAGCTTTTCCTTGGTAAGCATGGCATTTTTTTACAAAGATAGTTTAAATATAAAAGTAACTATTCGCTTTCAACATCTTGTGTACTACTCTAACGACCGATGGCTTCAATCATTTTCCTAACTCGCTCAACAACGATTCAAGGTCCAAATGTTTGGTAAACATTACTATAGTTCCATCCTCGTGATATTGCCATTGGTCTCTCGGTCGGTCATAATAGATTTCAACTCCGTTGCCATCAGGATCATCTAAATACAATGCTTCTGATACTCCATGGTCAGATGCTCCAGTCAACAGATAGTGGGCTTCAACCAATCGCTTGTATATCACTGCAAGGTTTTTACGTGAAGGCAATAAAATAGCTGTATGAAATAAACCGACCGAATTTCTATCCGCTTTTGGTGCGCCTTTGCTATACCATGTATTCAAACCAATGTGATGGTGATAGCCTCCTGCCGAAATGAAAGCAGCATCTTTTCCATACATTGTAGTTACCTCAAAGCCAAGCAGGTTACAATAAAAATCAAGCGATCGCTCGATGTCTGCTACTTTTAAATGAACATGTCCTATTTGCGTCTGAGCAGGTATTTTATATTGTTCCATGATTATATCAGTTGCGTGTTAATTTCAATTGGGTTAGTCAGAATTTTATGAACGGGACAACTTTCGGCAATTTTCAGTAATCTTGTTCTCTGTACTCCATCAAGTTTTCCAATCAATTCAATTTTCCTGGAGATTACAGTTTTATTTCCCTTTTCGTCCCGCTCCAATTCCATTTCAATCTTTACTTCCTGAAGTTCCCATCCCTTTCTGTCGGCATACATCCTGAGTGTTGCACTGGTGCAGGCGGCTAGTGCAGATGCCAAAAGCTCATTTGGTGAAAATCCCAAATCCTTTCCACCTTGTGCGGTCGGTTCGTCAGCGATGACAACATTACCCGTGGGTGAAGTAATTTCACTTTTGTATAGTTCATCTTTAATGATGGATGATATTTTTGTCATTATCATTTTGCTTTTTCGAGTGAAAAACAAAAGTACCTACCCTTATTCTTTAAGACGGGTTTAATGTTTCTGACTCATCATGTCCATTCAGATTTTGTTGTCTGTGGGCAATAAAGAGCAGGATGGCTATAACAGCAACGGAAACAAGAGATGAGTTTAATGTACCAAGTTGTAAACCGCCTTTGTCAATCGGCTTTGTCAGGAAATCACCAAACGTAGCACCGAAAGGTCGGGTGAAAATAAAAGCAATCCAAAACAAAACAATATGGTTGATTTTCGTAAGATAATGCAGCAGCACAACAATAAGAATGACCCCACCCGTAATATAAGCCCCCTACAAATAACTCATTTCAAAATAGTCACCCGGAAAATCTCCGAATGCAGTGCCCAGACTGTTTGAGAAAAGAATGGCCGTCCAGTAATATATTTCTTTTTGCCTGTCAACGATCGGAAAAACTTCCAGGTCGTTATACTTGAGGTACCACAAAAACAAAGTAATCACCAAACCACTGACCAGTAAAATACTTCCGGCGGTGTAGCCAAGATGAAGTGTTCTGTCGATGTAGTCGGAAATCTCAGTACCTAAAGTCGTGGTACCTATAATGACTAACCAATAAATAAAAGGGACATATTTTTTGGCTGAAAGTTGCACGAGTAAAACCACAAAAAAGAATGCAAGGGTGACGGCGATGCCGATAGTGTAGCCCAGGTTCAGCGTCATGGAAATAAAATCCCCAAGCGTTTCTCCAAGGGTGGTGGCCACAATTTTCATGAGCCAAAAAATCAGTGTGATTTTGGCAACCTTGCTGAGTAATTCAGTCGTCATTCATCACATTTATTGAATTGAATTGGAAAAGATAACATCTCTGCGTTTTCATCATTGCTTTCCGTCACGTTATTCAATTATTGAAACCGTATGGTTTAAGATGACGTATGAAAGAAACGCCAGGCATTCAGAATTTAATTTATAATTCGAGAGAAACGTTTTACTTCAGGTCATTAAATTTAATCAAATTATATTCCGGAGAACATTGAAATAAATGTTTTAAAATCTCAATATGTCCCCTGCCAAATATCACTAATACTCTGTCGTTTGGTGATGATGTTATTTGTTGTATGTGTCTGTATATTCTTAGATTTCTGTCATACCAATGCAGGGCCAAAGCGTCTGCGCCTCAGGCAGTTGCCGGTTTCCTATTAAAATAGAATCCGGATCCGGACCTAAAGTCTGTGTATAACATGTGGATCCAAAAAAAATGGCTATCAAAAATAGTATATTCTGTTTCATGCTATCTTGCTATTGTACATCAAATCTATCCAGATTCATCACTTATTTCATTCCACCAGCTTTAATGGAGAAAATGCATCGTTGACAGCGTGGATGGCTTCAAAAAACGACATATCCGGTTGCGGATTACCAATAACACATCGTCACGGTATCTTTTAAATTGTACAATAATTTAAAAGTTAAAAAGACCGAATTGCACGCACTTTTTCCGAGAGGCTCTTCGTGCCGTTGAAGGTGAAGCCACCATTGAAGGTCAATACCCAGGCGTTGTTGAGATCAACCTCGCTGGAACTCCAATAGAAGCTATTCGCAAAACCACCAATGGCAACTCTATTTATATAAAGTATACTCAATTCGTCCTTACTCGGTAAGTACCAATCATTATAGCCCTCCAATACCAAATCATAGCAGGTGCGGGCAGCTATTCCGGCAGTGCTACATCCGGTTACAATATCTATAGTATTTTGTTGCCCTGTACCAAGAATGATTCCCTGGGCTCCCGGAAGATTTGTTCCAAAACAGCCCCATGATCCTGAGCTTTGGTCGCTTACGGCGGCAATGAGACCATGTACTTGTCCGGCAATATAGCCAGGATCACCGGTCTGTAAAATAAATGCAACTATTCCACCTCCATAACTTTCACCAATAGTCAGAAATGGTGTTGCAGGAACCCCGATCATATTTCTCCAATCTATACCACTATAGACTTCTATTTCACCTCCACCACACGTCGTACAAAAAATCATAAGCCCCAGGGCTGGTGATGATATAGCATTACGCTGTGCTATCGTCATCCTCGGAGGAAGGAAACCTTTAGCCGTGGAAGTTATATCCAAAACTGCAGTCAGAGCAGGAGTTATAGTACCTATCGCTACATTGCCTCCGGCGGGCTGCAGTGATAAGGGGTCAGGTGTAGTACCATTAAATCCTGATTGAATCCATGCGGTAAAAGGTGAAGTATTCAATTTGCCAAAGTCAATTCCTTCTACACTATTTACACCTATCCTGAATATACCAGTTGACGTGGCTCCCGGAATAGCAGGAACTCCAGACGGTCCTATAATATTCAATTTACTTACAGGTGTACTTGTACCTATACCCACATTCTGCGCATTTGCCCTACCCAGAAAAGAAAGGACAGCAAAAAGAAAGACATACTTTTTCATAATACATCGTTTATACTTTTAAGTTGATCTGTTTATTTGTTATGTCCTTTTCAATGGGCGCTAACACCTAAATATACACAACCCAAAGCATAGTTTTTCCCACCACCCCTTGCTTTTCAATGATCAGGATGCCAGATTCCAATACTGTATTTCCAAAGTTGCAGTTTCTAACTAAATACAGTATAGCCTAAACACAGTGCTTTCCAAAAATGATATGACGTGTTGCACATATCCCCTTACGTATCAGGGATAAATACAGTATGTATAAGAAGGCCCCGATCGATTATCCCAAAGTTATATAAGTCAGGCTGTCTCTATGAAGATGTGTACTCTTATGTCACGACTACTGAATGATAAGTTTTTGTGGTATTGCCTTTTTATCGGCAGTGGCTTTGATGAAATAAATTCCTTTTGCTAAATGGCTGACATCTATTGAGATTTCGTTTTTATCAGTAGTCAGATTTAAAATATGTTCACCGGACATATTGCATATTGAAATTTGATTCAGGATTTTATCAGATGAAATCTGAATAATGGAGTTTGCCGGATTAGGGAATATTTTTAATTGATTTCGATCATGTATGTTGCTTACTTCTGTGATGGTTTGTTTTAAAAACCAGGGAATGGAGGTGGAATCAGTTGTAAAAAAATTAAAAAGGAGGTTGGCTACTTTTTGTCTTCCATTCGGATTGGAAGGATGTGTTCCGTCATTGTTAAAATCGGAGGGACATTCCCATGTTAGTCCATCAGAACGCGGAGTTGTGCCGTCAGCCCATGAATTAGCGCCCCATGCAAGCCATGGAACCCGGGCGTCAGGACCCGAGTAGGCAAGCGATGTATCACCACTCACCTGGTCTTCAATCAGGCGTTTCACACTCCAGCCTGAATAATAGGCATAGGGTTCAGGATTTTCATGAGTGGTTGCATAACCGCCATAAATCCTGTTGGACAAATAGGCGAGCTTTGTATTTGGAAATTTATTTTTTTCAATCTGCAAAGCCGTTTTGAATTTTATTTTTAATGCATCAGGGTAAGCAGTAAATGCTGTATCAGATGGAATTTTTTCAGCCTCTAAAAACCAGATTATCTGTACCTGCTTATAGGTTAAACCTAAATTGGTAAGGCGATTATTTATCACATTCCAGAAGCCGGCATTCGGATGATCAATGATCACAATATCCTGTCCACCCTGTGCACCATCTACTAAAACAAGTTTTGGATTTTTTTGGGAAAACGTATCCGTCATTGGAATAAAAAATTGCGTTTCCATAGTCGTGTTGGACATCCCGATGGAAAGCCATACGATTCTCCCATTGATCAGGTCTACATTTCCTGCTGTATCCAGCGGCACTATGTTCTGGGCGATGTTCAGGCCCGCGAGATTGTGATCAGCCGGTCTGTAATTGGAACCATCAGAATACAGACCGCCCTGAAATCCTCTCCAATAGTCTGTCCCCAAATCTGCAATGGGAGGAAACCCAACAGATGTGTTCGAGCAATTTTGAGCATGACTGTTTAGACCGGAGAGCAGAATAACCAATGCAAGTAGTTGTTTTTTCATTTTTTGAATACTTATTCTTTGTTAGAAAAATTCATTTGAATTAATTAGACTGCTTTTTATAGGCAATACCCAAATTCTACGATTCCCCAGCTGTTAGCGTTTCATTTGATTTTTTCAGTTTATATTCCCCTGTACTAAATACCAATCTACCCATGCATCCATTTGCTTTACAGAATTTGGTCGTAATAAAATTTTCCGATTTGCATCCAGCAGGTACATCGCAGGGGTGGCAAAAACATAATAATCCTTTACAACTTTGCTATTCCATTTTTGAAAATCGCACAGGGAGATAAATGGGAAATCTTTGATAAAGGATTGGTAGCTTTCTTTGTTTTCATCGAGAGATACGAATACCACTTGTACACCCTGTGTCTTCCATTTTTGATACACCTTGACGATCTCAGGCAGATCTTCCATACATTTTGGGCACCAGCTTGCACCAAACAGGACCAATGTATATGGCGTTTTTAGATCAGACAAATTGTGAAACTGCTTCTGTTGAAGACCGTTCAAATAACTCAAACCGCCCAGTGTGAAATCCGGGGCAATGTTCCCTGTTTTCATTGCTCGGTAGGATTCCAGTTGGTTTGCCAAGTCGCTGTCAATCGCACAGTTCAATTCATTCAACACTTTTAAGGCCAAATATTCAGATGCCTGAAATAAACTATGTTTTTCTAATAAACCGAATAGACAATCTGTCACTTCATTGAGTTTTTTATTATCTCTTATCAGTTTTTCTAACATACCATCAATGGAGATTTTCATTTCAATAAACACGGAGTCCGGAGCGCGACCACTATTCTCTAACAACCAAAAATGACTTTCGATGGCATCTCTGAATAATCCACTTTTGTAAAGACGTAAATCAGTATAATCCATTGCCCGGAAAGCAGCAATCGTTGCCGGAATTTCCGCTGTGCGGTATTGGGCTACCACAGAAACAGAACTCACTAATTTTCGTGCAGGTAAAAACCAACGTATATAACTGTCCCTGGGAAGTTTGGCTATAAAAGCAGCATCCTCATCTTTTATTCGCTGCTTTTCCTGCTCAATAGCTTTTGAAGTTGTTTTCTGAACATTAAACAAAGTATCCAGGGCGTATATTCTTTCCAAATAAAGCCATGCGCTTAAAGCTTGTTCTCTTCGTGGTTGTTCTTTGGCGTATTGCTCAAACCATTGGTTTTCTTTTCCTTTTTCAACCCGAATAGTTCCTGTATTGCTCAATGCTTCACCTGCGAGTTCTACATCTTCACCACATAGTATCACAAAAAGTGGTTTATCATCGGCAGATGTCAGATAGCCTACACCATAATCGGATGTTGAATAGTTGAGGGTAAAATTACCTTTTTCATCAATTTTAGTATTTGAAATGAGATACGTTTTGAAACCGTTAAAACCTTCCAGTTTTATTTCCTGGTTGGCAAATAAAGACAAGTTGCCGGTGATGGTTTGGGCAAAAGCATGTGAGTTAAATAGTGTACTTAATAAAATTGTAATTATTCGATATCTCATAATAAAATTATTATGTTTTAAAATAAAAGGGATGTCGATTAATTATATATAGTCTTTGAGGCAACGAACAGAGTTTTCGTTCGCACGATTGTTAGTGTTAACGTTGGCATAAAAATGCCCTCCTTAAAATGGGTGATTTTCTTTTTTTCTCTGCTAAGTACTATTTTCTCTTTTATGGATATTTCTTAAAAAAATGACCCGTCAATAGCGGTTTTTAAATCCCGCCACTCTAAAAAGATAACAGGATAAAGTATCACATCAAGCAAAGTGTCAATCCTTGAGGCAACGAACAGATAATCCGTACGCACGGTTGGCAAAGTTTACGTAAGCACCGCCACTGATTTGCATGTAGCCCGAATCGGAACCCGCAACGGTACTCGACCAGGGGAAGCCGCCGGACCCTACACTGGTGAATGTACCAATGAGGGTACGGAAGCCCGCCAAGGCCCATTTAAGCGGAGACGCGAAAGCCCCGGCTACATTGTTACTGCTCCATGATAAACGTTCGTTATTTAACTCTGTATTAGTAGGTAAGCGGTAACCATTCGGGCAAGGGTTGTTTACCCCATTTACTGCCTGCCACAAATTGACGTCTTGTGGTGTTAACCAATCATTTGGGGAGGCCGATGTCGTTATATACAAGCCATCCCAGGAGTTGCCGGCATTGGGTACGGCTGTAGTAGCAATGGTGGTGGTAGTTCCAGAGGTGGTTACCCCATCACCTGCATAGCGATTCACACATTGATGTCCATCAGCTCCGCGTCCCCATTGGAACAGAGAGCCGTAGGATTCAGTGTCTGTTGAACTTGTGGCAGCGCGATTGGCGCCTAAGTTTCTATCCATCCAGGTTTTACCGGTGGCGGGGTTAGTGACCGGAACAATTATTGTCGGGTTTGATGGGTTGCAGATATTTGGAATATAGGTTGCACCAGTACATCCATCATACCATCCTGTACCATCATACCATTGCAAACATTTGGTGGTCGTATTATAAATAACCAAACCCTCCACAGGAGCGGCTATGGAATTTCTTTGAGCTGATGTCATACGCGGAGGCAAGAAGCCTTTTGTTGTACTGACCACATCCAGGGCTGCCGATGCAGAAGGCGTGGTGGTCCCTATACCCAAATTACCTCCGGCAGGCTGAAGCGATAAGGGGTCAGGTGTAATTCCATTAAATCCTGATTGAATCCATGCTGTATGAGGAGAAGAAAGCAATTTGCCAAAATCTATTCCTTCAATAGCGGTTACACCTATTCTGAATATACCGGTGGATGCAGCACCTGGAATAGAAGGACTTCCATAAGGTCCTATAATATTCAATTTACATATAGGTGCAATTGTGCCTATACCCACATTCTGTGCATAGCCTCTGCAAAAAAATGTGAGCGCAATAAAAAGAAAGAATATATTTTTCATAATACCCTGAATTAAGTATTTAAACAAATCTATTTGTTGGACAGATTCTTTGCTATGGAAGGTAATGATCAGGGATCCGGGCAATTGGGATTCAAGTTAGTTTTTTTTTAGGTAATCATCTCCTTATTTAAGTAAAATTATTCAAATATGACGATATCCGCCATAGCCTACATCCGATTCTATCGCCCGTTTTCTCCGTTTATCTCAAGAAATTCATTTTCGCTACAGTGCAAAAATTAAATGCTGTAGGTTTGTTCTATGCGAATCCTATTTGCTATCTTTTTCGTGCCCGTGTTTCCTATTCATAGCCAGATAATTTTTGGCAGGGGTCCCCTTAAATTTGATAAATCTATAAAATCAGAATCAAAAGTTACAATACTATAATTGTTCGATTTTGCAAATTTCCAGACGGTATGGCTGTAGTAGCAACGGTGCTCGTATGTCCAGAGGTAGGTATCCCATCACCTGCAAAGGGATGTTCTCCTATTTTAGCATATGGATATCTACAGTGTCTGTTTGAGTTTACATTATGTGTTTGGTTTTATAATTTCTTTATGGTGGGATTTTCCTTTCAAAGTATAAACACCCCAACCTGCTACGGTTACATTTATCATGAGCTGTCCTATAAAGTCGGCTGCAGCTTCAGCATCGCCAAGCGTATGACTCCTGAAGTACAAAATAGTCTCCATCACCCATGGAAATATAGCAATTACGCCAAAAATATTTAACCATTTTGGGAAACTGCTGTATACGGCAATCAGTAACATACTTGGAATAAATAAAAATAAACTTGCTGTAAAAAGTTTATACACTTCATCCAAATTTTCTTTTGAGGGCTCTGGCGAAAGAGCATATAGAACAAATATGACGCCTTGTGTAATGGCCATCATCGTGAAACCGATAGAGGACATTGTTTGCTTTTCCTCTGCTAATTTAATACCCAAAGCGGTGCAAGCTAAAATTACAAATGCTGTCTGTAAATGTCCAAACATTAAGCCCAATTCACTAAGTTTAGGAGGTTCAACTGAAAAATCAGGAGGAAAACTCAAACTGGCCATCGCTGCGATTACAGAAGTAAAAAAACTCATAGCGATAAGCCAGCGCAAATGTTTTTCCTTATTTATATCTGATAAATTCATCGTTCAAATTAGTTGGATGGTTTTACAAAATGTATTGTGCATGGTGTAATTAATTTTGGAAAATGGATCAATTCTTTTTTGGAATAATTATAAGTACCCTCAACAACGGCGAGTTCAATGTATCGCCTTTTGCCACCATTTAGCTTCCTTTTCATCTACATAATCCGGTATTTGCAGCGTCAATGTCTTCATGCATCAAATTTAACAAAACCTTGGAGAGATTGGTCAATTGTTAATGGCTAATGGTAAATGACCAATGATTATGCTTGCAGGTTATTGTTTGCTTATGTTGTTTCTAAAATAACGGCGATCTGTATTATGATTTCAAGGCATCAATGCTACTTTCTATATTTTCTCTTATCACCCCATTTACCATTTATAACTTATCATTTATCATTAATCAACCGGTTACCGTTTACCGATAACTGCTTACCATTTACCATTATTCCTCCATGGCGGCTTCGACATAAAAGGCTTCATGCCATTTTCCATGTTGTTTAACATACGTAACCCCTACCCGAACTTTCGATGGAATTTTCTCATCATCACACATACCATCTTCCATCACTATGTACGTTAAAAGCGCTGTGTTTTCAGCCGGCATGTCAAATGAAAAATCGCTGGTGAGAATGAAACCCTGGCATGGTTCGACGACTTTTCTTATCCTTTACGCGCTCACCACCAGTCTTGAAGGTTGACGAAGAAAAGAAGCGGAAATAGATCCTTCAATTCGAATAGTAGTGCCCTGTGCAAATTCAATGGAAATAATCGGCACGCTTGAGCCAGGAGTCAGTTGAATTTCCTGAAACCAAACCATACCAGGCTTTTCAACATTGGAAAGCTGATGTCGCCAATTGTAAAATGTGGTTTGAGGTAGTTTATGCTTTTTACAATTTGCGATTACTGTGAGATCGGAGGCTTCGTATTTTTGCATATGCGCCTCCATGATACCCGCGGTTTTTCTTTGACTCCTGTTTTTAAGGCCAAAGGAAATGCATCTACTCATTCAATGCAATACGCAGTTGGTCCGACGGATACAGTATATTAATTTAATTTACGACTTAAAAAGTATCTCAATTTGACTTCGACGATATTCAAATATCTCATTCACCTGTTTGTCGACCCAAAGCCTGCCGATTATCCGGCCTAAAAATCCCCACCCGATATCATAGTTTAGCTGGTCGGTCATCATGACACCATTATCTACTGCGCGAAAACGATGTTCGTGGTGCCATAATTTATATGGGCCTTTGGTCTGTTCGTCCACAAAATATTCTTTGTCCTTAATCGAAGTGATTTCTGTCACCCAGGTCATCGGGATATTCATCATAGGCCTGATCCTGTACCTGATGATGAGTCCCTGATACATGTGTTTTGGAACTACACTCAATGTAGTGAAGTGTAATTTTTCAGGAGTGATCAGGTTCAGATTAGAAGGTGATGAAAAGAATTCCCACGCTTCATCAAGTGAGATTGGAATGAATTGTTCGAAGTTGATGGTTTTCATAAAGTTTCGCTGACTGCTTTTTTATACGCTTCAAGTGCTCTGGTGCGTGCAAAAACGTGGTCAACGATTGGAACAATGTATCCTTCACTATAGTTTTTGATCCACTTTTTGATATACTTCGCATCAGGATCAAATTTTCTCGCCTGTTCATATGGATTGAATATTCTGAAGTAAGGAGCTGCATCGCAACCACATCCTGCGGCCCACTGCCAGTTGCCATTGTTTGATGAGAGTTCATAATCCAGAAGCTTTTCTGCGAAATAGGCTTCTCCCCATCGCCAATCGATCAATAGGTGTTTGGTGAGGAAACTAGACACAACCATCCGGACCCGATTGTGCATAAATCCGGTTTCATTTAATTCCCGCATACCGGCATCTACCATCGGATAACCTGTTTTGCCTTCACACCATAATTGAAATTCTTCTTCATTATTTCTCCATTCGATAGCATCGTATTTCTTTTTAAAACTATCTGTAACAACATTTGGATAATGAAATAAAATCATCATAAAAAATTCGCGCCAGATCAGTTCATTCAGCCATTGCTCGTTTAGACCTGTCGCCAGCTTAGCCAGGTCACGAATACTGACCGTACCAAAGCGAAGATGGATACTTAAGCGGCTGGTTCCATTGATATATGGGAAGTTTCTTGTTTCGTCGTAGTGTTTTATAATTTTCTTATCCGGCTCAACAGAAGGAATATTAGATTTTATAGGATTGAATCCTAAGGAGGCGAGTGAATGTATAGGCAGATGCTGTAGATGAAAAAGCTTGTTCAGTAATTTTCCAATTGGATAATTTTTTTGTTGTTCTGCATTATATTTTTCCTTCCAGACTTTAGAATAGGGGGTGAAAATGGTATAGGGTGTTTGATCACTTTTTGTGATTTCCGATTTTTCAAAAATGACCTGATCTTTAAAGGAATGGAATGCTATTTTATTTTTAGCCAGAAGTTTTTCAATTTCTATATCCCGATTTTTCGCATAAGGTTCGTAGTCTTGATTCGTAAAAACATTTTTGATCTGAAATTTTTCTGCAAGGTTTGAAAATGCTTTTTCCGGCGTATCGTGATACGTAAGCAGAGTTGATCCAAAAGATGCGAGTTGTGTGTTGATCAGGTGTAGTGTATCATGGATAAAAGAAACTCTCCGATCATTTTTATCTCTGAGTGCATCCAGAATATTCTTATCAAAAATAAAAACACAGAGCACGGGGTCGCCATGCATCAATGCACGGTACAATCCATGATTGTCATGGAGGCGCAAGTCTCGTCGAAACCAGAAAATGGAAATAGTGGTCAAGCGACAAAGATAGTGTGATTCGACTTGCCGCACGCATCCTTGTGCTATGGTTCGACTTGCATGTACTCAACCTCGTGCTTCAGCTCACCACCCGCAGCTCATCAACCGTAGTGAGTTGTGAAATGTGTGCTTCGACTTGCTCACCTCAACCTCGTGCTATGGTTCGGCCTGCTTTTGCGCAACCTCTTGCTACAGCTCACCAACCACAGCTCAGCAACCGACGTGAATAGTGAGTAAAATGGTCAGCCATACATCAGTTATTGATCAAGGTATAAGCTGAAACCGTAGGACTCTGTACGTAAATGCCTTGTTTGATATTCTGGTAGTAGGCGTAAATGTTCAGGTTATCATACACAAGGTATTGGTCCCAAAGAAGCGTTGTATCTGTGGTGGGAATTTGGGTGATGACTTGTTTTTGAAGAAATTCTTCTGCTCCGGCCTGAAAAGCGGGAATTCTGCCAATAGCACTTCCCTCAAATGGAATGGTATCCTGATACAATCTGCATTGGTTTTGCATCAATGTTATTGCAGCTGGTTTTTTGAGCCAAATTGTATCTGCAAGAAAGAAAAAGAATAGATTGCTTTTGGTGCGAACATCGGTCGAGGTGATTATATAATCTCCGTTCCAGATCACCTCGTAGCTAATGGGGTCAGGATGATCCTGATGCATAGGAGAGTGACTGGTAAAAGTCTCCCTCAATTGCAAAACATTGTTGCGGATATTTACCACCTTCAGGAGTAACGTATCGTGAGTAGGATTGAAGTAATCGCAAAATCCAAAATACCGGATATACGTGTTTTGCTGATTAGCTGCCGGCGATTTAAAATTAATCGGTTTCAAATCAGGATTGAGTGTGTCCTTTTTACAGCCCACAAGGATGTTGATAAATATGAAAGCCAAAACAAAGGCTTTGAATAAGATAGAATTTAGATTTTTCATTGGTTGTCTGTTGGACTTTTATATATAGACCTGTCGAAAGGGTGGAAACGTTGGGTGGTTCTGCATTCGCATAAAAAGTAGATGCGGTAGTACAGGAGTGTGCTGCCGGAGCTACAGATGAAAAAAAGATAGATGTCCAGTTAGAAATCAACTTTGAAATTTAAGACAGGTATGAGGCCATTCAGTGTGGTGTATCTGGCTCTCCTTTCAAATGTATCATAGAATTCTCCGTTTGCATTTTCTTTATTCAGGACATTTTGAATATCCAGTGAAGTGGTGAGTGTGGCATGCTTAAAATTACGTTTATAGCTCAATTTTAAATCCACACGGATGTATGGAGGTAGCTGGTTTTCAAAGGCTCTATATTTATCTTCCACCGTAAAATGATAAATTTCAGAGCTGACTACATCTATCGGAGTAGTTCTGAAGCCTCCGAGATAAAGAGTTCTAAAATTCACAGATCCCGTTGATTTATCATTTTTCTTCGAGAGCGCAAACTCTTTTCCTGCTGTAAAAGCAAAAGTATAATTGCCGTTAAATCGCGTGTTCCTCCAGACATTGTCAGCGGCTTTATATTTGGATTGATATAGGGACGCAGAAAATATGTAATACAGATTATTATGCAAAAATCTTTCTTCACTCAGCTCTATACCATAATTTTTACCAAGGCCATTGCTTACCAATTTTTGATTTAGATAGCCATCTACAACATTTAAGATAGATGTCTTATCTGAAGTATCAGGACTTATAGGAACATTGTATAAGGACTGGAAATAAATCTCAAGCTTGATTTTATTAAAATCATTTATATCGTATTCCTCCGAAAGAACAAAATGATGAGCCCTGGTGAATGTCAAATTCTGATTCGGATAAATGATTTTATTTCCCTGACTACTTTCCTGGTAGAAATAAACCCCTAAGGGCTGGATTTGACTATGTAATCCATATCCAATGCTGATAAAATTCTTTGGCGTCAATGCATATCTTAATGCTGCCCTGGGCTCCAATGATGAAGATTTATTCAGTGCAAACCATGAAAAATGAAAACCAATGTTGGCAGAGAACTTATCAGAAGAATTATAAAACCACTGTACGAATGAATTGATCAAAGCTGAAGAGCCACTATGATCCAATAATGTGGTAATCGTATCTTTTGAATCTCCCCTGGTTTGTAATACTGAAAAATGCAGCAGAGTAGGTGCAATGCCCGCTTTGATCCAATGAAGTCTTCCGGTCTGAATATTTAGGGTAGAAGAGAGTGCAATATTCTTTTGTTGATACTGATTGTTCTCTATCATCTTTGGATCTTCCTGGCCATCCTGTCTTTCCTGCGTATTTCCAAGATGATACCCGGAAATGGCAAGAACGGATTTGATATTTATTTTCTCATTAATTATTTTACTATGGGTCAGCCCGGTCACACCTGTATTTGATATTTCACCGGAGGTCAATTTAAACACAGAGTGACTTCCCAGAAAATCTAATAAAGTTTCTTCTTCATCTTTAGAGCTTTTCCCTCCTAATCCAAAAAGAGTAAATGTGCCTAATTTGTTCGTTGGTAAATAAATGTTAAACGCCAGGTCCTGAAATTTGGTGATTCCGTCAGCAAGTGGTATGCCCAATGCATGAATTAATTCAAGCGTGGAATACCTGTAGTTAATAAGATATGAGCCGTTGTAATTTTTGTTAAATGGCCCTTCAGCAGATGCATCCATTCCCAGGAATCCAAGTTGAGCTGTATATTCTCTTTTTTGATAATTTCCTTTACGCAATCTCAGGTCAAAAACACCCGAAAGGGCATCACCATATTCTGCACTGAATGCGCCATTCAAAAAATCGCTGTTGGCAAGAAGTTGCGAACTCAGGATTGAAATGGCGCCTCCTGAAGAAGCGATGTTTGCAAAATGATTTGGGTTTGGAATTTCTATCCCTTCTAGTCTCCATAGTACACCATTCGCTGAATTACCACGGATGGATATATCGTTGCCATCGCTGGTCGTTGTAATTCCGGGTAGAGAGGTGACCATTCGAGAGGGGTCATCAATAGATGCTGCGAATTTTTGTGTTTCTTCGACAGAGAACATTCTTGTTCCTATGATTGACATCGAATTTACCGGGAGTTTTTTATCCGTCTCGCTTGTTACAACGACTTCATTTAATTGTGTTGATACTTCTTCCAGTGCTATTTCTATGTAGGACTGTTTTCCGGAGGATACGACAATGTTATCAATTTGCCGGGTTGCAAATCCAATATTGGTGACCCGAATAGAATATATACCTACCGGTACGGAAGAAATAATAAATGATCCATCAGGCTGAGAAGATGCTCCCAATTGAGGATTTGTATTCAGGATTTCTATTGAAGCTTGCGGTAAAGCAGTGAGGTTTGTTTTGCGAACTACTTTGCCATATACTGTTTGTGAATAATTCTGAGCGTGTGCTTTGCTCAAGAATGTTAATACAAATAGAAATGATGACAATAAAATGTACTTCATGCGTCATTGTTAGTTAGGTCTTGTAGAAAACTTTTCCCGGTTTTTTCCTGAGTGCAAAGGATGTTACCCATTTCTCTGTCACTCGAAAAATGATATATTAAAAACTGAAGAAGAATTATTCAGCTTATCTGGTTGGAGGAATAGACCTGATTACAGATTAAAAGGTTGGGTGGACAATGGGTAAAAAAACAATAGGCAATAAGCAATAGGCAATAGGCAATAGGCAAAAATGAAATTTGAGCCCAAACGAAAACTGGCGACAAATAATTTTTACACGCTTAAGACTGAGTAGCGAGAAATGCTTCATCGGATTATTTCTTAATCCGATGTTGAAGGGACGCTATGTTTATGAAAATCTTCCGGATTGAGGTTGATGAATAATGCTGTCTGCAAAAAGTGTCGGGAGAGCTCTGAAGTAATCTTGTCATCATACTGGCGGATATAGCCGGACTGAATGGTAAAGACCTGTGAGACTTTATAGCCGAGGCCTGCATAAAAGCGGTTGCGTTCATAGAATGGGGCTGTGAAACCAATGAAAATCTCATCACCTATATAAGCGTAGAGGGTTTTCGGAGATGTCTCCGGATGATTGATGGGGATCACTGCATTCAGTCTGTAGCGGATGCGGTTTTTATATCCGGTGGTGAGGTGGCGTTGTTCGGTTGGACCTCCCTGAAACGCAGATCGATTATGGCTGGTTATTAAACTAAAGTTAAAATTATCTAATGACCATTTTACGATGAAAACATACTTTAATTTTAGCAAAGTGAATTTTCTTTAATCCCACAATACGCTCATAATTTTCTTTAATCCTTAAATCAATCTTATGCAACAATTCTATGCCAAAAGTTTTCTAATCTTACTCGTGCAACTATTTTGTTTATCCGCGATCAGTGCGCAGTTAAATCCGGATCAAAACATACAAAAAGTATACAATACAAAAAAGAATTTCGTCTTTGTGAGTGGTGGTACAGGTGGTGGTGACTATCCCTTTGGTTGCTTTGGTCTGAACCTGGGCAGAAGATTCTTCAATGACAATTTGATGGCCGGGATCGGTGTCCATTATGTTGGAAATACACAAGACGGTTCCGGTATAGGTGGTAATGATGCTGTTCAGATTTTCCCGGTCATGGTTGATCTTCGTCAAAAGTTTATGGAATCACGTGATGGCCGCTTCGCTACATTGTTAATTGCAGATGCCGGTTATGTTTTTTCAATAACAGGGAATGGCGTAGACAACAATGGCGAGTATAAGTTCCTGAATGGATGGGCTGTAAACCCGGGTATAGGATTTCGGTATAATATTTTTGAAAATGTGGGACTAATGTTTGACATTACCTGGCTACATCACACCAGTCCCCGCGAATGGCTGCCACCGGTTATTCGGAAAGATCAAAGACATTGGGATGTGATATTGTTTCGATGGAGTGCGTTTTTCTAGAATGGATAATCCCCAATTGAGAAAAGAATAGGTAGGAAACGCTACCAAATTGTTTTCAATCGATCAAATGTCAGCATATGCTGATCTGCCGTAATGAGAGGCAAGTTAAGTGATATGGATGTGGCTGCTATTATTCTATCTGCAGGATCTTTTGTCTCTATTTCCAATTCAGATGCAATGAATGCGATTTCAGGATTGATACCCTGGAACATATAATTCCTTGTGTTAAAAACCTTATCTATAAAATCAAGGTAAGACTTATCAATGATTAGCCTTTTTTTCTTCATCAAAATAGAAATTTCCCAAAGTGTTATCTCGCAAATTATGATCCTATATTCTGCATCTGCATTGTTAATAGCTTTCAAGGCCCTGGCGGTTAATCTCTTTGGGTCTAATTGATCCCAAATGACAATATGCGTATCTATGATGACTGAAGACATACTTAACTGGCATCCCAGATTTCACCTGTAGGAGATAGCACATCTCCTATAATAGCTGTTTTGCGTAATTCTTTTATTGCAGCTTTAGCCTCCTTCCTCTTTGATGTTGGAGGATTAATTTGGGCCACTGGCTTGCCATGAGAAGTTACGAGAATGCTTTTACCTTTTTTTACCTCGTTGATCATATCTAAAAGATTCGCCCGTAAATCACTGATGGATATCGTCTTCATTGGTCATTTTATTTTGTACAAAAATAATGTACATTTTTAATAAAAGAAATATTTTTCTTTGTGACTGTTTATCAGGGCTGAAGCCCGAAATTATTCTGACCATTTATCCACGGGATAAATCCCGTGGCAATTAATAACATTTTTATACTTCACTTTTCGTTTTTCTCTCTTTACTTTCTCTTAATACCTCGCATCCTTTCGATACGGCAATTTCTCCATTGCATCTGCTTCAAGAATCGCGAAATCTCTGCCCCTAAATCCCCTGAAGGGGACTTTTTATCGTATTTACTTAGTATCTCGCATCCTTCCTATACGGTAACTTCTCCATCGCATCTGCTTCCAGACTCGCAAAGTCAAAATCATCGGTGACTTTTCCGTGGATGAGATACATGCCTTTGCCCTGAAACGGATAGCGCTCGAGTGAAGGTGGAAAATGAGTGGTGTCAAAATATTTTCCTTTCTCATCGAGCCATGTGCCGAAGCTCATCAGCTTGCCATTGGATGTGGTGACGGGTTTTCGGGTGACATAATAGCCAAGCATGGATACCCTGCGCCCCACGAGTGAATTGAGATCCTTTGTGAAGACAATAGGTTGTGCCGGCCTCTCTTCCAAGAGCTCAAAAGGACTGCACAACGGAAAGCCTAACAACTCAATCTCATCATAGGCCTGATCAAAAGGACTCTCCTCCAGTGAGGGCAGGGTATAATCAACATGCTGGTTATTTCCAAACAATGCCGGCTGGCTGACGACCTGTCGTACATGCGGATTGTGCACGGCATACTTGTGCCACATCAATTCACACTTTGTACGACCGGTCCAGCGAAATGCGCCGATGCGAATAAGAATATCTAATTGCTCACGACCGAGATCGACACGGCCCACAAAATCTTCCAGGCTCAGATACGGACCATTGCGCATCCGCTCTTCAACGATGCGATGTGAGACCGCACGCTCAAGCGATTGGATGTGTATAAAACCGAGATAGATCGTATCGCCATAGATCGTCGTGAGATTGATGCTATGATTGACACAGGGTGCCTGAATATTAGCTCCGCACATCCGTGCTTCATGTACATAATATTCTGTCGAATAGAAGCCACCAAAATTGTTGATGACACCGACCATAAATTCAAGCGGATAGTATGACTTCAGATACAAACTCTGAAAACTCTCCACTGCAAAACTTGCGGAGTGTGCTTTACAAAATGAATAGCCTGAAAAACTTTCCACCTGTCGCCATACTTCCGTGATCAGCTCTTCGGAATATCCACGTTCACGACAGTTGCGCCAGAATTTTTCCATGAGCAGACGGAATGTGTCGGATGTTTTTTTCTTTCCGGTCATGATGCGACGCAGCACATCGGACTCATCGAGATCGAGACCTGCGAAGTGATGCACGATCTTCATCACATCTTCCTGATAGACCATGACACCGAATGTCTCACCGAGATTCTGTTCGAAGACAGGGTGCAGATATTCTACTTTTTCGGGTGCATGAAAACGTTTGATGTATTCGCGCATCATACCACTTTTCGCTACGCCGGGACGGATGATCGAACTTGCGGCAACGAGATGTATATAATTGTCGCAATGAAGTTTTGTGAGCAGGCCTCGCATGGCGGGTGATTCAATATAGAAACATCCGATGCATTGTCCCGAATAGAGTTGTTCTTTGACGAGCTTATCTTCTTTGATCTTCACGACATCGTGGATATCGACTGCCTTTCCCTGATTCTGGCGCACGAGACTGACGGCATCTTTGATATGTCCGAGGCCACGCTGACTCAGCACATCATATTTGTGAAAATTGAGATCCTCTGCATGATACATATCAAAGTGCGTGATGGGAAATCCTTTGGGCATCATCTGCAACGCGGTGTGATACGTGAGGGGACGTTCTGAAACGAGAACACCCCCTGCATGGATCGAGAGGTAATTGGGATATCGTTCGATCATCTCGCCGTAGCGGAAGATGTGTTGTGCATAAGGATGATGTTTGGCGCTGGCCATGGGTGCTTCGACGATGGCATCTATGTCTGCTTTTGGGAGGCCGACTACTTTGCCGAGTTCGCGGATGATGGAGCGGCCTTTGAATGTATTGTATGTAGCCAGTAATGCGGTGTGTCGATGGCCATAGCGTTTGAAGATATAGTCAGTGACATCATCGCGTTCGTCCCATGAGAAGTCGATATCAAAATCGGGTGGTGATGACCGATGCGGATTGATGAAGCGTTCGAAGTAAAGATCAAGTTCGAGGGGATCAACATCGGTGATGCCGAGACAAAACGCTACGAGTGAATTGGCACCACTACCCCGTCCTACATGATGATAGCCTGCTGTCTGTGCATAGCGGATGATATCCCATGTGATGAGAAAATATGGAGCAAAGCCCAACTGTTGTATGACTTTGAGTTCGCTCTCCATGCGTGCGTAAGCCTTTTTCTGCGTGGTGAGTACTGTCGAACCATTGCTTTTTCCGCTTGTGGTGAGCGGAGTCGAACCATAGCGGCGATTGCAGCCTTCGCGTGCGAGCTTGAGGAGAAGTTGATGATCGTCGCGTTCTGAGCCGGTGAAGACCTGCCTGTTATTTGTATTGCCGGATGGTAGTTCTGCTTCGCAGTGATAGAGGAGTGCTTCTGTATTGCGTATGATCTGGGGATAGGCTCGGAAGGCGTGATCGATCACATCGCGGTTGACCCAATGTTCGCCAGGGCCTGCTGTGTTTTTTTCTTCAAGCTGGCCGAGCATGATGTTGAGATCGACGCAGCGCATGAGTTTGTGGACTTTGTAGCCGGTGTCTCCATCATAGGTGACAGGTTGCCAGACCACGAGGCGGTCGGCGTGTTCCCGCAGTGGCGAACTGTACAGGCTGTTCGCTTCAGCGGGCATGATGCCGATGTATTCATAAGGACGAAGGTTTTCGGGAATACCCGCCTCTGGTCTGTAAATTATATAGACATGTTCCATCTCAGGCGGCCTTGTGGGAAGAGGGATGCCGTCGAGAGAGCATGCTGTGAGCAGTTCGCATAGTTCGCGCCATCCTTCTGCATTGCGGGCGATGCCGGTGTAGAGGTAGCGACCGTCGAGGCGGTATTCGATGCCAAGGACGGGTTTGATGTCGCGTTTCTTGCATTCGTTGATCCAGGCTATGGCGCAGGAGGTATTGTTGATATCGGTGAGGGCAAGGGCTGTGATGCCACGACGTGAGGCTCCTTCGGCGAGCTCTTCGGGAGAGAGCGTGCCGTACTTGAAGGAGTAGTAGGTGTGGCAATTGAGATACATGGGAGGGTGAAGATAGGGGATTTGACGTATTTTAAGTCATTATTTGATTTATTTATAGTCACTATCGATATAGAAAAGGGCAGAAAGGGCAGAAAAGGCAGAAAGGGCAGAAAAGGCAGAAAAGGCAGAAAGGGCAGAAAAGGTAGAAGGGATAGAAAAGGGCAGAAAGGGCAGAAAAGGCAGAAAGGGCAGAAAAGGCAGAAAAGGCAGAAAGGGCAGAAAAGGTAGAAGGGACAGAAAAGGTAGAAGGGACAGAAAAGGCAGAAAAGGCAGAAAAGGCAGAAAAGGCAGAATGCTTCGACAGCTTACCCTCATCCTCGTTCGATGGTTCGGCATGCTTTACTCAACCTCGTGCTAAAGCTCACCAACCACAGCTCACCAACCACAGCCCAGCAACCATAGCTCACCAACCGGGGACGGAAAGGATAACATATTAGGTAATCTCTTAGAGACTTATTTTGAAAGGAAGGGACTTACTTAAGTCTCTGTTTTGGGTGAATTGGATGAATTTTGCCTAATTTGTGTAATTGACTTGATAAATTATACTAAATTTATGTAGTTGACTTGATAAATTTAGTTAAATTTGTAAAATGGAGCTCTTCAAACGGACATTGGCTGATCAGATCAGGGGGCAACTGTATAAGGGCAAAACCATATTGTTATTTGGCGCCAGGAGAACAGGTAAAACCTCTTTGGTTAAAAAACTGGTAGAAGACGAGGGGGGCAAATATCTGAATGCAGAAACTCAGCAGGTGAGGGAACAGCTATCGACTACCAATACAGTTTTGCTAAAAGAACTGATCGGAAATCAAAAGCTCATCGCACTGGATGAAGTTCAGTCCATTCCGAACATCGGAACTATTCTGAAAGTAATGCATGATACATTTCCTGAAGTTCAGTTTATCGCAACAGGTTCTTCTTCATTTGAACTCATCAATGCAACTGCAGAACCGCTGACCGGGAGATCACGACGATATACATTATACCCTTTGTCTTTCAATGAACTAAAAAATAAAGAAGGATATACAGATGCTTATGGACGTCTGGAAAATATATTGCGATTTGGATTGTACCCGGAAATCATCTCTAAAAGTGAAGAGGAGAAAAAAGAAGAGCTTGCCACTATCGTATCCAACTATCTATACAAAGATGCCCTGATGATGGGTGGTGTAAAAAGGCCGGAATTAATCACTGAACTCCTGAAATTGCTGGCCTTTCAAATTGGTCATGAAGTGAGCTTAAATGAATTATCAAATAAGACTAATGCAAGCATTCAAACAATACAACGATACCTGTACTTATTAGAACAGTCCTATGTCCTGACAAGTCTTGGCGGATTCAAAAGGAATCTCAGATCTGAAATTGGTAAATCAAGAAAATATTATTTCATCGATCTGGGGATACGGAATTCGATCATCAATAATTTCAATCTTCCCGGCCTTAGAAATGATGTAGGTCAATTATGGGAAAACTTTTGTGTTCTTGAGCGTATGAAACACAATGAATATGAAAGGCGATTTGTCAATACCTATTTCTGGAGAACCTATGACCAAAAGGAGATCGACTATATTGAAGAGGTAGATGGGAAATTAAGTGCTTTTGAATTTAAGTGGGGTGACGAGAAGCAAAAAATGCCGAGGCAATTTGTAGAGGCATATCCGAATAGTGAATACAAAATCGTAAACAAACAGAATCTAATCGAATTTATCTGAAAGGAACCGTGTTATGCACGTTTCTATATATTGAGGCAATGTGTTAACACCTTTAAAGTCTCTACTTTTACCCAATAAATATGAAGGATGAGTAAAGTAAACATCGGTCTTGTTCAAATGAGTTGTGTCGCTGACAAACCGGCTAACATGGCAAAGGCTATTGAAGGCATTAGAAAGGCCCATCACGACGGTGCGCAGATCGTGTGTCTGCAGGAGCTGTTTACATCGTTGTATTTCTGTGATGAAGAAGACTATGACAACTTCTTATTGGCAGAAGCAATACCAGGGCCATCTACTGATACGCTTTCGACATTGGCAAAAGAATTAGGTGTGGTCATCATTGCATCTTTATTTGAAAAAAGAGCGCAGGGGCTTTATCACAACACTACAGCAGTGTTAGATGCTGATGGAACATATCTGGGTAAGTACAGGAAGATGCATATTCCGGATGATCCGCATTATTATGAAAAATTTTATTTCACACCCGGCGATCTCGGATATAAAGTATTCAAAACTAAATTTGCGACAATCGGTGTACTTATATGCTGGGATCAATGGTATCCGGAAGCGGCAAGAATCACTTCCTTGATGGGGGCTGAAATTCTTTTTTATCCGACGGCGATTGGATGGGCGACGTCACAGAGTGAAGAGACAAACACCGAACAATACAATGCATGGCAAACAATACAACGCAGTCATGCTGTAGCCAATGGCGTGCATGTCGTCGGAGTGAATCGTGTGGGAATGGAGCAGGGTGGAAGGATGAAGTTCTGGGGAGGATCATTTGTGTCAAATCCTTTCGGGACCATCATACAACAGGCATCGCATGATAAGGAAGAAACGATCGTTGTTGAAATCGATACACTTGAGACAGATCGATACCGAACCCACTGGCCATTTCTACGGGATCGTCGCATTGATTCTTACGAACCTATCACGAAGAGATACATAGATGAGTGAATTGACTCCCGCACAAAGCGGATATTATTTTCCTGCTGAATTTGCATTACATACCGCGACATGGCTGAGTTGGCCCCACAACCCTGACACATGGCCGGGGAAAATTGAAACAGTGTTTCAGCCTTATTCACAATTTATCAAGACACTTGTCGCCGGTGAGTATGTGCATATCAATGTAGCAGATGCCGCGATGGAAAATGATGCAAAAAATATCCTGACACAACATGATGTCCCACTAGAAAGAATAAAATTTTTTCATCACCCTACGAACGATGCATGGTGCCGCGATCATGGTCCTGCGTTTCTTATCAATCCTGATAGCCGAATACCAAAAGTGATTGTGGATTGGGGACATAATGCGTGGGGAGGAAAGTATCCGCCTTTTGATCTTGATGATGTGATCCCCACACTCATCGGTAAAGTATATGACATCCCGGTCTATCATCCGGGCATCATCATGGAAGGTGGTAGTGTTGATTTTAATGGACAAGGTACTTTGATCACTTCAACATCATGTCTGCTCAATCCGAATCGTAATCCTCAACTGACAAAACGAGAGATTGAACAATACCTTGTAGATTATTATGGTGTAGAACATATCCTGTGGGTTGATGAAGGGATCATCGGCGATGATACAGATGGCCATATCGATGATACGGTGAGATTCTACAATGAGGATTCTGTCATCACGGTGATCGAACATAATAAAGCAGACGAAAACTTTGCACCTTTAAAACATAACCTGAAGCAGTTGCAAACGATGCGATTGCTCAATGACCGGCAGCTTAACATTGTAGAATTGCCGATGCCTGATGCGATTTATTATAATGGTCAGCGATTGCCTGCATCTTATGCTAATTTTTATATTTCAAATCTGCATGTAATCGTGCCTACCTTTCGAAGTGATCGAGATGATGAAGCGCTAACAATTATTCAAAGTTGCTTTCCTGATCGCACGGTGGTTGGGATTGATTCAGTCGATGTGATCTGGGGGCTTGGAAGTTTTCATTGTCTGAGTCAGCAGGAACCTGCTGTATAGAACAAAACCGGCAGCTCCTCGCTGCCGGTTCCAGATATATGAAATATTAAGTATGAAAGCTCGCTGTTACTGTTTTGAAATTTGCTGCGTATAGATTTTACCGCCCTGATTGACAGATAAAATATAATTGCCTTGTGGTACGCCTTTCAGATCGATGTCATGATGGTATGAACCTGTGGTATTATCATTATTTTCCTTGTACACTACTTTGCCGTTTACATCTGTGATGGATATTGTCAGCGGACCGGGGTTTGACTGGAAGGATAATGCAAAAGCACCTTCAGTTGGATTAGGATAAACACGTGCATTCTGAAGGTCAAGCTGCTGAGGATTTTGTGTACTTGTCGGACCTTCAACGGGACCCTGAGTGACATCTTCATCTTTCGACGGATTGCCGCAATCTGTGCGGGCACGCCATTCGTGGCCTGGCAATTGAGCCCAATCCTTAAGTTCAACTTTAGCTTTCATGTTTACATCGCCTCGAACAAAACGAACGGCAACAACATCACCTGCAACAAAATGAGAAAGGGCATCATGAAGAGAAGGGAAATCGGTGATGTCGTACTTATCAATTTTGTTGATCACGTCATCTGCCTGTAATCCTGCTTCTTTTGCTCCACTATTTTCAATCAGTGAATTAATCCTGGTTCCATTGACGCCATGATAGTCCACATAAACGCCTAACGCTGCGCAATTGCTCTTGAGATTATCATTTGTTCCGCGTACCCATACATCGGCACGAACAGGACCGCTATGATAATATATCTTTGGACTGTCGGTGGCTTTATCATTTGATATAATAATTACTTTTTCGACTTGGTCCGTATTGGCATTATCATTTGATTTGTCCGAATCACTTAGCTTGCCTTCGACAGCAACTTTGTCGCCGGCGCTCCTGAACAGAAAAAGACGCTCCTCATTTTGCTTTATAGTCTGATCGTCATTATTCATCTTTTGAAGAACATCGGAATTCACTGCCATTTTCTCCAGGATTTGTTCCGGCTGATCTCCTTCCGCAATCCATGTTTCGGTGACAGCTTTTCCATTATCATCAACTTTAGTCGTAGTGATCGTGATTCGTTTTTCATTCTTCTCAATGGTAGTTGTCTGGGCAGATGCCGACAAACAAAGTAATGCGCAAAATGTAATGAGTAAACTTGCCTGTTTCATAATGAAGATGATTGATTAGGTTTAAATGGTTTCTATATTAATTAAAGATAGGGTACTATCCTATTGGTTTCAATTCTTTTAGTTCCTTATTCGATAGAAGGATGCATCCGGGAGACGAATTACATACTTCTGCGGCTTTTTGTTTTGAATTCAACACGTGAATTGCCGGAGAGTTCTACTCCTTGTTGCTCTTCATACATCTTAAGGTATTTTTGGTGGATATTTTCAGGCATTTTTTTGCCGTTGATCTTAAGCTTATCTGGTGTCAGGAGAATATCAGCTTCTTCACCGGGTTGAACAAGACCTTCACCGATCAAAGCATCCGTCATATTCATTCTTCGAGTCATTGGGCTAAAACTTCTTGCCTCACCATATCCATTAGCGCGAAGTTCATCCTGAAGTGCCCTTGCATAGTTTTCACTATTCATTGCACCTCTTGATTCTTCTCTGATACGGCCCCCTTCTCCTCTCATACGATCCCCTTCTGAACGCATTTTTTCCTGTTCCGCCTGCATTTGGGCTTGTTGTTCCTTCCAGTTATTTTTCCAATTCTCTCCGTTTTCTGCCCAGTTATTTTTCCATTCTTTTTGACGTTCTTTCCATTCTCCTTGGTTTTGCTTCCATTCTTCCTGTTGTTTTTTCCATTGGTCATTATCGAGTTTATAGACATACGCATTATCACCATTTAACCCGGATACTGACCAGCCGAATCCAGGGCTGCTGATCACTGTTGAATCTCCGTTCCGGATAATTATGATTTTCGCACCTGATGGATCAAGTGTATCAGATAAGTGCATCAGGCCACCCATCTGACCACGTATATAATTTTCCAGATTATTTCCTTGCAACAGTTCAAGGTTAGAGCCACTTCCGAGCATATGCTCCAGCTCCATTTCATTCATTCCCATCGCAGGCATTGATGGCATTGGAGGCATAGCCGGCATTGGGGCCATTGATGGCATTGGAGGTATAGCCGGCATCATGAAATTAAATCCTTCAGCTGATGGAGGTGTATCCATGGAACCAAACAATTCGTCAATGACCTCATCGTAATGTTTAAATTGTTCCGGTGCAATTTCCTTACCATCAACTTTGAGTTCCTTGATATCGCCGTCCTCCACCTGAACGCTGATATCCTGGCTGTCGGTTTTTTTGTGGATCATGTAGGTGCCTTTTGATGGAATTGAATCCTTCACAGTCGCCACGACATTTACAATTTCGGATGAATCGGATGTCTTTTGATTTTTCTGTTCCTGAATGGTATGGCTGTTGAGTGTGAAGCCAAGGAAAAATAGTGAGCAAAGACTAATCAATACTGTCTTTTCCATTTGATTGTGGTTTTTATAAGGGATGTGAAGAATACGTTGAATACGGGCCAGCATGGCACCTTTGCCGGATGCAAAACCTATCGCAAGTGAAGGTCCATTTCCTAGTTCCATTTCCTGCACAGTGATCAAGGCTTTGGCATAACCGACATGGTCGCCACACCAGGAAATAGCGAGATCATCTGCGCGGTTTTCACGCTCTGTTCTCACTTTATTTGAAATCCACCAGGTGACGGGATGATAATAAAAGATGGTTTCGATAAAAGATTGAATAAGGTTAGACAAATAATCCCTCCTGACGATGTGTGCCAGTTCATGTGTGAGGATAGCTTCTACTTCCTGTGGATTTAATTGGTTGATGATGCCAATTGGAAAAAGAATTACAGGTTTGATATGACCTATAGTGACTGGTGAGGTTACATAGCCAGATTCCGAAACGATCGGATTGATCCGAATTCGAATCCGTTGTATTAAATCATTGATTGTATTTTGAACACTGTCAAGAGGAGTTGCTACAGAGCGCATATACTGAACCCAGACCAGGCTGAATGCAAGTCTCAACATGAGGATGAGCACACCTCCGAACCATATGGAGAGCATCATCGGCATACGGGTTTCGAGCCACATCGATATTCGATCTGCGAGTGTGTATCCTCCTGCTATTTTCACAAGGATTAATTGCCCGTTACTTTCGGCTATGGTTTTAGATTCCGGCAGCATGATGATAAACGTGGACAATACAGTGATCACGATCATCCATATCGCCATCGTTGAAATGGTGTAGCGTACATGTGCACTTCTGCCGGGAATGAGTCTCAGGATGATGTAGAGTACTAATCCTATAGCTGCAATCTGCCAAAGCGAGTGAACGAAGGTCCAGCCTAACGCTTTACACCAATCGGATTGCATCCAATGCGTTGTCAGGTTCATGATGGTTTATTTTTTTCGAGTTGATCAATCAATGCTTTTATCGCTGCTAATTCGTCAGGAGTGGTTTTGTGATTACCTAAAAGTTGAAGCGCTAGTTTTGAAGCTGAGCCTTTGTAGGCTGCATTTAAAAAACGATCCAGGAGGGCAGATTGAATTTTGCCTTCGCGGACAGCTGCTGCGTATATATGAGTACGCTGTGCATCATCACGATGCAGCAACCCTTTTTCAAACATGATCTGCATGATTTTCAGGGTTGTCGTGTATCCGGTTGATTTGTCCTGATCATCATTGAGCAGATCATTGACTTCGCGGACAGTTGAAGGGCCTTTTTTCCATAGGATCTGGAGGATCTCCAGTTCGCCGTCGGTGGGTTTTATTTCGTTTATCATGTTGTAGTACGAATTGTTTCGTATACAATAATAGGGAATCTTCACTTCATAGTACGAATGAATTCGTATTTTAATAAAATTTTAACACTTATAATAAAAGGATGAGGCGAAGGCTGAGACGAAGGGAGGCTTTATAATCGGAAAGAATTCGAAATTTGCGGTTATGGTTGGGGCAAACCCAACAAAGCATAGGATTTCGTTTTGAATGAGCAAAACTTCTAAAAAGGCAATGGATTATCGTCCAAAGGTTATTTCAAGACCATTTGAAAAGGAGTATATATTATGGGGAACTCCATTTGGCGGGCGCGAGTCAAAGGCATATTTAAAAGAAGCATTGAATGTGAGCTTCTTGCTTATGTCCAGCGAAAGGGTTGTTTCGTTACTGATCCTGTAATCTTTCCAGTCCCCCAATAATGGCTGACCATAGGTGGTGCTTGTAAATGAAACCGTCTCTTCCGGATTGAGGGTGAAGGTGAAGTAGCTACTGAGTCGGCTATCGCTATGAACTAAAAATACCTCTGCATCCTCTTCATATTCGTACATATAAGCCACACCCAGGTAAAACCGGGCATCATCATATTGGGTAAGTTTAAAACGAGGACCTATCCCGGCAATAGCCCTTCTTTGAATTTTGGTGAGGGCATTGTATTGAAGCTGCGTAAAAATTTCCCATCGAATAGCCTTACTAAACTTATGATTGTATCGAATATGGCCGAAACCCGAATTTGAAAACTTCTGTTGCTCAGCGCTGATAATACTCAGATCTGTGATAAATAACCACAGGTCTTTGTTTGATTTGGATTTATATTCTAATAACGTATTGGTATTAAAAGCGATATATGACTTCGTTGACTTTGATCCGGAGAAGTTCACGTTGGCTGTTCCAAACCATCCGGTGGAATCATCGGCGATTCGCTTCTTTTCGATATTGACGATCTGGGCATGAAGAGAGCCTGTGAAGGCTATGAAGATAACTATCCCAATGTGTCGCCATGCTTTGACCAGATTCATATCTGATCCACCTTGCAAAATCTATTCCTGAATTTTAAGCCCCCTGTTCAAAGCCTTTACTCGCATTGGAATGCGATAAATATAAAATAGAATGATCTATTTATCTTTCTTCTATGAAACCAGATCAAATCACCCAACATTTAATGGACAACCTATTTGTCTTTAAAGCACTGTTAAATGGGAAAGAGCCGGAAGAATACAATTTCAGGCCGGATGACACATCATGGTCTTTGCTTGAGATCATATGTCATCTTTATGATGAAGAAAGGGAGGATTTCAGGACAAGGGTCAGAAACACTTTAGAATCACCTCATCTTGCTCCTCCGTCTATTAATCCTACAGGTTGGGTGAACGAGAGGAATTATGCTGGCCAGGATTTTGACGAAAAACTAAATGCATTTCTTATAGAACGGGATGTATCAATTGAATGGTTAAATTCCTTACATGATGTAAAATGGGATAATGCGTATGAACATCCTACTGCCGGGAAATTCACAGCGTATTCATTTCTGACCAACTGGCTGGCGCATGACTATCACCATATACGGCAGATCAACCGGAGACTTTACGAATACTTAAAAACGAAGAGTGGTGTCGATCTGACATATGCCGGAGATTGGTGAAAAAAACAATAGGCAATGGGCAAAAAAATTTAGCCCTATTCTTCAAAACCATCAATATTCTGACCGTATTGAATCAGATATCCGCTATTGTCATAGAAGGCAAACTCTCTCATATCGTATTCAAAATTTTCGATGTCATAGCACAATTTGACTTTGTCTTTCAACTGCGTCCACCAATAATCCACATCATCCGTAATGATATATAATGAACCTGTGAACATAGGTTTATCAAATGGAACGTGTTCGTTTGGGATCGCAAGCATGATTTCGACATCATCGAGATGCATTGTAGCCCAGCCCCAGTCTTCATTGTATTCGCTGCAAGTGAAACCGAGTATGTTGGTGTAGAAATCAATTGATTCTTTTAATTGGCGGGTCCAGAGCATTGGACGAAGATGATTTAATTTCACGATTTACGATGGTTGCTGAGCTGTAGCCCAAGGTTGAGAAATGCAGGTCGAAGCATGGTTGCTGAGCTGTGGTTGGTGAGCTGTAGCACAAGGATGTGCAGAAGCAGGTCGAACCATAGCCCAAGGTTGAGAAATGCAGGTCGAAGCATGGTTGCTTATATGTTTGATTTTAAATGCTAAATCACTATCGTTGCTGAATGAGGAGGAAGGTTGCATGTTACTTGATAACGCAGCTCAGTCTTTCCCTCAGCTTCGGTAGAGCTTGTGGTATAACCTGGTACGAAGATA
>JBBSAQ010000017.1:0-73868 GCA_038252065.1 Chitinophagales bacterium
AAATATTGGGGAATAGAAAGATAATCCTTTAGATTCTCTTCCACGTCACCATTGATGCTCAACTGATCCGACTTCCATTGAATCCTGGAAAAAGCCAGCTCCTGGAAATAATCTCCATCACCAGGAATAGGTAGAATACCATCGAGTTTAAATTGATCAGCGATATATCTCGCCGCTTTATTATTTCCTTCTGTTCCTGTTTCTCTGCCTTCAAATGCAGTGGACGCTAATTGATACACATGCTCCTTAAGTGTTTTAGCTTCTATCGTCGCAGCATATTGAGATGCAATAGAGACAGGCGTCTGTGCGAAAAAGGAAAAGGAGGAAAAGAGAAGAATCAAAAATGAAATAATTTTCATGAGTCGCCGGCTTTTGTAAGCTTGTTTTTGACCGCTGATTTTCGCTAAATTATTATTCGTGACTGCAGGAGAAAACTCCTGCAGCGGCTGTTTTGCCATGGTTAGAGTTTGCTCCAACCACATCCGAAGTCTGTCTACAGTGGTTAGAGTTTGCTCTAATCATTACCGATTTCAGGCACACCTTATTTTGTCCACGCGTCGTTGATGCCTTCCACCTTCAAATGGAGTCTCCAGAAAGGTCTGCACCATCGACATAGCAACAGCTTCATTAACAAAACGTGCCGGGATAGCAAGAATATTAGCATCATTATGCTGTCTGGCCAATGATGCTAATTCGTTATTCCAACACAATGCAGCTCTTATTCCCTGGTGTTTATTCGCCGTCATCGCCGCGCCATTACCGGAGCCACATAAAATAATACCTAATCTGGCCTCACCACTTTCAATCGCATTGGCGACAGGATGAATGTGATCCGGATAATCCGTTGATGCTTCACTATTCGTTCCAAAATCAAGGACTTCATATCCGTTACGATCCAGCCACCGAACAATGTCAGCTTTATAAATGTATCCGGCATGATCGGCACCAATCGCGATTTTTTGTTTTTGAGCGCTATCCATCATTTCTATTTATTCGGCTGCATCGCAGGTGTGATATCATATTTACCGACCATGTCTTCCATTTCTTTTGCAAATGCTTCATCCTTAATACTCTTTGATACTTTGAGTATCTCAGATACTGCACTATTGGCCAGACGATAATCCAGATTGAATCCTGACTTCAGATCTTCATCATCCAGTGTATTGAAGAATTCCATTTGCTCCACCATTTCTTTGGCCAGGATGCGTACATGAAATTTAACTTTTTCATATTCGCCCGCTCGCACGTAGATATTGATATGTGGCATGATCCGCGCATCATATGGAAAGTTCATGGCTGGAAATCCTTCGAAATATTTATCTGTGATATCAACGGCTTCCTGTGTTTTTCCCTTATCCAACATATCTTCAGCTGAACGCCAGATGACCATCTTCTGTGCCTGTATACTTGCAGCATAACTGTTGTCCACAAATAACTTTCTCTTATCAAGATTGCCCCATCTCCATTTGTTGACGACTCTGTCATGAACCTTTTCATCGTCCACTCTGCCGCTACCATAGATATAAAACTCCTTCTCACTCTCCGATTTCACCGGAATGACCCGAAGACCCAGGCCTTCCATTTGGGTGTAATCCTGAAGACCCATAAGCTTGGAATCCTGGCATGTCACAGAAAAATAAATAGGTCGGTCATAAATATTACTCATGATGAGGTCCATGATCGCCAGTTCATCTTTTGTGATATACTGCTTATTGACAGAAATAGGAATTTTTGTCACCACATTTGAATCCGTCGGCATCAGCAGACCTGTACTAAGCGCACGTACAGGATCGATGGGGATATACAAATTATTGGAAGGCATGTATGTTTCCAATTTTGTTCCCTGGATGGATTGAGGATTATCCTTTGCTAAAAATGCTAATGCCTGATCTAAAGGCATCTCACTGGTCGAACTCTTGCCGGGAAGGAAAAAAATCTGATTTCGTTTGCTTCCCCTGTACGCTTCAGAAGGAATCGTCAATTTGATAGGTGCGGAATCATTTATTTTTCTTCTCAATCCATCAATATACCAGTCGACGGCAATGAGACTCAGGTTGACAATACGCACATCTCTCCTTATACCTTCCACTTCCTGTGCATACCACAATGGGTATGTATCATTATCACCGTATGTAAACATGATCGCATTAGGATCAAGCGATTCAAGAAAATTACTTGCATAGTCTCTCGATGCATAATGGAATCTCCTGCTATGATCATCAAAATTTTGCTGAAGCATGATCGCTGGTCCTGTAAGCCCTAACACCGTAACCAAAATAGGCAACATCACACCCGAAGCAGAAATTCTTGATTTGACAGCGCCATAAATAGATGGAATCGCAAGTCCGGCCCAAATACAAAAAGTAATGAACGAACCCACGAGCACATAGTCTCGTTCACGCGGTTCATTTGGAGGTTCATTCGAATAAACAATGATACCAAGACCTGTAAAAAGAAATAATACCAGCAGTGCTGTGAAATCTCTTTTCTGCCGGCCAAACTGATAGAAAAGACCAATGAGTCCAAGTATGAGTGGAATGAAAAAATAGCAGTTGCGAGCCTGATCCGTCTTCATGGATTCAGGCATGTGGCTCATATTGAAAAGCCTTGCACTATCCAGAAAATTGATACCCGATATCCAGTGACCATTTCTTGGGTTCCAGGGCTCGAATCCTTGTTCCCCATTTTCTCGTCCGACAAAATTCCACATAAAATATCTCCAATACATCCATCCAACCTGGTAACGTAAAAAGAACTCCAGATTGAACCCCATATCGGCCTTTCGTTTCGGATCACCCATCCACCTGTGATATAATTCAGGTCTGTTGCCATCATTGTGACTGATACGCGGGAAGAGCATTTTGTCTTCGTCACGATATACGTATGATAATTTCTGATCTACTACTTCGTACTTCTTTCCCACAAGACCATACCTGTCATCCTTCTCTGTTGAAACAGGATCGGCTTCAAAATTGGGACCTCTTAAAAGCGGACGCTCACCATATTGCTCACGATTCAGATAAGGAATAAGACGAAACGGATCGCTGGGATTATTCATGTTGATTGGCGGATTCGCATTCGCACGGATTACGACCACACCAATAGTTGAAAAACTAATGCCAAGTAAGGTTAATGCGACAAAAAGCCGTTCAAGCAATCCATTGTTTCTCTTCCTGGCCCATCGTATGGCAAAAAATGCAGCGGCTACTAAAATGAGCGTTGTCGGAAATATTCCGGATTGAACAGGAAGTCCAAAACCATTGACCATCATATATTCCATTTGAGCCCAGAGCTCAGGGAGGCCGACTATAATTACATTTTGAACAATAGGAACCATCAGTGTTCCCAAAAGCATCGCCAGCAGGAGACGGCCGAAATGAAACGATTTATATTTTTTGAAATAATAAAGAAGGCCAATAGCCGGAAAGGCCAACAAGCTTAATAAATGCACGCCGATAGATAATCCCGCCGCATAAACTGCGAAAATCAACCAGCGGTCAGCATCTGAGGTATCTTCCATCCCATACCATTTGACAGCTGCCCACAATGTCATCGTGGTAAACATCGTCGACATCGCATATACTTCTCCTTCTACTGCACTAAACCAAACCGAAGTACAGAATGCAGCCATCAGACCGGCTACAAGACCGGCTCCGCATGTCACCAGGGTCTGTTCCAGGGTGAGAGGCTGATCGCGGCCGACCATCGCTAAACGTGCAAATATCATGGTGGTCCAGGCTACAAACATGGCGGCAAGAGCCGTACAGATCCCAGACATGATATTGACAGAGAAAGCTATATAAGAAGGGTCTTCAAACAACATATGAGCTACCCAGGTAAATAGTCTCCCGATGATCAGAAACAAAGGTGCTCCCGGTGGGTGAACAACCTGAAGTTTATAAGCCCCCAGGACAAACTCTCCGCAATCCCAAAGACTTCCGGATGATTCGGCGCTGAAAAAATAAACCACCATGGCAATGGCAAACGTGATCCATCCGGTGATGACTACTAATTTTCTTTCTTTATTCATAGATCTGGATATCAGTACATCAACGAGGATGCAGCGGGGGCTTGTATTAAAGAAGTGAATATTTAAAGTGCATTGACATATGGACAGGATAAAGGGATACTTTTTTACTGCACATCTGGCAAAAGTAGAAAATTGATCCCGTATACGGCCTGCGATTTGGGGTCTTTAGCCATTTTTAACCTGCCCATCCGGATTAGATATGCCCATTCATATATATATTTTTGATTATTCGTTATTGTATATATCGCTACCAGATCAGATGAATTTCTCCACGACCATCTCAATTGCGCTTATAATCATCATCCAATACCCTGTCGCAGCCCAGAAGAGCGACCAGTTAAACCTTGTCCCAAATCCCGGTTTTGAAAAATTCTCAGACGAACCTTCAGGTTGGTATTATTCCGGAAAGGACTTCTCACGTGTCGCTCTTTACTGGACATCTGCTACTGCCGCTTCACCGGATCTCTACGCTCCAAAAGTAGTTGTACCCGAAAGCTGGAAACCAGCAGGCTTTGGTTCCACAAAATCCTATGAAGGAAAATCGCATGCAGGTATTACAGTCTATGGATGTTACAATGGCAAACCACATTGCAGGGAATATATCGAAGTCCAACTCACTGAACCACTTGTGACCGGTCAACGATATGCTTTCACTTGTATGTTATCCCAGCTTCAAAAATCTGTCACTGTCAAAAATATTCAGCTCGCTTTCAGCAAAGACGAAATTGATGAAAGAACTAATGAGCCTCTCTTTCTTAAACCAGCACTTTCACTCGATCGCTGGATTCCTTCCGATGGAAAATGGTACAGATGGACCGGACAATTTGTAGCCAGTGATGCTTCTTCATTTTTATTGATCGGCAACTTTAATTCGGATGCAGATAGCCAGATCAAAATGCCATCGCGAAGTAATATTCGTTTCGGGTATTACTATATTGATCTCGTGCGTCTCTTTAAAATTCCACCGATTTTAAATACACCAGCATCTGAATCACCATTGTCCACATTTATTCCTAAAGCCGGTGAGATTGTGACACTGAGCCGGATTTATTTTGAATACGACAGAACTGATTTTATGCCGCAGGCTTTGATCCAATTGAAACAATTGTTGGCTTTTATTAAACAACATCCGGGCATGCGGTTAGAAGTGATTGGTCATACGGATATAGCCGGTACGATCACATACAATCAGGATCTTTCTGAAAGACGTTCCGGTGCTGTGGTCAAATGGTTGATCTCGAAAGGAATAAAACGGGACAGATTGAAGTCTTCAGGAAAAGGGAGTAGCATACCTCTCAGCACCAATGAAACTGCGATAGGAAGAAGTCTTAACAGGAGAGTGGAAATAAAAGTGTTAAGCCTATAAATTCTCGACAAGGCAGGGGCAAACTTCTCGACAAGGCAGGGGCAAGCTTCTCGACAAGGCAGGGGCAAACTTCTCGACAAGGCAGGGGCAAGCTTCTCGACAAGGCAGGGGCAAACTTCTCGACAAGGCAGGGGCAAGCCCTGCCTCTACTATGTTTTTGGAGTTTTGAGAAAAGGAGAGTTAAAGGTTTAGTTGTTTCAACGTAGATGCAGGGCTTGCCCCTGCATTTCGAAAATCCAAAAGTTCGATGTAGACGGAGTGTTGCCACTGTATTTCGAAGGAACAAAAGAAGGCAGGGGCAAGCTTCTCGACAAGGCAGGGGCAAACTTCTCGACAAGGCAGGGGCAAGCCCTGCCTCTACTATGTTTTTGGGGTTTTGAGAAAAGGAGAGTTAAGGGGTTTAGTTGTTTTAATGTAGATGCAGGGCTTGCCCCTGCATTTCGAAAATCCAAAAGTTGTATGTAGACGGAGTGTTGCCACTTCATTTCGAAAATCCAAAAGAAGGTAGGGGCAAACTTCTCGACAAGGTAGGGGCAAGCTTCTCGACAAGGCAGGGGCAAGCTTCTCGACAAGGTAGGGGCAAGCTTCTCGACAAGGCAGGGGCAAGCCCTGCCTCTACTATGTTTTTGGAGTTTTGAGAAAAGGAGAGTTAAAGGTTTAGTTGTTTTAATGTAGCTGCAGGGCTTGCCCCTGCATTTCGAAGGAACAAAAGAAGTGTGATCAAAATCTAACACGATATTTCATTGAAAAACATTATTCTTGTCCTGATGGCAAAGTTGAAGTCATACCTGGAAAAAGGACGTCTTGAAGCAGGTTGCGATGAGGCCGGACGAGGTTGTTTTGCCGGACCTGTATTTGCTGCTGCCGTGATCCTGCCTCATGGATTCCGTTGTCCCGGGCTTAATGATTCAAAAAAAATTTCTGCGGAGCGACGAGAAGAGTACAGGATCATCATTGAAAAAAATGCGATCGCGTGGGCGGTGGCCAGCATTGATTCAAAAGTGATCGATCGTATCAATATACTTCGGGCTTCTATTCAGGCGATGCACAATGCACTTCGTTCGCTCACGATAAGACCTGAATTTATCATTGTCGATGGTAATCGGTTTTATCCTTTTGAAGATATCAATCATGAATGCATCATCGAAGGTGATGCTAAATTCAGATCGATTGCAGCTGCTTCTATTTTAGCAAAAACACATCGTGATGCACACATGCGATCGCTGCATGAATTGTATCCTCAGTATGGCTGGAATCAGAACAAAGGATATGGTACAGAAATTCACCGTGCAGCAATTGTTGCCCATGGCATCACGCCGGAGCATCGTGTCAGTTTCAAATTCAATGAAAATCCTGTGCAATTGGATTTATTTGAAGAAAAAATAACCCTTCAGGAAGAAATATCCTGACATCCATCAAGTAATCTCAAGCAGCTTGAGGCTGCAAGAGAAAATCACTCATCTGTCATTCAGATATACTTAATGAAAATTAGAAGTCCCCTTCAGGGGATTTAGGGGCGAAAGGAGGTCTTATATTCCCACGACACTCACCGTCCCTATTAAGTGGTCCGAAGGCGTATTTTTTCCACCCTTGGGCTCAATGGTGATCGCATACACTGCCGTTCCTTCAACATAGGCTACTTCAATAAGCCCGTTTTCAGGCGAATCAAAAACATTGAGTGGTGCCGGTGCCTGGTTAGGCTTGATCGACCACAATTCATATTGTTGATTTGAGGCGATGGCCGGGAGATTTCTGACCTGGATAAAATTCCGTTTTGTTGCCTTATTCGTATGCAGATATAGATCTGTTGAGGCGAATCCTGGTGTAGCTGTAAATGGCAAAATCTTATTATTGGGTGCGGTAAGTTGACGAAGAAGGTTTAGTTGATTCGTCAGCTCATTTGTTTTCGAATCACATGTATCTCTCAACGTCACAATCTCTTTCGCAAGAAGCTTGTTTGCATTATCTTTTTGAAAATAAAAGTACCCGAATAATAGAAGCCCTAAACCAAACAATGCAGCTACGACAGGCCAGATATTAAATGTTTGCAGACGCGAACCGGTGGTTCCATTTATGTCATTTCGTATGGAATCAAGGATTTTCTCTTTGACACCGGCGGGACTTTTGAGAGCAGCACTCCCTGCATAAACTTCAAGACTTCTTTCAATCTCCCTGATCTCATGGCGCAGCTGTGGATATGTATTCAGATAGCCTTCCACTTCCGCCTTTTCGGCAGGTGAAAGCTGATCCATTATGTACAGCTCCAATAAACCTGATGCCTTGATTTCTTCTATATCCACTTTATAAACAACAATAAACTTCTAAGCCCCGGTCCATCCAGGAAATATTTTTTCTCATGCTTCAGCTCTTCCCGAAGTATGCTTATCGCTTTGCGTAATCTGGTCTTGACAGTTCCCAACGGTATATTCAGCTCATCTGAAATCTCCTGCTGCGTATATCCTTTCAGATAGGCGTATTCCAGTACGATGCGATTATTTTCATCCAGATTGGCCAGTAGTCTTTTTGCATCGATACTATCTCCATCAGGCGTGCTTGATCCGGGTCTATATACGATCTCATCGACTGAAACAGTTTTCTGTTTGGCCTGAAAAGTTTTAAGACGCTTTTGATCAAGGGCTGTATTCCTGGCGATTACACTCATCCAGGTAAATAATGAAGCCTTTCCGGCATCATAGCCCTCTATGTTTTGCCAGATCTTTAAAAAGGATTTTTGTAGTGCATCTTCAGCAAGCTGTGCATCTCCCAGTATCCGGTTGATGATCCCAAACAGACTGTCAGAATAATGGTCATACAGAAGGGACATACCCTTCTCTCTCCTTTCCTTCAGTAATACTATGATGTCCTCCTGGTAGATATTCTGTTCTTTTTGCGCGGTGAACTTAAGGATAAAATAGCATAGGGCATATAGCAGAGTGCGAAGAGCAGAGAGCCATGGGGTCGAAAACGAAAGACTTCTGCTATTAATCTATAAAACTCTGTATGCTGTAGACTAAGCATACGTATTCGACCCCACCGCTTTTCCCGCTCTGCCATTCGCTAAAAATCCTGAATCTTTGTGTCTCATAGACCAGACAAACGTATACGACCTCACTGCTCTTCACGCTCTGCTCTATGTTCTATACTCTTTCACCCCGCATCCATCTCCTGATTCATTTCTTCCCACGTAATATCCTGCCTGGTCGCTTTTTCATATTCCTTTTGAAGAGTATACCCAAACGTGGAGGTCCATTTTTTTGCGAATGGCTTATCATCAATAGATTGAACGCCACTAACCTCCGCAGCCGTACCTACCAAAAAAGCCCCATCGGCATCTGCCAAATCTGTTGGTAAAAATTTTTTTTGTTTAACTGGTATTCCCAATCTCCGGCATATCTGGAGAATTGAATCTCTTGTTATACCCGACAATATATGTCCGGGAGGCGAAGTATAAAGCACGCCGTCTTTCTCCATAAAAAAATTAGCGCCACTGCATTCAGCTACATGACCATCGACATCAAGTTGTAAAGCATCATCATACCCCTTCGCACGTGCTTCGGTAGCTGCCAGTATCGAGTTGACATAGTGTCCCGATACTTTAGCTTCAATTTTACAAGAACGCGGATGAGGGCGACAATAACTGGAAATGCATAACCGGGTCAGTTTTTCTCCATGTAATTTTTTCCAGGTCCAGGCACTTATCCCAAGATGTGATGTCTCAGCATTCGAAAGCGACATCATCGGAGGACTGTATACGAAAGGTCGGATATACGCTTCCTGCATATTATTTCGTCGAAGCAAATCATACGTTATTTGTTTCAGTTCCAGCACTGTCCTGTGAAATGGTAAACCAATAGCCTGCGCAGAATTAATCAACCGTCTGTAATGTTCATCACTTCGAAACATTCGTGGCTCTCCACCGATGGAATAAGATCTTATACCCTCAAATACACCGGTGCCGTAGTGAATCGTTTGATTATATACACTTGCAAAAGCTTCACAGGCTTTTACCCATTGTCCATCATGATACATGATTGTCCGGTCGTCGAAATACATGGCAACTGAATTTTAGCCCGTAAAAAATCAAGTTTCGACTAAGTTAGTATTTTTATAATGTTCACCAGAACAATTTCCATTTCCAAAATTTGAATTGAATGTCTTAATAAAAAAACTCTATTGAAATTTTATTAGCCTTTCAGATGTGCATTATACCATACCCAAACTTCATCCGCAACTTTCCTTCCCAATTTTAGTCCTTCCCGATTATCTGCCTGAATGTGATACCCCCCAAGAACTCTTGAAACGCCCGCCATCTCAGCGGTCTCTGTAAAAGTTGGAAAATTCAATGTGATGGAATCAACATTGATATGTTCACCAGTTAATATTCCGGGCATTCGTCTGACTTCAACACCAAAATGATCATCCCCTGTGAATAATTTTAATGCCTCCGAACAACCGCCACTAATTGTGCTATGTCCTGAAACATATGAAGGGAAAGGTGGACAAACAAAAGTCTCCGGAGAATAAGGTCTCCAGCTCTGGCCCTTCATCGAAATAATACCCTTGTCCGGTCCGGCCCATCCTTTGATCATCTTATCCTTGAAATAATAATGTACGAGCGCATAAGGCCTCGCATTGTCATAGTACATTTTTGTGTCCCAGCAAGCTATAAAACCATCCATCGCTGTGACCTCTGTCAGAAAACACATTTTAACATCTTCATCAAGAGTATGATTATCGCGCAGGGATACATCCAAAGCAAACCTGAGCCAATGTCCGGCCTGTTGAACAGATGCCGGGCCATCTCGCATAAACTCAACTAAAGCTTTCTGTTCGTTTGTGATATTTGCCTGCATCTCCACAACATCCTTTACTTCTGCCGCCATTTGGTCCGATCCAACATTCGGAGGAGGAGGTGATCGAAATTGGTCAGCAGATTTTAGGGCGACAGGTTTGACTTTTTGCCAAAACGGTGTCAGGCAACCCGGGCACACTTTACCACCCTGACCATCAGCAAAATATTTAGGCTGCCACCTGTTGATTTCTATGTTTTTATCCGGGTCATTGACCGGTTTATAGTTAGTGTAGTCATTGTATGGAGTCCCATCAGATCCATTCTCATCTCCATATTGATTTGATCCATCATTTCTCCGGGCCTTGATCACAGCTTTTCCGGCCAGATTTCCGATACCTTCAGGAGTAGCAGGATCAAGGGAATTATTATCAGGGTCAAGACCAAGTTCGGACATAAATTTCCGGAACATCAATGTGTCGCTGTAATAATATTCATTCAGAGCCCTGAATGCAGCGTAACTAATTGCGATTTCTTTATTCCGATCTGTTTGTTCGGCTGTTGGTCTTCTGTCGACATTTTCAAGGTAGACTGGGGTAGCATGTTCATCATATCTGGACCAGGCATCGAAAATAGTAACAAATATAAGCCCCAGAAATCTCGAAGTAATTGTAGGCCGTGGCTTAAACCGTTCTGTATCATTAGCGGTGGCTTTCAATGCCATTTCAGCCCATCTGTTAGCGTAATTATTTTTACCCAGTAACTCTGCTTCAGTGGAAGTCTTTCCTGCCAAAAGGCTGGATTTATGATCGGATGAGCAGCAGATAAAAAAAACAGATCCGGTAAGTAAGAGAAGAATAACCTTTTTTGCGATTGGCATTGGGTGAAATGCTTTAGTAAGGAGCTTAACCAGGAATCAAGAAACCAAATCCCTTTTAAAAACGATATCTGTATAAAAGTATAAAAAAACCGGAATGTGGATTGTTGGCCAAAACCAAATTCAGACCTTACATCCGGTATTCAAGTCCTTTTGTTGTATTTGATCACCTCGATTTATCCATATTTGCGGCCGGAAAAAATGGAAACTTATTTTTCCGTAATTTTCACCGCTTTTTTGAAGACGTTTATGACCCAACAGACACGATATTGAAACCTACAGATCTTTCAGATCCCGAATACTTCCATAAAGTTGTTGATTGTCAATATGCCTGCCCGGCCCATACGCCTGTGCCGGAATATATCAGGATGATCGCCCTGGGAAGATATGATGATGCCTATATGATCAACTGGGAGTCAAATGTATTCCCTGGTGTTCTGGGCCGTACCTGTGACAGGCCGTGCGAGCCCGCATGTCGGAGGGGCCGCATTGAAGATAAACCTGTTGCCATCTGCCGCCTTAAAAGGGTGGCTGCTGATCACAAGGGTGATGTCCGAGACCGAATGCTTCAAGGGCCTTTCCCACCCAATGGCAAAAAGATAGCGCTTATCGGAGGTGGTCCGGCTTCCCTCACTGTGGCCCGTGACCTGGCCCCACTTGGTTACGAGATCCATCTGTACGATGAGCAGATTTCTGGTGGTGGGTTCATGCGCAGCCAGATTCCTTCTTTCAGATTACCTGAAGAGGTGCTGAATGAAGAAGTCAACTATATACTGAATATGGGTGTCCATACGCATTTCAATTCCTATGTTTCAAGCCTGAAAGAGATTCTTGACAAAGACTATGATGCCGTTTTTATTGGCACCGGAGCGCCAAGAGGGAAAGACCTGCCTAAACTTGAGGGAAGATGGGATGCAAAAGATAAAGTCCATATCGGCATCAACTGGCTGGCAAGTGTAGCTTTCGGCCACATCGAAAAAATAGGTCGTAAAGTCATTGTCGTCGGCGGTGGTAATACAGCTATGGATTGTTGCCGTACAGCTCGAAGATTGGGTGGGACAGAAGTAAAAGTCGTCGTCAGAAGCCCGTTTGAAGAAATGAAAGCTTCAGCATGGGAAATTGAGGATGCTCAGCATGAAGATATTCCGATCATGCCTTTGCACAGTCCGAAAGCATTTGTAGCCGAAAATGGCCAGCTTAAAGGGATGATGTTTGAGAAAGTGAAGGCTGTATATGATGAGAAGGGAAAAAGAAGTCTGGTACCAACTGGGGAACCTGATGTCTTCATCGAAGCCGATGATGTGCTGATGGCGATAGGACAGGATAATGCTTTCCCATGGATCGAACGAAATATCGGAATTGAATTTGGTGAATGGGAAATGCCTGTAGTCAATAAGACTACATTCCAATCCTCATTACCAAAAGTATTTTTTGGTGGAGATGCTGCATTCGGCCCTGAAAATGTCATCACAGCAGTCGCACATGGTCACTCAGCAGCAGTTTCGATTGATTTGTTTTGTCAAAATGCCGATGTGGAGGTACGACCTGACCCCATGACTAATCTGTATAGTCTGAAGATGGGCATACATGAATGGAGCTATGATAATTATGTAGTAGATGATCATCGCTATAAAGTACCTCACGCCAGTAAAGATCTTACGCTTCAAAACAGAAAAATTGAAGTTGAATTAGGCTTTGATGAACTCACCGGATTCAAAGAAGCTGAGCGCTGTCTCAATTGTGATGTGCAGACTGTTTTTGAAAAGAGTCGTTGTATTGAATGTGATGCCTGTGTGGATATATGCCCTACAGGGTGTATCACATTTACAACTAATGAGGATGAGGATGTGTTACGTCAGCATCTGACCATGCCGGCTACGAATAAAACACAGGATTTATATGTATCTGATCTGCTGCCTACAATGCGTGTCATGGTCAAGGATGAGGATGTGTGTTTGCATTGCGGATTGTGTGCAGAACGTTGCCCTACTTCCGCATGGGATATGCAGAAATTTTTATACAATACCACAAAAGCTTCGCATGTATGTCATCTAGAGGTGGTGTAAATGATTTCGTCGTTCGGTTCGCGAACGTAAATGGGACAGGATCTGCAAGTGCTAATACCATGTTTGCCAAATCCATTTTCAGAATGGGTGTGCCTGTTTCGGCCAAGAATATCTTTCCTTCCAATATCCAGGGATTACCTACCTGGTATGAAGTCAGGGTCAATGGATCAGGTTATGTCGGCAGGCGTGAAGGCATCAATCTCATGGTGAGCACCAACCCGCAGAGCATTGATCAGGATATGAAATCGATGATGGCCGGTGGATACTTTATGTATGACAGCACGTGGCCGATTGCGAAAGAAAAAAGGAGAGATGATCTGCAGTATCTCGAGATACCATTGATGGAATTGAGCAATGCTCATTTCTCTGATCCTCGTTTCAGACAGCTTTTCAAAAACATAATTTATGTTGGGGCATTAACAGCATTGCTCAATATCGATAAGAATGTACTTATCGGATTGCTCAATGATCAATTTCCTGGTAAGGAAAAAGTCATCGCCAATAATGTTAAAGCACTTGACCTGGGCATAGCGTATGCCAAAACGAACTGGAAATGTCCATTAAATTTTCATGTGTCGCCTCTTGAACTGACCAAAGGGAAAATCATGATCGATGGTAATACAGCCTGCGGGTTAGGTGCTGTATATGGTGGTGCTACTGTCATGGCCTGGTACCCAATCACGCCTTCTACATCTGTCGCTGACGCCTTCGAACAATATGCCAAAGAACTCAGAATAGAGGAGACAACAGGGAAAAATAAATTTGCGATCATTCAGGCTGAAGATGAGCTAGCGGCAATAGGTGTAGTCATCGGTGCTAACTGGAATGGTGCACGTGCATTTACAGCCACGAGTGGCCCCGGTGTTTCGCTTATGAATGAATTTCTTGGCCTCGCATACTTCGCAGAAATTCCAACTGTGCTTATTGATGTGCAGCGTGCAGGACCTTCTACCGGTATGCCTACCAGAACCCAACAGGCTGATATCACCTCTGCATTCTATGCATCTCATGGAGACACAAAGCATGTTTTAGTATTTCCTTCTACACCGGCTGAATGTTTTGAAATGACCGCCATGGCTTTTGATCTCGCCGAACGACTTCAGACGCCGGTAATGGTGATGACGGATCTTGATCTGGGCATGAATGATCATGTCAGTGATCCACTCACATGGGATCCAAAGAAAAAATATGATCGCGGTAAAGTTCTTTCAGCAGAAGAACTTGATAAGATTGATAAGTTTGGAAGATACCTGGACATCGACAATGATGGTATCACATATCGGACTTTACCCGGCACACATCCGACCAAAGGTTCTTTTTTTACAAGAGGAACTTCACGTGATGAATTTGCCAAATATTCCGAAGACGGAGCCGTATACAAACGCAATATGGACAGATTGCTGAAGAAATGGAATACCGCTAAAACACTTGTTCCTGCACCTGAATTTTATAATGATCCAACCCCGGCTGAAATAGGATTATTATTTTTCGGAACGACCACAGATTCTGCGCTCGAAGCCATTGACGCGTTGAGAAAGCAGGATATAGCGATAGATGGTATGCGATTGAAAGCCTGTCCTTTTCCACAGTCTGTCATAGATTTTATACTTGATCATGAGAAAATATTTGTGATCGAACAAAATCGCGATGGCCAGATGCGAAGCATCCTCATCAACGAATTAGAGATTGACCCACGTCGTTTGCTTTCAGTCCTTAACTATGATGGGTTCCCGATCACGGCAGACAATATCATCCGTCAGATTTATACGCATATCCCTCAACCACAATCAGCTTCTGTTCCTTTTATATGAGTTACAAGAGACCAAATTTCCGCCACCCTTCTTCGGGCACCAATGCATTGGGATTTCATCAGAAAGACTATGAAGGTGCATTATCAACTTTGTGCGCAGGTTGTGGACATGATTCGATCAGTGCCGCTATCATACAGGCTTGTTTTGAATTAGCGATACCTCCACACCGCATTGCAAAGATTTCAGGAATAGGTTGTTCTTCAAAAACGCCAACGTATTTCATGGCAAATAGTCATGGATTTAATTCAGTTCATGGGCGTATGCCTTCAGTAGCTACAGGTGCTGTTCTCGCAAATCGTGATCTGACTTATATAGGTGTGAGTGGTGACGGTGATACAGCTTCTATCGGCATGGGACAATTTGCGCATGTTGTACGCCGCAATCTGAATATGTTGTACATCGTGATGAATAATGGATGTTACGGACTTACTAAAGGTCAGGATTCTGCTACTGCTGATCCCGGTTCGATGGGCAAAGCCGGTATTCCGACTATGTTCAGTTCAATTGATCTTGCAGGGCTTGCTTTGGAACTAGGAGCCGATTTTGTCGCACGCAGTTTTTCGGGTGACAAGGAGCAACTTATCCCTTTGATAAAAGCCGGGATCGCGCACAACGGTTTTGCACTACTTGATGTGTTGTCTCCATGTGTGACATTCAACAATACGACGACATCTACAAAATCATACACCTATGTACGTGATCATATGGAGACGACTTCAATAGCCGATTTTGTTCCGGAGAAAAATGAAATCATAGCGACTGTAGCTCCCGGTGAAGAAAAAGTGATTGAAATGCATGATGGTTCTGAGATCCGATTACATGCTCTTGCCGCAGGATGGGATCCTACGAATCGGTTGTCTGCGATCAATGCAGTACACCAGGCAAAAGAAAAAGGAGAAGTGCTGACCGGTTTGCTTTATGTCAACGAAAATCAGATGAATGTGCATCAGATATTGAATACGATTTCAACTCCATTGAATTTGCTGAATGAAGAAGATTTGATGCCGGGGGTGGAAGCGTTGGAGGGGATAAATGCGGAGTATAGGTAGGAAGGCTGAGACAAAGAGCAAATAAACGGAAGTACTGATTTGGTAGTTATTTCCAAATTTGTACTATTGAAAAGAAGATCTTGTTGCTCTTACTGATTTCATTTTGTAAATTATACATCCACAAATTCCATGAAATTATCTTTTGTAATTGTTTGAAATGAGGTATTCGGATAAGATTTAGAAAAGGATTCAGGCAGTCGTATATGTTTTTTACCCGACCATTTGAATCCGTAAGCATAGATTTGGCCATTATATTCTTCAATATAATCGATCTCTTGTTTCGCATGAGTGCGCCAGAAATAACGGTTATGAAAGAGTTGTTGGTAACTATTCCTTTTCACTCTTTCACTCACAAGAAAGTTTTCCCACAAAGCACCGATATCCGTACGGAGCGCGATCGGATTAAAATTATTGATCAGTGCATTGCGAACTCCATTGTCAAAGAAATAAATCTTCCGTCCGGATTTAATTTCATTTCGCATGTTGCGGCTGAAGGAGGATAATCTGAATATCACAAAGGCTTGCTCCAGGAGACTGATATACGTCTCGATAGTATGTCTGTCAACCTGGAGTAAATGAGAAAGTTCGTTATAGGAAACTTCAGCACCTACCTGCAAAGAAAGAGCCACTAAAAGCTTAAATAGAATTTCCGGTCTGCGTATGCCCTGATAGTCCAACAGATCCTTATATAAATAGCTACCGGATAATTGTTTCAGAATAGCCTGTTCATCCCCAGGATGATTTAACACTTCCGGATATGTGCCGTAGATAAGGTAGTTCTCAAGAGACTGGACGGCGTGCAGATAGCCAAAATGATTTTTGATTTCCGTAAAACTTATAGGGTATAGATGATATTCCCACTTGCGACCTGTCAGAGGCTCGTTGATGGAACTAAGCAGTTCAAGCGATGAGGATCCACTGACTATGATTCTTACCTCTTTCATTTGATCATGGATGAGTTTAGCGATTATACCAATGTTGGGAATCTGCTGGGCTTCATCGATAAAGATGGTTGGATGCTGTTGGATAATTTGCCGGAGCTGAGCCAGGCCTATATTTTCCAGTTGCAGACGTGTTGGAATATCATCACCTGTGAGATATAGAAAATCTCCTTTGCTTTCACAAATTGATTGGATCAAGGTAGTTTTTCCTACCTGACGAGCACCCAGTATGACCAGAACCTTCCCTGAGTCCCAACGGGATAAAATCGTACTCCGGAGTAGTCTTTCAATCATTTCATTCAAAAATACAGAATATAATCTATGTTTTTATATGAATTCATAGAATAGATGAATTTTTGACCTACTTCTTTAGCCCCACCAACCCTTCAATCTCCCTGTCCGACAAATCTCCGATCCACTTCTCACCGGTACTCACAGTCAGATTGGCGAGGTCTCTCTTTTGCTCCATGAGTCGGTCGATATTTTCTTCCAGTGTATTCTTCGTAATAAGGCGATGTACCGTCACATTATGCTTTTGACTGATCCTGAATGGACCATGTTCAGTTCAATTGATCTTGCCGGACTCGCTTTGGAATTGGGTGCGGGTTTTGTGGCGCGTAGTTTTTCGGGAGATAAGCAGCAACTGATTCCGTTGATCAAAGCGGGGATCAGTCACGAAGGGTTTGCGTTGATTGATGTACTGTCGCCATGTGTGACGTTAAATACTACTACTTCAACAAAATCATACACGTATGTACGTGATCACATTGAGTCAACATCGATAGCTGATTTTGTTCCTGAAAAAACAGAGATCACAGCATCTGTTGCTCCCAGTGAGCATAAGGTTATTGAAATGCATGATGGATCTGAAATTATTCTCAACGCTCTCGCAACCGGTTGGGATCCTACGAATAGATTGTCTGCCATCCATGCAGTGCGAGAGGCGAATGAAAAAGGAGAAGTATTGACGGGATTACTTTTCGTTGATGAAAAACAAATGGAAGTACATCGGATACTGAATACGGTTGAAAGGCCTTTGAATCTACTTACACAGGATGAATGGATGCCGGGAGTGGAAGCGTTGGAGGGGATAAATGCAGAGTATCGGTAAACAGAAAGAAAAAGGTATTAGGTGCATTGAACTGACAAACTTAGTATTTGTGAGCCTACAACAATAAAATTCATTGCGTTAGACTTATGATGGTTAAGGCACACCAGCCATTTGAGTTCGTCGCTAATGGAGATCATTGTATTTAATCTGTCTTGCAGGTTTGTCTGGGCTTGGTTTTAAGTAAAAAAGTTTGAGCCATGCTTCAGAGGTATTTCATGATTCGATCTCTTACAGCTTTGATCATTTGTTCAGGTGTAACGTGCGCAGGTTGCTGAACCTGGTGCGCGATACTATTTTGCCAGGCCTTTAAGACATTTTGAATAGATACTTCTGAAATAAGACTTTCCGGTCCATTATATTCAATTTTCTTATGCGCCATTTTGACAAGGAATACAGGTTTAATTTCAGCCCATTCCACCTTTGAGTATTCACGTGTCAGAAAATATAGATCATAATAGTCTCGTGGAGCTGCATATGACCGTTGCACCAGCGATCTTAGTTTTTCTGCGATTACTTCAAATAATGTATAGCATGCCACGGGTGCATGGTCGATCAACTGGTCACTGTAGGGATGTTTTACCTTTTGGTACAACGGAGGCAATACCAGGATTTCCTCCGTTGATATTTCGAGTTTTATTTTCGAATGCCACCGCTCCGGCGGTGTAGGTGAGTCATGGCGGGAATGATTCGCGCCCCAAAAACGAATCAAAACCTGATCTCCTTTTCGGATATTTTGATGAAGTAGTGGCTGAACAGCGTCGGGTTTAAATATAATTTCGGAATGCTTTTCTGTCAGATAACAGATGTTGTTGAGATCCAATGGATCTAAACGAAAAGAAGTATCCAACGATGTAAAATCCAAATCTTCTGAAAAACGGTATCCGTCAAAATAACATTTGCGAAGACAAGTGCCACCTTTGAATATCAATTGATTTTCAAAATGTCGTGTAAAGGCAGCGAGGAAGTGGCCCAATGTGTGATCCTTCTCAACAGTAGCTGCGGGAACAGCCCACTCATTGGCTTTGACTTTGATTTCTTTTTGAGGAATCATTTCTTTCAGTAAGGATTATGAACCATATCCAAGATGGCTTCTTCAGTGAGGTTCATTCTCAATTTCCAATGTGGATTAAACTTTCCGGTTTGCGCACCTCCCGCTTCAAATAAGGAGTATTTGTCTCTGACCTTAGTTTTAGCATAATAGACAAATGAATCAAGTGCAGTTTTTTGAAAGAACTCAGCTAAAAAACCAAGTCGCCTGGTCACTGAAATATTGTCATAGGCCTCAGCATAGCCAATCAACTTTTCCGGATTCATTTCCGCCTGATAAAATGCATTGATCAGATCTGGAAGATCTCCACCGTAACGGGGCTGATCGTAACAGTCCAGTATAGTCGATTCTATATCTGATAACGGATATTGCTTATCACCATATCCTTCATACTTTATACCAATCATTTTTCTGGGATGAACAGTGATAAACTTCACCTTGGTGCCAAAAAGGTCAGTGTCTCTTTTTCGTACCGAGGTTTTAAAAAAGACTGTATTGGGAAAGCGGATCGTCAGGTTGTGTTGGTGGAGGGCGCTCCAATAAGAAAGTATACCTCCCTGGCTTATAAAAGACCCCAAAACCTGTACGTCAAGAAACATGGGTCGCGTGTACACTCCTTTTTCGACCCGGACCAAAAGACCTTTTCGATAGAGGTTTTCAACAACTTCATTAAGTCCACTGATGTGAGTCCCCAATCTCTGATGAACATCCTCAAGGCTGAAATAAAGCACCTCATTCTCCTCCAATAACCGGAAAAAAGATGTCTGGTCTTCATTGAGATGAGTTGATAAATAGGTGCTTTTTGCCATTACCTTTTGTGTAACGATAGACCCTAATAAATGGGGTCTATCGTTACATGATTGGTAAAGATATAGCTTTCTAAGGAAGTATGCAAGAATGACGTTATAATAAAGATTGAAAAATTGAGCTAATCATAATCTGCCTGTAATAACCTCACCCTAAAGTCCTCTCCTATTTTCTAAGCCCCACCAACCCCTCAATCTCCCTGTCCGACAAATCACCGATCCACTTCTCCCCGGTACTCACTGTCAGATTAGCCAAATCTCTTTTTTGCTCCATCAACCGATCGATGTTTTCTTCCAGTGTATTCTTCGTAATGAGGCGATGTACCGTCACATTATGCTTTTGACCAATCCTGAAAGCTCTGTCTGTAGCCTGAGCTTCAACAGCAGGATTCCACCACAGATCATAATGGATCACATGGGTAGCTGCCGTAAGATTCAACCCTGTCCCCGCAGCTTTAATGGACAATACCAATACCTGCGGCCAGTGATCTTCCTGAAATGCACGGACGATTTCGTCTCTCTCCTTCCTCGTCAAACCACCATGAAGAAACATTCCATCTTCACCAAATTCCCTGAGCATCTCAATCAGGATATCCCCCATCTCACGGTATTGGGTAAATATTAAAACCTTACTTCCTTCTTCGCGAACCTGCAGTATCACTTCATGCAATGCTTCCGCTTTACCCGTTCGTGCAGCAAGATAATTTCCGCGTTTTAAAAAATTTCTTGGATGATTACATATCTGTTTAAGCTGAAGAAGCATCCGCAATACTAATCCTCTTCTGGTGATTTCATTTTCAGCTACTTCGATCAGTTGCATTGCTTCCTTAGTGCATGCTTCGTACAGACTGGCTTGCTCCGTTGTCAATGTGATATACCGGTTCAATACGATTTTATCCGGCAGATCCCGGATGATGGTTTTATCCGTTTTAAGTCTGCGCAGTAAAAAAGGAGATGTCATTCGTTTGAATAAATCCAGTCGTTGCTGATCCCGATGTCTTTCGATCGGATTGGCAAAATCCTGTCTGAAGGCAGTGGCTGTATTGAGATAACCAGGGTTAGCAAATTGAGAGATACTATAATATTCCATCATTCTGTTTTCTACAGGTGTACCACTCATCGCAATCCTGATTTGTCCCGGAATATCAAATACAGCTCTGGTCTGAGAGGCCGATGTATTTTTAATATACTGTGCTTCGTCAATGACGACGACTGCCCATGCTTTCACGCTCAGTTTTTTTTGATCCGTCCGTGCTAAACCATACGTGGTGATCAGAAGATCATATTCTCCATCCGGTATTGATCTGCCGGCACCATGATAAATAAGTGGACGTAGTTGCGGCGTAAATCTTTCACATTCACGAACCCAATTGGTGAGCAGTGTGGCGGGTGCAATAATTAACACAGATGAATCTTTCAGCCAGCCTTCTTCTTTTGCTTTTTGCAAAAAAGTCAACACTTGCACTGTTTTTCCCAGACCCATATCATCTGCCAAAATACTTCCAAAGCCTAATTGCGCATTTTTATAAAGCCATTCATATCCTCGTTTTTGATAAGGCCTGAGATCGGCTTTAAGTTGTCTGGGCAGAGCCACTGATTTTTGTCCCCGAATACGATCTATAAATTTTTTTACATCGCCGGTGAATGTTACTTTACTTCCTTCAAATTCCTCCGTGATCGCATAACGCAAAAGGTCTATTCCTTTAGGAGATTTAGCTTTTGAAAGATGTAGTAAGAGGGATTGGATCTCCTTTTTATCCAGGACCACATATTGATCTTTGATCCTGATCAGACGACCTGATGTATGTGTCATTTTTTCAAATTCATCCACACTCACCAGATGATCACCTAGGGCTATCATCCATTGAAAACCCAATAAATTGTTCAATGAAAGCAGTCCCGAAGAATTAGAAGATGTACCACCTGTAATCTGAATACTTGTTTTTGGTTTGAGGATTGTCTGCAGTGATTTGGGCAGTAGTATTTTCGCCTGGGTGAGTTGCATCACACCCTTGACATTTTCCAGAAAGTCAATGACAGCTTCTTCTGAAAGCAGAATTCTCTTTTTTCCTGATGATTTGATCAATTCTTTGAGCGCAGGAAGTTTATCACTCAACAGGGATAGAACTTTAAGCATCTGCACACGATCTGATTGATACTTCTCTGTGTGCATAAACTCTGCCAGCGAAACAATATCCGGTGGATTTCGGTGATGATTTTCAACATCAATATCGAGTTCGAAATTCTTCTCCTTGATCTCATCTATCCTGATCATCGGTCTGAAGCCATGACCTGTGTAGGAAAGAATATCAAGCCATTGGCGAATACTTTGACCCGTCTTTTGCTCTGAAAATTTTTTAAATTGTAACGCTTGTCCTTCAAAAAAAAGAGAGTGAATTCGATCCTTCTCCGGTATGGCTATTCTGCTCAATGCCCTTTTCACCAAATGACTGACAAATAAACTGATGAGTGTAAAAGCCTGTGTGTCCTTCTTCAGGAAAACTAATTCATCCTTTGCTGTTTTTATGGAAATAAAATCATACCGTAATATCTGCTGAAAGGAATGGACCAGATGACTTACGCTTTGAATATTCATGCAAGGTTCCCATCGAATCACTAATGATTTATTTTCAAGTCGATATATGGCAGGTATGATGGCTCCCTGCTTCATCAATCCCCTGGAGATGTCACAAGCCAGATACAAAAGCCGGAAATCCTCTGAAAGCTGAGCCATTTCGGCAGTACTGATGGAAAGAATCATATCAATGATGCTCTCCGATGAATTCATTGAAAAGGTATGTGCTTCATCAACACCTTCCAGCCATAATGCATCCAAACTAAAATCTTCACGAAGTACGATCTCCAGATAATCGATCTGCTTAAGCCGTCGGAGAGAAAGTTTGGCCGGCAATTCTTTTTTGTCTCTGTTATCCTTGGACACAAAAGTTGCGATGCGTCTGTAATTTTGCTCCAGAATAGATCTGAAATCGGCATCATGATAAAATACAGGTTTGGGGTCGAGAAACAGAGGAATATCTACACCGATATACGGAATACTATTTATATCAATACTTTCAAACACGGATTGTTGAAAAGCCGGAACACCTCTGGGCAAGTCATCATAAGAATACATTGTATCCGGTGTGGGGATATGATCCTCTTCATCAGTTGCCATGACAGCATATCCTTTTTTCTTCAGGGCATCGACCAGATCAAATTTCAATAGTTTAAAAACTAAAAATGGGTCTTTGTCAATTTCATTGGCGAGGGTATAGATTACCGCTGCAAGATGTTTACAAGGAACAGCCCAGTCGGGACAGTTGCAATTGAGTTTGATATCGCGCCAGGATTCGGGAAATATTTTTATTTTTTCAACCCTGCACACTTCATTCAATTCTTCCGGCAATCGATAGTTGAGAATATCACTGATCAGATCGGGACGCTTCACTAATGCATTTGTAATTTTTTTCTGATCTGCTGGCAATAAAGGAACGTGGACCACCTGCACATGATAGGGTTTGGGTCTGCTGCCCTGGACAAGTGCCTCAACGATATTGTCATGGATATTTATTTCGAGAATACTTTCGTTTCGAGCATATGACTTTCCTCTGGCAAGACGATTTTCCCAATCGATTTGAGTGAGTGCGCCAAGGTATGCCTGTCCCCACCATGTGGTGCCGAATTGTGTCGCCATTAATTTTTTTTCAAAAGAAATAAAAAGATCTGAGTTTTCAATCTTGCAGTTTCTGAAACGCTCCGGTTGAAATAATAATCAGTCGGGCTTATTCAAAGCGTAGAGATTAAAACAAGAAAGGACGTAGTGTCAATTTGCCTTCGAGAATATCTCCCGGATCTCTTTGCTGCATTTCAGCTACAAAAAATGACAACATGTCTATGGAAACATATTCCACGTGCAATACAGGGGTTCCATCTTTACCGGGTCGTGTATCTACTCTGACAAAAAATTGATCATATTTTCTAAACATTGTTTCTTTTCTTTTCAACAACATATCCAGGATTACCGGACCATTGATTTTCGTCCTCCGAAAATCAAGATATACTTCTTCAACATTTTTCAAAAAAGGGGAAGCAGCAGATTTGGCCACATGGTAATTCCATGCCACCATGCCGATGACGGCCTTGTCGAGATAGATTGTTTCAGTTTCCTGTCCATCCAGGAGCGGTTCAATGAATTCGGTGAGGAGTTCGGAATAGGATACTCTTTTCATTTGGGCAAAAATTGAATAATCATGCAGATGCAAAAGTAGAACAATACGTTTAATTTTTAAAATGAGAAATGCTGAAAACGCATTTGGGGGCGGATCATAAAATGGTTTCAATGCTTTTTATTGGTAGATTGTAAAACTGCCAAGGTTTCAAAAAAACTACAATTTTGAAAGTCACCATACCGTGTATAGACTTTTCTCATAACTTCATGGTTATATAGCCTTAACACTATACTTGATAACATGGCAGGTGGAGATGCATGAGGATTTTGCTGAAGATTTCCAGCAATTTGCTGAACAAGTCCAAGATGAGTTGTTGGCAAAGGCCTCATTTCTGGAAGAGTATGGCCCTAACTTAGGCAGACCACATGTAGACGCTTTGAAAGGATCAAGTCATCCCAATATGAAAGAACTACGATTTGATGTAAAAAAGAAGTTTAGCGGGTAGCTTTTGCATTTGATCCTGAGCGAAAAGCCATTTTGTTGACTGCGGGAGATAAGAAAGCAAAGAATAAAAATCAATTCTATAATAAGTTGATCAAATTGGCTGATGCCAGGTTTGAGAAACATAATACTCAATTACTAAAAAAAAATAAAGATCATGGGGATTCCGATTCAAAAGCTTCTGGCCGAACTTCCAAAAAAGCGCCGGGAAAAAATAAAAGCTAAGGCAGCACAGTACACTCTGGAATACCAGTCACTCGCCGAGTTCCGGAAAAATCTCGGTATCACTCAGGAAACCATAGCTGGCAAGCAAGGGGTGAAGCAGGTGAATATTTCCAACCTGGAAAAAAGGAATGATATGCTAATTTCAACGCTTCGCAAATATGTCGATGCATTAGGTTGCCAACTCGAAATAAGTATTCGGACCTTTCCTTCTGAAATCGTGACAATTACAGATCTTAACAGGAAACTAAAACATACTAAGGCTTCCAATAAAAGAACTGATAAAATATCTGCACGATAAACCAACAAGCCCTTTGAGGAAAATATATTTTACTATAGAATTAAGGCAAAGTGAGAAAATGAACCTGTGACAACGGGATTTAATTTTGTAAAAATTAGACATCCCTGCAGAAAAATAATGGTGGTTATTAAACTCTTTAATTCCGTCCTTTCACCATGATTCCATCGGATTGGCGGAACTTTCCTTATTAAAAGGACATAAAGTGATAAATCGTCCTCTTTATAAGGAAGATTTGAAATTATGCGATTGTATCCATGCAGGAATGCGTTCTGCTATGCAGAGCTCTTTAATTCCGACCTTTCGCCATGTTAGTGATGCCGACTTTAAACATCTTCCATAGTAAATCAGAGGCAGAAATAAGAGATTGAAGTAAATGCAATTATTTGTATTCTTCATTTGTGAAAATGTACCTGCTTTTCATTGTGCCTCAATAGATTTTCATTTGTCATCCATATGGACTCCTGATTCAAAAGATTTCAATTTGCCAGGGTAGATATAACTAATCCCGCGGAAGAATCTATGATAGTAATCGGTTAGTCGTCACTTTGGATGTTCATTAAATATTTCTTACCTCGATAAATCCTTCCAATATGCCTTTCGAAACTGATCTGGTGCTGTAGGATAATTCTTTATATAATTCATATGAAATGTTAACCTCAATATTAACCACCATCGCCCATTTTAATTTGTAAGCATGTAACCAGGTCATGAGTTTTCTAAAAGACCTTCCATGGTATGAACAATGATAAATTTTTTGTTTGATCCAGATTGTATGAAGTAATACATAATTGACCTTTCGTTTCTTTCTAAGAATGGAAATACTTCCAGGTAAATGATCTCTGACAAACTCAGCACTTTCATACCGGATATGCTGATAAAACCTGATAATCTCGATTATCCGTTGCTTCAAATTGTTTGTCTGCCAATAAGGATCTGTAGGTTTTATCATTTGAAGGCATTCGAGCATTGTCATCACATAAGAAGCCAGAAAATCTACATGATTGCTTTGGTGGTTCAGCATGTGATTAAATTGGTTGTAAAATTTATTGACGAGATAACTCCACAACTTGTACCGGTACAGATTTACATTACTACCGCGATAAAAATGAGGATTATCCTTCCATCCTTTCTCTTCAGCTGATTGGATTATGTCTAATAGATCTGGAATATGAAAATTATTCGCTCCCCTTGGCCCGGGATTAGCCAGGAAACCATTTAATGGAGGTCTGTTCTCGGTTGACTTGCCTTGTACGTCAGTCTCCATGGCCTCATTCATCTTTTCTTCAAACAAGATCAAATTAATCCGGGCCAACATCTCACCATGCACCTCATCCGTTGAAGTTGCTCCTACTTTGCTTAAATATAACCTGGAAGTAATACCGCCATCATTTAATACAGTGTAAATCGCCCGGACATTTTCGATGGTGGCATAATCTGATCTCAACCACGATTGGAAAGGCATACTTCCATCGAATGCCAACAGGGCACGCCTGTAACGGCTGCGGGCATTTCCGGGGGATAGGTTCACGACCTTTTTGGGTACGGAATACATTGGAGCATTGAAATGCTGATCTTCTGATTCGATTGGTAATTCAGATTCAGGTATTCCCATATACGACCGGATCACGTCCATCGGAAATGGTGTAGTTGCCTGAATTGGTGTGGTGTTCTTCATGGCAGAGCTGATTTGATACCTAAGATAAACTAAAATCAGGAAATAAACAATAAAAACAGAGGTCTATTTATCATCCAATCCGAGTCAATGAAATTTTCATCAACAAAGGGTATTGAACAGGGGCTTCCCTCAAAAAACTTTATCTTTAAAGATTACCGCTTTAGTTTTCAGAAACACGCTACTGATGAATATGTAACACAACAATTTGAGAAAGTTCAAAAAATAAAAACATGCTTACTCGAAAGGCTTTAACGGAATTGTTGGCCGCTGTTCGGGAAGAACTCTGCAGTTTGGGTTTATCTCCTGACAGGATGATTTTATTTGGCTCTTATGTCAATGGAGGCATTCATACGTATAGCGATGTTGATATTGCAATTTGGAATCAACAATTTACAGGTGATGGACTTATTGATCTTGAGAAAATAAGACCCTTGCTCCGGAAGTTCAGAGGGCTGGACATTAAGACATTTCCTGCCGGGGCGACAGCGGATAATTTTGATCCCTTTATTGAGGTGATTGAGAATACGGGAGTGGAGATATAAGTTAACTGGATGAGCCATAATCTACTGAAGAGTTCATCTCAACTTCCTGGTACAGATTTGATAGCCGATTACTAAATTTGTACTAATCTGTAAGATGTTCAATATCATCCAAATCCTTATTCCTCCAGGCATTCTTCATATTCCCCATCGGAAAGTTTTCGGGCATGAAAAATAGTACGATCCAGAACAGGTGCTTTCTGATTTACATACCCATAAGCAATACTGTTAAGATATTGATGAAGCAATAATCTTTCTTTCCAGTCTAAAGAAGAATGATCATTTCCAATAGCATCTGCCTCCTCAAGTGTGAGCAATCTAAAATGGTTTCGATCAAGATTGTAATTATTCAAAATATATACTTTTATTCAACAATATACAGCACATTTTTGTGTCCTTTCATTCAACGTTACAGAATCCTGATTTACGTTTGATTCCAGGAACTGTTTCATAGATCTAGATTGATTTTACATCTTAACTGTCCCTTGGCTTCCTAACTTATCAGTCTTTCACTCCACTTTCTTTCTCTTTTTATTATCTTACATGTCTGCATTCTTCATCATTAAATCTTCCAAATCCCATTTTTAATGATACGACCTTTTTACCTGCTGATCCTGTTCACTTTCATTACCTGTAATGTCTTTTCACAGAATCTTTTCCCGGACTACGCCCCCGTTTATAAAGACGATGTCGTAGCCCGCATAGATATTTTTCTTCCGGCAGATAGTCTCGCATTTCTTCTAGCCCCGGGCAATGAAGAAAATAATTACTATTTCCATGCTACTTTCTTTTTTGACAATGGAACGATTCGCGATACATTCGAAAATTGCGGTCTCGAATTGCGTGGAAATACTTCACGTTATTCACTGAAGAAATCGTTCCAGGTTTCACTTAATACTTATGCTCCGGGCCGCACCTGGCATGGCATTGAAAAATTAGATCTCAATGGCGAACACAATGATCCTACAGTGAGCCGGTCCAAACTTTGTTGGGATTTGTTGCGTGATATCGGCGTACCTGCCCCCAGAGCAAGTCACGTGGAATTATACATCAACAATGAATACTTCGGTCTCTATGCCAATGACGAACATATCGATGAAGAATTCGTACAAACCCATTTTGGGAGCAAAGATGGTAATCTCTATAAGTGTCTTTATCCGGCTGACCTTGCCTGGCTGGGCAGTAATCCCGAAGCATACAAAGTCATGAGCGGAGGCAGGAGAGTGTATGAACTCAGTACGAATGAAGACCTCGATGACTATAGCGATTTGGTTGATTTTATTGACATATTAAATCATACACCCGCGAGCGAAATGCAATGTGCCCTCGAAAAAGTATTTAATGTCAATACATATCTGAAAGCAATGGCGTTTGACATCCTTTCCGGCAATTGGGATGGGCCACTTTATAACAGAAATAATTTTTTTCTCTATCACAATCCGATCACCGGTTTGTTTGAATATATTGCTTACGATCTTGACAATACCTTTGGTATCGACTGGTTTAATATTGACTGGGCAGAGCGTAATATTTATTCCTGGGGTCATGATACTCAACCTCGTCCCCTGTATTCGAAAATACTGCAGGTTGAAGAATACAAAAACAGACTTTCATATTATATCCATCGCATCATCAATGAACAGTATAAAGAAGCGGTTCTTTTTCCTAAGCTAGATGCATTAAAAAATATGCTGGCTCCGTTTGTTTCTGATGACGTGTATTATACCATGGATTATGGATTCGATCTTGATGATTTTAACAAAGGATTTAGCCAGTCATTACCCTATACCCATACACCTGTCGGAATCAAGTCTTTTATAGCAAGCCGTCGTTCATCGGCAATAGCGCAATTGCAGTTAAATGATATTTCACCCGTGATCACGGAGGTCAAAGTCAATCAACCTCTTCCTGCTCAGGACCTAATATTCCAGGCATTTATTGAGGATGATCAGCAAATTGAAAATGCAGAAGTAGAGGTTCAATTAAATGGAACTGAGCCAACTGAAGTTCTCACACTTGCTGATGATGGTCAGCATCACGACAAGGAAGCACATGATGGATATTATGGAGTTTCTTTTTCTCTTCCGGACACGTGCAATTCGATTTCCTATACGATCAACGCCAGAGATACTCATGGAAATGAAAGCCAATATCCGGTTTGCGGAACGAAAACGATTAGTGTTTGTAATTCGTCCTTGACGCTCGTCATCAATGAACTTATGGCAAGTAATGAAACTACAATCACAGATGAAAATGGTGAATACGAAGACTGGATAGAGATATTTAATTCTGGCACCGAAGAGATTTACCTTGGCGACAAATATCTCTCCGATAAAGAAGACAATCCCGTAAAATGGAAATTCCCGGATATTTCTATTCAGCCTGATGCATATATTTTGATATGGGCTGATGAGGACGGTTCGCAGGGAGATTTACATGCCAATTTTAAATTAAGTGCTAGCGGTGAGTATGTAGGTATTTATGATAATGATGGTTCAGGGAATGCACTTATTGATGGGATTACATTTGGTGTACAACAACCTGATATTTCGTTTGGAAGAATACCAAATGGAACAGGACCTTTTCAATCACTTCAACCCACGCCTGGCGGTATTAATCAATTCGCTTCCTCCACGACAGATGAAAAAGATTCAATCCATTTTTCATTGTTTCCAAATCCAACACATGATTTTATTTTTATTAAAGGAGATGTATCACAAAATTTGCACCAACAATGCGTGATCATCAATACATTTGGTCAGGCAATTCTACAACTACCTTTTGATAAAAAACCCATCAACATCAGCCATCTATCCAATGGAATTTATGTGCTCGCGCTAAAAAGTGATCATGGCTTAAGGATCATTGGCAAAGTGGTGAAGGAATAAGTGGGAACTACTTAAATGGGTTAACAATTTCCACTCCCCGTATCACCTGGCCTTGATTCATGTCTTCAGTATAGATTACTTTACAATGACTCGAAACAGCTGAACTAATAATGAGGCTATCCCAAAATGAAAGTTGATTTAATACCGATGTGTCAATGGCATCAAAAATAATGGATGTATTGATCGTTACTATTTCAAAATCATCAAATAGACCAAGAAGTTGCTTTATGGCAATCGGATCATGATGCAGCTTGCGTGTCATCGCAACAAAAAACTCCTGCAATACTTGTGTTGATAATACAATCAAATGCTCGGAAGAAGATTTTAAAAAGAGCTGCCTGCTTGTTTTCATTTTGACAGGATCCATACCAGACTGCATATAAATCAAAATGTTGGTATCTATAAATACTTTATCTCTCATATAGATCGTCGCGCTTCCAGGTGATTGTATCAACAGGTGATTTCAATTTCTCCATTTCACGCATGATTTGTCTGGCTTTTGTTTGATGGCTTGGCTGAACTGTTGATTTCAATAGTTTTCTGATCAATGCATTCAGCGTTGTGCCATGCTTCGATGCGTATTCGCGTCCCTGCTTTATAAGATCTTCAGGAATAGATAAAGTTATGTTTTTCATCTGTACTAAGATTTATCCAAATTCACACATATTAAGTGTACAAATATAACATTTAAATAACGCAAATTTCAAAAAGATGGAATTGATGGCCAATCTATCAGGTAAAACCATGATTTTTAGCCTATTATACCTATACATTTTGTAATATTAAATAGCCTTTCCCGGGCTTCTATATTCATATTGAATTGTTCCTCAGATTAAAATCAGAATGTAATTCCGTATTCGCTTCCTTTTAGGCAATTTTCTTCTGATTGCCAAAAACAAAACCTTTAAGATTTTGTTAAATAAAACACATGGAGTGATCAAAATGTGATTACATTTGCGCGCAATATTGATAAAACACAAACAATTATGAAAAAACTATTTTTCTTTCTTCTTCCACTTCTTGTGCTTTCATGCAAAGGTGTGGAACAATACCGTGCCGGCATCGAAGAGGTTTCCGGATCATGGGATACTACTACTAAAGCTGCATCTGATTTTTCAGGCATGGTTGCGTCAGATATGACCAACTATACTAAAGCATTAGCTTCAATGAATCCTGATGAGGCTACAATGAAAAAGCTGAAACCAGAACAGGTTACAGCATGGACAGCAGCTCAGAAAGGTGCTACAGATGCCCTTAGCGCTTATGCTCCTCTTCAAAAGACTATCGGTGATTTCATGAAAACATGGACAGAAAAATCTGCTGATGTCAATGCACTTAAAGAAGGTCTTACAAAAGGCAAACTTGATGGTGATGTAATGGCTAAAATTACTGAGCTTAAAGCTATGGTAGCGACAGCAGGTGAGAACATGGCTGCATGGAAAGCATCTTATGCTACAGTTAAGAACGGTGTTGCAGCCGCTCTGACCAACCTTCAGCAAATGTTAGCTTCTTATTCAGCTCCTGCGGCAGCTGCTACTACGAAGCCAGCAACACCAATGATGAAGAAGAAGTAATTGAAAAAACACCGGAAACGGTAAGAAAAAAAGGCCTCTGCACGATGTGTGGGGGCTTTTTTATTTAATCTCATTTCAGACTTACCCATCGGTCTTATCCTTTCAACTTATCTTTGCGTCATGTATAAGGATAAAAAGGTTGTCGTTGTTTTACCCGCGTACAATGCTTCACGTACTCTGGCCAAAACGTATAATGAAATTCCACATGACCTTGTGGATGAAGTTGTGCTATGTGACGATGCCAGCCGTGACAACACCTACCAGGAAGCGCAGACTCTGGGTATTAAGCACGTCATCCGTCATGAACAAAACAGGGGTTATGGCGGAAATCAGAAAACACTGTACAAAAAAGCACTTGAGATCAATGGAGATATTGTCATCATGCTCCATCCGGATTATCAATATACCCCATTGTTGATACCCAGCATGGTCAATATCATCGGTGAGAATCTCTATCCGGTCGTCCTGGGCTCACGTATATTAGGAAAAGGAGCTTTAAAAGGCGGTATGCCCCTCTATAAATATTGGGCCAACCGTTTTCTCACTTTTTTCCAGAATATAATGGTCAATTATAAATTGTCAGAATATCATACAGGCTACAGGGCATTTAGCGCTGAAGTCCTTAGGTCAATTCCTTTTGATTCTAATTCTGATGACTTCATATTTGACAATGAAATGCTTTCACAGATCATCTATGCAGGTTTTCCGATCGCCGAAGTGACCTGTCCTACAAAATATTTCGAAGAAGCCTCTTCAATCAATCTCTCCCGAAGTATGAAATATGGGCTTGGCGTACTTCGTGTTTCTGTACTGCACCGCTTACAACTCTGGAATATTATTAAACATCCGCTCTACAAAAAAATAACGCCACGAAAAACTGTGGTTGAACCGGTGCGCTTGTGATTTCGTTACTTTCTTTTCAACATCATGGCCACACTTCCAGACATCAGAACACTTTCATTAACTGATCTTCAAAAATCTTTTGTTGAAATAGGACAGCCAGCCTACAGGGCCCAACAGGTCTATGACTGGATGTGGAAGCTCGGCGCAAAGAAATTTGACGATATGTCAAATGTTCCGGCAGCTCTTCGTAAAAGTCTCCACGATCATTATACTTTCCATAGCATCGAATCTGATGTACGCCAATCGAGTGCGGATGGAACGATAAAAACACGATACACGCTTCACGACGGAAAGAAAATCGAAACCGTCATGATTCCTGTAGAAAGAGACAAACGCTACACAGCATGCGTCTCATCACAGGTAGGGTGCAGTCTCACATGCAGCTTTTGCGCTACCGGTCAGATGGGTCGCATTCGAAACTTAACCGGTGCCGAAATTTATGATCAGGCTTTTGATACAAATAAACTCTGTGAAGAAACACTCGGATCGCCGTTGACGAATATCGTCTATATGGGTATGGGTGAACCCTTACTCAATTATGGTCCGGTGATGGAAAGCATCGCGAAGATTACAGGAAGTGATGGCATGAGTTGGTCACCACGACGGATCACTGTGAGTACTGCAGGAATTGCAAAAATGATCACTCGTCTTGCCGATGAACAAGTGAAATTTAATCTCGCACTGTCACTACATGCAGCCGATGATCAGAAACGAAGCCGCATCATGCCGATCAATGAAACTAATCACCTCAGCGCATTGATGGAAGCCCTTGATTATTTTTATAAAAAGACCCATGGCCGTATTTCATTTGAATACATCGCTTTAAAAGGATTCAATGATGGACTCGATGATGCAGACAAATTAATCAAACTCTGTCGTGGCCAATTTCCGGTGAAGGTCAATGTCATCGAATACAATCCTGTCCCCGGCGTCGCTTTCGAAAAAGCTGATGAAACACAGATTGATAAATTTGCAAAGAAAGTCAGAGATAAGGGTGTCATGATCACGGTGAGAAGAAGCCGAGGAAAAGATATTGATGCAGCTTGTGGGCAATTGGCCAATCAGAAATAATTGACGAAAATCGAAAATCGAAAATTCACTTTATGAAATCCGACAAAACTTCCGTGGTCGACATCATCGCTGAGGATCCCTGGTCAGAGGAATTGATGTTGATCAGAGACATTGTTTTAAAACATAAAGAACTGAAGGAGGAAATTAAATGGGGTGGACCGATCTATACATTGAATGGAAAAAATGTATTGGCCATCGGTGGGTTTAAAAATTTCTTCACGATATGGTTTCATAATGGTGCTTTTCTGAGTGATCCGGATAAGGTGCTTGTCAATGCGAATGAAGAAAGGACGCGAGGTTTGCGCCAGTGGCGTTTTCAATCGATAAAAGAGATCAAACCTGCCGTGATTAAAAAATACATAGCAGAAGCAATCGCAAATGAAAAGGCCGGCATCAAAATCAAACCTGAGAAAAAACTGCTTCCTGCTATCCCTGCCGAATACAATGCTGCCTTCAAAAAGGATAAAGAATTGAAAGCTGCTTTTTCAAAACTGACACCCGGAAAGCAAAGGGAATACCTTGAGCATGTCCTTGAAGCCAAAACTGAAGAAACACGCGTTAAAAGGGTGGAAAAGGCAATTCCCAATATAAAAGCCGGCATTGGGCTGAATGACAAATACAGATAGTTGATTTTCTGACAGTTAGGTATATATTCAGGAAACTTTAATGCGTCTGTTAATACATATTTTTAAGGAAGTGGCCTTAAAAAGCGCTACCTTTGTGGCAAATCTTCATTATGGCTTACGGGCAAAAACCAAAAGGCGACGGCACCATTTTCAAGAATCCCATTCTTGATCGGTTGACACGTACGCACATTGCGTGGCCTCTGTCCATATTTTATGGATTGGCCGTTGTATTACTTGCATATACATTCTATGAAGGTTTCATTGGAACCGGAGCAAGTATCCTGTTATTCTTTGCAGGTTTATTTGGATTTACACTGGTTGAATATTTAATTCACCGGTACACATTTCATATGGAGCCTACGACGAAGGAAAAAGAAAGGCTTCAATATGTATTGCATGGTGCGCATCACGATTATCCGAAAGACAAAACACGACTTGCGATGCCACCCATCGTGAGCGTGGTATTAGCTTCAGTATTTTTCATTTTTTACCGTTTACTTCTGGGCAAATTTGGTATTCCATTTACAGCAGGATTTGTGGCCGGCTATGCTTCATACTTGTGTGTGCATTATTCAGTGCATGCATTTCCTCCTCCGAAGAATTTCTTAAAACATCTTTGGATACATCATGCCTTACATCATTATCAGCAGTCTGATGCAGCTTATGGTGTTTCTTCTCCGTTGTGGGATTTCTTTTTTAAGACGATGCCAGAGAAAAAAGGATTCAATGTCAAAACCAAGTCTGGTTTTATTGACGACAGACAGAATCTCGCGTAAGATCGGTGATCGGTGATCGGTGATCGGTGATCGGTGATCGGTGATCGGTGATCGGTAATCAGTAATCAGTAATCAGTAATCGGTAATCGGTAATCTGGGTTACACATCACGATTCACATCTCACATCTCACATCTCACATCTCACATCGGTTGCTGAGCTGCGGTTGGTGAGCTGTGGCACATGGAAGAGTGAGAGGAAGTCATACCATAGCACATGGATGAGCGCCGCAAGTCGAAGCACACATCTCACATTTATTTCAGATGCTTCATGATAAATTCTTTATACGTCCTGCCAATAGGAATTTGATGCTTGCCTATTTCAATAATGTTGGCGCTATAAGCAGTTACTTTGTCAAGGTTTATAATAAAAGATTTATGTACCCGCAATAAGTTGGACGATGCAAGCAAGGATTCGAATTCCCCGATCTGTAGCTTGGTGAGCAAGTAATTTTCATTGGTGTGAATTTTTACATATTCTTTCAGACTTTCAATGTATAGAATATCATCAAGAAATACTTTTACCTGTCGTTTGTCAACGTTGAAAAAATGAAATGAATCCTTTCGCGACGTGCCCTCTACCTGTTCACTACTTATTAAATTGTTTTTTTTGATTTTCTGGATTGCCTGCAAAAACCGACTAAACTCGATGGGCTTTAGCAGGTAATCCACCACATTGAGATTGTACCCCTCCAGCGCATAATGATCATAAGCTGTCGTCAGGATCACCTGGTATTGATTTTGAATGGTTTTGATAAAATCAATTCCATTTATTTTGGGCAGATGAATATCCACAAATAATATGTCTATCGGGTGACTACGGAGATATCCCGAAGCGGTCATCACATCGCGGCAAACATCTATTAAATGCAAATCGGATACTTCACTGATATAATCCCGAAGGATCTCTGCCGCCAAAGGCTCATCTTCGATAATCAAACAATTATACATAGGCATACGAATTTAAATGGATCATCAGATCCACCGTAAAATCAGATTCGGTTTTGTATGCCGAAAAGGCGTAGTCTTTGTATAATATGGCAAGTTGACGTTTGATGTTACTCAGGCCAATCCCGTCTTTTATCAGGGGATGATCATCCGGCTGTTCAGACAACGTATTGGAAATCGAAAATTTTAAAATAGCTTTTGTTGCACTCACCCGGATATCGATATGTGTGTCTAATCCGTGGCTGTGTTTAAATGCATTCTCTACGAGAGGCAGAAGTAGTAAAGGCGAAATCCCTGCATCTTCATTTTCCACATCTTTGAGATAAGTGATCGTTAAATGTTCCTGAAACCGTAATTTTTGGAGCGCGATGTAATCGGATATAAGTTGCAATTCATCCCTTATATAATTCGTGCGATGACTTGTCTCATACAGCATGTACCTCAGGATTTTAGACAGATTGAGGATAGCCGCAGGTGTCTGTGCATCTTGTTTGCGGCTCAATGCATAGATCACGTTCAATGTATTAAAAAGAAAATGGGGATTGGTTTGTGCCTTCAGATATTGAAGCTCAGATTTTATTTTTTCTTGTACGAGAATGGTCTCCTGCTTTAATGCATTGATCCGCAGTTGTACCAGTTTGACAGACACAGCTACCAGGGTGACGGGAATCAGGTCGAACAAAGAATACAGGTATCTGCCCAGGAGACTTGCAAAGGTGAGGATACGTTCCTCACCCGGAAAGACATATATCCAAATGACATATTGCACCATCAGTCGCATAAGGAAAGCACCTGCCAACAGGACGAAAATAAATTCCATTAAATATCTCAGACTTGATCGTTCCGTAACCTGTAATGGTTTTGCATTCATGTTCGATTGGTGTTCTGACCATCTTGGAATGATGCTATAGATACTATAATACACCACCAATGCTTTTATACAATAGAGTAATGTCTGGGACATGACACTCATTAGGAAAGAATCCCAATTGGGGTGTTGTGAAAAGCTATTGGAAAAGTATAACTCGTTAAAGATGCTGGTGAAAAAAAATAATGCCCAAAAGATGAGGTGTCGGAAAATCCTTTTTGATTGCATTTTGTAAAAATTCAAAACGTAAAATAGGACATTTTGACCCGCTGAAAAGCCCTTCATTCTTCCATGCCTTCTTGTTGCCACCAAACGACGGATTCCTCCATCTAAACGACTTGTGTAATGCACATTTTACTGTGTGGCCGTTCTAATTCAACGATGGTATATTTTTTATTTACGCCACCAGATTTCTGTTTTGATTTGCTGATGATACCTGTAACTTAATAAAAAACAAGTCGCATAGCCGATAAACATTCTAAAATTTGCTGATATGAAAAATTTTTTTCTTTTGATATTGATCTTAATCTCCAATCTGGTAAGTGCCCAATTGTTTACTAAAGTCATTGATTCACCAATAAGTATGACCAAAGGTGATTCCAGGAGTGTCAATTGGGTCGATGTGAATGGAGACGGATATGTGGATTGCTTTATTTCAAACGGACCAAAGGAAGGGCAGAACAATATGCTATATATCAATGATACGAATGGAGCGTTTACGGCAGTGATGAATGATCCAATTGTCATGGATGGCATGCCTTCCGATGGAGCAACTTTCGCTGATATCGACAATGATGGTGATCTCGATGTCTTTGTAGTGAATTGGTTTAACAAAAATAATCTCGCGTATATCAATGATGGGACAGGAAGATTTACCCGGGTATTGGAGGGGATTTGGGCAAACCATTTCGGGTATTCAGAAACAGCTTCCTTTGGTGATTATGACAATGATGGACTTGTCGATCTGTATGTCACCAATAGCGAAGGAAATAAAAAGAATTTTTTGTACAGGAACATGGGTGGGCAAGTCATGGAGAATGTATCAGGCGTACCGCAGGTCATGGATATAGGTTCATCAAGAAACGTGAATTGGGCCGATATTGATAGTGATGGTGATCCTGATCTTTTTGTCACCAATGAGAATAGTGAGAAAAATGATCTGTACAGAAATGATGGTGGCGGTGTATTTGTAAAGCTGACTGCCCCTGTCATTACTATTGATCAATTTAATACGATTAGCAGTAGTTGGGGAGATATCGACAATGACGGTGATCTTGACTTGTTTCTGGCGAATGACGGAAGTAAAAATCAGCTTTTCAGAAACGATGGGAATTTTAATTTTACCAGGATACTGACGACAGACATTTCAAAAACTTCTGCTAAGTCCTTCAGCAGTGCATGGGCAGACATAGATAACGATGGTGATCTGGATCTTTTTGTGACTAATGCTTTCCAGAATGGTGTACGATTAAAAAATAATCTTTATCTGAATGATGGCACTGGAAACCTGACAGAGGTGACCAATGAAGCTGTGGCACTTGATGAGGGCTGGTCTTATGGTTGTGCTTTCGGTGATTATGATAACGACGGATTTCTTGATCTCGCTGTAGCCACGACAAGATTTGATAATACTGATGAACCGGATTATTTATATCACAATAACGGGAATGATAATCATTGGATACTCTTATCGTTGAAGGGGACTGATTCAAACAGATCAGCCATTGGTGCAAAAGTGAGAGTCAAAGCAGTGATCAACGGTAAGTCTATCTGGCAACTTCGGGAGATCTCTGCACAAAGTGCATATTGCAGTCAGAATGACATGCGCGCTCATTTTGGTTTAGGAAATGCAACGATCGTGGATAGTATTCTGATCGAATGGCCTTCGGGGATTAAACAATACAAAACAGGTGTCCCTCCCAATCAAATACTCCCCATTGAAGAGGAACTTGTCAATGCTGTGAAGGATGAAGTACCCACATTTGATTTTATTGTATTTCCCAATCCTACCCATTCTATCATCCAATTGGAAGCTCATTTGGGAGATAACATCAGCGATTTACATCTGGAGGTTTTTGGGAATACCGGGCAAGTAGTGTATCGTTCAACATTCCCGCATAAGGCAGGCCTATGGCAACACCAACTTGATTTTAGAAAACTTCAATTAATTCCAGGTCAATACATCATCAGGCTGAGTGATGGGATAGCCGGGGAGGAGAGGAAAGTAGTATTTACGCAATGACGAAGTATGGGGATTAGCGGGATGGAATTAGATAATTTTTTCTTACAGAGATTCTCTGATGGACAAAGGCGTTTAGTGAAGATGACTGCGTCTGTATATTTAGGCAGAATTCCAGATGGCAATCTTTGGTGCCAAAAATGCCGATTGCCTGCCGATTGATGCAGTGAAGGACTTCGTTTCTCTCTGCCTTCACCGCAAACAGTGAAGGACTTCGTTTCTCTCCGCCTTCACCGCAAACAGTGAAGGACTTCGTTTCTCTCCGCCTTCACCGCAAGCAGGATATTTCAAAATCATTGTTGATATCCAAGATCTTTCAGAGTATTCTTCAAAACGATTTGAAGTGTTCTCTTTCCTGAAGACGTTTTGAAATAGGATTCTCTTCGTAAAGCGTCAGAGGCAAGAATATGAGCTTCAAAATATATCAAACGAAAAGGTCGTCGTGGAGCAGTGCTGGTGTTCAATCCTGAATTATGTTGTTCAAGTCTATTGTAAACATCTTTGGAATAACCTATATATAGTTTATGGTCCTTTTCACTAAAAAGAACATAAACGTAATGGAAATTCATGATGAAATTGGTTTTAGGCAACGCCATGAAGGCGTAGTAAAAAAGGACCTCGTCCTTTTCGAACGAAGTCCTTCATGGCGCCCCCTCAAGGACTTGAACCTTGGACCTACGGATTAACAGTCCGGCGCTCTAACCAACTGAGCTAAGGAGGCAATTTGGGACGGCAAATATAGAAGTTTTTTGTCTTAAGGGAAAGAATGCACACAATTGATCCGAAATCCCTAATTTTCAGCACTTTAAATTCCCTAACATGCCCCTAGACGAAGCCCTCTCCGATCGCATCAGACAAATACTCGACGCCCGAAAGATCAGATTCTCTGAAAAGAAGATGTTCGGCGGCCTCTGCTTCATGGTCGATGATAAGATGCTGATGGGTGCCAGGGAAGGTCGGATCATGGTCCGCATCGATCCGGAAGAGGAAGCAAGGGCACTGAAGAAAAAAGGAGCCCGTCCCATGGACTTCACCGGCAGACCTATGAAGGGGTACCTATTCGTTGATGAAAAGGGATTCGATCTTGATAAAGACCTGGAATATTGGGTAGATCTGTGTCTGAAGTATAATCCGAAAGCCAAATCCTCAAAGAAGAAAGGCTGAGACATCAGGTGTCAGAAGATAGACTCCATATCGGATACAGCGTTGAGAAAGTTTAGTTTTAAGCATCTTCGATGCTTAAAGTTTAGAAAGTTTAGTTTCTAGTGTAACTTTTTAACAAAAAGGAACTGATTGTGTCATTTCTAAACTCTCTAAACTAAAGGCACCGCAGGTGGCTTTTTCTAAACTTTCTAAACTCTCTAAACTAAAGGCACCACAGGTGGCTTTTTCTAAACTCTCTAAACTCTCTAAACTAAAGGCACCACAGGTGGCTTTTTCTAAACTCTCTAAACTAAAGGCACCGCAGGTGGCTTTTTCTAAACTTTCTAAACTCATCGTCCATTACTGAATCCGTCTTTACCCGCTGATTCCAGTTATGATCTGCGCGGGTTATCTTTGACCCCTCAATTCAAATAGTACCACGCTCATGTCAACAGACCTTTTCAAAGACCTCGTCTCCCACAGCAAAGAATATGGTTTCATCTTCCCTTCCAGCGAAGTCTATGATGGGCTCAGTGGTGTCTATGATTACGGACCATATGGCGTAGAGCTTAAGAACAATATCAAATCCTACTGGTGGAGATCAATGGTGCAAAACCATGAGAATATCGTCGGTCTCGATGCCGCAATCATGATGCACCCCAAAACCTGGAAAGCATCCGGTCACGTCGATGCATTCAATGATCCTTTGGTCGACAACAAGACATCTCAAAAAAGATATCGCGCAGACGTCCTCATCGAAGAAGGTCTTGAAAAAATCATGGCCAAAGCAGAGAAAGAATTAGAAAAGGCCCGCAAACGATTCGGCGATGAATTTGATGAGCATAAATACAAAACCGAAAATCAACGGGTAGCCGATTATATCAAGCAACACGATCAGCTTCATGCACGCTTTGTCGCAGCGATGGGTACAGGGGATATGCCTGAACTCAAACTGATCATCGAAGAACTCGAAATAGCAGATCCCGTCAGTGGGACAAGAGACTGGACGGAAGTACGCCAGTTCAACCTGATGTTTTACACACAGCTCGGCAATATAGCCGGTGAAGAAGGAAAATTATATCTGCGGCCTGAAACTGCACAGGGGATTTTTGTCAATTTTCTGAACGTGCAAAAAACAACTCGTCAGAAACTTCCTTTTGGTATCGCACAGATCGGTAAGGCATTCCGGAATGAAATCATAGCACGGCAGTTCATCTTCAGGATGCGTGAATTTGAACAGATGGAAATGCAATATTTTATTCAGCCTGGGACAGAGATGGAGTGGTACAAATACTGGAAAGAAACACGCATGAAATGGCATTTATCACTTGGGACAGATCCATCTAAGTTGCGTTTTCATGATCATGACAATCTCGCGCATTATGCTAATGCAGCCGTGGATGTCCAGTTTGAATTTCCATTTGGATTCAAAGAGCTTGAAGGAATACATTCACGCACTGATTTTGATCTCAGTAGTCACCAGGAATTGAGTGGAAAGAAAATGCAGTACTTCGATCCGGAGACGAATGAAAGTTATGTGCCGTATGTCGTTGAGACATCTATCGGATTAGATCGAATGTTTCTCGCGATGATGAGCAATGCTTATACCGAGGAAACGGTGCCGGATGCGGATGGAAAAGATTCTACACGAATTGTTTTGAAATTTCATCCTGCTTTAGCGCCTGTCAAATGTGCTATACTTCCGTTGTTGAAGAATAATGATGATCTGACTGCGATGGGAAGGAAGATATTTGATGAATTGAAATTTAGTTTTCTCTGTCAGTATGATGAAAAGGATGCGATCGGACGTCGTTACAGAAGACAGGATGCGATTGGTACGCCTTTTTGCGTGACGGTAGATCATCAGAGTCTCGAAGATCAGACGGTGACAATAAGGGAAAGGGATACGTTGAAACAGGAAAGGGTGAATATTTCACAAATACGGGAAATCGTTTCGGAGAGAATTGATATGCGGAATTTATTTCAATAATCAGAAATACATCTGATTAATATTTTAAGATTTTTTCCAAATATCTTTTTTGTTCACCCGGTAGATAATATTGAAAAATATAAATGCCGGCGGGAAGGAAACTTAAATCTACTGAATATCCTGTAGAGGTAATCGCATGAGAATTGAATACTTCAATCCCGCTAAAGTTATAAATGGCAAGGTCAAAATTAAATTCTTGTGGGGCAAAAAATTCGATTTCATCCCCGATAATCGACGGGGAGTGCTGAATGGGAAATTCGAATAATGCAGACGATGATGGTAACAATTCCACTTTTTTACAAACCTCATTGTCACTGAAATGATCATCTGCATGATTGTCCGGTCTGATTGCATAAACACAAGCCCCATACCATCCTGAGAAGGGATAATCTTTTACTATATAAACGTCATGCAAATCATACGTTTTTGTCTGTCCAGGAAGAAGTTCCATATGTTTTATCTCTTTCATCCAACTGCCATCTGAACAAAAAGTGTACGGATACGTATAAAGCACTTGAATCTGATTAACTGTGAAATCACTATTATTTTTTATCGTCACTGATGCATTGGGAATTGTATACACATAGTGAGAACCCAATCCATATTGCCAATGAACCGAATCATACGGTCCCACCTCGAAATCGACTAACTCAATGTCATACAATTTCGGCCCGATATGCGTGTCCAGATTTTCACTGCCGAGGAAACCACCTTCACGATAAAAATATCCGCTACCAACTGTATATAAATTTTGATTCCGAATGGAGAAACTGCCAATTAGTTGCTCATATTCCGGAATTGGTCCATTATAAATTTTATTTAAAAATAAATCGAACATGAAAAAAGAGTCCTCGCCCATAAAGTTCTCGCTAATAACATAGAGATATGGAGGGCTAGGGATTACTGAAGAATAAAAGCTATATGGACTTGTAAAGCTCTTCTCCCATCCGTCAGAAATGGAGTATAATTCAATTTTATCAATATATACTGCTATATAAAAATCTTCATCAACGGACAATAATTGACTTATTGGATCAGAAAGAGTATTGAAAAGCGTAAAAAATTTATTACTAAAAAAATGATATCCTGTTCCCTCGTCTTTGAATCTCATCAGACTGCTACCAGCCGTTCCTACCAGTAATGTACCTTTTGGAGAAAGTGTCATACAAACGGGACGTCCAACATATTGGTTAATAGTTGAATCTGCACCTGGGATGGTAATTTGCAATTGGACAGTATCACCATCTGCATATTGTAACACCACTTCATCATCTCTTGCATAAGCTAGCCTGGGATATTGGGGATTGCCGGAGAGCAATGTGATATACCGGGGCAGGTCTTTTGCGCGAACAAGTAATGAGTCGAGTACAATACCTCCAAGAGTTATGGTGTACACTTTTACATCACTTGTATCATAATAATCACAATACTTTCTTGCTACAGATATTTGAATTGTACTATCCCCAGGAATCAAATGAACGGCATAATCATCAAGAATATCATCTTCACCAAAGTTTAAACCAAAATAACGAGACCAAATGGATTTGCCTGTGGAATCGATGCGCTCCACGATTGACTCTTGTCCTTGTCCTATGAGGATAAAACTTCCATCATCAAGTGGATAGATTTGACCGATGGATTGGTATTGGACAAGGAGCGTATCAAACGACTGAGCACGCAACGATGAAAAAGCTACAAGTAATGGCAAGAGGAATAATAAATGATATAGATGACACGTCTTCTGCACCAGTTTACATTTTTATAAACCGAAACGCTGATTGAAAACCATCTTTCGAAACACACTTTATAAAATAAAGTCCTGGCGCCAACTGTGAAACATCTATTTCGCCATTACTATTTTCAATCTCATTTTTATTGAACACTACTTTTCCATCAAGATTATAAATCATCAATTCTTCCACCTGCTTCTGATCTGAAATATGAAGCATTTCAGATACCGGATTGGGATAAAAAGAAATATTGTCCTGCTCAATATTGGACAGGCCTACTGTCAGATCAAAACAATACATATTATCACTGTGATCAATATCAATATGTCCATCAGGAAGGATCGCCAACAGACATAATTGATGATTAGACAGATTTCGATCCTCTCGTTCAATCGGCACGTCACCAATGAAATAATCTTTTGTTTGACCCGGCGCCAATTCCATGTCCGTCAGCTCGTGAAAGTATTGCTGTTGCCGGTCACACCACCAGCTGCAATATGTCTTTGGAGGTGTTATGGTCACATTATTGACGACATCAGTCCCATGATTAGTTAATTGAACAGTGCAATTTTTTATAAGAAAAGATCTTGTTATATCGCTATAATAACACTCTCCAACACCACCGATAATTACATTCTCAAAACTGATTCCGGAAATGGCTATATTCTGATTGTGCGTAATAGCGGGTGTGCTAAAATTAAAAGTTTTGACAAATGCATAAAACTTATCGTCCCGGTAAAATTCACTCCCCACAATTGTCAAGGTGGAATCAGCTTTCCAAAACATATCACTGATTTGAAAATCCCGAATAGATAATGTACTTGTGAATTGAAGATTTAAGTTGGAATCAAAAATATAGTATTTGTTGACAGTAGAATTTAGAGCAATCCTTGCAATGAGGAAAGGATCATGCCAATAAAAATTACTGATATTTTCTCCGGGTGGGGTGTTGAATTCTTTTACGAATTGTACGTGATCGTCAAAAAGTGCTATTCTTTTATTAGCGCCGACTATAACCATTGAATCCCCGTGAAGAAATAAATCAAATGCATTTACCAGATTATGCGATATCCTTCCGGACAGGATCAGAGAATCATGAAGAAATTCAAATTTGAAAATTGAATCATTGCTGAGGACATAAAAATCGCCCTCATTGTTTATCCTGAATGAAGGCAAATATGATGAATAGTAATGACCGGGGATCAATACCGAACTGTCTTGTCTATAATACAACCGCAACTCACCTCCTCCTCCCAGAAGGTATTTGGGCAGTCCCGGCAATTGAGGAAACACAAAACTGTTCAGAGGAAGAGGTTCCTGGTCAAAAAATTCAGTTTCAATTTCTTCTCCATCCGTATTGAATGTATGCACCTTATAATCGTAAAACACATCACATTCATCTTGCAAACTCACCACGTAAACCAATTTATTTGAATCAGCCGGATAAGTTGTAAAACTTGTCCAGGGAGTCTTCAAATGATCATAAGGTTTGGAAGTCCATTCTATTTTGCCTAAATGATCTATCTTAAAAATCCTGGCATCATCACGAAGTAATACATAGGAGGTGTCATCCAATGCATGCGCACCATAGATAGACGTCAACTCAGGGTAAACCGTATCTATAAGCTGGGAGATTCCTTTGGAAGACAGCCCATTCACCAGAAGAAAAATAAAAAATAGCCGATACATGGATTTGATTAGTTCAACCCAAGTTAATAGATTTCAATGTTATAGTCATGATTTAAAGCCAAATAGCCTTTGATCCGACAAAATCTATTCATCAATTTTAAGAGGTAACCATTCCCCTCACGCCTAAACCAAAAACGAATGATTAACTAATTTTAAGGGGCATTCTAACTGGATCTATCACAACTGCTTTCCCATAGGAGATAAAAAGAGGAAAAAAATATACAGGTAAAAAAAATTTAGTTAATTTTAAGCACCAACTTTTTATTCTCTCACTTCTAAATCAAAACAAAACGTATGAACTCAAAAATGTTAATTGGAGGCATCCTTGGTGGCCTCGTTCTCTTTGGGCTGGGATGGCTCGTTTACGGCGTTATTTTTGCCGACTCCATGACCAGCATGCCCTGCATGAGAACAAAGGAAACCATGAATATACCTATGATAGCAGTAGGTAATATTTTAATGGGTATACTTCTCGCGTATATTTATTCCAGATGGGCGAGTATTTCAACTTTTGTTGGTGGTGCTACAGCGGCCATCGCTATCGGTGTCCTAATGTACGGTAGCTACGACTGTCTCTTGTATGGAACTACTACAATGATGGACAGCATGACGGGCATACTGATGGATGTGGTGATGGGAACCGTGATGCTTGCTATCGCAGGTGGAGTAGTCGGCTGGTGGATGGGAAGAAAGTAGCAATTGGCAATAAGCAATTGGCAATAAGCAATTGGCAATTGGCAATAAGCAATTGGCAATTGGCAATAAGCAATAAGCAATAAGCAATTGGCAATTGGCAATAAGCAATAAGCAATAAGCAATTGGCAATTGGCAATAAGCAATAAGCAATAAGCAATTGGCAATAAGCAATTGGCAATAAGCAATTGGCAATAAGCAATTGGCAAAAAACATAGAAAGGAGGCAAAGCAAACTGAAGATTGGGCAAATGCAATTGACAATATTGATAAGTGAAACTCCTTCAGATAATACCTCTTTGATATTTGGTGATATTTTGTCTTAATCAAAATTTATCTGATTCGTTTGCTTATTGCTTATTGCTTATTGTAATTACATCCACGATGTCTTATCCCGCTCGACGCGATACATAATGTAATTCCGGGCTTGTTTTGCTATGCCGTCTTTTAAACAGGGAAACGAGATATCTCCACCTGCTGTAAAGATGTGTAATGAACTCAACCCTCTCATTCGCTGGATCGGAGAGGAATGTATTTGTACGGTCTGGATTTTATAAATCTCTACAAGTTTGTATGATCTTCCAAATATGCCGGCTTCGGACAGAATATAATCCGGATGAATCTTTAACCTCCGTTTTTTCTGATACGCATAGCCCATGATGATAGCTATCGGAAATATCAGTATCAGGAACCATTGCATAAATCCTTCATTACGCCAGGCCATAATGCCAAAAAACAATGCTGGAATAAATCCGAACAGAAATACCATACGGATGACAATCGATATATCCATCTTGTGCGTATTGAATATAGCGTTTCTGAAATCAGGAACCGTCATATCCAAAGTCAGATCAACCTGCTCCAGATAACATCCCGGAATGGCCAGCGATTTATCTTTCTGATGCTCCATGTTCGTCGCCTGGTAGATATTGAGCTGGTAGATCCCGAATATTTGCTTCAAGGGAGATGTCATCCACCGAATCAATTGAATTTTAGATTTCTGAATTGTCTTTTCATTCCGGATAAATAGCCCGCTGACAACTTTAAAATTTTGACCAGCACGCCAGAATTTTAATCCATAATATCTCAGTACTGTCCGTACTAAGGTGATTAAAAATGAAATCCCAACAAAAATAGGAATAGCGATTATGGTTGCAAAGATTCCCAATAGGGAAACGGAAGATGTGGTATCCTCCAGTTTTCCATACACATCCCAGCCCAGCACCTGATTGATATCATCGGCGATGCTCAGAAAAAAGGCAAATACGATACCTGCCGTCCGGAGATGATTTTCACTCATCCCGATTTTGATGAGATCCTTCGGAGAAAGTGTTAGAATTAATTCGGGAACAATAGATTCATCAGATGTTTGATCATGCGATTCGGAATTTGCACTTACTAAATCGTTCTTTGTTCGTTTATACGCCAGCACCGTTTCTCGCAATTCTTCAGCCCGATGACGATCGATGGCATCCAGTTCTAATTCTATTCCTTTCGAACCAGCAGTATCTACACGAACGCTCACCACATTTAAAAACTGGTGAATAAGATTCTGCCTGAAATCAATGGATTGAATACGATCAAAAGGGACATTTAAAACTTTTTTTCTGATCACACCTGACCTGACACACAACTCATTGTCCTGAATAAAAAAATAAAATTTCAAATACGACAGGATAGAATAAACCAAAGAAAGAAAAGCAACACCCATCACAATGATGGTAATGATAATCCCCTTGTGACTGGCCGGATTAATTAAGACGACGAGAAGAATGGGCCAGATCGTGCTGATGATGATGCGGCCATATTTGAGCAGAATCAGAAAAACAGCTTTCGGCGATTGCCGTTGTGGTTGATGAATATGTGATGGACTATCCATGATTTATAATCCCTCGTCGGCAGATTGTTCAGTCGAACTGAGGATGAAACCCCTTAATCGCTCCGCCATATCCGGCAGCAGTCCCGGTATCATCAGGTCTGTGCTTTGTCCGCCGGCTGTATAAATCGTGAGTCTTGACAATCCAAATCTCCTGTCTATCAATCCCTGTTTTATATCACAATGTTGGACCCGATTGAAAGGAACGGTTGTCATGTGACGCCACAACCATCCGGATTTAAAACTGATATCCTTTTCACGGATTGCATATCCCATATATTTAAAGGCTATCCCGCTGTAGAGAATGGACCATAGTGAAACCATCACAATGAAAACAAAAAGATAAAAGCTATATGGCCAATCTTTAAATTGAATAATGAGCGTAAACCAGGAGACAAGAACAACAATAATCGAAATCAATATGGCTGAAATATACCGCACAGTTTTATAGGCCGGTTCTAACATAGCCATCTCCAACTGATCAGCATCAGGAAGATGTTGAATACTCAACTGTGGATTACTGAACAATTCTTCTGTATTACTCATTTGCCGGAGACGGGTTCTTGTTCAGTGAGGTCCTGCAATGAAAATAAAAATGTTCTTGCCGTCTTCATTGATTTTATTTTTTCCTTTATCATAATCAATCTGGTGGCCGATTGTTTAAGCTGAATATCTAACACACGACTTTGTGCACCCAGTATTTTAATTAATTTTCCAAAAATGGCACTTTCATAATAGGCCGATTGCGCATTTTTATGAAAATAACATCTCAATACTGATCCCCGAAGTGTCACGCGATCAAAACCAAGAGAACGTGCGATCCACCGAAGTCTCAGGCCATCAAACAATTCTTCTACCTGGCGGGGCAATAGCCCGAATCTATCGACCATGCCCATTGCAAATTTTTGAATTCCTTCTTCTGATTCAATATTATCCAGTTCGGTATAAAGACGCAGACGCTCATCAATGTTAGAAACATATTCATCGGGAATAAGCATTTCTACATCCGTATCAATCTGAACATCCTGCACATACTTGCGATCTCTTTCCATTTGTTCTTTGAAAAGATCCTTGAAATCACTTTCTTTCAATTCCTGGATTGCCTCTTCAAGGATTTTCTGATAGGTCTCATATCCGATGTCGGAAATAAATCCGCTTTGTTCGCCGCCTAATAAATTACCGGCTCCTCTGATGTCAAGATCACGCATCGCGATGTCAAATCCACTACCCAGATCTGTATATTCTTCAATGGTCTGAAGACGTTTGCGCGCTTCCTGTGTCAATGTGCTCAGCGGTGGTGTGAAGAGATAACAGAACGCTTTCTTATTTGATCGTCCTACTCTGCCACGCAATTGATGCAGATCACTCAATCCAAATTGATTAGCCTGGTTGATCATGATCGTATTGGCATTTGGAATATCAAGACCTGCTTCAATGATGTTGGTACAGACCAGGACATCATGTTTTTTGTTGATAAATTCCAAAAGGGTTTCTTCCATGTGATCAGCTTCCATCTGGCCATGCGCCATGACAACATCTACATCAGGACATGCACGTCTGATGAGGGCCACTATTTCCGGAAGCGTCTTGATCCTGTTATGTACAAAAAAGACCTGTCCTCCCCTGTTGATCTCATAATAAATCGAATCCCGGATTATGTCTTCACTAAACACGCGTCGCTCTGTGTGAATAGGCTGCCGGTTAGGAGGTGGAGTCCTGATGATGGAAAGGTCACGTGCTGCCATCAACGAAAACTGTAAGGTCCGCGGAATAGGTGTAGCCGTAAGTGTAAGCGTATCCACATTCACCTGCATTTTTCGCAATTTTTCCTTTGCTGCTACCCCAAATTTTTGCTCTTCATCAACGATCAATAAGCCGAGATCTTTGAATTCAACTTTATTGTTGAGCAACGCATGTGTGCCTATGACGAGATCCAGCTTTCCTTCTTTCAATCGTTCCATGATTTCCTTCTTCTGTTTTGCAGAACGGAATCGATTGACATAATCGACACTGACCCCAAGATTCTCTAATCTGTCTTTGAAACTGTAACTGTGTTGAAGAGCGAGAATGGTGGTAGGTACAAGTACCGCAACTTGTTTTCCACTGACAATGGCTTTGAATGCGGCACGAATGGCAACTTCAGTTTTTCCAAACCCCACATCACCACAGATCAGGCGATCCATCGGGTGTGGTTTTTCCATATCCTCTTTTACATCCTGTGTAGCTTTGAGTTGATCTGGTGTGTCTTCATAAATAAAGGAAGCTTCCAATTCATTCTGAAGATAGCCATCAGGAGGAAACGCAAATCCTTCAGCGCTTTTACGCAAGGCATAAAGTTTGATCAATTCGCGTGCTATATCCTTGACTTTAGTCTTGGTCTTACGTTTTAGATTTTCCCAGGCATCTGATCCTAGTTTGCTCAAGACAGGTTCTGTGCCTTCTTTGCCTACAAACTTTGAAATCTTATGGAGCGATTGAATGCTGACATAAAGGATATCATTGTTTTTATAAAACAGACGTACTGATTCCTGGAGATGTCCGCTGATGTTTATTTTTTCAAGACCCGAATATTTCCCAATGCCGTGATCGATGTGTGTGACATAATCACCGGGTTGAAGTTCACGTAGCATGCGCACATTGAGTGCCTGATCTTTTGTAAAGCCTCTGCGGAGATGATACTGATGAAAGCGTTCGAAGATCTGGTGATCTGTGTAGCAAACTACATTGGCAGAAGAATCAACAAAACCTTCGTGTATTGATTTCAGAACCGGGATGAATTGAATCTTGGCGCCAAGATCTTCAAAGATGGTATAGAATCGTTCTACCTGTCGCGCATTGGACATGAATATATAATTTGTTTTTCCAGAGGCTGTCTGGTTTTTCAGATCCTGAATTAACAGAGGAAAATTTTTATTAAAACTTTTCTGCGATTTCATTTTGAACGTAACCTTCGATGATGGGGTGAGGAGTTCTGCTGTATCACCTTCAGAAACCCATTTTGCAGATTGAAGTCCTGACAATAATTTGTGTGTGGGCGCCCAGTGTTTTTCTTTAATAAAACGTTGGGTGGCCGGATGCTCTGTATCGATATCAATCGTCCTGATAGTAGAGAGACGTTCAAACGTATCCTGATACTTATCAATTAAAATAATGGGCTCCTGTATCCAGACATGTGTGCTTGATGGAATAGCTTCCAATAACGGGACATATTCTCCGCTATTGAAATGTGTTTGAACATTTGGAATAATGTTGACGTAAGAAAGATTTCGTTGTGAAAGTTGTGTGAGCGGATCGAATGTCCTGATGCTTTCAACTTCTTCATCAAACAATTCGATGCGATAAGGCCATTCGTTGCCAAAAGAAAAAATATCAATGATACCTCCGCGTATTGAAAATTGGCCGGGCTCGTATACAAAGTCTACTCTGTCGAATCCGATATCCACCAGCAATGCAAGTAATCCATCTAAACCAAGGTCTTCGCCTTTTTTGATTTGAATTTGTTGTTGGGCCACAGCATAAGGTGAGATGACAGATTCCACCAATGCCTCAGGATAAGTCACTGCGATGACAGAGGCTTTCATGTATCCTGTCAGCCCATTCTGATAAAGTTTGTTGATCGTTTCTGTGCGTTCCATCACCTGGCCTGCTACAATTTCTTCGAAAAGGCCCGGACGTTTGAAGCTATCGGGAATAAACAGAATATCAGCATCGGGCATCAGAGAAGCGAGCGTATTCTGTAGATATGCTGCTGCTTCTTTATCGGGAGAAATGATAAGCCAGGGGCCGATTCCATTCAAAGTGAGTCCGGATAGGACAAAGGATTTCCCGCTGCCAGCTAATCCAGACACCTCTATGTGTGCCTGATCTGCATGCAGTGCCTGTTGAAGTGATTTTACGGAGGCGTCCTGACTATATAGGTCAATCAGCCGCTCCAGGTCAGTCATGGGAGGGTAAAGATAAATGAAAAGAAACAAGCTAATATTGAACATTGAAAACCCCTGTAAAGGATATTTTGTTGCTATATTCAACCTCATACCAGAAAAGAGCAAATCAAAAACACATTTCAATCTCAATACATGGATAAAATAAACGCATTTCTGACTTTCCAACTTATCCATATTGGCACATATACGATCAGTGTATATGATTTACTCTTCATCATCGCCATAATTTCTGCTACTAAACTCATTCTTTTCCTTATCCGGAAAGCGTTGTATCGTAATCATCACCTCAACCAGCAGAATGTAGGAAATACCTATGCGTTGTACCAACTGATAAAATATTTGATCTGGATCATAGCGCTGGCTATTATTCTGGAAACGATTGGCGTCAGAATCTCTTTACTTTTAGCCGGTTCCGCTGCATTATTGGTAGGCATCGGACTTGGTCTGCAGCAGACGTTTAATGATATCGTATCCGGAATCATCCTTTTGGCAGAGCGTTCCATTAAAGTAGATGACATACTGGAGATAGATGGGGATATTGTAAAAATCAAAGAGATCGGTCTCCGTACGTCCTCAGGAATAAACAGGGATGAAATATCGATCATCATTCCCAATTCCCTCATCACGACGAACAAGGTCATCAACTGGAGTCATCAGACGAACCAGGCCCGATTCCGGATCACCCTGGGCATAGCGTATGGAAGCAATTTAGAACTGGCTGTAAAAGTCCTGACCGGATGTGTCAGAAATCATCCCGACGTCACCACAAACAAAGTAATCGACGTCAGGCTAGTTGATTTTTCAAATTCATCAATCAACCTTCAGGTTCTTTTTTATAGTGAAACTATATTTCGGATTGAAAAAGTAAAAAGTGATATCCGAATGGAAATCCATGCTAAATTCAAAGAGAACAATATCAGTATACCCTTTCCACAAATGGATCTACACCTTGATGGAGGTATCTCTCTCGGCGGTCCTGGTCTGAATCCTTTGCAACCCGGTCAATAAACTAAATCCATATTGGCACATGGGAAATGTCCTGATGAGGTTTTATTTGATGACTCAATCGTCAGACTCCAAACAACATATACACATACCATTTCCAGTTTCAAACAACCAACAACAATTTTTCTACGATTTATTAATCATAACCCCCATCGCCTTCTGCACCTGCTGTGTATATTGATCTATCGTTTTCGATACGATCTCAATATTGTCTTGTGCTTCTTTCCAATTGCGCTGTTCAATGGCCTCACGTATGCCAGGTAATGTCTTCACGCCATAGCCTGTATAATATCCAGGCGCATAGATCTCGTGCTTATACCATGGTCTCCTGGGCAATCCGACATCATTGATCAGGCTTCGTTCAATTTTATATAAGATTTGATTCAGCTCATTTTGTTTTTCGACAGGCAATTGTGTAGCATCACCATATTGTTTTTGAAATTCTTCTGTGCGATTTTTCATCTGCACCATTACATTTTCAAGATCGCTGAAATTAAGAAAGGGGACGGCATCTTTCATCTTGGGTGCGTGATATGTTTTCGTCGGATCTTTCGCCAGATCATATAAACGATCACGGATCATACTATTTTCTTCATCCGTCTGCATTCTTGTATTATCAACTAGTGTTTTTACTTCTGTGAAATAGTCATCAACCGTTTTATAAAAAACATTCACATCAAATGGCAATACATCCGCATTGGCCATTCTCATCATCACACGTCCGGCGGTTTTTGACAATGCCACACCATATTGAAAACCAGGATCACCAAATCTTATGTAATGATCATAGGAATCATAAATGGAATGATATTGTCCGCCATCTCCTTCTCCACCAAAACCAAGATTCAAAGAAGCTATACCCAAATGTTGAAGAAAACCAGACCAGTCGGATCCTGCACCAAGAGCACCCAGCTTAATATTTTTATTCCCGATCAGTTTAGTTCTTGATGCTTTATCTGCATTGACAAGCGTAGAAGCATATTTTCTCTCCTGTATACTCACACCGGTTTGCGGATCAATCACCGCGTCAGCGATTTCATTAAAGAAAGGTTCCAATGTATGTGATCCGGCTGCACCGATAAAACCTCGTGAATTGCTATCCGTATTCAGATAAAGAACAGCTTTTTTCTTCAACTCCTCCTGGTGATCTTCTGTCCATTCGGTTGAACCCAGTAAAGCAGGTTCTTCTCCATCCCAGGCACAATACACCAACGTACGTTTTAATTTATATCCCTTTTTTACCAATTCACCTATAGCTCTCGCTTCTTCAAGTTCGGCCACCATACCACTGATCGGGTCCTCAGCTCCATTGACCCATCCATCATGATGATTGCCCCGGATGATCCATTCATCCGGTAATTCACTTCCCGGTAATTTTGCAATCACATCGTATAAAGGCTTTAAGTCCCAGTTGAATTTCAATTTTAAATGTACATTGTCTGTTGATGGACCTACGTGATATGTGATCGGTAATCCACCTCTCCATGATGAAGGGGCGACAGGTCCATGCAATGCTTGTAATAATGGCAATGCATCTTCATAAGAGATCGGCAATACGGGAATTTTCATGATTGTGATCGCTTCGCTCCTGTCCAATCGTTTAGCATCCTTTGTTGCGCCTACTCCGGGCGTGAGTGGATCACCGGGATAAACAGGCATATCCATCACTGATCCACGCTGCACACCATCTTTTGGACGATATGCACCCTCGGGATAAACATCACCCTGGGCATAGCCATCATCTGCGGGATCAGAATAAATAAGACAACCTATTGCACCGTGTTCGGCCGCGACTTTTGGTTTAATACCTCTCCATGACCCGCCATATTTGGCAATCACAATTTTCCCTTTCACATCTATTCCCATTCTATCCAGTTCTTCATAATCTGCCGGAGTTCCCCGATTGACAAAGACCAATTGGGCCGTCACATCACCATCGGCGGAATAGGCATTGTAAGAAGGAAGTTGTTCGTTTTTTTGACCGGAAGTTTTATCTTCTTTTAAAGTGCCTTCTTCAAGCTTTGCCTTAAAAGGATTACTACCTAAGAGTTCCAATGATCTTGTCAATGGCGTTGGAAATAAGACATCGTATGATGCGATTTCGGTTTGATAGCCCCATTGCTTAAATAAGTTGGCTATATATTCTGCATTTAACTTATCCTGTGGACTTCCTACATGGTGAGGATGAGAAGTGAGGAACTGCATCCAGGTATCCAGGTTGTGTGGATTAAGCTGGGCATCATATTGTTTTTCCCAATCAATTTGTTTTGAGGCATTGACCTCCGTAAAGCCCATGAGTTTTTGGGCATGTGATGTTGTCATAAAAAGGAGGGATATCAAAAAGAGATAGAATTGTTTCATGTCTGTGTATTTTATTTACATGGGCTAGTGTGGAAATTCAGAATCAACTATCGGTTCGCTTATTTGAGCAGATAAATTACTTTCTCTTTCAATTGACTTAAATGCCTTGTTACAATTGACCATATAATCGAATCATCAACTTTGTCATAAGAGTGAATCAATCTATTTCTTAAGCTTATGATTTGAGTTGCAAACTTAAGGTCAATTGTATTTGATACTTTCAGTAATTTAGAAAGCGCCTCTCCGATAATGCTCAGGTGCCTCTCTACGGCACTTTTCGTTTTTTGATCTTTGGAATATTGTTCGAAGGAATGAATTTCAGCAGTGAAATTCTCAATCAATTCAATTGAGCTCGCTATGTCAGACAAAAACTTTTTCTCCTTTTCTGTCATAAATAAGTTTCTTAGTCCGGTCAATATTATTCTTTAGATATGGATTCTGGATCGAATCTTCAGTCAATAAATCTACCTTTCTTTTGAACAGTATCTCCAGGTTATCCCACAGGGATAGTAACGCTTCTCCTCTGTCAGCAGCGTCAGCAATATCAATTTCAACTACAATATCTATATCGCTGGTCTGCAGGTCAAAATGATCGGTAATGGAAGAGCCAAAAGCATAAATTTTGTCTACTTTATGGCGTTTGCATATTTCAACAAAATCTGAATATTTTTCTCTGATTAAGGTCATTAAATCCATAATCAAATATACTCAATAATATTGTTTTTAGCATCTTCAATAATTCAATTTACGAATGAACCTCGCAGCACAACTCAATAATTTGAGAGTCAATCTTTGCTATTATTTTTATATGCAAATTTTTATCAATGAATGTGTCTTTAACACTTGCACTGGAGAAACTGGTCCATAAAAAGGTTAAAAAGAGATGAATTAATTGTTGGATGTCATTCAGTCCATTCTGACCACCATGTCATTTTTTCGGATGACCAAACACAATATCGAAATCATACTTATTCTTCATGAAAAAATGGATTTCTCAAATCATCTCGTTCCTGAAGAATTGCTTTTCCCAAGGCTCAGAAGAAAACTCCTGCCAGCGGCCTTCTGACTAGTGGAGAACGCTGCAAAGTAATATCCCAATCACCATTTCTGGAGGTTGCCTCAATAACGGCGAAATTTTATCCTCGAATAGTTAATCCAGAGGTAATAATTTGCGATGCTTAAGGGATGGCAATTTCCTGATTTGACAAGCCCAATTTGAGGTCAATTTTGCCAACTTTTTAACTTCTGCCTAAAGGCCAAAAAAATTAATTCTATCTTATTGAAAATCAGTCAAATATATATTATTTAAGGTTAGGAAATCCGGGTGATTTTGCTTATCTTTGCCGATTCAATTTCAGAGGAGATTTATGACAAAAATACAGGGTAGTTATAACGCCGATAATATCCAGGCGCTTGAGGGTTTAGAAGCAGTTCGCATGCGTCCGAGCATGTATATCGGCAGTACAGATATTAAGGGTCTTCACCACCTTGTGTGGGAAGTTGTCGACAATTCTATCGATGAGCATCTGGCAGGATACTGCACACATATTGAAGTGTATATCAATAAAGATGGTTCGCTGACCGTCATCGATGATGGTCGGGGTATTCCAGTGGGCATGCATGAAAAACTTCAGAAATCAGCACTTGAAGTTGTAATGACCATACTTCATGCCGGTGGAAAATTTGATAAAGACACCTATAAAGTTTCAGGAGGTCTGCATGGTGTAGGTATAAGTTGCGTGAATGCGTTGAGCGAGAAAGTACGAGCGGAAGTCAAGGTTGAAGGTAAAATCTTCAGGCAGGAATATAGAAGAGGCGTTCCTACCACAGCTGTTGATGCCATCGGCGAATCAACTGAAACAGGCACAACGATTACGTTCTGGCCTGATGCGGAGATTTTCGAAACTGTTGAATTCAAATACGAAACCTTAGCAAATCGTCTACGCGAATTATCCTATCTGAATCGTGGACTCAAGCTTACACTTCGGGATGATCGTGATACAGATGAAAAGGGGAATGCACGGACGGAGACGTTTGTATCAGAAGGCGGACTCCGGGAATTTGTTCAGTTTCTGGATGAAAGCCGTTCACCTTTGTTTGCAAGCCCCATTTATGTTAAATCCAAAGAAGATAATGTCGAGATCGAAGTAGCCATGCAATACAATACCGGCTACCAGGAACACATCTTTTCGTTTGTCAATAATATATCCACAAAAGACGGTGGAACGCATGAAGCCGGTTTCAAAAGAGCGATAGCGAGAGTATTCAAACAATATGGTGATGATAGTGGCCAATTTACAAAAGCCAAAGTCACACTCTCCGGTGAAGATTTCCGCGAAGGTCTGACTGCTGTTATTTCGGTCAAGATACCCGAGCCACAATTTAAAGGACAAACCAAAGGCGAACTTGGAAATTCTGAAGTAGTAGGTATTGTCTCCAGATCTGTCGGAGAAACTTTAGCCGCCTATCTCGAAGAAAACCCGAGCAATGCTAAAATCATTGTAGAAAAAGTAATTCTCGCTGCCAGAGCACGAGATGCTGCCCGCAAAGCACGCGAACTTGTACAGCGAAAAAATATTCTGACAGGTGGTGGACTCCCTGGAAAATTAGCCGATTGTTCTTCTCGTGATCCAAAAATATGTGAGCTCTTCCTTGTGGAGGGAGATAGTGCCGGCGGTACAGCAAAACAAGGACGTGATCGGAATTTTCAGGCGATACTACCTCTGCGTGGAAAAATACTCAATGTCGAAAAAGCGATGGAGCATAAAATCTACGACAATGAGGAAATTAAAAACATGTTTACCGCACTCGGTGTGAGTATAGAGGAGAAGAATGGTGATCGGATTCTCAATATCGAAAAGCTCAGGTATCATAAGATCGTCATCATGTGCGATGCCGACATCGACGGTAGTCACATCGTGACACTCATTCTGACGTTTTTCTTCAGGTATATGAGACCTTTGATAGACAATGGACATATTTTCATCGCAGCACCTCCATTGTATCGTGTATCTAAAGGAAAACAATTCATGTATTGCTGGGATGAGACTGACCGCCAGGCGGCTGTTGATTCCTATACAGCAGGCGAGAAAGAATCAGGTGTCAAAGTACAACGTTACAAAGGTCTCGGTGAAATGAATGCAGAGCAACTATGGGAAACGACTATGGATCCTGATGCCCGTGTATTCCGCAGAGTAGATGTTGATGATGCACTTGAAGCTGACCGCACATTTAGTATGCTGATGGGAGATGAAGTACCACCACGTCGTGCATTTATTGAAGCAAATGCGAAGTATGCGCGTGTGGATGTCTAAACAATAGCAGCAACAGTGGCAGTATTCAGTATTCAGTATTCGAAATCTGACATTGTATACGTCGAATTAAAATACTGAATACCGAATACTGCTTACTAAATACCGGGTTCATGATTCACATCTAAACCTTTTCTAGCACAACCGCATACCCCTGTCCAACACCTATACACATCGTGGCAAGTGCATATTTTTTATCAAGTCGTTGAAGCGTACGTGCTGCTGAAAGAATAAGACGCGCTCCGCTCATACCCAATGGATGACCTAACGCAATCGCTCCACCATATTTATTGAGGCGTTCATCTTCATCTCCCAGATCCAGGGCCCTTGTACAAGCTAATACCTGTGCAGCAAAAGCTTCGTTGATTTCAATGACTTCCATGTCATCAAGTTTTAGCCCTGCTCTTTTCAGTGCAAGTTGTGTCGCTGTGACTGGTCCTATACCCATTATTCGAGGCTCAACACCCACCACTGCAGAAGAAACAATTTTCGCCATTGGCTTGAGATTATATTGACGGGCGCCATTTTCAGAAGCTATTAATAATGCTGCTGCACCATCGTTCAGACCACTGCTGTTACCTGCTGTTACCGTTCCACCTTCTCTGAACGCCGGACGTAATGCAGCCAATCCTTCAAGCGTCGTCTGTGGCTTCATAAATTCGTCCTTATCAAAAACAAATGGCTCTTGTTTTTTCCTGGGGATCGTGATCGGTGTAATTTCTTCTTTAAAAACTGATTTTGCAGCTACTGCTTTTCGCTGCGAATTATATGCATATCTGTCCTGATCTTCTCTTGATATTTTGTACATCGCGACCAGGTTTTCAGCTGTCTCCCCCATGGAGTCGGTACCATACAATTTTTCCATCTTCGGATTGATAAAACGCCACCCAAAAGATGAATCATGCATTTCAATATTTGAACCGTATGCCTGTTCTGCTTTTGAGGTGACCCATGGCCCACGCGTCATATTTTCAACTCCACCGGATATAAAAATATCTCCATCGCCTGCCTGGATAGCCCGATGTGCATGCACGACTGCAGACATGCCTGATGCACAAAGACGATTGATTGTTTCTCCGGGCACTGAATATGGAAGTTCAGCCAGAAGCAATGCCATACGAGCCACATTCCTGTTGTCTTCTCCGGCCTGATTGGCACAGCCCATGATCACGTCGTCAATCAACACCGGATCAAGACCTTCTTGCCTGCTCATCAAGGCACGAATCACATGCGCTGCCAGATCATCAGTACGAACTGATGAAAGTCCTCCTCGAAAAGATCCTATCGCGGTACGAATACCATCTATGATAAAAGTGTCCTGCATTTATATTTTATTCAATAGTTAAAATGTAATGACTTTGGGAAATATTTTATTCATTTCCAACGGCCATGTTTCTAAAGAGCAGTAAGATGCTTTTTATTTTTCGATTGCGCCAGTATCACTTTCAAAAATAAAATTATACGGCCAATAGTAGCCTCTTTTTTGAACAAACACATAAGCACTGGTATAGTTTATACCTGGTGCTGTGAAGGTTCGGATGAAATCTTTTCGTTTTTGAAAACAAGGGCAAAAGATAACAATACGACGAATGCAATACCCGCAGGTATCACCCATATCATCCTCCAGTCATGCGCACCGTCAGCAAGCTGGAATTTATTGTAGATATTCCCGGCAAGCCAAAAACCAATGAACATACCTAATCCATATGTTGCAAGCGTAATGAGCCCTTGTGCAGAACTTTTTATCTTCTCTCCCGCTTTAATATCGGTATAAATCTGGCCTGAAACAAAAAAGAAATCATAACAAACACCGTGCATCAGGATACCCAAAAGGAGCATCCACGCTCCCTGACCTGAATCTCCATATGCAAATAGCAGATACCGTACCGCCCATGCTGCCATCCCAACGAGAAGTGTGATTTTCAAACCAAACCGTTTGAAGAATAATGGTAACAATAACATAAAAGCCACTTCAGAAACCTGGCCGAATGACATAATACCGGCTGCATTGTCTATTCCTGTTGCATTTAGAAACATGTTGGCATTCTGATAATAAAATGCCAAAGGAATGCATATCAGAATCGATGCTATAAAAAACCAAAGAAAATTTTTATCCTTCAATAAATTTAAAGCATCAAGTCCAAGTATCTCTCTCAATGATGGTTTAGTACCTGTATTCCCACGAGGTGGTGTATCCGGTAATAGAAAACTAAAAAAACCGAGGAAAGCAGATACACCTGAAGCCATATAAAATGTATCCCGAAGTAATCCTTTTGTTTCCCATTTCATGACATAGCCAATGATAAGGCCTGCAACTATCCAACCGATAGTACCCCATACCCGAATACTGGCAAACTGCTTCGAAGGATTATTCATCTGGCGAAAGGAAACAGAATTGACCAGGGCCAATGTGGGCATATAAAGAATCATGTAGGCTAGAATGTATGGATAGAATCCCGCAAAACTATCTGCCCTCGCCACCATAAATAATAATATGGCGCCCACAATGTGCAAAAATCCAAGAATTCGCTGAGCTGCAAAATAACGGTCCGCGATCAGCCCTATGATAAACGGAGCGATGATAGCGCCAAGTGATTGTGTCGAATAAGCTGCTGCTATCTGGAAACCTTCTGATGAAAGCGCTTGTGACAGGTATGTACCCATCGTAACAAACCATGCACCCCAGATGAAAAATTCCAGGAACATCATCAGGGACAGCTTAAAGCGGGTAAGGGAATTCATAGTTGGATTTCGTTTTGTTTTGAAGAACCAAAATACAATTGATTTTGGATTTTGGATTTTGGATTTTGGATTTAAAAAATTAAACTTTAAAGTATTATGAGTCTAGTGAATGAACCAGAAATTTCTTATCCCTTTCTTTTCCGTATCAGTTCCAGTACACCATTGATAAAAGTGAGTGGATGTATCGGGTTACCCGGGACGTATAAATCAATTTTGTAATTGTTGAGAAAATTACGGTTTATTGCCGGACTGCCGGCAAATATCCCGCCGCTTATAGCATCTGTCCCTGCCAGGATTATTATCTTCGGATGAGGTATGGCGTCATAACATATCTGCAAAGGCTCGGCCATGCTCTCAGTGATAGGGCCGGTGATCACAATTCCATCAGCATGTCGCGGTGAGGCTACAAATTCAATTCCGAATCTTCCCATATCAAAATTAACATTGCCGCATGCATTCAATTCCAGCTCACAACTATTGTCACCACCAGCAGATACCTGTCTCAACTTCAATGAACCGCTGAAATATTTTGCAATTTCCTCTCTTACCAAATCCGGATTCAGAATTATAGTATTTTGCTCACCTTCTTTTACAATTAAACGTTCTCTTTGGTTAGTCGCTATTTTATAATCTGAGGTGAATTTTATTTTTCCCGGGAATGCAAATGCACATTCGCCACAAAAAACACATTTACCTAAATCAATTTGTAGTGGATTTATGCTGATCGCATCTGTGGGACAAAGATCGGCAAGCGCAAGAGAGTCTACAGGTTCTTCACTGATTTCAGGTCTTCCTCTGAATATTCCGGGTACTTCAGCTGTAGTGACATCGGGAATATATTGCTTCCCCTGATGCATGAGTATTTTAATATTTCCTATCATGCTTTCTTTATTTACAGATCATGTCCACAATAACTCAGGTCAAAACTTTTATTACAAATCGGGAAGTCAGAAATTTCATTATTCCTCACCGCCAATGCAAGTGCAAGCCAATTGTGCATAGAAGGATCCTTTATTTTATACAGCAATAATTCTCCATTTTCGTCCGTCAGGGCACAATGACAAATCTCACCTCTCCACCCTTCGGTGAGCGAAAGTGAAAATGAATCAGGTTGTGGTAGAGACATCAGATGCCGCTTAGTGTTTACATCCGGAGGGCTTTTAAGCATTTCCCTGATATAGTCAATGGATTGATTTATTTCTTCATTACGTATTTGTATCCTGGAATATACATCGCCATGATGTTTCATTATTGGCTGGTGAATAAGATCACGATATAAATCATGTGGATGTGAAGCACGAATATCTCTTTTTATCCCTGATGCTTTTGCGGCCATACCTACTGTGCCGATCGAACCGGCTTGTTCATGTGTAATCACTCCGGTCTTTTCCAGTCGCGCCAAAGCACTGGGCAGTTCCTTTATTTCATTCCACATCTCATTATAATCTGGTTCAAAATCATCAAACAATTTTCGAAGCTGATCAGCAAGCTCGCTGGAAAAATGAAAGTGATTGTTTCCTGCACGGATAAGACCTTTCGCCATGCGATTGCCACACCAAACCTGGAAAAAATTAATGACCGGTGTCCTCAATCGCCCAAATACTGAACTACCAAGCTGATACGCTATGTCAGTACATATCGCGCTCAAATCGCCTGTATGAATGGCGATCCGCTCCAATTCTAAAGCCAGCATGCGGGCGTATTGCAGATCATCGGCAGCCGTATATCCACAAAGACTTTCCCAAAGGTTTACAAACGCAGTCGTATGTCCTGCTACTGTATCCCCTGCAATAGATTCGGCAAGAATATTTCGTTGCAATAATTTTTTCTTCTTTAAGAAAAGATTCTCAATACCCCGATGCTGATATCCAAGTTGTATTTCAAGATGAAGTATTTGTTCCCCATTGCAAATAAACCTGAAATGCCCGGGTTCAATCACGCCGGCATGAATGGGGCCAACACCTACCTCATGCAGTTCTTCGCTATTGATCTGGTAAAAAGGATATTCCGAAATGGTTGAATTCTTATCAGCACGGTCGAAAGCAAACCGAACAGGCTTTAACCATGGATGATCTGTATACCTGATTCCAAAATTTTCATGCAGTTCCCTTTCGAAAATATGGAATGCGCGATGATGGGCAGCGAAAGATGGAAAAGAATTCTTTTCTAAATTGATTTCCGATGATGAAATCATTATTGAATTTTCATTATCATTTGCTATACAGCAAATAAGCTTCAATTTATCTGTTAACAGATATCCAAAATAATGAACACAATGATTTGCTTCATTGGAAAGAAGTGAAGTATTAAATAAAAGAAAATCCTCGTAATTCAATACAGGAATGCTTTTCAGCAAAATAGTCTCATTGTTTTTTATAGCGATATAGTCCGACATTTTACGATGGCAAATTAGAAATGATATCATTTAGCATGTTGACAAACTCCTCTGGCGGATTTAATCCGAGATAAATAACCATGGCCAGTAGAATAAACTGACTTACAGATTCAACGGGATTTATTTTCTCCAGGTTTTCATCATTAAAATTGATGGGTTTACTAAAAAGCATTTTGAAAATATTCTTTCCAAATGCCCATATAATCATGGTAAGAAATAATAAGATAATGACAAGCAACACTATATGTCCCGATTCAAACAAAGAGCGAAATATCAAAAATTCACTTACAAACATCCCTGATGGTGGCATAGCTGTAATCACAAAAAAGGCAATAAGGAAAACCATTGCACCACTTAGGTTATATTTAAAATAATCTCCAATATCATAAATGCTTTTGCTTTTATAAATTCTGTAGACCTGTCCCATCTGGAAAAAAAATACTGGCTTTGCGAGAGAATGCAACACCAAATGCAATATAGCCGCATAACGTCCTATTCCTCCCACAGCTAATCCGACCATGATCAAACCCATGTGTTCGACGCTGGAATAAGCAAACATGCGCTTAAGATTCTTCACCCGAAGCATATAAACCGTGGCTACAAAAACAGAAAGAAATCCTGTGATAAGGATAATTTTATTCGCCCACGGGAAAATAGATGTTGGGCTGATGATTTGATAAAAACGAAAGATGCCGATGAATCCTACATTCATCAATACACTACCAAATAATGCACCTGCCGGAGATGGTGCTTTATCCTTTGCATCAATTCCCGCAGTGTACATCGGAACTAATCCTGCCTTACAGGTGAATCCGGTAAAAATGAAAAGGAAAGCCAGTTTAAGCCAAAACACATTCATGCCGCCGGCTTCGCGATACAATTGCGAATAGAACAAATCAGTACCGCCAGATTGTTGAACAGCCACGGAAAGAAACAGGATGCCGATAAATACTAACGTAATGCTGATAGAACAAACAAAAATATATTTCCATGTACCTTCAAGAGAACGGTTGTTGCGTCTGTGATAGATCAGGGCAGAAGCACTCAGGGTTGTAATTTCAACAAAAATCCATGTGATCGCTATGTGATTTGATAAATAGGCTGCACTGAGCGCGGTAAGTAATACGACCATTGCTGAAAAATATATACCCCGATGTCGTGGATTTTCCTGTTTGGAATGGCAATACACATAACTGTGGTAAAATGCAGGTATGCTTACAATACTTAAGACAATAAGAAAGAGGACCGCGAGTGAATCCGGAGTAAAATATATAAGTTCAATCGTATTCAGGTGATTGTATTCATACAAGGTGAATCCACATTGCAAAGCCACAAATAAAATGGTAAGAAAATAATTCATCCTGTTGCTCCGGTTAAAAAACAAAAGGATGCTTATTACCAAAGCTCCTGCCAGGTAATATCCGATCATGCCTGATTGAAATAGTGTCATATCAGTCTTTCAGATTACTTAATTGTTCAACATCCTGTTCCTTCATCACATCGCCTATTTTGTTGGCAAATATTCCTAATAAGAACACACTTGCAAAAATATCCAGCAATATTCCAATGTTCACCAGCATAGGCATCACACTACCTACGGCAATGGATAAAACAAATACGCCATTTTCGATCACCAGGAAACCCATGACATGTGTTATGATTTTTCTGCGGGTGACAATAATGTACAACCCTGTAAAGAGTGCTGACAAGGCCACAACAAGAAATATTTTTCGCACGTTGGGGTCATGAATGGTATTGGTGAGCAGAAATGATCCAAGTATAATAGTGGTAATAAGTACAATGGATACAAAATCCGGCAAATACGGTTCGGTATCACGCGTAATTCCATTTTTCCGGACCACATAATTAAGCAGGTAAGGAATGGCTATTGTTTTGAAAATAATGGTCTCTAATAAAACAAAAACAAGATTCAACCAATTGATCTCAATAAGTTCGATGAATGCAATACCAAAAAGTAAGATTCCCTGAAAAGCAAGAATTTTAATATAGCTGCTTAACCGATTGGCCACGGCCAGTAAAATGAGTGAGATGGCAAATGTGATCAAAAGAATATCAGTCATTTTTATTTCGTTTTGTTTCACACTATTTTTCCAAGAATCAGTAATACACCCAGAAAAATCAAAATAGATATGGAGGTCAGCATGAATATATATTGCGGGTTATGATTCATCCTGAATCTTGCCATAAAGGACTCAATGATGCCAACCGTAATGGCAAAAACAAATTGCACCCCTATAAAAATCGGAATAGAATAGTACCATTCGTAACCCGGTGTGAGAAAGAAGTTGGCAATCAATGCGCCATACATGGCAAATTTGAGATTGGTGGCATAAAGAATAAGTCCAAGATCAAAACCACTATTGTCAAGGATCATGACCTCATGAATCATGGTTAATTCAAGATGTGTTTTCGGATCGTCTATTGGCATGCGGCTATTTTCGATGAGGGCTATGATCACCAATACTATGGCGGCAAGGAAACCCACCGCATAGGATATGGAAGAGCCGAAATGGAGCGCACTGAATATTTCGTAGAAAGAGGTATGACCGGTAAGCAGGGCGAATGAACCCATCAGAATAAAAAATGCGGGCTCTACCAATAGTGAATACAAAGCCTCACGGCTTGCTCCCATGCCTGAAAAACTGCTGCCGGTATCCATTGCGGAAATGATCATGAAAAATTTTCCAAGCCCAAGGACATATGCAAAAAAGATAAAATCACCTCTGAACGAAATTATGCCGGGATGATTTCCTACCGGAATTAAAAAAATAGCCATGAGTACGGAAGCGAAATAAATACTCGGTGCGATTTGAAAAATATAGCTGCTTGTCTGGCTGTATACGGCACCTTTCCGGAACAAACGCCATATATCTTTTAAAGGCTGGAAAATCCCCGGTCCTTTTCTACCGGACAGTATACTTTTTGTACGTATCACAATTCCTGTAAAAAAAAGGCTGGCACAAAGAATTAATATCAAACTCAATATATTCATTTTCCTATCTGCTTTATCAATTCAATCACATATACTATCGCATTTACGAACGATGGCAAAGCAATGATGAAAAAAATAAACACCACGCCATAGAGAATATAGAACTGAGGATTTCCATTTTGCAGAAATTTAAACCGTCCGATAAACCCTCTGAGATGCATCAATGGAAAGTCGATCAGCGTGGCTTCCAGTTTATCATACGGATGGGTTTCGGAATGAATCACGCCGGGAAAAACACCTTTGATCTCGCCTTCTTTTTTGTTCATCATCAGGAGAGGAAGTATCAACTTGCGAAAGGGACGGACGAATGAATTAGCTGTAAACTGCTGCTTTGATGAAGGTAATGCATAGCCGCATGCCCATGTCGGCGATACTTCGATCACGGCTGATTTGGTGACCACTTTTTTTATGAAAAGTATGACTGCGCATAAAAGAATAAATAAAACAGCAGCCATGCTGACCCATTGAAGTGTCTTGCTGAATTCAATGGGTTGATCAGACAGATTGTATTCGTTCATGAACAGAGAAACGGGATTGGTCACGAGTCTGATAAACACCTGAGGCAAAAGTCCGATGAGGATAATCATCGCCCCGATTAAATATTTTGGGAAAAGTTTTTGAAATTCAGCTTCCCGGATAGATGCCGGAAGAAAATGACGCTCGTTGCCCAGAAAAACAATTCCAAAAGCTTTTGTAAAACAAAGCATCGCCATTCCGCCTATGATCACCAGACCTATGATAGATGGCACAAGAAACGCTGTTGAGAAAAAAGAACCCGTTGAAATCCCTGTGAATAAACCGGAATAAATAAGAAATTCGGAAATGAAACCATTAAATGGCGGAAGTCCGCATATCGCCAGCGCAGCCACCAAAAACAATGTGGACGTTTGCGGCATTTTTTTTATTAAGCCACCTAGTTTTTCAATGTCCAGCGTATGCGTAGCCTGATAAACTGTCCCTGCAACATAAAACAAAAGTGATTTGAAAAGTGAATGGTTAAGTGTGTGCAGCAATGCACCTGCAAAACCCGCAAAGGCCAGGTAAGAATTGTTCAAGCCTAAACCGACGCACCCTAAGCCAATACCGATACCGATGATTCCAATATTTTCGATGCTGTGATAAGCCAGCAATTTTTTAAGATTGTGTTGGATGATGGCTAGCATCACTCCATATACACCGGTTATCACGGAGATGACGAGAATAAAATACCCCATCGTCAGAAAATCACCTTTGATCAACAACAGCACACGCAGTATACCATAAATGCCGAGTTTGATAATGACACCGGACATCATGCCTGAAACATGAGCGGGGGCAACCGGATGAGCATATGGAAGCCATGTATGAAAGGGAACGAATCCAGCTTTGATGGCAAATGCGATAAAAAAAATTATGAACAGAGTGAAGCTGACTGCAGGGCTCACAGATGACGTATACGTCGTGATCGCATTAAAATCGAAAGAACCTGTAAAGGAATTCACCCAAATGAATCCAAACGTCAGGAAAATAATACAGATATGCGACTGGACAAGGAAATTGATTCCGGCATTAAGGGTTTCGCTTTTGTAATGTTCAAAAATGATCAGGAGGAAGGCTGTGATAGCCATCAGTTCCCAAACACAGAGGAAGGCAAATGAATTTTGAATGCAATAAATACCAATCATCGCCACGTGATTGATCATGTAACTTGCAAAATGCAGTGTCAGATTAGCAGACTGATTTTCGTAATGCTTCATGTACTGCCTGCCGTATAGTACTCCCGTGAGGACCGTAAAATTCATCACTACAATAAACCAGCCTGAAAGTGCATCTACACGGATCGGAATCAGCCCGATCACGTTCCCTCCATAGAACATCTGGTCAAAAAAGACTCCTTGTAACGCCGGAACTGCTATAGATGAACTGATCACACCATTGACCAATACGGTGATAAGCGCCACATTCCCTTTCCATTTAACATTCACCATGGTCAACAGGAAAGTTGAAAAAATGGTAATGATGAGGATGGCTGGGATCGCATTCATTTTATAAAAGATTAAAAAATGTAGCCGCGATCAATATGATTATAAAAAAGAAACCATAGAGTATATATACCTGAAGCTTGCCATTATGAATGAATGTAAAATAATTCATGAAGGACAAAATTCTGTTGTCGACGGGATCCAGAATATTTTTTTCGAAAAACTCAAGGTAGTTGGAATGAAATGTCCTTGGCTGGGGGAATATGGTTTTAAGGTCTATTTCATGGTATTTCTTTTTTTCCATTACAATAAAGCTAAATAATTTCGCGAAGCTTTTTGAAAATGACTTCGCGGTGTATTGCATTCTCCAATTTGGAGACAAATAACCGCATCCCCATGTAGGAAGAAATACCGACGGCTTTGATGCTGATAGAGTAGAGCGGACATAATAGATGAGGGCAATAATCGAAATCAGTAATAATGAAACCCTTCCTATTGTCGCCAATAACGGACTCACCGCCATAATTTCATCCGGGAATGAATGAACGCCATTCAGGCCGGATATGGCGGAGAGCGCGGGAGTAAAAACCACATTTGGAAAAATTCCGATGACAAGAATCACCGTTAATATCAGGAATAAGGGAATACGCATGATCAGGAAGACCTCTTCCGGAGGATGTTCTACTTCTGTTCTCGGCGTACCTAAAAATATAACACCAAACGACTTCGTAAATGTGAGCAGAGATATACCACCTACCAGAGCCAAACCCACAATACATAACATCATCATAGCACTAAACTGGACGTTGTCTGATTTTATCCCTTCAACCAATCCGGAGTAAATCAGGAATTCCGAAATAAATCCATTGAATGGCGGCAGGCCGCCAATAGCCAGAGCGCCACACAAAAAGAAAAATGCAGTTGACGGCATTTTTTTGATGAGCCCTCCCAAATGTTCCATGTTCCGGGTATGCAATTTCTGAAATAGGTTGCCTGCAGTAAAAAAAAGAAGTGATTTGTAAAGGGAGTGATTCAGTGTATGCAATAATGCCCCTGTAAAACCCAAAAGCATCAGGTACGGATTATTTATCCCTTTCCCTATCATACCAATTCCGATACCTATACCGATAATCCCAATGTTTTCTATAGTACAAAACGCCAGCATCCGCTTGAAGTCGCGAACCACTGCAGCATTAAGAATACCGTAAAATGATGTCAACACAGATAAAATCAAAACAGATTCGCCAAGGAATACTAAATCCGAACGGAGATAAAACACAACACGAAGAAGACCGTAAATCCCCATTTTCACAATTACACCTGACATGACCCCTGACACATGTGCGGGAGCAGCAGGATGCGCATAAGGCAACCATGTATGTAAAGGAATAAAGCCGGATTTGATTCCAAAACCAACAAAAAAGAGTAAAAAAGGTATTGCCGGTGGATGATGAGCAAAGAAGGACGAGATCTTTTCAAATTCAAACGACCCTTCTGAAAAATAGATCCAGATAAATGCGATGCTCAGTAAAACGACCCCGATATGCATTTGAACCAGATAGTTCATGCCTGCCTTTAAGGTATCTGACTTGTGATGTTCAAAGATGACAAGTAAGGCTGAGGAGATAGACATGATTTCCCAGGCGATTAAGAAAGCTAAGCTGTTGTGAAGGATACAAACCGAAATCATGGATACCTGGAAGACAACAAAAAGAATCCAATGAAGGGAAGTATTGCTTTTCTGGTCCTCGTAAGGCTTCATATACCCGATGCCATACAATGCACCCGTGATGCAGGTGAAATTGACAATCAGAATAAACCAGGCTGAAAGTGCGTCAATACGGACTGGAATATTTCCAAACACACCTGATCCATGAAATATCATTTCTATCGGACTGCCGGTCAAAACGCAGATGGAAGGAATTGATGACGCAATGGCGATGCACAAAACAAAAATAAATGCAGCCGATGATTTGAACCTGGATGGTAAAAAAGGAATTGTGAGACATGATATTCCAGCAGCTATCAAAGCACACCAGATAACTACCTCCAGGCTCATAATTAATAATTATTCAGGGACAAAGTTATCTAATATTCTCAGGTGCGGCTGATAAGCAATTGGCTGTAAATAGAAAGTATATCAACAGCCCCTAATGCTAAATGAGATCAGGTCATGATCAACTGAATTTTTTGATCACACGATGTATCTGTCGAAGATGATGTGCAAAATGATGGTTGAAAAAGATCAGCATTTGGGTCATTGTCATTCTTCCGGAGATGGGATGGTTAAAGACAAGATGACTATGGAATGCGGGCTGATGTTGAGTGATGAATACTGCCAGATCCTTTCTTAGCATATTCCATTTTGTGTCAAGATCATCCGGGGACAGAATTTCAATGTCCTTCCACATATTGATAGATGGTGGTGCTTTTATCTTAAAAGGTGACCACAAAATGAAATTAACGGAATAAAGAGCCCACCATGATTTGATGCTGAAAGGTGGAATCGTATCGATATAGGACATTTTTTTATTCAGATAGGCCAGGGAAAGACGTTCACTCAGATATAGATGATTGGCGACCTGCCCGACAGACCAGGTTCCGGGATCAGGATTAAGTAGATACATTTCAGGAGGAAGAGAGCGGATGATATCCATCAGTGCCTGTTTTTTTTGATCCAATCGTTCGAGCTGGATATTAATTTTTTGATTGTCGATGGCCATAGATTGACTAAATTTAAATATCCAATACGGATATCAAAAAAAGAATTTCCTGATGTTATCATTTCCACAGTTCTCTTCGCCGGAAGAAAAATACAAATATGATGAATCCTTAAAGGTACTTCAGGAATATAATCGGGTTGAGTTGCCGCCTGATACGGAAGAAATTTTCATCGAGGAACAAAATTTTGACCAGGCCTGGATTTGGTTATTGCTCGGTCTTCTGACTTTAGGTGTTTTTATTTCTTTGGTCATGGCAGGACAATGGGGGTTGATCATGCTTCTGACCGGAGCCGTGTTAGTGTCTTCTATGACGCTGATGGCGTCGTTCAGACTGCATACAAAGATTGATGATGAAGGAGTGCATTATCACGCGAATCCATTTCAATGGAAATTCAAGACCATTCGCTGGGATGAAATAGATCAGATCTATGTACGGAATTATTCTCCTCTGCTGGAGTATGGAGGATGGGGTATACGATATGGCAGAAGCGGTTGGGCCTATATTGCAAAGGGGAACCAGGGCATACAGGTCGTGATGAAAAGTGGGAAAAAAATACTGTTGGGTACACAACAGGGTGAAGAAGTGACGCGACTTCTTGCGCATCGATCGCTCACGGTGTGAGTAAAAAAGAAAAGAGCGTCGACTGTCGCCCACGCTCTTAATTCTCTCTTGATGTACGTTCGGGTGGAAAGAAATAAATTTTCTCCAGGGATCCCGTTGCCTAAAGTGGCAAAAGTAGTTTACGTCTGATTACTTCTTAGCTGCTTTCTTAGCGGCCTTTCTTGGAGCTGCTTTTTTAGCTGCTTTCTTTGCTGGAGCTTTCTTTGATGGAGCTGCTTTTGCAGCTGGCATCACTTTAGCCTTCACAGAAGTCTTTTTAGCAGACGCTTTTTTAGCAGCCTTTCTTGGAGCTGCTTTTTTAGCAGCCTTTCTTGGAGCTGCTTTTTTAGCAGCCTTTCTTGGAGCTGCTTTTTTAGCGGCCTTTCTTGGAGCTGCTTTTTTAGCAGCCTTTCTTGGAGCTGCTTTTTTAGCAGCCTTTCTTGGAGCTGCCTTCTTTGCAGCCTTCTTAGGTGCTGCCTTCTTTGCTGATTTAGCCATATGAATATTGAGATTAAGTTTGCAGATTTAGTTCTCTCTACTGACCTGACCCGCTGTCATCAAGGTCGCCATGAGAGATAGAATTATTTTGCGTGGAGATGCGTTGAGCGGAAGTATATGGATTGATCCAATCATTTTACCTGACAAAATTACATATTTTATTTATTATGTATATATTTTTTTTAAAATATTTGAATTTTTTTTTATCACGCGTGCGCGATCTAACTTTGACTGCACACGATGAAATAGAAATTGCAAAAAGTGATCCAATTTTTTTCCGGCCTTTTTTTTACTTTTCACTTTATCCAAATGATCCTTTCAACTATCTTCTGTACGTATGAAAAAAGAACTCAGGCTCGCATCGACTATATTCTCTGCGCTCCAAAAGAAGATCAAATACCTCAGCAGTTCACTTCTATATGCTGCTCTCCTGATGTACTATGCATTCAGACGAAGCGAAACACCTGCGTGGGCAAAACGAATTGTGATGGGGGTGTTCGTATATCTCTTTGCCCCGATTGATGCGATTCCTGATCTTACACCTATCATCGGGTATACAGATGATATGGGTGTCATGCTGTATGGACTTGTGTTGATAGCTGCCTATATCAACGAGGACGTTCGTCTTTCTGCTCGACGTACACTTGAGTCGTGGATCGGACCAGTGGATCAGGAAAGCCTCAGGGAAGTCGATGAGCGCCTTTGAAAATGATTTTATTTCGGCATCACTTTTTCTCCGCCACCTGAAAGTGGCGGCAACTCATTTTATCCACTAGCTTTAGCTGGCTTCACTTTTTCTCCGCCACCTGAAAGTGGCGGCAACTCATTTTATCCACTAGCTTTAGCTGGCTTCACTTTTTCTCCGCCACTTGAAACTGGCGGCAACTCATTTTATCCACTAGCTTTAGCTGGCTTCACTTTTTCTCCGCCACCTGAAAGTGGCGGCAACTCATTTTATCCACTAGCTTTAGCTGGCTTCACTTTTTCTCCGCCACCTGAAAGT
>JBBSAQ010000018.1:0-70672 GCA_038252065.1 Chitinophagales bacterium
GAGAAGAATCATCAGCCGGGAGGCAGAGCCCGCCAGTTGTGTAGTGGAGGATTTACGTTTGACATCGGGCCTACATGGTATTGGATGCCGGATGTATTCGAAAATTTCTTTGCTGATTTCGGACATCGCGTCTCCGATTTTTACCAATTATCCAGACTGGATCCTTCATACCGGATTTATTTTGATCAATACAAATACGAAGATATTCCGGCATCAAAAGAAGAATTATACCGGTTGTTTGAGAAATATCAACCCGGCAGCAGTGTCCTTCTGAAGAGCTTCCTTAAACAGGCAGGTATGACATATAACCTGGCCGTAAAAGAAATGGCCTTTAAACCTGGTCACTCATTGTTTGAGTTTGTGACGCCACAAACCATGGTCAATGCACATTTATTTGTGCAATCGCTTCGACAACTTGTGCGAAGTAAATTCAAACATCCTTATTTGATTTCATTACTTGAATTTCCAGTTCTTTTTCTTGGTGCTAAACCGGGAGACACACCTGCTTTCTACAGCTTTATGAATCATGCAGATCTGGAGATGGGTACCTGGTATCCTGACGGCGGCATGTATAGTGTTGTAGAAGGAATGCTAAAACTCGCTTCTGATCTTGGCGTCACTATCCACACGGATATAGCGGTTGGAGGATTGGAAGTGTCTGGTGGCTGCGTCCGGACCGTAATCACCTCATCAGGTACTTATGAGCCGGACGTGGTGGTCAGTGGGGCAGATTATCAACATACGGAATCCTTGCTACCCGTTGAATACCGGAATTACTCCGAAAAATACTGGGCTAAAAAGACATTTGCTCCCTCTGCCCTGCTCTTTTTCATAGGGCTGGACAAGAAACTAACGACTGTCCTGCATCACACTTTATTTTTTGACAGTTCATTTGACAATCATGCGGAAGCCATCTATGATCATCCATCATGGCCTGAGCAGCCTCTGTTCTATGTCAATGTTCCATCAGTCACTGATCCCACTGTAGCACCTCTGGGACAAGAATGCATGACTATCCTCATTCCTATCGCACCAGGGATAGAGGATACTCCTGAAATACGAGAAAAATATTTCCTTGATACGATTCTGCGATTTGAACACCTTACAGGGGAGAAGATCATGGAGCACATTGTAGTCAGACATTCCTATTGTGTCAATGATTTTACCAAAGACTACAATGCCTACAAAGGAAATGCATATGGCCTTGCGAATACATTGTTCCAAACCGGTTATTTCAGACCGGGTATCCGGAATAAAAAAGTAAAAAACCTATTTTATACAGGTCAGTTGACCGTGCCCGGAGGTGGTGTACCTCCAGCCATTATCTCAGGGAAAATTGTAGCCGGAGAAATAATCAAAAAGATCAATGTCGATGAATACGCAGCTTGATCTCTTCCACAATGTGTCATGTGACTTTAGTCGCATGCTGACTAAGAAGTATTCAACTTCTTTTTCACTGGCCATTCGGTTATTGGCTCCGGGTATTCGACAGGATATTTATAACATATACGGTTTTGTACGGATGGCAGATGAGATCGTAGATACATTTCATGATTATCCGAAAGAGTACCTGCTCAACAGACTTGAAGAAGATGTATTTCATGCCGTTACATATGGCATCAGCGTTAATCCAGCCTTGAATAGTTTTCAGAAAACAGTACGTAAATACAATATCACCCAAGATTTGATTGATTCTTTTTTATGCAGTATGCGTTTAGACCTTCAGAAGCAAACTTATGGAGAAGATGAATACCGGAATTATATTTATGGTTCGGCTGATGTAGTCGGTCTGATGTGCCTGAAGGTATTTGTCGATGGGGATGATGTTCAATATGAAAAATTAAAGCCAATGGCCATGTGTCTTGGGTCCGCTTTTCAAAAAGTTAATTTCCTGCGGGACTTCAATATGGATGTTCATTTGCTGGATCGCAATTATTTCCCTGGTGTGCATGGTGGACGGATGACTTCAATAGACAAAGCAAAGATCATCGAAGATGTCAAAAATGATTTCAGGGAAGCAAGAAAAGGGATAACGCTTCTCCCTAATTCGGCAAGGCTGGGCGTACTTACAGCTTATCGATATTATATGAAACTATTGCACAGACTGGAACAATTACCCACGGAAGAAAATCAAAATCGAAGAGTTCGTGTTCCTGATCTTAAAAAACTTTTCATCATTGCCACTTCATACCTTATCATTAAATTCTCATTGAAAGAAGAAGCATGGTAAAAACCAATCACAATATTAAACACGACTGCACATGGGATTCCTGATCATCTTAGCGACATTTATAGGCATGGAAGGTGTGGCCTGGTTTACACATAAGTACATCATGCATGGCTTATTGTGGGTGCTGCACGAAGATCATCACGTAAAGAATGATGATGATTCCATCATCGAAAAAAATGATTCTTTCTTTCTTGTATTCGCCATTCCTTCGATGGCTCTTTTTGCCTTGTGGAATTTCATGGGATTGCATTGGGCTCTGTATGTTGCCTTAGGCATTGCTCTTTATGGGCTGGCCTATTTTTTAGTACATGATATTTTTATACATCAGCGGATAGGGTTATTTAAACGCTCGAACAATCTCTATCTGAGAGCCATACGTAAAGCACACAAAATCCATCACAAACATTTGACGAGATTTAATGGGGAATGCTTTGGGATGCTACTGGTCCCATTCAAATATTTCAGGGAATTACGAAAGCTCAGCCAATAATGTATTTATATCTGCTGCTGAATCTCGGGGCTATTTGGTTCCCATTAATATTTAGTTTTCACCCGAGGCTGAATTTTTACAAAGAGTGGAAATGGTTTTTTCCTGCCAATATCATCGTTGCGCTATTTTTCATTATCTGGGATGCCTGGTTTACGAAAGAAGGGGTTTGGGGATTTAATCCACAATATGTCTTAGGTTGGAATATCCTGGGGCTTCCGATTGAAGAGATCCTGTTTTTTATCTGCATCCCTTTTGCAAGCCTATTTACGCTGCATGCTTTAAAAAAGATTTATCCGGATTTCAAAATAGATGTTGGGGTCAGAAATACAATAAACATTGTACTCATCACTTTTTGTCTTGTGTGTGCATTTTTCTTTATCCATAAAATGTACACTTTTTTCGCATTTTTTCTGGCTGCGATTTCTTTGATCGTTGGGCATTTTTATTTAAAAGAAAAGCTTGACCATTTTTACCTGATGTATATGATCATATTGATTCCATTTTTTATCATCAATGGTATCCTGACAGGTACAGGCATCCCGGGAGAAGTCGTGTGGTATAATGAAAAACATATCATCGGGATTCGGTTATTGACGATTCCTTTTGAAGATATATTTTATGGAATGGCGTTGTTACTGATGAATGTGATTGTAAAGGAAATGTGGATTAGGCGTATTTCAATCTGCCCTTAGGTTCAGGGATAGCCCTATTGAGTTTTTGCGCTGTCTCAATCCATTCTGAAATGATTATTTCTGCATTTGATAAGGCTTCTGCATAAGAGGGTCCATCAGCAATGCAACCCGACAATTCAGGTACCTCCGCAATAAAACTTCCATCATCTGAGCTCCAGTAGATGATGATTTCATATTTCGGCGCATCCATATTATTCAATTTCTTTAACTAATTTATAGAAAATAATGATTTCACGTACTTGTTTTATTTGATATGGTTTTGAATTACCGTCTTTACCCACTTGTATATTGATGATTTCTTCAATTCCATTTCTCCAGAAAATATGATGACTACCTTTTATTCTTTCTTCGAAACCAAGCTTTTTTAAAAGATTACATAAATCAATAAAAGCAAAATTTTTATCTGAAGTACCATCAAGAACCCTGGTCAATTGTTTCTTAAGCTTTGTCACTTCAGAAGAAATTTTATTATTTTATCACCTGCCTTTAAACTGCTGCATCATCTTTTGCATATTGTCGCCCTTACTGAGTGTATGCATCATCTTGCGCATCTGGTCAAATTGCTTGATGAACATATTCACTTCATTGAGATCACGGCCGCAACCTTTGGCGATACGTTGCTTGCGCATCATGTTGAGCATATCCGGATTTTCTCTTTCGGCCGGCGTCATGGATTGTATGATCGATTCGATTTTGACAAAAGCTTTATCATCGATGTCAATATCTTTCATCGCCTTGCCTACACCGGGGATCATACTCATGAGTGATTTGAGATCACCCATCTTTTTGATCTGAGACATCTGCCCCAGAAAGTCATTGAAATCAAATGTATTTTTCTTGATCTTCTTCTCAATACGTTTCGATTCCTTCTCATCAAATTGCTCCTGAGCTTTCTCTACAAATGTAACGATGTCGCCCATGCCGAGGATCCGTTGCGCCATACGATCCGGATAGAACATATCGATCGTATCCATCTTCTCGCCTGTACTCACAAACTTGATTGGCTTGCCGACGATATATTTGATGGACAATGCTGCCCCACCCCGTGTATCACCATCGAGTTTGGTCAATACAACACCATCATAATTGATGACATCGTTGAAGGCCAATGCCGTATTCACAGCATCCTGACCCGTCATCGCATCCACGACAAAAAGAGTCTCACTTGGTTGAACAGCATCCTTGATCTCGCGAATCTCTTTCATCATCACTTCATCAATGGCCGTACGACCCGCTGTATCGATGATCACTACATCAAAGCCATGCGCCTTTGCATGTTCAATAGCTTTGAGGGCAATAGCTGACGGATCCTTTGATTCAGGTTCTTTATAAACAGGAACACTGATCGATTCTCCGAGCACAGTCAACTGATCCATAGCTGCAGGACGATACACGTCGCAAGCCACCAGAAGTGGTTTATTATTTCTTTTTGTTTTTAGAAAATTGGCCAGCTTGGCGGAAAATGTCGTTTTTCCACTTCCCTGAAGACCAGCAATCAGGATGACACCCGGATTGCCTTTTACATTGATGCCTGCTGCCGTGCCCCCCATGAGATCGATCATCTCATCCTGGACGATCTTGACCATGAGCTCGCCGGGCTTGACGGAGTTGAGTACGTTTTTCGTACCCATAGCTTTATCCTTGATTTTATCCGTGAATTCCTTGGCTATCTTATAGTTGACATCTGCGGCTACGAGACTGCGCCGGATTTCCTTGATCGCTTCAGCGATATTGAGTTCTGTCAGCTTTCCATCACCACGCAGGGTTTTGAACGCATTATCGAGACTATCGGTCAGTGATTGAAACATATTGAATAGAATGTTGTGTTTTGATAAATTCTAAAACGCAAATATAAGACGTAAGCCTTAGGCTGTACTTTATCCTCCTGAAGGATCGGTTTCGACGGTTTTTACTTTCTTCTTTTTATCAGAAAAAATTTCGGAAAAACTATCATATTCCCTTCTATAGGCAAGACCTAAACCGACTTTATTTTTGCGGCCTTCAAATGTGACTTCATTTCTGTTGTACGCCCTGATTTTGAGCCTCCTGTCAGGCGTAATCCAGTATTCAAGGGAGATATCTCCGGCAAAATATTTTCCGCCCTTACTTGCTTCCAGTGCCGAGCCACTTACATAATTACCCCCCACATTGACAGATAAGCGGTCATTAAAAAATCCAATAGGCAGATTGGCACTGTATCCGCTGGCCGAATAATCATTGGGTGAACCATTTGGATCAAGAGTTCCGGTTTCTTTATTGGGCAAGTCAACAGCCACATTCAAATCAATAGAGATGACATCACTCTTGATAAGGTCTCTGAGGACTCCACCGAGATAATTGGATAGCGTAGATGAGATCAAATCCCCCAGCGTACTTGTAATCCCTTTTGACACATTTAAGCTCACCCCTGAAGTCGTCGGTAAAAAAGATTTGGTGATCAAAAGTCCCATCACCTGCTCAAACAGCGCATTCTCATTGGATTTCAGTGCTTTAATTTTACTATCCACATATCCTTTGAGCTCTCCGGTCAGCGTAGGGAATTCAATTTCAAAGGCAATATTCGGGTGAAGAAGTGATCCGGTAAGAAGCATGACCAGGTCTACATCGACGCGCTCATTGGCCTGGCTGGTCAGCGTTTTATTACTAATTAAATATTCTTCGATTAACGGCTTAATGGAGGCTTTAAGATCTTTGATCTTCGCCCTTATATCGATGGTGGCATCATATGGATCTCCATCCCAGTGTATTTTCCCACCGGGCAACAATTCAAATTGCTTGCGGACAATTTTGAAATTTGTAAAAAGATAATCTCCTTTTGTAATGATATAATTACCCTGCATTGTCAGATTTCCTGACCTGCTCATTTTGATCTGAAGATCCCCGCTCCCCACACCTCGCAATACTTCTCCTGTGTTGTCATCAAAAATAATATCTACCTGTGCATCGTCCGTGATTGTCATATTCATCGTCAGGTCTATACCACTCAATTTGAACTGATTGATTTTTGAAACAGGCAATAAACCATTTTGAAGAAAGATCACAAAATCTTTGTCTGTACTGACTGCTGAACCGGAAAGGGGAATATAGATATGTGTACCTTTTGCTGTTACCAGGTCTACCTGCATTCTAAGATTGGCGATCGGTCCTGAAAATTGCGCAATGACCGAACCAACTCCTTTTCCATAAAAATTTAAATTTTCTTCAGAGGTGACATCAAGGCCAAGAATCCGGTCAGACGTAATGGTGGCTCTCAATCCAAAATCTTTAAAATTATGATGCGTCAGGCCACCTTGTATGGTAGCATAATTTCCTTCGACATCATAGAGTCGATCACCTGATAGATCGATCATCGTCTCGGTGATTTCGAACGGCTGATCATGGAATGTATATGTCGTGCCGAGATAATTGATGGTGGTACTTCCATTGTATACTCTCCCCCGGCCATTGGGTACAAGTCTATTTGTCTTCCCTTCAAGGTTTAACGTAAAGTCTACGGATCCTTCTGTATCATGCACATTTCCACCAAGGAAAAATTCAATAAAGTCCATTGGAAACTGCGTTCCTTCAAGAGCTAATCGGAGATAATTCTGATCTGCTTTTGGAATAGAATTGATCGGTGGCAGAAACGCACCAGTCCCCTTGAGATGTACTTCGTCCCCTCGCATATTCATCGCCACATCGATCTTGACGGAGTCTTTCGGATCATTCATGATCGCTTTGATGGTCCAGTCGCCATAGGGTTTATTATTGACTTTTAATGCCGGGATACGCAGCATCGTGTTGAATTGCCTGATATCATAGATGTTGTCAATGCGCAGATCGATCGTATATATTCCGGCAAACTGAAATTTATCATTGATCCAAAGTGAATTGAGATAACTCACATCAAATCCGGTGATGAATGCTTCAATTCCTTTGTTGTCGACATCATTCACGACAATCTTCCGGTCACCTGAATAGAGTTCGGTATTTTCAAGATTGAATTCACCTTTTTTAATTTGTACTCTGTTGGTGGCAGGCATCACCCAATCCCCATCAAGCATCTTCAATTTGATCGGATTAAAATTAAATGTCCAGGCTCCATCCTGAGGATCCGCATTGATTTCGAGATCCAGCTCTTTGATGATATCCGCTATATCATCGGTTTTAACTCGCATTCTTATACTATCATCCGTAGCCGTCCCGGTGATGTTGACATCCTCGAAGAAGAGATTTTCCTTTAAGTCAGCTGCTATCACTTCAAGACTCAGATCCGCCTTACCTCTTTTCTCACTGAAATTAATCGTCGACCCATACACATTTACACCCCCATAATGTAATTCAGGCAATTCAATATAACCGTCCGTTTCCTCATCTTTCAGATTGAGTGTGCCAAACGTATATGCATTTTTGATCTCAAGTCCCTTCACACCCAGAAGGTCAAGCCAATGCCGACTATCGTGTATGTGAAGATCCCAGGAGAAACGCTGATTAAACTCCGTAGTGACTACCTTTTTTGGCGCTTCGATAGCACTTGGGTATTGGTCATGCAGATACTGTTGCAATTGATTTGGAAAAGAAATGGGATCAAATACACCACTGAATGTACCGGAAGCAATATCCGATTTGAATTTGTAATACCTGTCGTTAGATACCGAATCGATGAGTGCCAGTACAGAGAGGGTGTCCAGTGCATAGTTTACACCTCGTATAGTGGCTTTTACATTTTCACCCAATAAAGAACCATTAAATTGATCGATGTTGCCGGCGGTTAAGTTGACATCAAATATTCCGCTGATCGAGACAGGTATGTCACCTAAACCCAACTCTGATAATCTAACGCTGTCAATACGTGCGACAAAATTCAGTTTTGGCTGACTACCTTTTAAATCAACATTGCCTTCAAAATGCATGACGACATTCGGGTCATTGATGTCAAGTGTTCCATTAAATAGTTTACCACTGATCTGACCATCTAATCGGGTATTGTGGTAGGTGTAATTTTTATATGTAAATGATGACATCACCGCGGATAAATCCGCAGAAACTGATTCAGAAGTAAGTCCGGTACCTTCTATCACCCGACCTGTCATGGTGACGCGTCCTACATCAGGTTGATTGATCAATTTGCCAATATCAAAATTATCCAGGCTTATGGCCCCTGAATACTTGCCTTGTGCTATACCGTTGATGGTATTAAGATTCATGTCAAGCGTAATACCGCCAAGAGATGTATTAAACTTACCATAGGCCACGAAATTATCAGGGTATCCATCAAATTTTCCTGTGAAATTGATCAGGCCTAATGTATTGACTATAGGAGGCAGTTTCAATCCCGGAAATAAATCTTTAAGACTCTTAGCACTGAATTTTGACTGATCAAGGTCAAGACTCAAAAGCTGTGCTCCTTTGACCGCCAGGCCCCGTGATCTGAAATTTCCGGCAAGACTGATACCGCCAATCCCTGCATTCATGTTGAGGATCTTTAGCCGATTGACTATACCATTTATATTTCCTTCCAATACAATGTCCTTGTCCTTGTTGTCAGAAAAAAAAGTCACATGTTCGAGGGCAGGAACTAACGCGATCAGATCATTGATGTGCAACTTAATATCAGCCGAGGGCAGACTAAGACGAACTGAATCTGCAAATGATTTGAAGTCACTATAACCTGAATATGTAAGTTTGATTGAATTTTTGATCAGACTGTTTTTTGTCCTGACGACGAGATCTTTCAGGTCAATTCCTTCTGAAGAAATATCAGCTGTTGAGGCCGAAAAATTTTCGAGTTCAAATCCGTTTTGATGCCGTACATGTATCATGACATCTTGTGCTTTCACATGTGTGCCCCTCATCTGTAATGAATCCATCTGGATATCCACGTCATCGAGACTTAAATGCGCATAGTCAAGACCATGTGCCTGTGTGGTATCAACAGGTTTATTTTGATTGTCGATATATAATTTCCCGTCAGTCCATTTCAACGCATCGACATTAAAGGCCCATGGTTTTCCGGATGGTATTGTTGTGCCGGATAGTATAGCTTTTGTAGGTTTTGATGTGAAATTGATGACAGGCTGATCAACATCCAGATCACTGATGTCCATAAATTTCCCGGCGAGGTCAAGGGAATCAAGCTCGATGTCAACCCGGTGAAAAAATATATCTACTAATGTTCCTGTAGAGGCGTCATCTAATTTTACCCTTAGTTGATTGGCACTTACATTCTTAAGATCTAATTGGAATGGCGCCGCACTGGTATCTGCAGCCGGAGGGAACATCCTGATGAGTGCCAGATCAAGATTGGTCAATGAATCCCCTTCCTTTTTTTGAATGTTAAGTAATCCATTTTCAAGGATCACCTGGTTGATCGTCAATCGTTTTGAAAAAAGATCCCATAGATTTTTAAAATCTACTTCCATAGAGCCCACATTGATCAATGTATCTGTTGGCCTGTCCGGAGAACCGATATGGACATCCTTCAACGTCAGGTCTGATATCGGGTTCAGGCTAAATCCACCGATCGATACGTCTGTCTTCAGACTTCGGGAAATGATTTTACTAACCCTTCCGGCTCCCCACATCTGTACGAAAGGAAGTTCGATCACGATCATCAAGGTCAGGAATATGGCAAGCAAAATCAATACAAACCGCCCAAGCCAAAAGAGGATACCTCTTGGCTTCTTTTCTACCGGCGTCTTCGATTCCTCGTTTTCAGTACTCATTGATTGCTCCTATAACGTCTTATCCTGCATTAAGATCATACAGGAGATGTGATTTCATAAACTATTGTATTAATGGTTTTTAGCCTTCTGAAGTTTATTAAATATTGCAATAGCATCCATCGCCGGCTTTACATCATGCACTCTCAATATAGATGCTCCACCTTCAAGGGCCACCATATGCATAGCCGTGGTAGCAAAAAGTGTCTCTTCCATGGGCCTTTTAATGACCTGACCTAGTGATGATTTACGGCTCAGACCTATCAAAACAGGACATTCAAGGATCTTAAGAATCTGAAGTTGACGGATGATCTGGAAATTCTGATCCACAGTCTTTGAAAATCCAAATCCCGGATCGATGATGATATCCCGTATCCCGCGGTGATGAAATATTCTCAATTTATTAACAAAATACGATACAAGGTCACTGATGAGGTCATTGTAGTCAGCATGGGTCTGCATATCCGCAGGCTTGCCTCTCATATGCATGAGGACAAAAGCAACTTTAACAGAAGCAAGGAGATCGATCATCTCCGGATCCAGTGAACCGCCGGAAATATCATTGATCATGGTAGCCCCGGCTACGATGGCCTGTTCTGCTACTATTGCTCTATAAGTATCAATGGAGATGATGGCATCAGGAAAAGAGGCATGTAATGCTTCGATAGCCGGGATCACACGGTCCAATTCCTCCTGAGGCGCTATCTCTATGGCCCCGGGCCTGGTAGACATTCCCCCCGCATCAAGGATCTTGGCGCCATCTTCAAGCATCACACCTGCTCTATCTATCAACTCACCGCTGGAAACACCTGTCCGGCTAGGGGCAAAAAATGAATCAGGCGTCACATTTAAAATGCCCATCACCACTGGAGAAGTGAGGTCCAGCAATACCCGACCGCATCGGACTGAATGTGGAGAATGTTTCATTAACAACTGCTTAAAGCCTCATTTTTAATGAATTAAATTAACTTGCGTCAAAATTAATCCATTGGCCAGGACTAAGATCACACGTTACGCTATATCCATGCTGTTTGTTTTATTGACAGCATTTGCGATAGACTCCGTTAAAAGTCTACATTTTTTGTCACCCCGAAACCAGGAACAGGCATGTCAGATTGATGACTGCCATAAATATCTGCACTGGGATCTGGGTATAGTAGGCATCGAGACTCTTAAACTGAGACCCAATGATGTTCTGGGCCATTTGCTTTCCAATCGTGGCGTTGAATATTTCAAGATCAACCAGCTCATTGAAGCCGCTAAATCTATATTTCCATTCCGCTCGATACGCGCAGGAAAAGATCTGACGATCGTAAGTGATCTTGCGGATTCAAGTATTCAGGCCCTGGTCTATGAGCCGGATCCGTATCGCCAGATCCTCTTCCATCTGGATGATAGTGTGCGTGTTGAGATCATCAATAAGGATGTTGAAGTACGTACAGAAACCGCAGGAGGTGTGATCAATCAATCTTTGTGGGTCAGCATGAGCGATTTGGGTTTGCCTATGGAGTTGATTGCTTCCATGGAAAATGCACTTGGTTGGTCAGTTGACTTTTATCATGTCCGGAAAGGGGATGCATTTCAATTGATCTATGAACGAAAATATGTAGATGGGCAGCCATTGGGCATTCAGAAATTAGTAGGTGCGAGATATACATCAGGAAGCACAGTGTATAATTCTATTCTTTATAAAGGAAGTGATTATGAAGGATACTTTGATCTTGAAGGCCGTCCGATGAAAAAGGCATTCCTGAAATCTCCGGTAGAATATGCCCGTATCTCCAGTAGCTTCAACATGACCCGTTTCCACCCTATCTTAAAGAGAGTCAAACCACACCTGGGCACTGATTATGCTGCTCCATGTGGTACACCCATCAGGGCAGTTGCTGATGGAAGAATTACTGCTGCATCCTTTACATCCGGCAACGGCAATTTTGTTAAGATAAAACATGACAAGACTTATGATACTCAATATCTTCATATGTCACGTTTTGGACCTGGTATCCATCCGGGTGTGCTGGTCAAACAAGGCCAGACGATTGGCTACATCGGTCAGACAGGATTAGCCACAGGATGCCACGTTTGTTTCCGTTTCTGGAAAAATGGAAAACAGGTGAATCCGATAAATGAAAAAATGCCTCCTCCTGCAGCTATGGATCTTAATCAATTGCCGGGCTACCTTGAATACAGCAAAGGCATCAGGGAAATGCTGGACAAAGTGATCATCAGCATTCCGGCCGAACATCCTGCAGATGAAGTTCCTGATGAGAGCTTGCCGAATTCGTAGAAGGAAGAAAGGTGGAAAGGAAGTTATTACTGCCCGGACAATAAACTCATTGTTTTATGAAATGATTTTCAATCGCAGCCACAGGCTGCTTGAGTTTGTTTTCCAAATAGATACATTGATTCCTGATATGGATTCGAAGTTGATAAACTTCGAATAGCGTTTCGTTTTGCTCTGCGCAAATATAAAAGTCATCCTATTTCATGAGGGCTCAACCTGCTCTATGCCCTATGCTCTCAATCCTGTGCTTTGTCTAACGTAAATCCAAACGTGGATCCCCTTCCGGGTGTACTTCTTACATTGACCGTTTGATTGTGGGCTTCAAGGATATGCTTAACTATTGATAATCCTAGTCCTGAGCCACCGGATTCACGGCTGCGGCTTTTGTCTACGCGATAGAATCGATCGAAAAGATGATTGAGATGTTTTTCTTCAATGCCGATACCATTGTCGGCGATCTCCACCAGGATCTGGCGGTCCATCACATAGAAACTGACTTTGGTGACCCCGCTTTCATTTCCATACTTGATCGAATTGAGAATCAGATTTGTAAGCACCTGTCTTATACCTTCACGATCACCCTGGACCGCAAATGTTTTATCTGCGCCTTCTTTAAAAGTGAGTGTTACATTTCGCTGGCGTGCATTGACTTCAAGATCATTGAAGACTTCGCGTACCAATGATTTAATATCGAACTTCTGAATATCCAGTATCAGATCTTCGGATTCGAGCTTACTGATCTCTTCAAGATCCTGTACGATCGTCAATAACCTTTCAACATTTGATGCCGCTCTTTCCAGATATCGCATATTGACATTCTCATCATACACTCCACCATCGATCAGCGTGTAGATATATCCTTGTATCGAAAATATGGGTGTTTTCAATTCATGCGAAACATTACCTATAAATCTCTTTCGATAAGCTTCAAGGGTTTTCAGCGTCTCGATTTCATTTTGTTGCGTTTCAGCCCAGTGTTGTACTTCCTGCTCGACGCCATCCAGGAGAGGATCATCACTTCTTTTTAATGCTCTTTTATCAGGTACCGAGGTCTTGGCTTTCCGTATGATTTTATACATCAATTTTATACGACGATAGATAAACCTGTCGAGAATAAACTGGATCGCAAAAAATGAAAAGATGCCTATAACAAAGATGACGATGATACCATTCCGCCATGAAAATTCAACGTCAAGTATTTGTGTACCTAACCATATCGCCAATGTGGTAAAAAGAGTCATGGCTAAGGCTCCGTAAGCCGACATTGAGCGAAGACTGATATTTTTAAACAAGCGTATTTTGGATTTTAGAATTTAGATTTTAGATTTTATTGTATTGAATCCGCCATCTGCTTAGCGCGATCAATGATCCATTTTAATTTTTTCGGATCGCTTTGCAGCAGATCTATTTCACTTTTTATCTCATCATAAGAGAGTTGATACACTTCTTCAATTCGCTTTTTAAAAAGGACTTTGATTGAATCCTGTTGCAGAGGGCCAAAATCGGGCAAAGCTACTTCCGCGAGCTGCAAATCTATGATGAGATGGGCCATCCGTTCATCCGAAAGTTTATATTCATTTTTTGGTGAAGACTGGCAGGCGGCCATGCCCATGATCACGATGAGAGATATCAAAGATCTTATCCTCATATTGAATATTGTTTCGGATAATGAAACCCAATGAACCCTGCATATTCAGGCTTGAATTTCTTCCAGCTTCCGATCATGGCCTGTGCATGCACCACACCACAAGTGGGAACATTGTCGATATGAACCCCGGCCAGATGATTAGCTATCCAGGTAAACGTAGGATTGTGGCCAAAAACATACACAAACGAAGCGGAATCAGGTGCTGAACAAAGCACATCGTACACCTGTTGTGCAGTGGCTTCATATAATTCATTCCTGACCAAAAACGCAGACTCCTGAAGGCCAAATTCCTTCCTGAAAAAATCAGCGGTAGTACGTGCACGATTTGCACCTGAGGTGATGATCAGGTCGGGGATAAGGCCTGATTCCCTCATTTTGCGGGCCATCATAGGCGCATCTTTCAAACCCCGGGCGTCAAGCCTCCGATCAAAATCATCAACACCGGGCTGATCCCAACTCGATTTGGCATGACGGACAAAACAAACATCTTTTACTTCCATAGTACTGGATTACCTTTACAAATTTATGTCTAACAAAGGGGAATGACTTCATTAATTCATTCAAAATGAAGATTATGACTCTATAAATGACCAAACAAAGCACTAAAAACGCAGGATGACCGAATGAAAGTCCTTCTTTCTGAAATTGAACAAAATATCACGGCTGATGCCCTTGAAGAAGCGCAGGAGCTCGTCAGTTTCACCCAGGAATATGCGATCAACCTGGTCGAAGAAGGCTATTATCATTGTATCTCAAGACAACCCAATTACCATGTAGAGATCACCATCAAAAAAGATGGCCTGGCTGTCCCCAAATGCCAATGCACCGTATTCAAGCGAACAAAACAATGTAAACATGCTATCGCTGCCCTTCTCCTGCTCAGGGATCAGATCCAGAGAAGTAACCGTTCAAAAAAGAAATCAAACCAGGAGCAGCAGGTCACCGACGAGGTCCTTAAAAAGCTAAACGTCACGGAGTTACGCGCATTTATGTCTTCCTATGCCTTGTCCCATTCTATATTCAGGGCAGAAATATTGTCCAATTATCTACACCTCATCCGAAATCCGAATTACCACAGCTTATTCATGGACATCGCCCCTCTTGACAAATATGGTCAGGTCCGGCTAAACAGAAACAGTATAAAAACCGTACGCAGTGTCACATCTACCCTGCTCAGGCAGGCACAACAGCTTTTGAAAGACCGGGCACTCGCCGAAACACTCCAGATTCTTGAAGCCTCCATTCTTCATCTCCACAGGTTGTGGATGAAGCTCCCTCAATTCCAGGAACAATTGATGGTCGAGCTACGCATGGCCTATAAAATATTTGAAAGTCTGTGCGCTCAACAAATGGCGCCAAGATTACAAATACGAGCCATTAACCTGGCCATGGAAATATGCAATCGGGAAGGGTATGTTTTTCCTTCCGGCATGAGACCACTGTTAGCGATAACAGAACCATTTCTTCTTGAAGAAAAAACACGTAAAGCCGCATTTATATTAGCCGAAAAGAAGGTCAGATCCGGAATACAAATCATACAATGGGCAACTCTGCTCTATCGGTGGACACGCTTATGGTCTATTCGCCTTTCAAATGAAGCCTTAGTAAAACACCTTGAAACATCATTGCCCGCCATTATTCTTGAATCCGCCCAACAATCCCGACATGATGATGTGCTTTATCTCATGAGCAAGGTGAAACCGGAGAAATATCCAGATGCGATCATTAAAGCCTCATTGCAGGCAGGTCTTAAATCTGCACGACTGATGGCTGATCATGATATGATGATTAATCTCGCGTACAGGCTTGCCTTGAATCATCTCGACATGGATGCATGGGATTTTCTCAAAGAAAAAGATCCTTCCAAAGCAGACCGTATTCTGCACATCATAGAAGATATGTATCAGGCGGGTTCAGATCAGGAAGCCGATGAACTTCTTTTGAACGGATGGCAATTGACAGGACAGGGTCTGAACATCATCAAAAGACTAAGAGCGATGGAACAACTCGAACACCTTGTAAATTTTGATTTTATCCTAAAAGACAAATTCAGAGCAGAACTTGAAGAGGCTTATGCAGAGTATATAATCTCTGTGCGTGAAATGTATGGAGGTGTAAATGCAAGGCAAAAACTGAATACTATATTTGCCCACCTAAAAACAATTGATTTATTTCAATCCGTCGGCATGAAAATAAAAGAAATGGAAAACCCGGGACGTGAAGAAACAAGGAGTACAAAGCCTACCATTAAAGGTTTTGTATTCGACCTGGATGGTGTGATTGTGGATACGGCCGTTCATCATTTCACTGCATGGACCAAAATCATGAAAGAGCTGGGTGTGGAGATTGAAGAAGCTGATGATGAACATACACGTGGTGCAGGAAGAATGGAGTCCTTTCAATATTTGCTTGACAGGTATAATGTACATCTGTCGGATGATGAAAAACAATATTGGGCTGCACGGAAGAATGACATTTATGTTGAAGCCATCAATACGATCACACCTGCAGATCTGTTGCCGGGTGCTCTGTCATTTCTAAAAGCTTCGAAAGATCTTGGCCTATTGTTAGCTCTGGGTTCAGCCAGTAAAAATGCAAAGCCTGTCATTGAAAAGCTCGGTGTAAAAGATTATTTTGATGCAATACTTGATGGTAATGATGCAAAAGCCTCTAAACCGGATCCTGAAATTTTCATCAATGCTGTTGCGGCTTTAAAATTAGATCCTACAGAGGTTGTTGTGTTTGAAGATGCGGTGAAAGGTGTGCAGGCTGCATTGTCAGCTGGTTGTTATGCAGTTGGTATAGGTGATCCTTCGACCCTTTCTGCGGCGCAAATTGTTATACCCGGTTTGGATAAAATAATGCCTTCAACGATTATCGAACGATTAGTATGAAAAATTATATCAAACATCATCCCTGGCAGATTTTAGAAGAAGGATTTCATCATGACTTCCACCTGATCAGCGAGAGTATCTTCAGTCTCGGCAATGGCCGTATGGGGACCCGTGGAAATTTTGAAGAAGATTATAGTGGTGAGACTCTACGCGGATCTTATTTCGCAGGTGTTTATTATCCTGACCTCACACGTGTAGGCTGGTGGAAAAATGGATACCCTGAATATTTTGCAAAAGTCCTCAACGGGGTCAACTGGATAGGTGTGCGAATACGTATTGATGATGTGCCATTAGATGTTGCCATTACGCCGGTCACAAATTTTCAACGTATACTGGATATGGAAAATGGTTTGCTCATCAGATCATTTGAAATCAGTCCTGCATCAGGAGGTGAGTTGACTTTTCAATTCGAACGGTTTTGCAGCATGGCAGATCCGGATGCCGGAGTGATTCATATCAGGGTCAAATCAGAAGGCTTTTTTGGTAACGTGACTTTAGAGCCTTATCTGGATTTTGATGTGCATAACAAGGATGCTAATTATGGTGATCAGTTTTGGATAAGCCGCGATGGGTACCAGGATCAATTTATTTCTATGGTTTCGTCTGTCACCAAGCAAACCGGATTCACCGTCAGCTCTTTTATGCGGACAAACTTGTATAAAAACAATGTCCTTACTGACATCTCTACTTCCACTCATGAAGCTAAGAAGGCAAGTCATGTGTACAAGTTGGATATCAAATCAGGCGATGAGCTGGTGCTGAATAAATTTGTGACGAATCTGAGTAGCTTATATGTGCCGGCTGAGGAACAACTTGATGCAGGCAAAAAGAAAATTGAAACACTTTACAACAATGGATATCATGCTTTAAAATCAGCACATATCGCAGCATGGAAAAAAATATGGGACGGTGCGGATGTTCGGATCAAAGGAGATGTCTCAGCTCAACAGGGCATCAGATTTAATATTTTTCAACTCTGGCAAACGTATACAGGTGAAGATGACAGATTAAATATCGGGCCAAAGGGATTTACAGGTGAGAAATACGGTGGTAGCACGTACTGGGATACTGAAGCATATTGTGTACCTTTTTATCTAAGTAGTTCAGAAGCAAAAGTGGCGAGAAACTTACTGGTATACCGTTATCTCCATCTTCCTAAGGCCATTAAGAACGCTGCAAAATTAGGCTTTAAGGATGGAGCAGCTCTTTATCCAATGGTGACGATCAATGGTGAAGAATGCCACAATGAATGGGAGATCACATTTGAAGAGATTCACCGCAATGGTGCTATCATCTATGCGATCTATGATTATATCCGATACACCGGAGACACGCATTATATGGTTGAAGGCGGTCTTGAAGTGATCATCGGAGTAGCCCGATTTTGGGCACAACGTGTGAATTATTCTGAAGCAAAAAAAGCATGGGTCATGCTGGGTGTTACCGGGCCGAATGAATATGAAAACAATGTCAATAACAACTGGTACACAAATTACATAGCCCGGTGGTGCATCCTCTATGCCACTGAACAGATTGGCTGGGTAAAGGAACAGTATCCGACGCAGTGGGATAAAATAAAAAGTGTGGTCCATTTTGATGAAGACGAAATGAAACATTGGGATGATGTGGCCAGGAATATGTATTTCCCAAAAGATGATACGCGGCAGGTATTTCTGCAGCAAGATGGATTTCTGGATAAGGAACTGATGCATGCTGATCAGTTGCCTGCTGCAGAACGACCTATCAATCAAAAATGGTCATGGGACCGTATACTTCGATCCTGTTTTATCAAACAGGCGGATGTACTACAGGGCATGTATTTTTTTGAAGATCATTTTGACCTTGATACGTTAAGACGCCATTTTGATTTTTACGAACCCATGACGGTACATGAATCTTCACTGTCACCCTGTGTTCATGCTATCCTTGCATCCCGACTTGGTAAGATGGAAAAGGCCTATGAGATGTATCTCAGGACAGCACGACTCGATCTTGATGATTATAACAATGACACTGAAGATGGCCTTCATATCACGAGTATGGCTGGCTCCTGGATGTCTGTTGTGCGGGGATTTGCAGGAATGACGGTCAAAGACGGAATGTTGATTCTTGCCCCTGTGCTTCCTCTCAGCTGGACTGGACTACAATTCAACATTCGGTTCCGAGAGCGTGTTCTACTTGTGGATATTACAGCAAAGGGTTGCGAAGTGACCCGTAAATCAGGTGATCCGCTGTTTATTCTGGTGCATAAAGACGGACGCCACGTTTAATTGATCTTAGTTTGTACTTTTAAAGGATAAAAACCAGTTTAGATCTTTGCCTATGATACGCGTGATGATTGCCGATGACCACAATATGTTTGTAGAGGGCGTAGAATCCATTCTTGACGGGATAGATAATATACAGGTTGTCGCAAAGTGTTATACAGGTCTGGAGGTTTTTGAAAAAATACCTGACATACCTGTGGATGTTATTTTACTGGACATTAATTTGCCCGGCATGAATGGTCTTGAAGTTTGCCAGAAATTAAGTAAAGAATATCCTGATGTCAAAGTGCTCGCCCTCTCAATGCACAATGAAGAAAGCTTTGTGACGGAAATTTTAAAATATGGTGCACAGGGGTATATTCTGAAAAATACAGGTAAGAAAGAATTGATCAATGCCATAGAAATGGTCAATAATGGTCAATCCTATTTTAGTGACGAAGTGACTGAAACCATAATGAAAAGTCTGGTCAATCAGCGTACAGGTGGTAAAAAATCATCGATGCTCACGCCGAAAATATCCCGCCGTGAAAAAGATGTACTTGAGTTGATCGTAAAAGAACATACCACGCAGGAAATAGCAGATACTCTTTTTATCAGTCTTAAAACAGTAGAGTCGCACAGACGAAGCCTGTTGACAAAATTGGGTGTGCGCAATACTGCCGGTTTGGTGAGAGTGGCGATTGAACATCAATTGATGAAACCAGTCTAGACTATTAGGACCGGAATCAAAACATTGTCATCCGGGATACGACATCCAAAAGCATAACAGAAAATATATTACCGATTACACCCAACCATTGAATCTTCTCTACCCCTTCTTTTACCTGATCCTTTATCATTATCGAACGATTGATTCCGGGATATGAGTGACATGTCAATGCAGAAAATATTTTCTTTCATGACCGGCATAGTGTCTGTCATGATGTTGCTATGCTTTCCACTCAACAGTACGGCTCAACCGACGATCAATGATCAGATGTCAAAAGCTGAACTGTACCGGCAAATCACTCAACTTGAACAAATAGGAGATTACAGCAATGCAGCTGAAGCTTATCGCCTGATCGCTGAAAAGGACCTGGCTGAAATCGAAAACCTTGACAAGGCTATCAAGAATTATATCGAAGCCCAAAAACTGTTTGAAAAAGCAGGAGACTCTGTTCGCATGTACCAGACCATAGATGATCTTGGACATTTATACAGTGGCAGTGAGTACTATCTGGAAGCCATCACCATGTTTGAGAAAGTAAATTCATATGCATCCCGGGCACTGGATACATTGATGCAGGCGCGCATGCTCCAGCAGATCGGCGAGATCTACATAGCCCGTAAACAGGTGCGCGAGGCATCACGTTATCTTGAGCAGGCAAGCAAACTAAATCTTCAGATCCAGGATACGTTGCTATCCGTTATCAATCAGCTTACGATTGCTGCACTCACCGGCCATAAAAAACTGTTTAGCGATCTACCCGATTCGATGCAGCTTGAATTGTCAAAATATGACAGCATCCGGTATGAATCTTTTCTCCCGTCCATCCATCTGCACGTGGGCATGTACAATATGCGTGCGAAAAAATATAAACTGGCCGAATATTATTTCCACCAGGGACTGAAGCTAAGTGGTCATGATACATTTGTCAAAAGAGAATTGTACAGATATCTGTCTGAATGTTATGAAAAAATGAATGATTATCCGGCTGCATTATCCGTGATGAAGGCTTACAATAATTTCAACGACAGCCTCAATGCTGCAAGTAAATCCAGTAGTATACAACAGATGCTGCTTAACAGCAAAAATGTACAACGCGAGACCGAATTGAAGGAGATGGCGCGCGATAAGAATATCACTGAATTACAATATATAGCATCAAAAGTGGTAAGCTATGGATCGGTGGTTGCCGTAATCTTTATGCTTATTGCCTCTTACATATTTATCCGGAGTTTCCAGCAACGACTCAATGCCAATCAGATCATCACGAAGCAAAATGAAGAATTGACGGAGCGAAAAATAAATGAGCTTGAAACTAATCTTAAAATAGAAACAATGAGTTCGATGCTCACAGGCCAGGAAGTCGAACGAGAGCGGATCGCAAGAGATTTACATGATAGCCTTGGTGGCTTGCTATCAACCGTCAAGCTCCATTTTGATGCTATACAGGTGAAAAATCCGGAGATCACCACACAAAAGGAATATTCAAAGGCTTATACATTACTGGATGCAGCCTGTGCTGAAGTACGCACCATATCCAACAACATGCAGCCGGGAGCACTTCTGAAGATGGGCATCGTACCAGCCATCAAAGACCTGATCAATCGCATCGAGTCTGAAGAAATGCCCCATATCGAATTCATTCATTATGGTCCTTTGCATGATTTGCCTACAGGTATTATCCTCCACATTTTTCGGATTGTGCAGGAATTATTGTACAACTGTATCAAGCATGCTCATGCAAATGAAATACTCATCCAACTGATCCGCAATGAAGAAGATCTTGAGATCATGGTCGAAGATGATGGCCAGGGATATGATCCTGCTGAAATCAAAAAAGGAATGGGTACCGAAAATGTTTCTGCCCGGGTGAATTTCTTAAAAGGAGAAATTTCAGTGTACAGTGTCATCGGTACAGGAACGACGAGCACGATCACGATTCCGTATAAACAAGAGCTCCCGGAAGGAGAAGTGTTCTCGAGTTTCGATCCGGAGATGTTTTAGGAAGGCAGAAAAGGCGGAAGAGGCGGAAAAGGCGGAAGAGGCAGAAGAGGCAGAAGAGGCAGAAGAGGCAGAAGAGGCAGAAGAGGCGGAAGAGGCGGAAGAGGCGGAAGAGGCAGAAGAGGCAGAAGAGGCGGAAGAGGCAGAAGAGGCGGAAGGGGCAGAACAGGCGGAAGAGGCGGAAGAGGCGGGAGAGGCGGAAGAGGCGGGAGAGGCGGAAGAGGAGGAAGAGGCAGAAGAGGCGGAAGAGGCGGAAGGGGCGGAAGAACAATAATAAGTTGATGACTTATTCCTGATCGAATACTCTATCAAATAGGAAAATAATCATGAACCATCATGATAATCATGATGATCTGCGTTCTATTTTACATCGTTAATAGTATTAACTGTCTAATGACGAAAATTAATCTTAATTAATCATAATTTTTTCTATTTGATCTGCGTCCTATTTTTTTTATCACGATTTGCTCACGATTCACGCCTCACGAAAATAGCTGTACTTTTGCATCAATAAATACGTAATAAAACAGTACAACTAAAAATGCTTCATTCTATTTCTCCGATCGACGGCAGGTATGGCGACAAGACCTCCATATTGAGTTCTTATTTCTCTGAATTTGCACTGATGAAATACCGGTGCCTGGTGGAAATTGAATACCTCATCGCCCTGATCGAAACCGGCATTGTGCCCAATACAAAACTCAGTGTTGAATCTAAAGCGAATCTCCTCAATATCGTGACATCATTCAATGATGAAGATGCGGCTTCTATCAAAAAAATCGAATCGAAGATCAATCATGATGTCAAGGCGATTGAATATTTCATAAAAGAAAAGCTGGAGAAATTAAATCTGAACATACTCCGTGAATGGGTGCACTTCGGTCTCACCTCACAGGATGTCAACAACAGTGCTTTTCCATTGATGATCAGGAATTCGTACAGAGAGATCATCACACCCGAAATTAAATCAACACGACAGGTAATCTATGATTTTGCATTGGCTACCAAAGATGTAGCCATGATGGCCTATACACATGGCCAACCCGCATCTCCGACTTTGCTTGGAAAGGAAATGATGGTCTTTGTCGAACGCCTGGACATTCAACTTGGACATCTTGAACATATAAATCTCTGTGTAAAATTTGGTGGGGCGACCGGCAATTTCAATGCACATGTTGCGGCCTTTCCGGACATCGACTGGGCCGACTGGGCAGATGACTTTACATCAAAATATTTGCACATCGGACGATATAAGTACACTACGCAAATCGAGCATTATGATCAGCTTGCCGCATTGTGTCATGCCACGATGCGCATCAATACGATACTGATCGACTTCTGCCGTGATGTCTGGATGTATATCTCTATGAATTACCTGACGCAAAAGGCAAATCCGGATGAAGTAGGTTCTTCCGCCATGCCGCATAAAGTGAATCCCATTGATTTTGAAAATGCAGAAGGAAATCTTGGATATGCAAATGCCATCTTTGGACATCTTGCTGACAAACTACCCGTGAGCAGACTACAAAGAGATCTGACAGATAGTACAGTGCTCAGAAATATGGGTGTCCCCATTGCCCACACCCTTCTTTCATTGAAATCAATCCAGAAAGGCCTCGGCAAAATATCAGCAAATGAAATAAAGACTCAATCTGATCTCAATGACAACTGGTCCGTACTGGCTGAAGCAATCCAAACTATACTTCGTCGCGAAGGTGTATCTAATCCATATGAACAATTAAAAGACCTCACACGTGGGAAAGAAAAGCTTACAAAAGAAAGTCTGCATCATTTTATTGATAAACTTCAGGTAAAAGAGGAAGTAAAAAAAGAACTCAGAAAACTAACTCCTGGAGGGTATACGGGGATGAGGTTTAATATATAAAAAGCAGAAAGACAGAGAGTAGTTTGTCGACCGCTGGATATTCCTTTTTATATTTATTTACACGGTATCAGGTTCAATGCAAAGGGAAAATGGAAGAGATAGAAGGTTCTAAAAAAGCAGAAAGATCAAATTATTATATAAAACGCAGAGATTTGAAAATAGTAATAAACTTTTGATCGTCATCCGGATTTGTTACCGACAATTGTATACGAACAGATTTATCTTTTGCATCCATTTCCAAAAATAGGTATTCTTCAGCACCATACTTCCGCTTTATGATTTTAGCGGGTTCGCCGTCAATAATGGCATCCTCAAAATAGAGTGTTTCCGGGGTCTGCACAATTGAACTTAAATCATCAAATCCAAATAACAAACCAGAATATGTAATTTCTTCATGGCAATTTGTAAATACCCCTTCATAACTATCAATCCCTTGTAACGCCTTATATTTCCAATCTGAAAAAAGTTGGAGTGAGAATCCGCCGTTGGATATTATTTCAGGTTCGATTTTTTCACAAGAAATAACTAAACAGCCACAAAGCAGAATTTTACAAAATATGTTTTTACGCATAAGAAAGATTTTTATTCAACACTTTCAGCGTTGAAAATATTTCGCATTTCATTATTCCCCGGGTTGCAACCCGGGGCTAATAACATTGGATCCTTTCAGGATCAAATACGGAATTCTTTATAATCTCCCGTATCTCCTCTTGAATCTCATGTTCTAAAACACATTTTTAACGCCCTAAAATTCATATCTCATATCAAACATCACAGGCGTCCTAAATAAAGACCTTCTTTGATTGGGAATTTTAATTAGTAAATAACCTGTTCACTAAGTTTATTAATCAATCTCCTCCACTTTCCCATTCCCCACCCTATACACTCTCCCCGGAAATCGTTCAATCACTCCTGTATTGTGTGTAGCCATCAGGATTGCAGTATGATACTCGACAGCAAGACGACGCATCAATTGAAGAATAGCATCAGCCGTCTCAGGATCGAGATGTCCCGTAGGCTCATCCGCAAGAAGAATCTGAGGCTTATTGAGCACAGCCCTCGCAATTACAGCTCTTTGTTGTTCACCACCGGACAATTGATGAACCGGCTTATTGATATTGTCTGAAAGCTGGACATCAGCACATACCTCTCTGATGATCTTATTTTGTGCAGCTTCATCCGTGGTGCCGGTGGCATCAAGGACAAAACGCAGATTTTCAGCTACCGACCATTGTGGAAAGAGGTGAAAATCCTGGAAAACCATCCCTACTCTCCTTCTTAATGTCGGAATATTGACCGCCTCAAGCTTTGAGAGCGAAATATCAGCCACCTGCCCATCCCCCTCTTTCAGTGGCAAATCGCCCCATAACGTCCGCATCAATGAGCTTTTCCCGCTTCCGGTCTTCCCGATCAGGTATACAAATTCGGTCTGGCTAACGGAAAGATTGACATCACTGAGGACTTTTACCCCTTCCTGATAGATTCCGGCATTTTTTAGGCTTACAACTTCTTTCATAAGGTATTAAGGCACTTTATACAGGCACATTTCGTTACTGGATTTGTAAGTCTTTGTGGCTATTTTCCTGTAAATTTGCACAAAGATTCAGTACCACAGGGTTTGAACCTTAAAACACAGCTTATCCAATGAAATTAATGCCCATTATTATCATAGCCCTGATGGCCGGGGGCGTAGTCATGCTTATATCAGCTTCAAAGGACATGAGCACCTACAGCACATTCACACACGTCAAAAATTCAGGAGAATCCGCCAAAGTAGTAGGAATGCTTTCAAAGGATAAACCGATGTATTACAATGCAGAGGAAAATCCAAATCTCTTCACCTTCTACATGAAAGATCAAAATGGCGAAGAACATCAGGTCACGCTCCATTCCGCAAAACCACAGGACTTTGAACTCAGCGAACAAATCGTTGCCACAGGTTCATTTCAGGGCGATGATTTTGTTGCGTCCAGCCTGCTGATGAAGTGCCCTTCGAAATATAAAAATGAAGAGGTGCTCGTGAGGAGCAACATGTAAAGATTCATGCAAGACATCCAGTATATAGGAGAGCATCTCCTGCCGGGCAGGCTCGGTCATTTCTTTGTTCTCTCCGGCCTCGTATCCGCACTCCTTACATTTTTTGCATACCGCAAAACCACACTCACTGATCAAAATCCTTCCTGGCTAAAATTCAGCCGCATTTCCTGGGGTGTTCATGCCTTTTCAATTCTCTCTGTCATCGGGTTGATCTTCTATATGATGGTCCACCAATACTATGAATACCGCTATGTCTGGGATCATGTATCCAATGATCTTCCGATGAAATATATCTTCTCTGCTTTCTGGGAAGGCCAGGAAGGGAGTTTTCTGCTCTGGATGTTCTGGCATGTCGTGCTGGGTTCTGTTGTATTATTCACCGCCAAGAAATGGGAGTCAGGCGTCATGACATGGTTATCTGCCATACAGGTGGTGCTGGTATCAATGATCGCAGGCGTTTATTTTGCCGATTCATTCAGGATGGGCAGCAGTCCATTTATGATGATGAGGAATAGTATGGATGCACCCATCTTTCAGAATCCGAATTATCTGTCGATGATCACGGGCAATGGACTCAACCCTTTGTTACAGAATTACTGGATGACGATTCATCCACCAACATTATTTCTTGGTTTCGCTTCTGTATCCATTCCATTTTGTTTTGCGATGACAGGATTGTGGCAAAAGAATCATACGGAGTGGTTAAAAGCTGTCATGCCATGGACTTTGTTTTCATGCGGTATTTTAGGCACAGGTATATTGATGGGTGGTGCATGGGCCTACGAAGCATTGAGTTTCGGCGGTTACTGGGCATGGGACCCTGTTGAAAATATGTCTCTGGTGCCATGGGTAGTCATGCTCGCCGCATTGCATGGCAATTTCATTTCAAGACATACAGGACATTCACTTCGAACTACCTATCTATTTTATATCGGATCATTTATGCTTGCTGTGTATTCAACATTCCTCACACGATCTGGTATACTGGGTGAAGAAAGTGTACATGCCTTTACACAGATGGGGCTTGAATGGCAACTTGTAGGATTCATCGGCATTTTTATGCTGGCAGCAGGTTACTTCTTTTTCTCCCGATACAAATCAGTACCTGTCATTAAAAAAGAAGAGAGCATGCAGAGCCGTGAGTTCTGGATGTTTGTAGGATCTCTTATTTTAATTTTCTCGTCTATCCTGATTTCGTTTACAACGAGTATTCCGGTTTGGAATAAACTGATCGATGTATATGGATCGGTGATGGGTAAAGGTGATATGACATCATTTCACAAAGCCATTCCGCTTGATCCGATCACGCACTATAATCGATTTCAACTTTGGATAGCTGTTTTAGTCACGTTATTGGCTGGCCCTACCCTGATGTTGAGGTTTGGTGGAATGGGTTGGGATCTTTATAAAAATAAATTCTTTAAGCACATTGTTCTTTCTGCAGCGATCGGGGCGGTTGCTGCATTTCTTTTATCGAAATGGATCATACTTCCAGGATGGCAATATGCGGTATTGCTGAGTGCTGCAAGTTTTGGCGTCATTTCAAATGTCGATTACCTGATCACTTTTGGAAAACGGACATTAGGGGCGATGGCTTCAGGATTATCGCATGGCGGATTTGCATTGATGGTCATCGGTATCATGGCGAGTGGATTGAATAAAAGAATTGTCAGCGAAAACAAATTTGCAGAAGAGGGAATTGCCCAGGGTTTTGATCCTGGCAAAAATGCTTTCCTCATCAAAAATATGCCCATGTTCATGAACGGATATTGGGTGACGTATAAATCAGATACGCTGCAGGGCCTTACCCGTTTTTATGAAGTTGAGTTTTTGAAAATGACGGAGAAAGGAGATACAGTTGAGCATTTCACTACTTATCCTGATGTGTTGTATGATCGCAAGCTAACCAAGGTCGCAACTGCCAATCCGGACACGAAACGATATGCAGACAGGGATATGTTTACATACGTTGCAGGGCTTCCGCCCGAACAGCAGGATGTAGCCAATATTGCAAAAGCGGATAGCATGTTGGAATACAAGTCTTATACGATAAGTCCCGGTGATTCGATTATTGCCGGAAAATTTATTGTTACACTTGATAGTATTTCGCTTGACTCAAAGAATCAGGGCTATATCCGACAGGAAAATGATCTTGCACTGTCAGGTAATTTTTCGGTGCGGAATATTGAAGCCCCGGGCACGAAGAAAGCATTTCCTACACTACTTGTCCGCAAAGGACTGCTGTATGGTATGAATGATCAGATCAATGATTTTAATCTCCGCCTCCGTTTGAAATCATCATCTCTTGACAGCCTTATCCCGCTGGATGAAAATTTAAACTATGAGCCTCTCGTCATAAAACCTCAGGAAACGAAATCATGGAAAGACCTGAAAATAACATTCGAAGGCATCGATAAAAATATTACGCATCCCAATTATAAAGCCGAGGAAGGCGATATAGCCATTCATGGTGTTGTGAAAATTGAAACTCCGCGTCATCAGATATTTACGGCCAGGCCATTATATTTTATTCGCAATGGCAGTCCGTTCAACATGAAAGTATATCTTCCTGATCTCGGGCTCCATGTACGCCTCGAAAAAATAGATCCGACAAAAGAAGAGTTCACTTTACTTTTTGCACGTCCGAGTGCGAAGCCTTCATTGGCTTTGGAAATGGCAGAAGAGGTACCGAGAAATGATTATATCGTGCTTGAAGCAATATTGTTTCCGGGCATCAATTTGTTCTGGGGAGGTGCTATCATCATGCTGCTGGGCATGTTTATCGGATTGTATAAACGATTAAGGAAAACATAATTTTTGATCGAAAAAAGACACGATAAATTGCGTCTCTCCATCCATAAAAGAAGATTAAAAAATGAGGATTATCAATTCCATTGAACCATGAAAATCGTTTGCATCGGTGCAGGGCGGCTGGCACACCAACTCATGCCTGCTCTCGAAGACGCCGGTTGTGAAATCATACAAGTGTATAACAGGACACCCGAAGCTGCAAAACTTCTTTCAGAAAAACTTAATTCTGCTTCGTCTACATCAACGATTGAGGAGATTAATCCCGATGCAGAAATTTATTTTCTGACGGTTTCAGATGATGCCATCAAACCAATAGCGATTGCACTGAAGAAAATCATTAGCCCGGCTTCACTGGTAGTGCATTGTTCAGGAATTCTTGAGCTTGATGTATTACCGTTCAATCGGAAGGCAGGTTTCTATCCGTTACAGAGCTTTTCAGACAATCATGATGTCTCTTTCCGGTTTATACCTATCATCATCACGACACATGATGACGATATCTGGATTGAGTTGGATCAAATCGCAGGCAGGTTGTCTTCTTCTGTATACCGGATGACGGATGAACAAAAATCTATTCTTCATGTCGCTGCTGTATTTGCAAATAATTTCTGCAATCACATGTTGACACTGGCAGAATCAATTTGTAAAGAGAACCAACTTCCATTTGAGATCTTAAAGCCACTCATCCTGGAGACATTCAGCAAAGCCATTTTATCAGGACCGAAAGAAAGCCAGACAGGACCGGCGATCAGGGGCGATCAAAAAACGATTGAGAAGCATCTACATCTTTTGGAAAACCATCCTGAATTAGTGGAAGTATATAAAGTCATTACAAATAATATTGTCCTTAATAAGTAATAGCACAAATTTTCGATTTTAGATTTTGGATTTTGGATAAGAAAAGAAGAAGAAAGTCATCCGTAGTCTGAGACTACGGATGACTTTCTTCTTCTTTTCTTAACTCCGTTGTATACTTTCAGGCGATATGACTATCGTCTTCTGTCTATTTACTTTTCACTTCAATCAACGCCGCCAGTACTTCGATCGCCCTGAAATAACTTGTATGATTATTGACGACGAGGTGTGCCTGATCTTTAAAAGGCTCGATGTGGGCTTTGTAGGAAGGCAAGACATGGAACTCATACCGATGCAGTACATCTTCAAGTGGATAATTGCGTTCACCTGCATCACGAATGATGCGACGTTTTAGTTTTATAACATCTTCCGCATCAATGAAAAGTTTAAGATCCAATAGTTCGCGTATTTCCGAAAAATAAAAAACAAATAACCCTTCGACGATAATGATTGGGGCAGGTTTGAATAAAAGGAATACAGGTTGCTTGTCCGGATTATTAAAAACATATTGTTCCTTCCGGACTTCCTGTCCATCCATCAGCTTCTTAATATCACTTGTAAATGCACTGTCATCAATAGCTTCAGGAAGATCAAAATTCTGATACCCGGCATCATCCCAAACCTGCATTTCCCGGGGATGATAATATTCATCCTGGGAAATAATACACAACTTTTCTTCAGAAAACAATTCCCTGAGCTCATGGATGATTCTTGTTTTTCCTGAACCACTGCCGCCGGTAATGCCTATGATGTAAGGTTTGTGTGTCATTGCGGGTGTGAAAGTAGTTTTTTTTGCCCCTAAATCCCCTAAAGGGGACTTTAATTCTCACCCGAAAAGCTTTATTCCTTTAACACAATAAATCTTTTGGTTTACCCCCATCCGAGAAATAATAAGATGTCCTCTTTAGGGGATTTAGGGGCGAGTGTAGTCTAATGTTTTACAACATCCAATCGTGCCGGATCATGCTTATACTTAAACACAAACTGAAATACAATACCGATCACTAATGCATATGCAGCAAATGTGAACCAGATGCTGGGCCATTGTTTTACACCCTCAATGGTGAAATGATCGACGACCCATCCGCTGAGCATGCCGCCAAAAAATGCACCGAGGCCATTTGTCATCAGCATGAATAATCCCTGTGCACTGGCCCTGATTTTTATATCCGCCTCCTTTTCAACAAACAACGAGCCTGATATATTGAAAAAATCAAAGGCCATCCCGTAGATGATCATCGATAGTAAAAGAAAAATGAATCCTCCACCGGGATTTCCTATTCCGAATAATCCGAAACGGAAGACCCAGGCGAATATGCTCATCAGCATCACCTGCTTTATACCGAACCGTCGAAGGAAAAAAGGAATCGTGAGAATAAATAATGTCTCGGATATCTGTGATACGGATATCAGAATATTAGGATGTGTGACAGCAAATAAATTTTTAAAAGCTTCATTACTTCCAAAATCATCAAGAAATGGTTTGCCGAATGCATTTGTGATCTGCAATGCAGCACCGAGTAACATGGAGAAAATGAAAAAGATAGCCATCTTTCTTTGTTTGAATAAGACAAGGGCATCAAGACCCATGGAAGATACCCATGATGCATCCTTACCTTTCCCGGCAGGCTTGCAGGCCGGCATGGTAATACAATAAATACCCATGATCACCGACGCAACACCACTCACGATAAATTGCATTGGAGTCTGTGTCCAGCCTGTAATATCTACTAACCACATCGCACATATAAATCCTACTGTTCCCCACACTCTGATGGGTGGAAAATCCTTAATGATGCTAAATCCTTTGTTCTCGAGGATGATATACGACACTGTATTGTTGAGCGCAATGGTAGGCATAAAAACAAGCGCATTGAAAAACATGACCCAATACATCATCGTGGGATCCCCCACCGTGGAGGCCCAGAATAACAAAAGAGCACCGATGATATGACAAGCACCTAAGACTCGCTCCGCATTCACCCATCTGTCGGCTACAATTCCCAGTAAAGCCGGCATGAATAACGATGCTATACCCATCGTCCCGTAAGTAGCTCCTATCTGGGAACCCGTCGCATGCAACACCGTAAACATATACCCCCCAAGGGAAATCAACCAGGAGCCCCAGATGAAAAACTCAAGGAAATTCATGATGATGAGGCGGTATTTGATACTCACGGCAGGGCGATTTAGAGTGAAAGGAAAATGAATCAGGATGGAAGATAGTAATTTCCGTTTCGCGTAAGATTGCTTTTTTATTTCGCAAATCTGAAATTTGCTGACGCGAAAGCTTAGGCACAGCCTAAGCTTAACGTTTTAACGTTTTTAGTATTTGATGCAAACTGCGTTTGACTCAAATACCATTTATAACTGCTTATATATTAAATAACAAAAATTGTCACACGAAGGATGATTCCTATCTATGACTCAATGCGATAGTCATATCCTGTGCCTCCAACAACTTTCCATCGCCGGCGGAATTGTATAAAGTAGCCGAAACGTTCAATGAAGTCGTATACGCTGATTGATTAGCCGGGGAAAGACCGAAATAATCAACACTCCCGATGTTGATATACGAAGTGATGGGTTGAATTCCTGAAGTACTACTCCACTCTATCCCGTTTTCATCCGTGTAGATGATCTCCACTCTGTCATTGAGATTCACCGGTGAAAAATCAGGAACCGGTGTGCTGACCAACGATATCGGGAAATAACATGCATCAATGATTGAACCCTGTACACGGACAGTTTGATGCAATTCAGAATGATTACCTAATGCATCCGTCAATAATACATTGACAAAAAATTCTGCTTTACTGTCAGCATGATACAGAAGTATGCTCGATGTACTGGTCTCATCATACCATTGGACCTTAAATGGCGGTGTGCCGCTTTCAGGCTTTATGGTCAAACTTATAGTAGTCGAATCTTCATATTTAGCCTGGATAGAAGCCAGGCAGGGAATCAAGGTGGAAGGATTAAAATAAATACACTGATTGTATTGACAACCGGTAAATGCAAGCGACTGAAAACACACATTTAAGAATTGTCCATAACCGACTACATCCTGAAATTGTTCGTTCAATGTCATGACAGCTCCATTGAGATTTTCCCAATAGCTATAGCCACTCATGAATAAACCGGATTGTGTATTCAATGTAATTTCGAAACTATCTCTTTCCGTGTGCGAAAGAACAAAATCCTTTGAACCGCTCTTTATCGTTTGTAAAAAATCCGCTTCCGGATTTGATGAAGCCGATTGCGTTCCATAAAATCTGAATTCCCACGATGGCTTACAATTCTCCGTACAGCCATCTTTACTGAATATGGATGTATATACTATTGATGAGTCTTCATCTACTACAATAGGTTGCACTGTCCAACCGATGTTGCCTGCATCTAAATTGAATGGTTTGCCATCTAATGAACCTGAAAATCCGAATACAGGGTTATCCATAAAACCAGTAGGGATATCCTGAGGATCCTTTACGCAACTCACCCACAGAAGCGAAGCAAGTAAAGCAAATTGAACGATTCTATTAGCGTTTCCCATAAAAAATATAATTGATGGTGAATGATGGAGAGAAGGAAGAAAACTTCCCATGCCAGGAATATCCTTCATCTGTCAATGCCGCGTCCTTCTTATCAATTGATGAAAAGTAATACTTCAAACCCGCCCTGGCAATAATCCGGGGTGAAATCCTGTACCCATATAAAACTTCACTGTTGAAAAGTAATCTTTGCATGCCATCCGTATTCAGCCATGCATACCGCGATGATTCAGATCCTGTAGCAAACTGATCTACGGACCTGACGACGATCGTACCCTGTGCACCATACAGATATTGCGCACCCGCATAGATCGAAAATATATTTCTCTTCACTTCATATTGAAGGCCAAGCCTGGAATAAATAAAATGAAGTTTGTCAGGCTGAAGTGTATTGAAATTGCTACGAATTCCAAATCCCTGCTGCGTGACAGTAGATGTCCTTTCAAAATTAAAGCCCCCATTTTGTAGCAGATATCCAGCCGATAACAGAATACTCGTTTTTGTTCCTGTTTTATATCCTACGCCACCACCCACATTGAACGTCCATCCGGCTGAATATTCGTTTTTCAAACCCGGGATATAGCCCGTTCCCGCCTCGGCAAACAAATTGAAGGAATGAAAATATGCAGTAGAAGGTTTGATGGTCAACGCAAAAGAAGATTGCTCAGTGACTTCTGAAAAGAAAATGGATTCAAGAGGTACAGGATCATACGTATAATGATGTTCGGGTGCATCAGCCGGCATAAACTCCACATCATCCGGTATCACAGTGATGCCGACAGCCTTGGACACAATAGAAGGTGATGTATTTGGAATGATGATCACATCATTATTAGTCACATTCGGCGCCGTAGCAAAGACATTTTCTTTATTGACAACCTTTGGGCTTTGATTTATTTCTGTATTTGGTTTTTGTGTTAAATCAGTTGTTGAGATTTGTGCTATATCAGTTTTCGTCATTTGTTCATTATCAATTGTACTACTTTGCTGAGTTACAGAATTCTTTATTTCATTTTTAACAGGTGTATGTATATGATCTAAAGATGGCTTTCTTTTAGAACGATGAGGTTGAGCAATTTTCTTTGATGCATTCGATGTTGTGGTTTTATTCGACTCTTCAGTTTTTAGTTCAGCAGATTGAATATTGTCCTTATCCTTATCCACATTTGGTGTCGGCAATTGTGCAATATTACCTGCATTCTTTTCACTTATAACAGGCGAAGGCAATACAGGAGACTGTACTTTAATTTCTTTATTCATATAAAGAATCCCACCTGCTATAGATATGGCTATAGCAAGTCCTCCAAACCACCAGAAAATGCCTTTCTTCCGGCGATTGGCATCCAGAAGGCTTATCATTTCATTCCTGTGTTGATCATCCACAGGGAAATGTTTCTCCTCCCATTGTTTTCGTAATTGATCATCGAAACTATTGTTCATTTCAATGCTGTTTTATATTCTTTTGATAAATTTTCTTTCAATTTTTTACGTGCTTCATGCACATGCCATTTTGATGTTCCTTCAGAAATATTCAACATTGTGCTTATTTCTTTGTGTGTATACCCGTCGATTGCAAAAAGATTAAATACCTGTCTGTCAATCGGTGAAAGCTGTTGGATCATTCCCATCACACGGTCGATATCTATTTCTCCTGACCAGTGACCTGAATCCCCGTTAGACCATGATGGTTCCTGTACGATTTGTCCCTGGTAAACATGGATCTGATAATGTTTTTGTTGCGAACGGAATTCATCGATGATACTTCTCAGGGTGATCTTTGAGATCCATGCTTTGAATGAACCGGTGTGATCAAAATCCTTAAGATGCATCAGCACTTTTAAAAAGGCCAGATTAAGACGAGCACCGGCTTCCTGTCTGTCTTTGCAATATCTGATGCAGATAGACATCATATAACTGTAGCATTGATCGTATAGAAGGATCTGGGATTTCTTGTCCCCCTCAATACATTGCCTGATCAGTCGTTCTTCTATCTTCATTGCTTAAGTGTAGAAAAGGCTACTAACAAGTCATTCCCTCTAAATGACAAGTTAGCAGCCCTTTTCTCAAAAAGAGATCAATAAGATCCTCTCTGTCATTCCAGTTTTAAAAACCGGCTGTAGTAGTTTTGATTTTCACCCTTGAGGTTTATGTGAAACAAACCGGATGAAAGTTGTCCTACTTCAACAGGGAGGATACCATTTGAACTCCTTGCGCTGCCTCTGTATACTACCCGCCCCTGCATATCGACAATCTGTACATCATATGTCGCCTGGAGGACAGGCATTTTAATATTTATTTCATTTTTCGCCGGATTAGGATACAATTGCAATTCCTGAGCAACAGGTTGATCAACTGCAGTTGTGCCCTGGTTGACAATCAATGTCACCTGTAGTCTTTCCGGATCTTCTTGTGTTATTGTCACCCAGACATCCGGTGAATGAACACCAGGAATATCATAACTGATCCTGTAGGTACCGAAAGCAAGATCAGGAAATCTGAAACTTCCATCAGCTGCACTCATTGTGAAGTCCAGCGGATCTCCTGCTGCGTTCTTTATGATAACCTCTACGTCCGGCAGACCAATAATATCACGTGGCTCATTTCCAGTACTTGCTACAATATGATGAGGATCAAGAACGCTTCCTCCGATAACACCTCCACCCGGAGTACCGGTGGTATGTATCATTGTAATATCTGTCGTGTATGGCAGCCAATTAGGGATATATGAAGGATCTGCATCTTCCCAAGTTATACTGCTGAGATGATATGTTGGAATATACTGCGGATATCCTACTGTACCCGGAACCAGTGTTGCCTTCACCAGGTATGCACCATTTGCCAGATTGTTGAAACTATAGAATCCATAATCTCCTGCCTGTGTTGAATCAATCAATTCAAAAGGTTCGCCGTTAGCATTAGTAGTATACAAATACACTCTGGCGGCAAGATGTGAAAGACTATCTGCGAATACAAATCCACTGATGACATTTATACCACCATTGAGGGTATCATACGAACATGCAGTTGACACACATCCTATCGAATCGGTGACTGTCACGCATACATTGGGATCACCAAAATCAATGATCTGACTTTCTTCTGTTGCACCATTAGACCACTGGTAACTAAAGGGAGGTATACCCCACGCATTGGCAGTATATAATACTCCACCAGGATTTGGTTCAGTAGTAATGTATACACCACAAGAATTCGTGATGCCAAAATCCACATCAATACATGCCGTAGATGAACATCCGTTGAATGAGTTAAAAGTCACGCAATATGTACCTTCCAGTATGACCGTAATGATATTGCCCTGCTGACCATCTGACCAGATGAACGAACCCTGGTTGACAGCTCCACCATACCAGGATGTAGCTGTAAGTATAGCACCACCATTGAAATAGCTTACAGAAATATACACCTGACATGGATTAAAGAATGTATCGACGCAAGCTGTTGAAGAACAACCAAATGAACTTGTCGCGGTCACGCACATATATTCGTTTGGCGTGGCAATCGGGGTGATATCTGTTGTATCTCCATTTGACCACAGGTATGAAAATGTTCCATAACCCCATGAATATACCTGAGCATACCATTGATTATTCACCGGATCCTGGAACTGCGTCACCCATGTATAACATGCATATTGCAGACTATCAAAGTCAACATACACGCACACTTCACTGACGCATGATGAACTCAAAGTAGCGGTCACACAATATTGACCACTCTCATGGACAGTGATCGAAGCTGTAGTATCTCCGTTTGACCATGCATATGTTGCTGTATTTGATCCCCATCCAAAAATAGGATCAGAAAAAGCTGTCAATACCGCCGTCACTGTATCTACATATTGTACATCAACCCATGCATAACATGACTGACTATTGTCGAAACATGCTGTAGCCGTGCATCCGAATGCATTAGTAGCTGTAACGCAATATTCAAAAGAAGGATCCTGTGGATATATTATATCCAACGTATCGCCCGTATTCCATAAGTACGTTGCATACCCATTGAATATACCCGGGAAAGCCTGCAGTGCCACTATATTGGAATCTGCATAGACAACGGATATGTATACATAACAAGAATCACTATTTACACCATAGTCGTAACATGAGAAGGCTGTACATCCTGTAGTGTCATACGCCGTTACACAGTATGTTCCAGGTGCATTGGGATAAATGGTAGCGCCATATTCTCCGGTACTCCAATAGAATACGATCGGGTCAACGCCCGAAGCTACTGCCGTTAATCCTCCGTTGGCCGGGTCTTCAAAAATACCTACGGAACAAACATTGGGATCATTAAGTATCACACACGGTGAAAAAACACAACCTGTAGCGTCGGTCATCGTGACACAATATGTACCTGGTAAAACATTGTTGATGCTCCACGTGGTCTCACCCGTACTCCATAAATATGTAAAAGGTGCAATTCCAAAATCGAACGCCTGAAGATAATAAGTGCCATTGCTATTGATCGACGAGGAAATGTACCCAAAACAACCAGGGAATGTATCCAGGACGAAATAGAAGCTATCAATACCTGTGCAACCCCATGGAAAGCCTACTTCTACTGTATACGAGCCTGAAGCCTGAGGATAGATGGTTTGGGTCGTATCACCCGTGTTCCATAGATAGCTCACATTAGCATTGAAAAATGTATAAGCGGTAAGGCTATTCAATGCGCCAGGATTAGATTCCTCAAGAATATATACTGAGCATGAATCTATGACGATGTTCGCACAATAGACAAAATCGGCCTGTAAATCATACGGGCCTGAATTGAGCACAGTAAAATACTGTGTTAGCAATGCGCTAAAACAATCTACCATCGAAACCTGGACATTGCCCAACACATTTAATTGTGGTGCTACAAAATCTAACGAATAATTGCCATTGACATCTGTGTAGAGAGATTCATATACAATAGTAGAATCTGAATAAACAGCGTACGCAATGACATTGATGCTATCCATCAGATTTCCATTGGCATCCGTCACGGTGCCATGAAGATGGACGTTTTGCTGGCCGATAAGTCTGGCCATTCCAAATGCTGTAAAGAGGGCAATGAGTAAAAGTTTTCTGTTGAACATAGTTAGAGTTTAATTAGAATTCAAAAATACCGTGTTTCAAAGTGTAGTACGGATATACCGGTGGAAGGGTTGGGTATTGGTTCCTTATTTTTGACTTCGATGACAATACTGCCCTTGTTTTGCCTCCCAACCCCCTGAAAAAGACGGAGTTGTTTTCAATTGATGGTTATTTTAGTTCCTATGATCACCGGATCACTCGATCACTCGATCACTAAATCCCCTATTTTGGGGGCTCAACCATGTCAAATATTCCTTTAGCCGAACGCATGCGACCCAGATCTATCGCTGAGATCCTGGGACAGGAACACCTTCTGAGTGAAGGGGCTATCCTTTTGAAAGCCATACGCTCAGGGCGGATACCATCGATGATCCTCTGGGGCCCTCCGGGTGTAGGAAAGACCACATTGGCCAGAGTCATTGCAGGGGAAATGAACAGGCCGTTTATTGCCCTCTCGGCTATCAATAGCGGAGTCAAGGATGTGCGGGATGCCATTGATCAGGCAAAAAAGCAAAAGTATTTTGACAGACCGGGACCTATACTGTTTATAGATGAGATCCATCGTTTTAGCAAATCTCAACAGGACTCACTATTAGGAGCCGTTGAAGATGGAACCATCACGCTGATCGGCGCGACTACAGAAAATCCTTCTTTCGAAGTAATCTCCGCTCTCTTGTCCAGAAGTCAGGTATACGTATTGAAACCTCTTGACGATGATACGATGAGGATACTCATCCAAAGAACGATTCATCAGGATCCGGAATTGAAAGAAAAGAACATCGTCATTGAAGAAGATTCTGCATTACTTCAGTTGACCGGAGGTGATGCACGAAAATTACTTTCTGCATTAGAAATCATCACTAGTCAACCCGGCGCAGATGTTGTCATCAACAACGCTATTGTTCAGGAAGCCATTCAGCGAAATATTGCTTTGTATGATAAAGGAGGTGATCAGCATTACGATATCATTTCTGCTTTTATCAAATCCATGCGTGGCTCTGATCCGAATGCAGCTGTCTACTGGTTAGCCAGAATGCTTCATGGTGGAGAAGATATAAAATTCATAGCCCGTCGAATGGTCATCCTTGCAGCAGAAGATATTGGTCTTGCCAATCCAAATGCATTGTTACTCGCTCAATCTTGTGCCAATGCCATCCAGTTTGTCGGTATGCCAGAGGCACGGATCATTCTTTCCGAAGCTGTGATCTATCTCGCCACTAGTCCGAAATCAAATGCAGCTTATGATGCCATAGGTGCTGCGATGCAGTATGTCAATGAGACAGGACCATTGCCTGTTCCTTTGCATCTCCGGAATACACCGACGCAAATGATGAAAAATATGGGCTATGGAAAAGGATATGAATACAGTCATCAATATGAAGGAAATTTTTCGCCGCAGGAATACATGCCCGATGATGTCGCCGGGACCACTTTTTATAAACCCGGGGATAATAAACATGAACAAGAGATCGCGAGTAGAATGAAAAACTGGTGGAAGGAGAAGTATGGTAAGAAGTAATCTGTAAGCGGTAAGCCGTATTCAGTAAAAAAAAGAAGAACGCAGATTGTATTACTATTTCTAAGCGATTTCCTTTGTGAACAATGTGTCTATGTGGTAAACTTCCTGAAGAAGGTTTAATTAGCGTTAATTAGCGAAATTAGCGGCGAAATAATCGCTATTCACTATTCACTATTCACTATTCACTAAATGATCATCTACAAATTCGGAGGCACTTCACTAGGCACGGCAGAAAGAATGAAATCCATAGCCGACCTCATCGTGCGTGATGACAAACAAAAGATCATCGTCCTATCTGCCGTATCAGGCACCACAGATATGTTGATTAAAATCTCCAGGTCTACAGCAGATGAAGGAGAAGAGATCATCAGCAGGCTGGAAAAGCAGTATGAAGAATATATCAAAGCCTTGTTTTCGAAGGAAGAAAACCTTCAGGAAGCGAAAAATTTTTTGGAAGCCATATTCGACGGACTGCGGACGGGTATGACAAAAGCTCTCCCTCGCGACGAACGATTGTTTGTCGCCTACGGGGAAATGATTTCGTCTTCATTTTTTATTAATCTTTTGCTGGAACGGGGCATCGATGCTGCATTTCTTTCCGCTCTTGATTTTATGATCGCTACAGATGGAGAACCCAATATGCCCGCCATCAAATATTTCATACGGGAATCACTGGACAAAGTCGGAGAAAAAAATATCTACGTGACGCAGGGGTATATATGCAAAAATGATAAAAATGAAATAGATAATCTCCGTCGGGGAGGAAGTGATTATTCGGCCACGATCATCGGAGCAGCATTGCATGCTGATGAGATTCAGATCTGGACAGATATTGATGGTGTGCACAACAATGATCCGCGCATTGTCAAAAAAACAAGCCGCATCGATGAACTCAGTTATGCTGAAGCTGCAGAGCTTGCCTATTTCGGCGCGAAGATCCTGCATCCACTATGTGTACGTCCTGCACGAGAAGCTAAAGTGCCCATCCGTCTGCTCAATACATTGAATCCTTCGGCTGAGGGCACCATCATTCAAAGCGAAAATCAAAAAGAAGCCGGCGGTGTCAAAGCCGTTGCCGCCAAAGATGGAATCATCGCTATCAATATCAGATCGTCACATATGCTCATGGCCTATGGTTTTCTGAAAAAGATATTCGAAGTCTTTGACAATTTCAAAACTTCAGTGGACATGGTCACCACTGCTGAGGTCGCCGTCTCCCTCACAATCGATGATGACAGTAATCTTGAACAGATAGTAACCGAACTTGAAAAATATTGCACCATCACGATTGACCGAAACCAAACGATTATCTGTGTAGTCGGTGCTTTCCGCAAAGGAGACGCCGGCATCGCAGTCCAGGTCCTCGAACCATTGAAAGACATTCCGATCAGGATGATCTCTTCTGGTGGAAGCGAGAGTAATATTTCAGTACTGATTGATTCTAAATACAAACAGCAGGCCCTTGAGGCTTTGAATCGGGATTTGTTTGGACATTAAAGGGAAGAAAGGCAGAATGGAGGAAAAGGTGAGATACATTAAATTCCTATTTTGCAAATCCGAAATTTGCAGACGCGAAAGCTTAGGCACAGCCTAAGCTTAACAGTTGGTTTAACGATGGGTTTAACGGTGGGCTTAACGGTGGTACAATTTAATGCAAACCTCATTTGCTTTAAATATCATGTATAATTTAATTTTATTAAAAATTGAAAATCGTTAAGCTTAGACATGCCTAAGCTTAACGGTTGGTTTAACGGTTGGTTTAACGGTGGGCTTAACGGTGGTACAATTTAATGCAAACCTCATTTGCTTTAAATATCATGTATAATTTAATTTTATTAAAAAATGAAAATCGTTAAGCTTAGGCTGCGCCTAAGCTTTCGCGTCTGCAAAACTCCGTTTTGCGTAACAATGCTTTTCATTTCGTAAATCAGAGTGAGCTATTTTTATCACCGCACTACCACAAATTTCTTCCTCAATATTTTAGCATCAAACCCTTTCATCGTGATTAAACCCGACTGGTTAAGTTGCGGGCACCATTACCTGTTTGGCAAACCGATCAACCATTTTACTACGTGCAGACTTAGGTTGTCTAAAGTGTTTACGTGGTAAAAATGAATATTGGCCATGGCGTAAAACTTCAAAATTCCAACTTCCTTGTTCGTTATTCCTTATTCGTTATCTTTATCTCAGCATTTCCAATAGATCGAAATATATGCATTCAGAAAAACAAACCCTTGTAGATCAACACATTATCCAGGACTCCGCGCGCCAGTTTGCACAGACTCATATCCTTCCGCATGTCATGGAATGGGATGAAGCACAGACTTTTCCGATGGATCTGATGCATCAGCTTGGTGACCATGGGTTTCTGGGCGTATTGATTCCGGAGGAGTATGGAGGTGCCGGTCTGGGTTATCAGGAATACATCACGATCATCACTGAGATAGCGAAGGTGTGTGGCTCGATCGGTCTTTCGCTCGCGGCGCACAATTCATTGTGCACGAATCATATCTATACGTTTGGCAATGAAGAGCAGCGACAGCGCTGGGTGACGAAGCTCGCTACCGGAGAATGGATCGGTGCCTGGGGACTGACCGAACCGAATACGGGAAGTGATGCGATGCGGATGCAGTGTACAGCCGTAAAGGATGGAGATGAGTGGGTGCTCAATGGGACAAAGTGTTGGATTACACATGGCAAGTCCGGACATGTTGCGGTCGTCATCGCGCGAACAGGCGATCTGCTGGATAGTCATGGCATGACGGCGTTTGTGGTCGAGAGAGGTATGCCTGGATTTAAAGCTGGAAAGAAAGAAAACAAATTGGGTATGCGTGCCTCGGAGACAGCGGAGATGATCTTTGAAGATTGTCGTGTTCCCGCGGCTAATATTTTGGGGAAAGAAGGTGATGGATTTATTCAGTCCATGAAGATCCTTGATGGTGGACGAATTTCGATTGGTTCTCTCGCACTCGGTATCGCGAAAGGTGCATACGAGGCATCCGTAAAATATTCGCAAGAGCGTCAGCAGTTTGGAAAACCTATCTCAAGTTTTCAGGCGATCAGTTTCAAACTTGCGGACATGGCAGTGAAGATTGAAGCAGCGGAAATGTTACTTCGCAAAGCAGCCCATTTGAAAATGACTGGCCAGCATGCAACCAAGCTTGCAGCGATGGCTAAATATTATGCATCAGAGATAAGTGTACAGATCTCCACGGATGCTGTGCAGATCTTTGGAGGTTATGGATATACCAAGGATTTTCCTGTTGAAAAATTTTATCGGGATAGTAAGTTGTGTACGATTGGGGAGGGGACGAGTGAGATACAGAAGATTGTGATCGCCAGGGAAATACTTAAGGATCTGCCTGCTTTCTAAGATTTTGAATTTCTTTTCCAACTCGAAGGCACACTCACCCTTTTTCAGGGGGCAGGGGGGAAATTATTTCGCAAATTGAAATCAAACCGAAAATAATTTGTGAAAATTCATTTGAAATTATCTCTGCGTAATTAGCGATCCATACGTCTTCACTCTGTGTATTTCCTTTCCAGTCCGAAGGCACACTCCCCTTTTTCAGGGGGAAAATTATTTCTGTGCAATTAGTGGTCTAAAATCCATCATTAACTGATAAACCGATTTATTCTACTATCGATTCAACAAACTTATAAATTACCTTCATAGAATAATCCAGACTATTGACTACTTATCTCTCCCCCGCCCAAACTGCCGGACGCGATTTTCTGATGCGCAATATCGAAGGTCCAGTCATCATGCTAAATTTGCTTCGATTTCAGACTATGGCTGATTATCGTGAATCTCCGCATCTCGCTCCACCCAGCCCCATCAGTGGAGAAGAAGCCTATCATCTTTATATCAAACACACCATTCCGTTCCTTGAAAAATCAGGAGGTGAAATTGTGTTTATGGGTAAAGCCAGACATTTTCTGATCGGACCCCCGGAAGAGCGATGGGATGCTGTATTACTCATCCGCCAAAAAAGTGTCGATAGCTTCATGGCCTTTGCATCGGATGCAGCTTATTTGAAAGGCATGGGACATCGCACGGCAGCTCTTGAAGATTCAAGATTACTTCCGATGACCGAGGAGAATATTTAGATTGTTTTTTTTCAATGCAGAAGACACAAATAATTATCTAAAAAAGAACTGTAGTAGTTTGAAAATATGAACAACTCTTTTTCGGGTTTTCTCTTTTGACTGAATTTATCACTACATCACCTGATCACTCCATCACCTGATCACCAGATCACGGATGACTATTTACGATTACCGTATACTCTTTATCTTTCCAGTACCATCAATTGCACCCCTTCTGCCTCTTCCGCCCGGTTGGTGAGCTGTAGCAAGTGGATGAGCGACAGCGTCGAACCATTCTGCCTTTTAATTACTGTCAATCTCTTCTATCCTTTTCATCACGGGATGATCAGAATTAAATTTAAATCCCAGAATGGATGCAAAGGTAGCAGCCAATTGTCCCTGGTATAGCTGTGGAGTATTTTTCATTTCACCTGCCGCATGTACATGTGGTCCGATAGCCGCAATCCATATTTCATCCGAACCTTCTATTCGCTGGCCATGTGAGGTCCATTGCTTTTTGATTTTATCTCCCCTGCCATGATCACATGTCACGATCAATGTGGTACGTCCCGAATACTCCGGAATGGATTGTACTATCTGCCACAGATCGGCCAGCATAGCATCTTCAGCATGTGCACTTTTGAGATACTGATCGTACTTACCCTTGTGGGCATAATCATCCGTTTCATCAAATCCTATATAAAGTATTCTGGGATGATACGCTTTCAGATATTCGCGAGCCGCCATATACGTCAGGAGATCAGGTCTGACATCAAGTGGCCTGGCGGTGAGCGATTGCATTTCATTGATGAGCTTTAGTTGCGGATTGTCAAACTGAAACTTCTCATCCGCATTCACATACATTCCGCTGCGCTCTGCATTCAGAATGTATGGAAAAACATCCCATGAAGTGAATGCAGCAACCTTTCCGACAAATCCATCCTGAAGGTTGATAAACTCAAGTACATTTCCATTCTTATTGGGGATTTTGTCATTACTGTTGACCAGGGAATCAGGAAAGCCAGTGAATATTTCATTATAACCCGGATAAGAAAACCTGTATGTATTGGCTACATTGACAAAGCTCTCTTTCTGTCGATTGCCATACAGTTGACCCTCTTTCAATACTGTGGTCCAGAGAAATGGAAATAATTTCTTTCTCCTTTCTTCGATATCAGGGCTCCAGAACATAGAAGCTATAGTGGCCGAATCCGAATTGAACTTATGGTCTGTCATGAGCAGTGAATCCGTGCCACCAAATACTTCCTGCCATCGCATGCCATCGAGAGTAACAATGACAAGATTGTCCAGTTTTCGTTGTCCATACAGAGATAGAAACAGGATCAATCCTACCGGAAGAAGTAACCATTTTTTCATATTGCAAAGTAATTGGAATTTCAACGTGTCCAGGGAATAGAAGTATCCTCTCTAAATCCATAGAACTTTCTGGCTCCAAACCAATGCTATTTCACGATCGTCATATCCCCCTTAAAATCCTCATCAAATTCATCGCCATCTACGGTGTATCGGACATGAATTTTATATACAAATACATCAGGTTTCAGAACTTCACCTTTATATCTCCCATCCCAGGCAAATGGTATATCATCTGTACCGACACCATGTTGCCCCAACGATCAAATATATCAGCATGCATTGATTGTATATCCATTAATGAGCTAAATGAAACCGTAAAAATGTCATTGACATGATCATCAGGTGGTGAAAAAACATTTGGAATAAATATTTCTTCTCCATGACAAGTGATCATCTGTCGCATCCTGACAATGTGTGCTGACGGAGACATCATAAATACCCGGTGTTGTAACGTTGATTGATGAAGAAGTAGCTCCTGTGCTCCACAGGTTTTGAGCCGGAAATGGCTGATGTACATCAAATAAAATAAGATTTCCTTTACACCAATCTACATCCGGTCTCAAATCATGTTGAATACATGGAGGATCAAAAATGAAATATCACATCCGTCATCCATGGTGATGGAATACAGACCTGTCTCCGTGATCGTAAAATCACCTCCTGTCGAACCATCTCTCCACTCGAAAGTGCCGAGCTGATCATCAAGTGAAATAGAATAGGAATCACCCGGACACATAGTCAGTGTTGGAGGCCCTATATCTACAGGATCAGGATTGAACACCGTAACCTCGATCGAGGTATCATACTCATTGCAACCATAAGTCACGGTGAGACTATATATCCCTGATGTGGTCATATGTCAAGTAGATCCATGATAACCATTACTCCAGTTATTCACGACATTTTCTGTTATCCCCGGATCTATGACATAGTCGTCGCAAACCTGAACGACAGGTCCAAGATCTAAATTAACGGGAATAGCAGATGACGCCTCGACAAAGGCATCATCAACAAAGTAATATGTATAATCAAATGAACTTGGACAATCTATATGGTTCGTTTGGGGGTAAGTTGCAAAATTGCCAATTGTCAAATATTGCTCTCCTCCGACAGCAACTCCATAATCAAATATGAATACCCAATGGACAGTATCTGAAAAAATCTGCCCAGACATACTGACTTGTTGAATCATCCCCAGCGGATTACTTACTGGCGTATTGGTCTACTGTGCCCCGGCGTGATTGCACCCACATCCTAAATTGGCAAGATTCATCCAATACCCCACCTTATAACCAACTCCTGCTTCAAGAGGTTGGGTTATTTGAACCTGAATATATTCCCGGAGTTGATAGCCTTCTTCCCAATAATACATTCCGGTATAGCCTTGTCAGGTATGTGCATATTGAAACCCCTATAAATTCATAGGGACATTGAAAGGAAAGGGTGCGCAGGAATGAAAATAATCAGCAGTACCAGCGAGACATCCAATTGTCTATTGTAAAATTGACGCCTGTATTAAGCCATGTTGGACATGAAGAGAACATTTCAAAGCCCGGATTGGGCACAAGATTTTGGGGTGAACTTTGGAAGACTATGGTGGTCAACCAAAAAAGAAGGATGAAAAATTTACGCTTTCCTGTTTGAATGTGATGGATGAAACTGATCATTCTCCCTTTCAATTTTTTTTAAAAGGTAAATAAAATTATAATGACTACTATATATTAATCTAATTGTTTATGTTGGCGTCAATTGCAACTGGCCCTCTGAAGTTGAAAGGATACACGGTTCTAAAATCACTGACTGTAAATACCCCTTTCAGAATGATGTTCAGTTTTGGTTTTGTCATTATACGCTTTAAAACATCATTCATATTCCAAATCCCATGATAACAACTACACATTCGAAGCAGGCTGCCAAAGTTTTGAGCGACCACAGTTTTGCTAAGGTGTTACTAAACAAATCTACCGGTCAAAAATCATTGAATGCCTCTGTACACTTTTCCCCCGGTGACATCATCAGCCACTTCAGTGCCGGCATTACCCAATCATTTGCTACGTATCTGACTGTACAAACCGGCCAGGACAGACACATAACGCTGATGCCGGAATTCCTGCAATACATTAATCATAGTTGTGCGCCTACTGCATTCTTCAATACCACAACGATGGAATTAACCTGCCTCAAAGCCTTAAGACCCGGTGATGAGATTACTTTTTTCTATCCAAGTACGGAATGGGAGATGGATCAACCTTTTGCTTGCAATTGCGGAAAGCCAGAATGTCTGAAGTTGATCAACGGTGCTTCGCATCTCTCGATTGAAACGCTTTCAAAATATAAACTCACCGATTTTATCAGGCAAATGATAACTCAAAAATTATCACTGTAGCCACCCCTTGTCTCTTATGGACAAATCCAGCCCGTCACCATCTCCAAATCCGTATAAACAAATTAAAGTCTGGGTCCTGGCACCGCTCCTGGAATCGAACGATGCAAAGATTGACTATTACTACGATTTCAGTCAGAGTATTGCCGAGTATGAAAAGACGTTTGCCGAACTGGATATAGAATGGAAATGGCAGCCAGTGACCATTCATAACTATGCAGAAATCATTGAAACCATAGCTAACGAAAAAGTCGCGGACTCTAAAATGCCTGTAGTGTTCAATCTGTGCGATGGAGATGAAATCAATGGAACACCCGGTCTGTCTGTGGTTCGTCTTCTGGAAGAAAAAGGATTGATCTATACAGGATCAGATGAATATTTTTATACAATCACGACGTCCAAAATTCCGATGAAGCAGGCTTTTGACCTTGCTTCCGTTCCATCTGCAAAATGGAAAGCCATATACGATAAAAATGCGGACGTAGATGATATCTTTGAAAAACTGGGTACCCCGGTGATCGTCAAACCTGCTATCTCAGGCGGAAGCATGGGTGTCGGCATCAAAAATGTAGTTTATACCCAGGCGGAATTAAAAGAGCAGATCGATCTTATGTTCAATGGATACCGTGGTTGGAATTTAGCCGCTGACGGTCTTGTGGCCGAATCATTTATTTCAGGCCCGGAGTTTACCGTACTCATCTCTGGTTCGCACGACAATCCAAACGATGCAAAAATCTATACGCCCGTAGAAAGAGTCTTTCACGCTTCACTGCCTGAAGATGAGAAGTTTTTATCCTTTGACAGACTCTGGGAAATATATGAAGATGAAAGCCCTATGCCCAATGAAGGAAATTTTTATGAATACGCTTTGCCCGATTCTATTTTAATTGAACAGATCAAAAAAATCAGTTGGGATGCATTTGTGGCTACACGCGGTTGTGGTTATACCCGTGCCGACGTGCGGATGGACAAAGAAACCGGCCAATTGTACGTATTGGAAGTAAATGCACAATGCGGACTGAGTGAAGATGAAGATTTTACTTCAATTGGTGCTATATTGCGCATCAGCGGAAATACGTTTACAAATCTGGTAGCTGAAATACTTAATGACGCCATACACAGACACTCCACAAAGGAAACGAGCACACTCTTTGAATAGCTTAAATCGTTTTACCAAATGAAAATTTGTGTTCTTCAACCTGATTATTCTACTTCAAGTGTTGATTATCAGCATTATGATCCTGCAAGAGATTTGAGTCACCTGCTGCCAGGAGCTGAATTTGATCATGTATTGCTGAATAAACTTTATACGTACAAACAACTCAAGGAACTTAAAAAAAAGAAGTATGACATATTCATAAATCTCTGTGAAGGCTACCTGGAATGGGCTGTGCCTTCTATTGAGGTGATTTATTTTATGGAATTGCTTAATCTCCCGTTTACCGGACCTTCGTCTATATTGTATGATCCGCCAAAAGATCTGATGAAATATGTAGCGTATACGGAAGGCATAAGTACACCTGCGTTTGCGTTGATCGAATCACTGGATGATATAGCCAAAGATTGCCGGCATCTTCGTTACCCTTTATTTGTAAAACCTGATAAGGCCGGTGACAGTCTTGGGATTGACCAGGCCTCATTGGTCCATACGAAAGAAGAGCTCATCCATAAATGTGCTGATATCATTGAGGAATACGGGCCGCTACTCATTGAAGAATATATCGACGGCAGGGAATTTACAGTGATGCTTGTGGCAAATGCTGAGGATGAAAAGACATGCACAGTTTTTAAACCGATAGAATATGTTTTTCCGAAAGGATTTCAATTTAAAACGTATTCTTTAAAAACATCCGAACTACATCCTGAAGCAAATATTCCTTGTGATGATCCCGTTCTGGAACAACGATTGAAAGATGCGGCATTGCGGATTTTCAAGGGATTCGGGGGTATAGGTTATGCGCGGCTTGATTTCAGAATGAATGATAAAAAAGAAATCTTTTTTCTGGAAATAAACTTCACGTGTTCGGTATTTTATAAGGATGGCTATGAAGGATCGGCTGATTCGATATTGAAATGTGATGGTATCGGACAGGCCGGCTTTCTGAAGAAAATAATCGATGAGGGATTAGCCCGTCACCATCGTAAGCAAAAGAAATACATAATGAACGGCAATTCGATTGCCGGCTATGGTATCTATGCAAACCAGAGCATAGCTGAAAATGAAATTATTTTCCGTGGCGAAGAAATGGCACAGCGCATAGTGACCCGCAATTATGTAGATCAATACTGGACCGAAAAAGAAAAAGAAGTCTTCAGACAATATGCTTATCCTGTCAGCAAGGAAGTATTTATACTCTGGGATATAAATCCCGGAAGCTGGTCGCCTCAAAATCATAGTTGTGATCCGAATACATACTATGAGGGATTAAATGTCCTGGCGTTGCGAAATATTACTAAAGGCGAAGAACTGACACTAGACTATACAAGTTTTCTTGACGAACATATGGAACCGTTTGCTTGTCACTGCGGTGCAACGAACTGTCGTGGATGGGTAACCGGCATTCCAAATAATACGGTCTCCACGAGAGAAGAAAAAAAAGAAATTCACAGCATCTGATTACTCATCTTGCACACACGAAAAACTGACGTTCGAGTGTCTCCGACCTCAAACTAATCAATTCGAAAAACCTACTTTTAGGTTTTTAACATTGTCGGGGGCAAGTTCAATAACACTACTGCTTCTTCTACTACTACTACTACTACTACTACTACTACAACTGCCGTTGCAACTGCCGCTTCTACGGCCTCACAACACCCCTTCATCATATGCTTTCTCTCCATGAAGTGATGCATCCAATCCCATATCCTCTTCCACTTGTGAAACCTTCACCGGTGTGATCAGATTGATCAGCATCAACATGATATAGGTAAATCCAAAACCATAGATACACGCTCCAATAACAGCGGCACATTGTTTAAAAAAGAATTCTGTTCCTCCGGACATCAATCCGTCAGCACCTGCAGCATTCATCGATTTGGAAGCAAAGACACCTAGGAGAATAACACCGAGGCAACCCCCGACACCATGTACTCCCCAAACATCTAATGCATCATCCCAACCGATTTTGTTTTTCATATGTACGGCGATATAACAAACTATTCCTGCCCCTATCCCAATCATGCAGGCAGAAGGAAGTGAAACATATCCGGCAGCAGGAGTGATGGTTGCTAATCCCGCAACTGCACCGGTAAGTAAGCCTACGAACTTGGGTTTCTTCACCAAATACCATTCGATCACAAGCCAGGTGATAGCTGCAAAAGAAGCGGCCACATCTGTATTCAGAAATGCAAGTCCTGTGATAGCATTGACATCCAATGCACTCCCCGCATTAAATCCATACCATCCAAACCACAACAAACCTGTTCCGATAGCAATCAGTGGAATACTATTTGGAGCAGATTCTTTATCTCTTCGCTTCCCAACATAGATCACTGAAGCCAATGCAGCAAAACCTGCTATGGCATGAACTACTATTCCTCCTGCAAAATCCAGGACACCCCATTTAGCCAGCAGGCCTCCTCCCCACACCATGTGTGCAAAAGGATAGTATACTAGCAATTGCCAGAATACAAGAAAAATGAGATAGGACTTGAATGTCACCCGATTGACAAAAGCGCCTGTGATCAATGCAGGCGTGATGATCGCAAACATCATCTGATAGGCCATAAATACAAACTCCGGCAATTTCGGATTTCCCGGAAATGGGGAATTCAAATCTACACCATGCATAAATACTTTATTGAGATCTCCGATGAGTCCGCCCATGGTATCTCCACTAAAACATAATGAATAGCCACATATAAACCACATGATCGTCGTGATACCCATCGATACAAAACTTTGAATCATAATGCCCAGGATATTTCTTTTTCCGGCCAGTCCACCATAAAAAAAAGCCAATCCAGGTGTCATCAACATGACAAGGCTTGTCGCGAGCAACATAAAGCCTGTAATTCCGGTATCAAACATGATCTTTAGTATTTAGTGAGTTTGTTTTGTTTCAATGTTTAAAAAGACACACCGACATTGGCTGATATCTCCAATCGATCAGATCTGTTTTTTCCATCCCAATAAAATAGAATCTGATCTTTGTTCATCTCCAATTTTCTCCCCTCAATTCTGAAATATGAATTTTCAGTTGGCTTTATCTCCATCCCACCCGTAATACCCCAACATTTAAGTCCTGTGATCTTGTTCTGAGTGTCCAGGATAAGACCTGACATGATTCCATCCGGGTCATTAAAAATTTCACCCCGCGCTGCAATGGCAAACGTTTTGGTGAATTGATATTTGAGACTCCCTAATCCGCTATACATGGTAGCCTCTTGCGAAGGATTCATAATGCCTGAATGAAGTTGAATGCAATAATCAACTCCAAATTGCATTTTCAAATGACCTGCCTGCTGATTTAGAAATAAATTCTGATGAAATCGAAATTTGGATTCTCCATTTGGAATTGTATTGTCATCGCCTAAATAATTACTGTATCCGATATTTCCATATTCATCAGTGGCGTATGTGATCAACATACCCAATGATTTTTTTGAATTCGTCTCTTCATAGATATTATAGCCATTGAGCCCATAAATACTGATCGCAAATTTATTCCCGGGCGTATAATTCAACCTGGCACCTGCTTCATAAAAGGGTTCAAAAAAAGTTCCAAAAGAAAGAGAACTGAGTAGATTTTCCTTCGGCAGTAATCCTTCGGTGCCAAAATGGGTTCTGAACAAACCGGCATCAAGCCAAAGATTTTTAACCAGCCGGATTCCTGCATGAGCCTCCATGATATTGTTGAATGTGGAGGACCATGATGACTTAGGGATATCCCCAAACTGCAAGGTCACTATCCCTCGAATTTTTTTGGCTTCATACTGTACACTCAACATCGCGATATTAAGTCCGAATTCCTCGCTTCTTGGAGATACAGAGGGGAATTTCTGGAAGTTACCCAGTCCTACCGAATCAGTGTCATAAGCATAATAGGCATCGACATAACCACTGATCGTGAATACGGAAGTTGAATCGTTGGTTTGGGCAAAGCTCTTTAGAATAAGAAGGCAAAAAAAAGAGCCAATAAGGAATGATTTTCCGGGCATAAATAAAGGGAGTCTTGATATGAAACAAACTTAATCAGATTAATCCGGATAAAAAAAGGTCAGATCGGAATCGTTTCGTAAACGTTTGTAAACGGGTCGGATTTTGCCCAAATCCGTTAGGTCGGAAAAGAGGGACTCCCCTGATCGCAAAACGGAGTTTTGCTGACGCGAAAGCTTAGGCACAGCCTAAGCTTAACGATGTCATGCTATACAAATGCAAAATAAATTTGCATTTGTAAAACACAATTTATGTTCCGGTAAAGACCAACATTGTAATGCGAGTGCAGATGTAAACTAAATTTCGACCTGCTTACTTGCTAAATAAATAATCGTTGTCTGATCCAACCTTACCGATTTTCATTTATGTATTATACCAAAATCATAATATTTGATGCAAACAAAATTTGCATCAAATAGATAAAACGTTAAGCTTAGGCTGTGCCTAAGCTTAACGGCGCATTTGTGCGTCAGCAAATTTCAGATTTGCGAAACGAAAATCATCGTCAGTAAATTTCAATTTTGTGTAAAAAAGAAGATTTAGTATTTATTATTCGCAATCTTCTCCACCCAGGTCTTTTTGCCAAGTTGAAGTCTGACAAAATAAATGCCCATTGGAAACGGTTCAAGATTTATAGACTGAATTATATCCTCCTGACCAACATCGCTATTTAAAATTCTTCCGATAGCATCAAATAATTCGATTTTTCCGGGCACACCATTTTTCCAGGCGACTTCTACTATATGTCCTGTATTAGAATACATGATCTGATAAGGTTTGTCCGGATTATCTGATGGTTGCACAACTGCTGTAGTCCCCACAAGAATATTCGTGTGAAACAATTCTACACCACCTCGCTGATTACCTGCCAGCAATTCAAATGTTCCGTCATGATCAAGATCAGCTAATGCAGGAGCACTGCGATTGCCAAACTCAAAACCACCAAATTCATTTTCGATAAGCGTGAGTGATCCTGTTTTTCCGGCTTCAAGATCTCCATACAAATAAAGCTTGCCGGGATCACCACCAGCCATTAACTCCACGCCATCTTTTGAAACGAATATATAAGGCGCACTATACTGCGGCAGCCCGGGCTGTAAATCAAATAATACGCGTCCATAACATGCTGTATTCGGAGGTGTATTGAGATCAGAATTAAAAACAGCATTTCCTGTCGTACCGAGATTTTCAAAGTAATTAAGATTACTGCATCGTCCATTGACGTCAGCATTTCCGGTTCGCTCACCTATGATCAGATCACCTAATCCATCTCCATTGATATCCGCAATCTGAGGTGCTGATGATACGCCAACACTGATATTCATATATGGATATACCGGAGGATCAAAACTCATAGGTTGCCCTTGATGTGAATTATTTTTATAAAAAAATAACTTTCCATTCTGCTCACCTACAATCAAATCGATCGTCCCATTTCCATCTATATCACCAAATGCAGGCGCGAAATCAAAGGTTGGAAAACCGGCAAACTGACTCATGTTCAAAAAGTCATCCGTCTGTAATTCAAAATAAGGGGAATGAAGTGTCCCCGTATTTCGGAAATACCATATCGAAGGGATTCTGGTCGTAGGTCCATCTGTATAATGATATCCGCCAATCAATAAATCCTCCAACCCATCACCATCAATATCCGCGACTGTCGGCCTGCTATTCGACCCAAGATCAATCATCTGATTCTGAAAGGCTCCTTTTTCAGTAAGCTTATAATTTAACGGACCAGGAGATGGATCATCATCATATCGCCACACACTTTTTCTGTCTTCAGTCAATGCCCTGCTATTGACAGCGACGAGAAGCTCAGGCTCAGGATCATCATCCAACTGAACACTATACGCTCCTAAAAAATAAGGCAAGTCAATCACTGTGTCCTGCGCAGGAAACATTGCATCCTGTGCCACGATCCACGATTCCTGAGCATTCAATCCATTCAATCCAAAAACGATATGCCTTGAAGAAATATCGCCGATGAAAATATCCTTGTCTCCATCATCATCCACATCAAGCGCTAAAGTAGTGCTTCCTGAATGCCGTGGCACCAGTGGATCCTCACCCGTAAAGTGTCCATCCGAACAAACATCAGGATTGTTACTCAGATAAACTTCCTGGTTGAGTTCATTCTCCAGAATTTTTCCCCAACATAAATCATCCAATTTGTACCTGATCGAATCACTACCCCATCCGTTTTCAACGGACTGATTGATGTAATAATTGATGTAACTGCCCCCAGGTTCAAATGCAAGTATATCAATATCGCCATCACCATCAATATCCGTGACCGCAGGTATATCATCCCAGGAGACATATAAATTAGTAAGCAGGTTTTGAACAGAAATCTGCAGATAATCTTTATCTCTGTCATGTTGAAGTGTAAATGACCAATGCCCATCAACATACGATCCTTTATAAACTGAAATACCCGCAATCCCTGTCTCAGATGAACTGGTAAATAAATCTTCCACCCCATCCTGATTGTAATCAACAACCAACACCCAATCAACAAGCTTTGGAAAAATAGATTTGTAATCCCAATCTACAATCCACCGGCCTGACGCAGGTAAATGAATGTACGGAATAAGAATATCGCCCTGTCTGTCAAAACTGATCATATCCGTGATGCCGTCCCGGTTGAGATCAATATTTGAGAATTGGGGAGCATTATAACCGCCAGTCCATGGCATTGTCCGCTCGGTTCCACCCACATTGACGCCAACATCAAATCGTTCCTGTGCCTGAACACGGAATATGTAGAGCGTTAAAAAAACAAGAAGGATGTATTTTATATTTTTCATTATGATAATTTCTTTATTCCTGTTTACCACTTAAACGCTTAACGCACATATGAAGTCATTTAGGAAATTTGAATTTTTTACTCCCCATGGCTTTCCATTTGGTATTGATGACCTCAGGGATGAATTTTTTCAGTGGCTTCCTTAAGTTTCTATGTGGTTCAATTATTTTTATCTCCGGAAAATTTAACTTCACCACGTCTAAACTATTTCAAATTTAAGGTAAGCTACACTATTATTCTGTCGGCCATTGCCTGATACGTGATATTAACACTGAAGAGTTGACATTTGTTATGACTAAATCCTACAACCAGAGAGCCTATTCAGTACCGCCTTCATCTATCATCATGGTATTGATATTGATGGGAATCACAGCACTTTTCAGCGCATTGAGCATAGCATATTTGTACTCTCGTATTGATAAAGGGATGGATAGCATCAGGGTACCCTGGCTCTTTGTCTTCAATACCTTTATTCTCGCTTCCAGCAGCTTTTGCATTCAGAAATGCAGGAAATACTTTAATCAGCGTGACGAAAAACAAATCCTGAACTGGGGCCTCCTGACGATCGGCGCGACATTACTATTCCTCGTTCTTCAGACTATTGCATGGAATCATCTTTTAGCCCAACACATTGCCCCGGGTTCTTCAGGAGCACATGGCTATTTGTATGCCATCTCCATTCTCCACTTTCTTCATGTTGCAGCAGGAATACCATTCCTGATCAGAATATTATTACCTCTCTATGTTTCAGGTAAAGAAGGAAATTCTGTCCTGTATTTTCTGAATGACGATCAAAAGACGAGGCTCAAACACACAGCGTGGTATTGGCACTTCATCGATGTGATGTGGATTTACCTTATGATCTTTTTTCTTGTGAGCAGCATCGTGTGAAAAATAGATACATTTAGCCCAATGGAAGAAGAAGGGAAAATCAAAAAACAAACCTCTCGAGGAAAAGAAACTCTTTTTAGGGTCACTTATTCTCATCAAAGTAAGCTGATTCAGGTCGCAGACTACAAAGCCAATATCATCATCAGCGTAAGCACGATGATCATTTCTGGATTGGTAGCCTTAACGGGATTTACGGCCGCATCAGACAAAATCGACATGTATGGTTTCCAGTTAAGCATCCCTTTAGCTTTAATCCTCCTGACCTGCCTTATTTCTATGATTCTGGCCATACAGGCTGCGCGGCCTAAATTGATTAACAAATGGGATCCGAATACGGTAGCTCAGAAATCGAGTTTGTTATTCTTTGGTGTGATCGCCAATTATAGCCAGGAAGCGTATGTGGCAAGAATGAATGAGCTCATGAAATCAAGCGATGAAATATATGAGCAGATGCTCATCGATCTGCACAACCAGGGAATCATCCTGAAGAGGAAATATAATCTCTTGTCCTATGCTTACCAGGTACTTATGTTCGGATTCGCCCTGAGCGTGGGTGTTTACCTTATTTTTCTGGTCATCTCATATTTCTGATGATCAGACATCTTCACAATTTCAGTTCGTGTGTACTCTGCCGTATAATCACTGGTTCATCCCCGGTCAGATCCACTACTGTTGATGGTTCCTGGACACAACCTTCATCGATGACCATAAAACCTACATTTTTTTCATACCGACCGATCAGCAAATCTGAATCCGTGAAAAATTCTTCGGTATCATCATCATTGAGGACTGAACTGACGATCAATGGCATATCCATTTTAGTCATGATCGACCTGACCACCGGATGCTGAGAAATACGCAGCCCCAATGTTTTTCTTTTGTTTTTAAGGAAAGAAGGCGCACGATGTCCTGACTGAAGAATAAATGTAAAAGGTCCTGGAAGATTCTTATTCAACATTCTGAATACCGGTGTCGGCCATTGAATAAAATATTCCGATGCCTGGCTCATGTCCTTGCAGACAATGCTCATCAATGCATCTTTAGGATCAATATGTTTCAATGCACAGATCGATTCAAAACCTGCTTTTTGATCTGACAAACAACAGAATGCATATACGGAATCAGTCGGAACAATACCTACCCTTCCTTTCTGCAACTCATGAGCGACTGCATCGAGGTCATTCGGGTGGAGACCATATGGAAAAGCTTCGATTAACATGGGTGAACGGTTAATGTTTTTGAGTGGCAGGACAAGATATTGGTTATTGAGCAATAGTTTATAAACGGTGGGTGAATGGTATCCTGGATTGAGTATACTTGATAGATTTTGTGCAATTGGATCATTTAATCTTCAGTTATAAACTATAACTTAATGTTTATAACACAGCATTTATAAGGGTTTCAGTCCTGCACCTTCATTAAAAAAATATTACTCAATTCCAACTGGAAAACCATATTTATTGAAAAATATATTCACCTCAGCAGCCCATAATAAACATAGAAAAACACCTGGAAATAATGTCCTGCACCGGGTGTCTGGATTGTCGGTTTATTTTAAGGCCTGATTATAGGCTCGGCGCAGACTCAAGTGATTCCGCATATTGCAAATACAATTGCATCGCCTCTTTCTTTCGTCGGTCAAATGAATATGAAATATTATTCAGCAAATATTTTTTTTGATTTTCAGGCAACAAACATTCAGGCGTACGTATAAAATCAAGTCCTAGTTTGAATGCATTGTCTAACTTTTGAATGATCTCAACCGGAATACCCGGTTTCGCGATCCATACAGCAAAGACCATTGGCAAACCTGTCATTGCTTTCCACTCTCCTGCCAAATCATTGCGAAAGGGATAATTTTTCTTTTGATCAAATACTTTGTCACCAATCATCACACAGGACAATGGTTGTTTTTCATTTTCATCAAAATAATATTTCCAGTTCGTCTGCCAATATCTGTCAGCCAATATCTGCACAAGCTTATTGGACGTCCTGGAATGTTCATCCAATCTTACTTTTTCAATTTTATGTATCGGCACGTGACTAAGTAACACTACAGTATCCACATCTCCATCGGCACCAATACAATAATCACCTACAACTACATGCTCAGGCATATCTTCCAGTGCGCCGACAGGACACAAACTGATGTCAACAAGTCCCTCCTTGAATAATACGGCACATTGCGCGGGATTGACGCGATGCACTTCCATTTCATTTTCAATGCCGCTCAATCTTAATCCTTCAGAAAATGGCAAAGCGTTGAGATAATCAACCAGGGCAATACGATATTTCATAATGTACGTTTCAATTTAATATGGGCAGCTCTACATAACCACGATATGCCGTGTCCTCTTCAAACGAATGATCACTCCAGTCCTTCAATTCGTGATATAATGTATCTCTCTCGATCGGTGTACGCCCAGCATTTTTGATCAGTGTGACCAAATCATAGGTACTCATCGCAGGTTTCTGTTCTTCAGCCCCCGCCATGCTATATATTTTAGTCGTGTCATCGATGGTACCATCCAGATCATCGACGCCAAAGCTCATCGCGACCTGCGCCATCGACCGGCCAAGCATTGGCCAGTAAGCTTTGACATGCGGGAAATTGTCAAGATAGATCCGGCTGATTGCATAATTTTTCAGATCCTCTATCACCGTCGTTTCCTCGAGATGTGACATCTGATTGTCTTTATTCCTGAACTTAAGCGGAATAAAAGTTTGGAATCCGCCAGTACGATCCTGGAGTTCACGAAGACGTCGCATGTGATCTACACGATGTGTATATTGTTCAATGTGTCCGTATAAAATGGTAGCATTCGATTTCTTTCCCAACTCATGCCAGATTTCATGGATCCGAAGCCATTGATCAGCATTGCACTTATCTGCAGCTATCTGCTCTCTGATCTCAGGATGAAATATTTCAGCACCACCACCGGGTATGCTGTCCAGACCTGATTCGAGTATTCTTTTCATCCCCTCCTCATATGTCACTTTCGCTTTTTTAAAAATATAATGATACTCGACCGGTGTCAACGCTTTTACATGAAGATCAGGACGATGGTCTTTTATCTTTCTGAAAAGGGTACAATAAAAATCAAGATCATACTGAGGCATCACACCTCCGACAATATGTACTTCTGTGACAGGCTTACCATCATAGGATTTGACAATATTCAGCATATCCTCCATCGAATATTCCCATCCTTCTCCACGATTTTTGATCAACCGCGAATACGAACAAAATTTGCAATCGTAGATACAAACATTAGTCGGCTCGATATGGAAATTTCGGTTGAAAAAAGTTTTGTTGCCATTCAATCTTGTACGTACGGTATCAGCCAATACACTCAGAAAAGCTAATGGTGCACTTTCAAATAGCAGCAGGGCATCCTCATCAGATATCCGTTGCTCTTGCGTTACTTTATCCCGAATAGCGATAAGGCCCGGTGACAAGGAATCATCCTTGATCAGTCCTGCATATTCATTTTCGATATTAGTCAGTTGCGGCATTGTGGTCACAAGTATTTTATGATTTCCTTCGCTTTTTCCTGGTCTGAAGGAAGTTGAGAAAGAATTGACGCGCGTTCGGCTTGATGAGACGGAGAAAACTCCAGAGGCCAGAGCTTTTTTAAGAGAGATCCCAAATTTTGAACGAGAGGGTAAATATGCAACGCTTTATCCAGATAAGTATGTGTTAAGCTGTTTTCATTGGCGGCAATAAATCTTCCCTGGTATAAAGCCGGGAAAATCTTCACTTTCATGCCCGCAGGATGTCTGCTATGAATGATTATAATCTGTGCATCCCTGATCAATTCAGACATTCTATCACTGGTAACATCAATTTCCCGTTGAATGTTGGGATATTTCATCAGTTTTTGCTCAAAACCCTGATCGCCCGATTTGCCGGCAACGACTAAGGGGTAATCATCCTCCGGGGGAATGTATTTAAGCACTTCCAAAAGTGATTTCTGGTTGATTTCCACAGAAAGATCTCCCTGGTAAAGAAGGTATTTCCCATGTCCTGAAGGAACATTCATGGCTTCAAAACCGTGAAAAACAGGGGAAAAAATGCAATTACTCCCTTTGGCATCATACCACGCTTTATCCTCCTTTGATATCGCAAATACAGCATTAAAAGAGCTTGCTTTATTATTTTCGTAGCGTTCGAGGGCTAACGCTTCGCGCTGGAAAAACAGATAGGCAAAGCGCTTACTGTCTCTGGCCAGACCTGCATAATATTGATGTTCGATATTGTGAGCCCTCAACAGCAACTTCCTGTCTTTCAATTCGTCCACATACCCCGTGGTATGAATCCCTTCAAAAAGGATAGGTGCGCGATCCTTCCTTAACCTTGCCAGCAATAGTGGATTTCGTCGTGAAGCCACGATGTAGGGTTGGCCGGGAGACAGAATGGCAGGCCATGCAATCCGAGGATAATAGTGTACCTCATCTACAACTTCCTTGATGGCATCATGAGGTCTGAACGAACCATAAACAAAACAATGCAGCATTATCCTGAGGCCCTGCTGATGAAGAGCCCTGACCCTGTTCCATACATCGATTGCTCCACCATAATTGGCAGGATATGGGACTCCAAATGAGACGATGTGCAGATCGGGTTTGACCCCTAAATCCCCCATAGAGGACCCTAAATTTTCCACTTCTTAACTTTTATTTCCAAAGTTGTCTAATTCGATGTAGATACATTGCTTCTCAGGTCACTCCCGTGTCCTGAATGATTAAGTAGATAAAACTTTCGTGTACCACCCCTTTGCTCACTGCACTCAGCTCTCCGCTCATTGCCCTATGCCATATGCCATATGCCATATGCTCTATTCCCTATTCCCTATTCCCTATTCCCTATGCTCTATGTTCTCTGGTTTCTATCCCGAAATTCTATTTCCAGTCGGAATTCTCAAGATATACCCTGAATGCAAAATTAATCTTACCTTTCTCATGCCCGGCGTCTTGGGTTAATCCTATAGAAAAAAGGCTGAATCATTAAAAGGCTGAATCAATACGCTAATCTTCTAAATTGAAAGTAACCTTTAAACTTTCAATCCCTCTCTAGCTTATTTGATCCTTGCTTCATCATGAGTACCATTTTATCCACATTAGTGTTTAGGCAAAGTTTTCTATTTTATTACGAGAAAGCAAAACCTATATGTAAAAGATGAATACACTTTGCTCCCGATCTCCAATTCACATCTATATATGCTTTGCCTGATCGGTAGAAATAATTATTTTTCAAACATTAACTCAACTCCTGCATGATAAGAATGATAAAATCCACCCTCATGGTATGTGTCCTCTTTTTCGTATGCTTCCATCATATAAATGCTCAGGAAGTCCTTCGAGGGGAGGTGATAGATAAGAGCACAGGTGAAGCAATGATCGGCGCAAATGTAATCGTATCCGGAACTTTGACCGGTACAGCCACAGAATGGGATGGTTCTTTTCAAATCAAGGTCAGTCAGATCCCGGTCACACTTGAATTTGTCCTCACCGGATATCAAACAGTGACCTACGTGGTCACGGATCCAAAGGAAAAAATAAAGATTGAACTGGAGTCCTCCCCCATTCTTTTCGAGACCATCAATGTGGTCGGTAGCCGGATTTCAGACAAGCGGCGAGAATCACCCCTCACCATTGAATCCATTGACCTGCTGGCCATAAAACAAACAACGTCCAATGATTTTTATGAAGGCCTTGGGTCGTTGAAGGGTGTAGATCTGACCACAGCCAGCATGGGATTTACTGTGATCAACACAAGAGGTTTCAACAGTACTAGTCCTGTCCGTTCACTTCAGATCATCGATGGCGTGGACAACCAATCACCAGGTCTCAATTTTTCACTTGGTAATTTTCTTGGGGCTCCTGAACTGGATGTGCTTAAGGTAGATCTGATACAGGGAGCAAGTTCAGCTTTTTATGGCCCGAATGCTTTCAACGGCGTTATTGACATTCAGACGAAGGATCCTTTTTTACATCCTGGTTTTTCAGCAGACATCAAGGTCGGAGAAAGAGATCTTTTCAAAGGCGAACTGCGTTTTGCAAAGGTTTTTAAAAACGCTAAAGGCCAGGACAAATTTGCGTTCAAAATCAATGGTGCCTACATGAAAGCCCATGATTGGGAAGCTACAAATCTTGCCCCGACTTCACAGTCCGCCACGGATGAAACAAATCCCGGAGGATATGATGCTGTCAATGTGTATGGCGATGAACAAGTATCTGGACAGTCATTTACGGGTAGCATAGAACGCATTGATTATCCCGGACTCTTAAACTTCAACAGGCGGGGCTATGCTGAAACCGATCTTGTGAATTACAATACCCAAAACTATAAAGGAAATGTAGGCCTGTTTTATAAAATTACACCGGATATACAAATCAATGGTGGCTTTAACTTTGGTTCGGGCACCACTGTGTATCAGGGTGAAAACAGATTCAGACTTGATGATATATTTTTCTGGCAAGGAAAACTGGAGATAAAACAGGATAAAAAATTCTTTCTGAGAGCTTATATCACCCAGGAAGATGCAGGTAAAACATTTGATGCGTATGCAACGGCTCTACGTTTACAATCGTCTGCTAAATTGAATGATGACTGGAACACAGATTATATTCAATTCTGGCAAACGTATAATAAACAACAAGTAAAAAAGCTTGAAGGTTATCCATCTGGTTTTCCTTTCAATTTTGACCAGCAGGAAAAAGTGCTTAATGACAATAATTCATTGTTGACAATGTTGCACGCTCAGGCTCAGATCTATGCCAACAAAAAATCTCCGACTAAACCAAACTTACCCTTCTTTGAGCCAGGTACTGCGCGCTTCGATTCTATGTTTGCTATCATCACACACAATTTCTCAAATGATCCAAATAACCCGGGAACGAGATTTTATGACAAATCAGGACTTGTACATATTCAGGGTGAATACCACATTGAATCAAGATTTGCCGACTATACAGTAGGTGGTAATTACAGACAATACAACCCGGATTCAAGAGGGACTATTTTCAGTGATACCATGGGGGTAAAAATCACGAATCGTGAATTCGGAATTTATGGAGGCCTCGAGAAAAAACTCATTCCTACAAAACTCAAACTAAATGCAACTGTCCGAATGGACAAAAATGAAAATTTTGATATGGTGCTCTCCCCTGCTGCATCATTTGTATTTACGCCCGATTTCAACAATACTTTTCGACTCTCCTTTTCTTCAGCCGTGCGCAACCCGACCCTCTCAGATCAATACCTCAATCTCGACGTGGGAAGAGCCCAACTCCTTGGAAATATAAAAGGATATAAAAATCTATACACTCCGGAATCATTTATCGACTACCTCAATACACTCAATCGGGACACTTTAGTATCATTTGATGAACCTGCGATCCAACCCGAAAAAGTAAAATCTATAGAATTGGGTTATCGGACTTTGCTTTTTCAAAAACTTTATTTGGATGCAGGATACTATTATAGCTGGTATAAAGATTTCATTGGCTATAAAATTGGTATCCGCTCAGGTTTCAATGCTATTAATTTCCCAGTTGGTACCCGGGTTTACCGCGTGTCTTCCAATGCACAGACAGAAGTGACCACCCAGGGCATCAACGTAGGTGGCAATTATTTTTTAGGAACTTATTATAGTCTTTCAGGTAATTATTCATGGAACGTGCTCAATAAAAAAGGGACAGAAGATCCTATCATTCCCGCCTTTAATACACCTGAAAATAAATTTAACATAGGCCTTTCAGGACAGAATATGCCCATCAGTATATTTGGCAACCAGATTAAGCATATTGGTTTCAATGTCAATTACAAATGGATCGAAGGATTCCTTTTCGAAGGTTCACCTCAATTCACAGGTGAGATACCTACCTATGATCTGGTTGATGCCCAGGTCAACTGGGAAGCAGAGCGATTAGGGTTAACGATAAAAATAGGCGCATCTAATTTGCTTAATAAAAAACAATTCCAGACATATGGCGGTCCGCGTGTAGGACGTCTTGCATATATTTCTTTTCTTTATGAATCTAAGTCTTAACAAACCAAAACTGTTGAATATGAGAAAAATTTTTACACTATTGACATTCATTACATTCCTCTCTCAGATGCTGTCCGCGCAAGGCACACGGTATCTGGATGAGGTCTTTACAGATGTAGTGAAGGTCCAAAACCAAATCTACAGTATCAATATTACTGTAGTCACAGGTACTCCTGCTGCAGACACACTTCGTTTCGATCTGTACATGCCTGCCGGAGATAACTGTACTTCACGCCCACTGGCAGTTGTATTACACACAGGCACATTTTTGCCTCGTGGTTTTGTCGCCCCTACGGGTGATAAAGATGATTATGCCAATGTGCAGATTTGCGAAAGATTAGCCAAACAAGGCTATGTAGCTGCCGCTATTCAATATCGGAAGGGCTGGAATCCTGTTGCTGCCACGGATATTGTTCGTCGGTCGACGATCATCAACGCTGCTTATCGTTCTATCCAGGACATGTATGCCTTCATCAGGTATATGAATAAAACAGTTGATGATTTTGGCAATCCATACAATATTGATCCTAATCGCGTAGCGATATTTGGAGTTGGTACCGGTGGATTTGTAGGTTTCAATGCTGCCGTACTTTCGCAGGAAGAAATCTATATCGACAAGTTTAGAGATCCTGTGACCGGTGTTCCTTTTATCGACACCAATCTTGTAGGTGATCTTCATGGTCTCAAAGCCGGCGCTATCAATATCCCTAACCACGTCGGATACAGGGACGATTTTCAATTTGTCTTCGGACTTGATGGTGCAGTCGGTGATTCTTCATGGTTGGAAGATGGCAAATCTGTTCCGCTTGTCGCTGCAGGGACTGTCACGCATCCTACGACACCCTTTGGCATAGATCCAATCACAGGCGAGATCAATTGTGAACTTCCTGTCTTTGCGGGTGCCGGTACAGGCATTTTTGTTGTCAATATTGGTGGTTCAGCCTGCATGATAAATAAAGCCAATGCACTCGGCATCAATAATCCATTAAACAAATTACCCTACGATGATGCTGTCTCTGAAGCTATCCGAAATGATGCAAATAATTTTGGACAGGAACATCTCTGGGCAATCAACCTACCCGGCGCACAGACAGGTCCATGGGAATACTGGGATTCTACATTCTGGAAAACACGTCCTTATCCACTCAATCCTGCACTATCGATCCATCAGGTTGCTCTTTCTACAAATCCTGATATGTCTCTTGATAAAGCTAACCGCTATATCGACACCGCTCTATGGTTCTTTAGCCCCAGAGCTTTCGCTGCTTTGAAACTTAATGAGATCGTATGTTCCTGCAATGGCGTTGTTCCTGATCCGGGCATTTTTTTAATTAATGATTTTGAATGCCAACGCAATTATGACTTTGGCGCAGGAAATGACAAACTGATGATCATGGACAATCCTGATCCTGATGCCGTAAACAGCTCCGAAAAAGTAGGCGCTTATCTTGATCCCGCTCATGATTCCTTCGCAGCACTTTGCGTTAATTTTGGCGGCAGTGTGGATCTTTCCACATTCAATCAGTTCAAGGTTGATGTCAATAGTCCTGAAGCCGGTGTCCCCTTCCTGTTAAAACTTGAAGGTGGAACAAGTCCGGGCTATGAAGTATGGACGAGTAATACTGTCGCCGGAAATTGGGAGACACTCACAGCCGATTTTTCATCACAGGCATTAGCAGATCATACCCGAGTATGTATGTTCCCAAATGGTGGTGTGGATACTCCGGCTGAAGAAACATATCTCATCGATAATCTTCGGATGGAAAAAGTAATTCCGCCTGTTCGTTACCTCGACGAAGTATTTCCTGAAGTTGTAAAAATCTCTGATCAGATTTATAGTGTCAACATCACTGTGGTCACGGGCTCTCCGGCAGCAGACACACTACGGTTTGATCTCTATATGCCTGCCGGCGACACCTGCACATCCCGTCCACTCGCAGTCGTATTGCATACAGGTACCTTCCTGCCACGAGGCTTTGTAGCCCCTACGGGAGATAAGGATGATTATGCCAATGTGCAGATCTGCGAACGACTGGCAAAACAAGGCTATGTCGCAGCGGCTATCCAATATCGTAAAGGCTGGAATCCAATTGCAGCAACTGATATTGTTCGTCGTTCGACCATTATCAATGCGGCTTACCGATCGATTCAGGATATGTATGCTTTTATACGGTATATGAATAAAACAGTGGATGATTTTGGCAATCCATATAAAATCGACCCTGACCGTGTAGCTATTTTTGGAGTTGGTACGGGAGGCTTTGTTGGTTTCAACGCTGCTGTCCTTTCACAGGAGGAAATCTATATCGACAAGTTCAGAGATCCTGTGACCGGTGTTCCTTTTATCGACACATTGCTTGTAGGCGATCTGCATGGCATCAAACCCGGTGCTATCAATATTCCTAATCATGTCGGCTACAGAGATGATTTCAAATTTGTATTCGGTCTTGACGGTGCTGTAGGCGATTCTTCATGGATGGCTGATGGCAATTCAGTTCCGCTTGTTGCCGCAGGAACAGTTTCACATCCTACGACACCATTTGGTATTGATCCGATCACAGGTGAGATCAATTGCGATCTTCCGGTATTTGCAGGAGCCGGTACGGGTATATTTGTGGTCAATATCGGTGGTTCAGCATGTATGATTGAGAAAGCCAATTCACTGGGCATCAATAATCCATTGAATAAGCGAACATATGATGATCCGGTATCTGAAGCCATTCGCAATGATGCTAATAATTTCAATCAGGAGCATCTCTGGGCGATCAATCTCCCCGGTGCACAGACAGGCCCTTGGGAATATTGGGATTCTACATTCTGGAAGACTCGTCCTTATCCACTCGATCCTACGAAATCAATTCATGAAGTGGCACTTGCGACCAATCCGGATATGTCTCTCGAAAAGGCAAACCGGTATATCGATACAGCAATGTGGTTTTTCAGCCCCAGGTCATATGCCGCTTTAAAACTCAGCGAGGTCGTATGCTCCTGCGAAGGTGTCGTACCAGACCCGAATATCAGTATGGTCAATGATTTTGAATGTCAGCGTAATTATCCATTTGGTGCAGGCGCCGACAGAATAATGATCATGGACAATCCGGATCCCGATGCTGCAGATCATTCCGAAAAAGTAGGTGCTTATCTTGATCCTGCTCACGATTCATTTGCAGCACTATGTGTTGATTTTGGCGGTAGTATTGATCTCAATCCATTCAATATATTCAAAGTGGATGTCAATAGTCCTGAGACAGGAGTGCCCTTCCTGTTAAAGCTCGAAGGTGGCTCCAGTCCTGCAGTTGAAGTCTGGGTTAATAATACTGTTGCCGGAAGTTGGGAAACGCTTACGGCTGATTTCTCTACAGAGGTATGTTCAGATCACAGGCGTGTATGCATCTTCCCGAATGGTGGTGTCGACTCTCCTGATGAGGTCACATATCTACTTGACAATCTCCGTTTTGAACCAAGTACGGCAATATGTGATGGTCTGTTTACGCCAACCATTAAGACATTGGAAATTTCGCCAAACCCTGTGGATCAGATGCTCTACATCCGGAATCCGGGTGCCGCGGTCCATTTTAGACTATTCAATATATTGGGACAAAGAGTCCTGGATATGAAAGCTGAAAACCAGGATATCGCTATGATGAATGTCAGCGGCTATGCCTCTGGTATATATATGGTCGGCGCTTATGATAAGCAAGGCAAGCTTATCGCGACAGCAAGGGTCATGAAGAATTAATTGTTCATTAATGCTTTAATGAAAGCCGGCCTGATCAGGCCGGCTTTTTTATTTATCTAAACCCGCAAAATTTTTCATGTTTTTCACCGTTTTACGCTCTGACAAAAGCCTGCATTCCAGTGTGTATGCAGGCTTTTCTATTTCAATTGATTCTAGTAGATATCTTTGGCACCACGATGCAGTTTTTATATCCTCCTTTTCTCTGGGCATTAACAGCACTTTCTATACCAATTGTCCTGCATCTTTTCTATTTCAGGCGGTATAAGAAGATCTATTTCAGCAGTTTACGTTTCCTTCGTGAAGTAAAGGAAGAGACCTCCGCCCGCAACCGGCTGCGGAATCTTTTAATCCTCCTGTCCAGACTTTTAGTCTTTGCTTTCATGATCCTGGCTTTTGCCCAGCCCTATATTCCCGTCAATGAGGCCCAAAAAGAAGGTATTCACGATGTCAGCATTTTTGTAGATAATTCATATTCCATGCAGTCTTTTGGCCAGGACTTGTCCCTTTTCGACCGCTCCCGCCAAAAAGCTAAAGAAATCATTATGGGCTACGGACAGGAAGATCATTTCCAGATCCTGGGGCATGAATTGTCACCTTCTCAGAATCTTTGGATCAGCAGAGATGAAGCCCTGCTGAGACTGGAAGAAATGGAATTCACACCTGAGGTTAAACCATTATCCGTAGTCACAGGCAGACAAAAACAATCTTTCGCACGTGAAGAAGGATCACCTGTCGCATGGATCATTTCAGATTTCCAAAAATCCATAACCGATTTTACTAAAGTGGATTCCTTATATCCGCTCAACCTGCTTCCACTGAAAAGTGTCCAGGAGAAAAACATAGCCGTCGATAGTGCGTGGTTTGAATCACCTCTTCAGACACTCAATCAGACAGCGCCGCTTCTTTTTTCAATTCACAACTACACCGGAGAAGATGCAGACAATGTCCGGGTGAGTGTATCTCTTGATGGACAGGAAAGGCCAGAAGGTTCATTGGATATAGCCGGTGGAAAAATAAAAATTGACACCTCCAACATTACAGTTCTTTCTACAGGCTGGCATGAGATAGCGATCAGGATCAGTGATTTCCCGGTGACATTTGATGATGCTTACTTTCTGACATTTTATGTGGAGCAGAATCTAAAAATACTTTCGATCAATGATCATACATCCAATGACGCCGTATCTGCAGTATTTGCAAGTCAGAAAAATTTCATTCTTGATCAGTCTACGATCAATAGTCTTGAATTTGCTACACTGACGACGTATGATCTGATCATTCTTAACGAACTACCCTCTTTTTCTTCCGGTCTCACATCAGTGCTACATAAGTATGTACAGGATGGTGGAAAGGTACTCTTCTTCCCGGCAGCCAATGGTTCACTTGATGCATACAATTCCCTGATGACCTTCATGGGTGCAGGTAAGTTGCAACCTTTTGCAACAAAAGATAGGCAAGTGGGCAAGATCAATACAGAGGCCTATGTCTATCACAATGTATTCAGCAGGACGAGGTCTAACATGAGATTGCCGAAAGTAAGTGCTTCATTCCCGATCGAAGGTTCGGGCAGCAAAGGTCAGTCATTGTTATCCTTCAGAGATGGTGGAGATCTCATTACCTTTTACACGCCGGGGAAAGGCGCGTTTTGTGTAGTCACAGCCCCACTCGATCAGAAAATAAACGATCTCTCACTGCAACCTGAAGTATTTGTTCCATTGCTTTACAAGATGTCCCTTTATTCATCCGACGAACGCCGGCTCGCATACACAATCGGTAAAGATCAATTGATCCCGATGGATAAATCTAAAATCGATATTGACAAAGACATAAAGATCACAGGCCCGGCACAATTCATCCCCGGAATTTCGGCATTAGGTTCAAAAATTCTCCTGGATATACAGGGCCTTGTGAAAGAATCTGGTTTTTACAAAGTGACACAAAGTGATTCCGTGATCGCTTCACTAGCCTTCAATTATGACAGAAGAGAATCAGATCTTACATTGACAAATGTAGATGAACTGGCTAAAAATAAAATGCTGAAGATCTGGTCTGATGAACAGAAAACGGATTTTACGCAATTGATTGAAGAGACAAGACAGGGAAAGCAACTTTGGAAATGGTGTATCATCTTCAGCCTGATTTTTATCGGCCTGGAGATCGCGTTGATCAGGTTGTGGAAAAATAGGTGAGTAGGAAGCAGGGGCAGGGGGCCGAGGACATAAGGCAATAAGCAATAGGCAATAGGCAATAGGCAATAGGCAATAAGCAATAGGCAATAAGCAAAAGGCAATAGGCAATAGGCAATAGGCAATAGGCAAAAGGCAAAAGGCAAAAAAAATAATTTGCGTTAATCTGCGAAATTTGCGGCAAGAAAGTGAATAGTGAGTAGCGAATAGGAATAGCGAATTGTATTGACAGGGCTTGCCCCTGTCTTTGTAAAACACTTTAGCGAGAAACGTAATTAACCGAAATTTGCGGCAAGAAACTGAATAGTGA
>JBBSAQ010000019.1:0-69355 GCA_038252065.1 Chitinophagales bacterium
AAAACAGCTTCGCATCGAATGGATTTCACCTAAATCTCCCCGATCAATAATTGTTTTCCAAAGTTGAGTTTGCGGATGATGCAAATGCATATATCCTTCCATTACAGTCAGGCCGGTTTTTGAAACAGCATTGTTGATAAGATCAAAATCTTCGAGCGTAAGACACATCGGTTTTTCGCACAGGACATGTTTTCCGGCTTCAAGAGACTTGATGATCCATTCCGTATGCAGATGATTTGGAAGTGAAATGTAGACTACATTGATTTCGTCATTTGCAAGCAATTCTTCATAGCTCCCATAAGATTTAGGAATATGCCATTGAGCTGCATAGTCCCATGATTTTTCATAGTCTCTGCTGGCTACAGCTAAGATATGGCCTCGTTCGGATTGATGTATGGCCGGTATAATTCTTCTATTGATATGTGCTGTAGAAAGTATGCCCCACTGAATAGTCATGCGTTTGTCGATTTAGTTTCGCCTGTGGTAGAGAAGCCTTGATGAAAATCATAGTAAAAACAGATCTTCTGACTATGTTTGCGCTCACATCAAACCGAATCCTACCAATCTCACTACTTAATTGTCCATTCATGAAATTAGCAATTCTTATCAGTCTTGCCGGAATTACCTTCACGACGGCATGTAAAAATTCACCAGAAACAATGTCTTCCAAATTGACCTATCCAGAGACAGCTAAATCAGATCATAAGGACACCTATTTTGGTGTTGATGTTGCTGATCCATACAACTGGCTTGAGAATGATACATCCAAAGCCACCATGGATTGGGTTGAAGCGCAGAACAAGGTGACATTTGGATTCCTCGATAAGATTTCATGGAGGGCAAATCTCAAAAAGAGACTCGAGTCGTTGATCAATTACGAACGGATATCCGCACCACAACGGGAAGGACAGTTCGAATATTTTTATAAAAATACCGGTCTGCAAAATCATAGTGTGCTGTACAGAAAACCAAAAGATAAACCTGATGCAGAGCCTGAATTGTATCTTGATCCAAATGGATTTTCAAAGGATGGTACGATAGGTCTGAGTGGTATTTCTTTTACAAAAGACGGCACCTTATCAGCACATCAGATCACAGAAGGTGGTTCAGACTGGCGTAAAGTCATCGTGATGGATGCCATCAAAAAAGAAATCATCGAAGACACATTGAAAGATGTCAAATTCAGTGATGTCTCCTGGTATGGTGATGATGGATTTTATTATAGCAGCTATGACAAACCTAAAGATGGAAGTCAACTTTCAGGCAAGACTCAGTACCATAAGTTGTTTTATCATAAATTAAAAACACCTCAATCAACCGATGTCTTAATCTATGGTGGTGAGAAACAGCCTAATCGCTACATTGGTGGATATGTCACAGAGGATCAGAAATATCTAATCCTGACAGGCGCTGAAAGGACCAGCGGCAATCAGCTTTCTATTCGGGATCTTTCTGTACCGAATGGTCGATTTATTCAGATCAATGGAGATTATGAGAAAGATATCAGCTATGTTGAAAATGAAGGTTCGAAATTTTATTTCCTGACGAATATTGATGCGCCAAATTACCGTGTCTTTTCAGTGGATATTAAAAAGCCCGGAAAAGAAAATTGGGTTGATGTCATTCCTGAGACGGAGCATGTATTGAGTTCAGGATCCGGCGGCGGAAAATTATTTGCAGAATATCTCATCGATGCGAAGACGGCTGTGAAGCAATATGATCTCAATGGAAAGTTTGAAAGAGATATTGAATTGCCTGGTATCGGTACGGCAGCAGGTTTTGGTGCAAAGCGTGATGAAAAGGATCTTTATTATTCCTTTACTTCATTTACAAGTCCGTCTACGATCTATCACTATGATATCGCCAGTGGTAAGTCCACATTGTATATCCAGCCCAAAGTTGATTTTGATCCGGAAGCATACGAGACGAAACAAATTTTTTATCAAAGCAAAGACGGTACAAAAATTCCGATGTTCATCGTCTACAAAAAAGGGATCAAGATGGATGGAAAAAATCCAACAATCCTGTATGCTTACGGTGGATTCAATATCAACCTTACACCAGCTTTCAGTGCGCTTCGTGTAGCATGGCTTGAGCAGGGTGGAATATATGCACAGCCCAATCTGAGAGGTGGTGGTGAGTATGGTGAAAACTGGCATCAGGCCGGTACGAAGATGAAGAAGCAGAATGTGTTTGATGATTTTATTGCGGCAGCTGAATATCTGAAGAAAGAGAATTATACATCAACAGATTACCTGGCTATCTCTGGTGGATCAAATGGAGGTTTGTTGATTGGGGCGACAATGACACAAAGGCCTGACATTGCAAAAGTGGCTCTGCCTGCTGTAGGTGTGATGGATATGTTGCGCTACAATAAATTTACGGCGGGTGCGGGATGGGCTTCTGATTATGGTACTGCAGAAGACTCGAAAGAAATGTTTGAATACCTCAGAAAATATAGTCCTGTGCATGCATTGAAAGACAGCACGGCTTATCCGGCCACATTGATCACGACGGCAGATCATGATGACAGGGTAGTGCCTGCACATTCGTTCAAATTTGCTGCACGACTTCAGGCCGTTCAGACCAGTGACAATCCGACATTGATTCGGATTCAGACCAAAGCAGGTCACGGTTCGGTATCCACTACGCAGCAGATTGAATTGCAGACGGATATTTATGCCTTTACCTGGGCCAATATGGGTATAACACCTGATTTTTCGAAGATGGTGAAGAATTAAAGAAAATATATTTTTTAAAAGAGTAGGGACAGGTCGCGACCTGTACCTACTCTTTTAAAAAATAAAATATTGGCTATCTTGGCCGCACATATTGTAAACAAAAGATGGAAAGTCAAAATTACGGTCGTAAAGGGGGGTGTTTTCTCACGTTTGTACTCTTCTTCCTGCTATTTATTATTCTGCTTATGTATATCTATCATAAGAACTCCCATCTGACGTTTTAGGCAAAATCTCTTTCTAAGACCATCCGGGGACCTGGAACTGAACCATGTGAGCGAATCGCTCCACTCTTTCGCTTAATTCTTCCTGGCTGATATCCCTTAAAGCCTCAGTACCAAACTTTTCCACACAGAATGAAGCCATAGCGGAGCCGCAGGTAATCGCTTGTTTCAGGACCTCAAAATCAAGATTTTTTTGACCGGCGAGATAACCCATGAGGCCCCCGGCAAAAGTATCTCCGGCACCTGTCGGGTCCTGCACTTCCGTCAGCAGCAGGGCAGGGGAGTAGAATACACGGCCTTCGCCAAATAGCAAGGCCCCATGTTCACCTTTCTTGATGACCAGATATTTTGGCCCCATTTCCCTGATGATTTCACTGGCTTTCAGCAGGGAATACTGACCGGATAATTGCCGGGCTTCCTCATCGTTGATGATCAGCAGATCGATCTGTGATAAGACCTCAAGTAGTTCGTCCATGGCGCTGTCCATCCAGTAGTTCATCGTATCGAGGGCGATGACCTTCGGGCGATGAGCTATTTGCTTGATCACGCTCAATTGAATGGATGGGGTCAGATTGCCCAGCATGACGTATTCGCTATCTCTGAAATTTGGTGGCAGGACCGGGTCAAAATCGGCCAGGACATTGAGATCGGTCACCAGCGTCTCGCGCGAATTGAGATTGTTGAAATAGCGGCCTGCCCAGAAAAATGATTTGCCGCCTTCGACGATCTTGATGCCTGAAGTATCGACGCCTCTTTTCTGCAGGGCTTCAAGTTCAGATAAGGGAAAATCTTCACCAATGATGGACACCATGCGGATACCTTTCGTAAAGTACGATGCTGACCAGGCTATGTACGTACCGGCGCCGCCTACTATTTTTTCGGCATGACCGAATGGTGTTTCAATATCATCGAAAGCGACTGAACCTATGACGAGTAAACTCATTTTATGTTTTTGAATTGATCAATGCGGCAAAGGTAATTTTATCGGGGGAAAAAATGCAGGCAGCAAGCCGGCTACCATTGGCAGAAAGGAACCATTTAGAAAATGCTAAAAAATAAAAACGCCCCGGGTCCATGCGGCTTCTATAATCATCAGGAAAAGAAAGGTGTGAGAAGAATAGGCAGGATGAATAATGATTTTAGAAGAATTCAATAGTGTAAAAGATTCTTAAATCACAACACGATAAAAACAAAGATTATTTGACATTACTTTGATTTTATTTCAATACGACGAATTTCTTACTCAATTGCGCTCCTGTTTTATCCATCACTTGGGCAAAGTATACTCCTGGTTGCCATTCTTTTAGATCTATCAAGTACTGAAAGTCCCCACTAAAAACATGAGTTTTGTAAATCTGTTTTCCCTCATTGTTCACTATCCTCAATTCCAATTCGGTTGAAGAACTGTTTTGGTTGTGGATATGGATGCTACAATTATTAATTGCCGGATTAGGAAATATACTGAGATCAACTCCTACCTTATCTAAATCATTTGATATGGCAGAAGTATTGCATCCAGGCTCAAGACAACCATCCTTATCAAGCTGAAGGATCCAGGGTCGTATGCTAGAGGTATATCTATCAGAGCCTTCACCACCAACTACAATATTTCCAATTGGTGTAGTTTTAATGTCCTGGAAAAAGAACCATCGTCCCTGAACAGTATCCCATTCTATCGGTATATAATGTTTCAGCCAAAGGCTATCTCCATTAAATCCTACCTTGCCGAGGATGCCACTGGTTTCAATCCCAAATGCTCCATCAGATGAACCTGCGAAAATGTATCCATCACTAACCTCTGTAATTGAATTTGAATAATAAAAAGGATTACTTGAATTAATATTGCCATCAAACATTTTTGTCTCCCATCGAACTTCTTTAAAATCATTTGAAATACAAACTACATAGGGAATCCAAATGGAACAATCTGGGCAATCGCTGGTTGGCCGCACCAGTTGAGTTGCACATATCCAATCTCCGTTCTTTGATTTAATTATCGTGTAGGAATCACTTGTAACAATAGAATGATCAACATTAGTAGCTGCAAGCTGAAATTCAACCGAATTGAAGTCTTTATCAAGTACTTGACGAAACAACTTGGATTCATACCAAACAGAGTTTAGAGCACCCATGCTTACTCCTATTAAAATAATATTTCCCTCATCGTCCATTTCTGTGAATTTCGTAAAATTATCTCTTCCATAGTTCGGGATTAGAGTCTGAGAAAGTAGATTAAAGCTGGAGTCAAGAACTGTTAAAATTTGTGGATGAGGTCCAGCTTCAGTAGTTACATTAATTAGGTATATATTTCCATTTTTATCTAAAGCGATGTCCTCACCAAAAAAATCTTCATTAGTAGTAACGTTATCGGAAATAATCTTTGATCGCACAATTTTTCCACTTTTAAGATTTAGCTCAATTAGATAGGCATCAAGAAAGGAGGCACCTAAATCGCGTCTATCGTATAAATAACAAATTGAGTCATTTTTAAATACCAGCCTCTTAGTAAAGTAATAAAAACCATCTGAATATAAGCTGTCAGTAAGATATTTTGAGCCGAGATATTCTCCATCATAGGAAAGGGTTCCTAAAATAGGCCAGTCACCTCCATCAAATCCAGGTACTATACTATCATGCACAAGACCTATTAATTTAATTTCATTTTGGAGTGGAATGACATTATAAAGCCTACCCTCCATCTCATCACCACCAAAATCAGGAATCAGACTAAAAAAAGATTGACAAAATGTTAGTGATTTGATAAATACCATCAATACGGTTAAATAATATATTTTCATTTTTATTTGGTTTTTTGAAAATTGGAATGGGGTATATTAACCCCATTCCAAAATGTTCAATCTACATTATTTCCATCCTTTTAAGATTTGCTTTACTTCTATTTTACCGCTTGCACGATCTTTGATCTTCAGAATGTAAAATCCAGGTTCAAGATTAGCAAGATTAAATTGGCCCGAATTTCCTGTATAGGTGGCGGAAGATACTAACTTACCATCTGTATTGTATACGGAAACATAACTTGTATTTCCCGTATTTTTGGAATTTGATTCCTTTATAGATATATCATTTGTAAATGGATTTGGACTGACAGTAAGATGAGGGGTAGTGTAGGCAGGTTGATCAACTGGACTTTGGACCGGACTTCTTAAGTCATCCAGGCCGCTATCTTCTTTCTCAAAAGGTATAAAAATATCATACACCATAAAAAGATAATTCCTTAATATATTTGTATAATTACCATAAGAGGATTCAGCAATTGTTTGCAAAGTATCAACCTGAAAATTAGTCAGAGTATATATATTTTTCCCATTATCAAAGAAATCCATCATTTTAACAGTGGCATCATAAAGTGCCTCCGCGTCAGGATCTGTATTGGAATCCAGAAAATCCTCTATTGATGTCATATATTGCCCATACCATAAGTAATTTAATCCCAAAAGTTCTTCAACTTTAGGATCTAATTTTGCATTCCAAAATTCTTCATCTGAAGTTGTATGGAAAAGTAATCCTTGGCCTACAATATCATTTAATTTGATTCTCAAAGCCGCAAGCTCCTCTTTTACGAATAGCACTGTAGTGTCCATGTGTCCAATGATAGATTCTATAAGATATTCGGTATCATCATACTCATCTTCCAAATCTTCAATAGATACTTCATATTCATCAGGATCTAATGCCGCGAAATTTGCAGGCCAGAAGTATGAGCAAGTGCCATTTTCATAAGAAGTGGGTACCTCTGTAAAACCATCAGCCCAATTAAATATTTCTGCTGTTACCGTATTTCTATAATAATACCTCATATCAAGATCTACGCCACTAAGATTGTACATATAGGACTTGATACCACTCCAGACATTTCCTGCTGCTTTACTGGGAGTACCCCATGACAAAGGAAAAATATTATCTCCGCCAGCAACAACACCATTTATTTCATCTATAATCGTATTACAAGTGACGGTAGTACTTTGATTGTTTCCTATAAATTCAAGTGGGATTTCAGTTAATCCATTACCGAAAATATTAAACGACTGTTGCGGGTTTTGGATATAAACTGAAACATTATCATCATCTTCGTCATGACCATTGTAAATATTATTTTCGATAATTGAGCCATAACATATTCCTATTGACGATATGTTAGATTCAAGTATGTTCCGGTACATCTTAACATCTGAAGAAATATTATATACAGAGTATCCTGGCTGATTAAAAAAATCAAATAAATCTGTACCAGTTATTAATGAATATGTCAATTCTAAACCCTCAGATACACAGTTAGCACTTGCATCGGTACCTTTGTAAACCCCTATCCAAAAGCCATTAATTCTTGTACGATCCATAATTCTACATTTACCCCTGGAACTAGCAACAGCAATTAATGGGTAATCAGTTGCATCATATATTTCAGATGCAATTATATCTAATGCACAACCTAATGTTTTTATTTGGGATACATATTTTGCTGGATCATTTGATAGATTACCATTTTCAAATACTTTAAGGATACTGTGATTTCTAATAGTAACCTTAGGGGGTGTGGGAAATTCTCCATCACACGGTATGTCAAATGGGGAAATAAAACCTCCATCTCTACTGACATGGCTATTGGAAACAATGGGGCAGCAGCCAATAATTGGAGGAAATGGCCAACTATCCATTGCGTTGATCATTTGACCGTTATCGCTCATTTCAGCCTCATCTAACAGAATCTGAGAGAAGCCATTTTTTGCTTGTATTCCTTTTCTAGAAAATTCAATTCGTGTACCAGTATTTACAACCAAACCGGCCTTAGTACCGTTATCTGCGGTCTCTAGGTATATTCCATCCCAATATCCTGAACATCCGGTTTTACGTCTTAAGGTGCAATTAACTAAGGTTAATGTTGCGCCTCTCACGGTAATTTTCTGATTGTCAGTTAACTGAACATCTTGATTTGTCCACGTAGTGTTTGATGTAATAAGAATATCACTTTGGTTACAATCAGCCTTTGCATGTAGGCTCAATACCATGATAAAGAGGGTTGGCCCATACAGACTCAAAAAAAGTTTCATATTTTTCATCTTTATTTATTATTGCGGGTAATGGCCTCTGAAAGCTGTCGAGGCGTAAGAGGCTTTACCCTAGTTAAAAAACAATGGTTTATATCAAATTTAGGAGAAATCAGCTTCGCACTAAGGTTTTTACACCTTAGTGCCATCCTTGTAACGGTATCTTAGAGGGGGTTCCAGCAGCAGTCCATAAAGTCTGCCATGTGGAAAATTTTGGAGGATTAAACTGATTATTTTAGCCATACAAATGGTGTTCAAAGTTTCTATCGGGCACTTTAGCAAAATTGGCTTCAGCGTAAAAATCAAAAAAACACACTGAAAGAATAAATACTTAACAATATTGGCATTTTTCATTGCTCCCTGTCATTATTCGCTTTTGGATGAAGGGATGAAAATTATTAACATTTCAAAGTTCTGGCCATAAAGCTTAAAAAAAAAAAACGACATTTTCATCTTTCTATAAAATATTTTGTAAATAAATTTTAGAAAGTAAAGTTCTGAACCCTAGTCACCTCAACCATCAGTTGAGCAATGAATACCCAATAACGTGATTAGGTAAAACTTTATGACCAGTCCGATTTTTTTTTCACAAGCATTGCCAAACTTAACCGAACGATGTAAAAACCATACATCATCTGCAACGGAATAAAATAATAGAGTATCTGTCTCTTTTTAAAAAATCTTGTGGCTTGAATTAATATAGCGAAGTCTCCAATCCATTTCAACAGGAGCAAAATGAATAGAGGCCACCAGGATGATAAATGGAATATTGCCATAAAGATCGAGAGGAAAATCATAAAGTGATACAAACCAACAAACACCCAAATCATCCGAATGACTGGACTCCGAAGTCCCTTATTTTTACCTGCCCACCGAATGCGTTGTTTGATGAGTGACGTCCAGTCTTTATATGGATATGTTTCAACAATAGCTTCCTTTGATTTTACAAAAGCAATTCGATAAGGAAATGCAGATCTCATTTTCTCAATCAAAAACATATCATCACCAGAGGCATATTCATAGTTGCCTTCATAGCCTTTCACATCGTTGAAAGCTTGTTTTGAAAATGACATGTTAGCCCCATTGGCCATGTCATGTAAACCTGATCGAATACCTGCCGCTGTGATCAACATCAACACAGACATTTCCATCTCCTGCATTTTTTCAGGAAGCGTATTGCCTGAAGCATAATTGATCGGAGCAGCAAGAAATACAGCATCCGAAGTGGATTGCGCAAAAGCAATATTCCTAAGCCATTCTGCAGGATGAATACAATCCGCATCCGTCACCACAATCCAATCATGCTGTGCCATCTTAACAGCCAATTCAATAGCAGATTTTTTATAAGCCGGCGGATGAATAAATTCAGGATAATCAGTTAAATGATAATTCCGGACTAACGGCGATTGTAGTTTTTCGATCCGCTCAACAGTTCCATCAGAAGAGCGGTCATCAATGACAATGATTTCAAATAATTCGACTGGATAATCTTGTTTTAATATTCCTTCAATGCACGATTCTATACATTCCTCTTCATTATGAGCGACAACAACAACAGTGATTTTAAGGGAAGGAATAAATTCAGTCGGCACTATGATTTCAGGAGTCTTCAACCAATACAAAAGATAGTACAGTTGAAGAAACAAATATGCTGATGCCATCAATGATGAAATCCATATAAACACCATGCCGAGAAGGTAACCAGAATATCGAATATCAAATGATGAAGTAAAAAGAAAATCCTATTTGTTCTCCAATTTTGAAAATTCTGATTCAAACACTAAGTAATCTGAAATCATGCGCCAAAATAGAAAAACACCGGTGAAGGCGGCCCGGCAATCGTAGCACATTAGCTTTACTCAAAGCGGCCCGGCAAATGTGCCACGAGTAGCGGCGCTTTAAGATTTCGAAAATTAACTCCCCCTTGGTTGCTGTGGTTGGTGAGCTGCAGCACGAGGATGAGTAAGGGAGGTCGAACCATAGTACGAGGATGAGTCAGGCAGGCGCCGCACTGAGCGCTAGTCGAATGTGTCGAAACATCAAGGGGTCGGGGGGCAAAAACGGACTAAAACAACTTCTCATACCGATTATCCTTCTTCTCAGCCTGAGGCTTTTCGAGAGGGGGAAGCTCAAGCCCGTCATTTCGTTGAGATCGTTCTGGTTTGATTACTTCTTCATAATCGACATATTCTGATGCCTGCTCATTGGCATGCGCTTGTTGCAACCTCCGGATTTTGCGATCAAAAAGTGCCTTTCCAAATAATACACCAGCCAATACCGGAAATCCAATGACACTAAATATTATCGCCACAATCCCCGACAATACATTTCGCTGCAGCAAGGACAATATAAATTTCAGATAATTAAGTACTGTCTTGTAATTAATGATCAGCGCACCGGCCAGCAAAACGGGAGATGCATATGCAAGTAGTGTAAAAATGCCCTTGGCAATAAAAAACATTCCCACTAATACGAGCACCATGAAAATGAATCCAAGTATCCCATTACCCCTGATTGAAAAACCTTGACTTGCCATAAGAAAGAATTAAGATTTACGATGGTTGGTTTTGCAAATTCTTTTTCGATATCGGATAAAAGGATGTCGGATACTGGACTCTATACCTGGACATGCTTCACCTCAGATCACATTTTATTTACCAATTGCTCATTTTTCATTTCCTTTTTGCCTATTGCCTATTGCCTATTGCCTATTGCTTATTGCTCACACCTTACTTTTCTGCCTTTTCCGCCCCTTCCGCCTTTTCCGCCCCTTCTGCCTTTTCAGCCTTTTCTGCCCCTTCTGCCTTTTCCGCCCCTTCTGCCGCTAATTGCGCTAATTCTCGCTAATAAAATTCACTATTCACTATTCACTATTCACTATTCACTACCGACACTCTAAACTGCATGTCATAAAGCTTTTTGTATTTACCATTTTTTACTTTCAGAAGTTCATCATGTGAGCCATATTCTACCACGACGCCTTTTTCAAGGACTAAAATGCGGTCTGCATGTCTGATTGTCGAAAGCCGATGGGCAATGATGATCGATGTCCTCTTGTCTATTAATTTTTCGATCGCATATTGAATGATGCCTTCTGTCTCCGTATCAATGGACGATGTGGCTTCATCAAGAATAAGGATCTCAGGATCGTAAACTAATGCCCTGACAAATGAAATAAGTTGTCGCTGACCCATCGAAAGATTTCCACCACGCTCTGAAACAACAAAATCATATTCTCCCGGGAGTGCCATGATAAATGGATGAGCACCTATTGTTTTTGAAGCTTCTATGATTCGCTCTTTGGAAATGGCCTTATTACGCAGTGAAATATTTTCAGTCACTGAGCCGGAAAATAGAAATACATCCTGCAACACGATAGCTAATCTCTTTCTAAGATCTTCCAGATCATAATCCCGGATATCTGTACCATTGATCCGAATATGCCCGGCTCTGATATCGTAAAAACGAGTGAGAAGATTGATGATCGTACTTTTTCCGGATCCTGTACTTCCGACAATCGCCAATGTATGTCCTGCAGGTATTGTAAAGGAGACATCTTTAAGCACATCATTTTCATCATCATACGCAAAGTGTACATGATCAAAAATCACTTCTCCTCCCGCCTTTGTCATAAACTCTACAGGTTTAGAAGCATCAACCATCATCTCATCACTGTCCAGAATATTAAATACCCGCTCGCCGGCTACAAGACCCATCTGAAGTGTATTAAACTTGTCAGCTAACCAACGCATCGGTCTGAAAAGCATATTGATGTACAATGGAAAAGCAATCAGCTGCCCCATCGTCACCGAACCGCTCACCACATTACGGGCACCGTACCACACCATGATGCCAAGCGCAAGTGCAGCAATAATTTCTACGACAGGAAAGAAGATAGCATAATATAATATCGCGTCAAGATTAGCACGGGTATAATCCCTGTTGATTTCTTTGAATTTCGCCCGCTCCTGTCCTTCAGCATTAAAGATTTGTACCACATGCATCCCACTGATTCTTTCCTGGAGAAATGCATTGAGACGTGCGATTTGCGTCCGTACTTTCTGATAGGACACTTTTACTTTTTGCTTGAATATCCAGGTAGCTATAATGATCAATGGAATCGTAGACAAACAAATCAGCGTCAACAGCGGACTCGTATAAAACATGACAAAAAGAACGACTACGATACTAAGTAAATCAGCGACAATCGTAATGACACCCTCGGAGAAAACTGTTTTAATCGTTTCAATGTCATTGATCGTACGTGTCGTGAGATTGCCTATCGGTGTTTTATCAAAAAAAGAAAGCTTGAGATTTGTGATCTTGTTGAATACCCGCACACGCAGATCTCTGATGACACTATGCCCCAGCAGATTGGTGATATAGATAAAAGTATACTGAAGCACTCCTGTCAAAACAAGTATACCCGCAAATAACAAACACATCCTGATCAGGCCCGCAGGGTGGGGAGAGATAATGTAGTCATCCACAATGACATTGACCAGATAGGGTTGTGCCGTGTTGAGCGGGGCTAATACAATGGCGAAAAGCGCACACAGCAATAACAATTTCTTGTAGGGCATTGCCAATTTCAGCATCCGCCCCAGCAAATGCCAATCAAGTCCTTTTTTGTCTTTCTTTTTGTCCGTAGTCAATGTCCGCGTAATGTTTAGGAGTTTATAGGTTTATTAAGGTTATAAGGTTTATAAAGTTTATGAAGGTTATGTAGTTTATAGGTTTATTAGGTTTTTGTTTTTGCATATTGCATACGGTTGCTGAGCTGCTGCACAAGGCTGAGTTGAGCAGGTCGAAGCATTGGTTTTTGCCGCAAATTTCGCAGATTTTCGCAAATTGATTTTTGTTTTGCTTTATTTTTGCTTATTGCTTATTGCTTATTGCTTATTGCTTATTGCTTATTGCTTATTGCTTACGGTTGCTGCTGTGCAAGACTGAGTTTAGCTGGCCGAAGCATTGCTTTTTTGCCGCAAATTTCGCAGATTTTCGCAAATTGATTTTCGTTTTACTTTTTTACTTTTTTACTTTTTTACTTTTTGCCTATTGCCTATTGCCTATTGCCTATTGCTTGTTGCTTGTTGCTTGTTGACTTTGCTCCCCGCTCCCTGCTACTGCCACTGCACCCTACAGCTTTCCCTCATCTGCAAAGCTATAATAAGCGCCGTCACCGATGATAATATGGTCGATGACTTTAATATCAATATAACTTCCGGCCATCTTCACCTTTTCAGTCAGCCTGATGTCTTCCATCGACGGAGAGGGCGTGCCGGAGGGATGATTGTGAGATAATATAACGGATGAAGCCTTGCGTTCAAGTGCCCGTTGGAAAATAATTTTCGGATCCACCACCATGGCGGACATACCGCCGATATGGATTTCTTCTACCGATATCACCTTCGAGCGGCGATCGAGCAGGATAATCCAGAATTCTTCGCGGGTGAGGTCCCTCATTCCCGAATGGATAAGGTCATAGGCATCCAGGCTGGAAGAAATATGGCTTTTTTGAATGGCATTTTCGGTTGCACGCCTTCGGCCAAGCTCCAGTGCGGCTGCGATTGTGACAGCTTTGGCTTCTCCGATACCTTTGATTTTGACTATTTCGTGGATCGAAAGCTTTGCTACTGCTGCAAGTGAATGGTCGTGAGCAGCCAGCAGCTCTTTAGCTAAATCCAGGGCAGAACGGTTCTTCGTACCATTTCGCATGAGGATGGCGATGAGTTCAGCTTCTGACAGCGATTTGGAACCGATATGCAGGAGTTTCTCCCGGGGCTGGTCGGCCGAAGACCAGTGTTTAATAGATTGATACATGACTAGTGAAGTTGTCAAACGAAATTAAGGGAAAATATTTGATGTATTCTGGACCAAATACCCATTAAAATCATTTCAAACTATTTCTTTCTCGTATTGTTTCCAACCTTTGCTCCCATCCAACCTTTTACATCATCGTTAAAACTTTATTATGAATTCCTTTAATAACCCGGCAAAAAAAAAATCAGATATTTCAGACAAAATGGTTTCACCTCAGCACATCCATTATCCGGAGCAGGGAAAGGAATTAAAAGCAATGTATTCCACCCTGGATGAAAAACAAATTCCCACATTGTTATTTGAAAAGAATCCTCATCTGTGGGTTTCAGATCCGCAACAGGTGAATGACATAAGCCAACGATTAGGTTGGATCACTTTACCGGATTATTATTTAGAACAGGCAGCGGAGATCATTGAATTCGCATCGCAAATAAAAAATGAAGGGTATACGTATGCAGTGCTACTGGGTATGGGTGGAAGTAGTTTATGTTCAGAAGTAGCCCGTGAAACATTCGGATCAGCAAATGGCTATCTTCAATTATTTGTTCTGGATAATACCGAACCTGATGCGATATTAGATTTGGAAGAGAAGATTGAATTGGATAAAACTCTTTTTATCGCTGCAAGTAAATCGGGGAATACAGCTGAAACACTGAGCTTCTTTCAATACTTCTATCAACAGTTACAAAAGAAAAATCGTAAAAATCCGGGAGATAACTTTATTGCCATTACGGATGAGGGTACACCCCTTGTGAAAATAGGGGAGCAACATAAATTCAGAAAAGTATTTATTAATCCTTCAGATTTGGGAGGTCGCTATTCTGTGTTGTCTGCTTTTGGATTAGTACCGATGGCATTGATGGGCATTGATATCAACGCATTGTTGACGAGTGCCAGGCAAATGGAAATGAGTTGTGATGCTATTCCATCTGCAGTTAATCCAGGTCTTAGCCTAGGTGTTGCAATGGGTATCGCCCAGCAACATGGTCGTGATAAGGTGACATTTATTTTATCATCCTCCATTTCATCCTTTGGATACTGGGTTGAACAATTGATAGCAGAAAGCACAGGAAAGGAAGGGAAAGGACTAATTCCAGTAAGTGGTGAAACACCCGGTCAACCTGATGTATATGGCAGAGACAGGATATTTATCCACATGTTTTTATCCACTGATCAAAACACAGATGATGATGCGAAAGTAAGAGCGCTTGAAGAAGCAGGACATCCGATTGTAAGAATTGAATTAGTGGATAAGCTTGCACTGGGAGGAGAATTTTATAGATGGGAAATAGCTACTGCCATTGCGGGGCTGATCATGAAAATCAATCCGTTCGATCAGCCAAATGTAGAGGAAAGCAAAAAAAATACGAACCAGCTTCTTGCCGGTTGGGTTAAAGATGGAGCTTTTAAAAAAGCTGAACCTCTGTTACAAACCGGAAATATATCCATCTACGCCGGAAAAAAAGTGGAATCACTTGCATCGGGAAAATATAATACTGCAGGAGATCTTGTCAACAGTTTTACGGCGCAGGCAAAACCTGATGATTACATTGCTTTCCTTCCCTATTTCATGCTGACAACTTCAAGAGAAGAAATATTACAAAATTGGAGACATCATATCCGCGATGAATTGAAAGTAGCGACAACTTTGTTAAATGGACCGCGCTATCTTCATTCCACAGGCCAGTTACATAAAGGCGGTCCGGATACAGGACTATTTGTTTTATTGATGGGCGATGACGAAGAAAGTTTGCCTATCCCGGAATCAAAATTTGGATTTGATATTTTACATCAGGCACAGGCACTCGGCGACTTTCGGTCACTGGATGAGAAAGGGCGCCGTGTCATCAGAATACATTTAGGGAAAGACATTGATGCGGGACTAAATCAATTGTACCAATCTGTGTACAACAAACATCATATTTCATAGGGAGTCAAACGACAAAATAAGTGAAGCATAAAACAATAACCACTCTATTTCTTGATATCGGCGGCGTATTACTGACTAACGGGTGGGGCAGTGAGCAACGTGAAAAAGCTATTTCTCATTTTAAGCTTGATGGCGTTGAATTGAACCAAAGACATCATCTTACTTTTGATACCTATGAGCAGGGCAAATTATCACTACCTGAATATTTGAAGAGAACTGTTTTTTATGAACCCAGACATTTCTCCATTCAGGAATTTACAGAATTTATGTTCAGTCTTTCTGCTCCTTATCAGGAAACAATAGATTTTTTTAAAGATTTAAAAAATCAATTTCAACTCAAAGTGATTGCAGTAAGTAATGAAGGCAGGGAGTTAAATGATTACAGAATAACTGAGTTCAATTTGCGGGAATTGTTTAATGCTTTTATATCATCATCCTATGTGCATCTTCGTAAACCTGATGCGGATATTTTTAAAATGGCTATTGATATATCCCAAACGCATCCGGATCATATTCTTTATATCGATGACAGACACATGTTTGTGGAAGTAGCCCAAAGCCTGGGCATGAACGGCATGCATTATGAAGGTCTCGAGAAAGCCCGGAATCAATTGAAGCTATATGAATTTCAAAATACACAAAGTATAATCCAGAATAGTACAATAAGATGACAGAGAAGAAATATGATTTCGGGATGATTGGCATAGGGACGATGGGGCGTAATCTGGTACTCAATATGAGTGATCATGGATACAGTGTTGCCGCGATTGACAGAAACCAGGAACAGGTGGATATTCTGCAAAAGGAAAATGAAGGACGAAATGTTTTTGCGACAACGGATCCTCATGAATTTATTAATTCTTTGAAAACACCGCGAGCCATCATCATGCTTGTTCCCGCCGGCAAAATTGTGGATGCTGTCATTCAGGAATACACACCTCTGCTATCTGAAGGAGATCTATTGATGGATTGGGGTAATTCGCATTACACGGATACGAATGCCCGAATCGAACAATTGGAGAAATCGAAAATACATTTCATGGGGGTTGGGATATCAGGAGGAGAATCCGGTGCACGACATGGACCAAGCATAATGCCGGGTGGACCCAAAGATATTTTTAAACGAGTGTCTCCCATGCTACATTCTATAGCTGCCAAAGTAGGTAAAGATGCTTGTACGGCCTGGCTGGGACCCGGTTCCGCGGGTCATTATGTCAAAATGGTACACAATGGTATTGAGTATGGTTTGATGCAACTTATATCAGAGTGCTATCATTTATTAAAAGAAGTAGCAGGCCTGAATAATGATGAACTCCACAAGGTGTTCTCAGATTGGAATGAAGGAAGACTCCATTCATTTCTTTTGGAAATCACAGCAGATATTTTTCTACAACAGGATAATCTTACTGACCATCGGCTCATCGATATGATCCTGGATAGTGCGCATCAAAAAGGAACAGGAGGCTGGACCTCAGAAGATGCGATGGAATTACAAGTTCCTATTCCGGTGATTGATATTGCCGTTTCGATGCGTAACCTTTCCGCCTATAAAAAAGATCGGTTGGAGGCACAACAAAAATTGAAAGGACCTGAACGTAAAGTTGATATTGACAAAAAAGAATTTGTGTCTTTGCTTGAGGAGGCATTTTATTTTTCAATGATCACCACTTATGCACAGGGAATGGCACTATTACAATCTGCATCAGTGACATACCATTATGCATTGAATCTCGAAACGATAGCCCGCATATGGAGAGGGGGATGTATCATCAGAGCCACTTTACTTGAAGATATACGATCAGCTTATTCGCATCAATCAGATTTAGCTACTATTTTACTGAGTGATGATATCGGGCAAAAATTATTGCAATCTCAGAATGCCCTCCGGAAAATCATTCATATAGGGGTTGATAACAGTATTCCACTTCCCGCGTTGACGGGTTCATTGGCATATTTTGATGGCTACAGAAGTGGCTGGTTGCCGGCTAATCTTATACAGGCACAACGTGATTTTTTCGGGGCGCATACGTATGAGCGAATTGATCGGGAAGGCGCATTTCATACCCACTGGAATCAAACAAAGGAATAAAATGGAACAAGCAAAACTAAATCCAACCATCATAGTCATTCTTGGCGCAACAGGTGATTTAACCTGGCGAAAGTTGATTCCCGCTATTTACAATCTTTATTTGGATAAATGGATTCCCGAGCATTTTGCTGTGATCGGGATCAGCCACAAAGCCATTACCCAACAAGATTTTCGAAAACGGTTGCATGAAGGAGTGAATAAATTTTCAAGAAGGGGAAAAGCCAAGGCTCGTGATTGGAATGAATTCGAATTATATCTCAATTACCACAAAGCCGAATTTAATGTTCTCTCCACGTATACTGCAATTGAAAAGCAAATAAAAAAATTTGAGAGAGAATGGAAAGGTACAGCAAACAGGATTTTTTATCTCGCTGTTCCACCCAATTCCTTCGAAGAGATAGCCATGAAAATAGGGAAGTCGGGCCTGGCAAAAAATAAACTACAAAGCCGCATTGTCATTGAGAAACCATTTGGACATGACCTGGAAAGCTCCAAACATCTCAATGATTTATTACACACCATTTTTGATGAAGGCCAGATTTACCGGATCGATCATTATCTCGGGAAAGAAACTGTGCAAAATATTCTGGCCTTTCGTTTTGCCAATGCGATGTTTGAACCTTTATGGAATCGCATTTATATTGACAGCGTTCAAATATCTGTAGCCGAACAATTAGGTGTTGAGAACAGGGGAAATTATTATGAGACGGCAGGTGCATTACGGGATATGATTCAAAATCATCTGTTGCAATTGCTCTGCCTGATTGCTATGGAACCTCCGGTTTCTTTTGAAGCTGATGAAGTACGTAATCGCAAAGTAGATGTATTGAACGCCTTGCGAAAGATTCGACCGGAAGAAGTACATCAGTTTGCCGTGCGTGGACAGTACGGTGCAGGATGGATACAGGGGAAAAAGGTAATTGGCTACCGTGATGAGCCGGATGTAAGTAAAGACTCCAAAAAGGAAACATTCGCTGCAGTGAAATTCTTTATTGATAACTGGAGATGGCAGGGCGTACCATTTTATCTCCGTACAGGGAAAAGAGTGAATGAAACTTTATCAGTGATCACCATACAATTCAGGCCTGTACCTCATCAATCCTTTCCTTCAGAAGCTACAGGTAATTGGCAGCCAAACCGACTTGTCCTGTATATACAACCCCATATGGGTATCCGCATTCGCTTTCAGGCAAAACGCCCGGGGCTGCAAATGAATCTGTATCCGGTGGATATGCAGTTCGACTACGATGACACGTATAGTTCTGGCACTCCTGAAGCATACGAAACTTTGTTGTTGGATATTATGGAAGGCGATTCAACCCTATTTATGCGTGCAGACCAGGTCGAAGCGGCATGGAAAGCACTGATGCCCATCATCAATTCCTGGGAAGCAAATCCATCTGTGAATTTTCCGAATTATGAAGCCGGTATGCAGGGACCTGAAGATGCTGAAGCCCTGATTGCAAAAGACGGGAATAGTTGGATTGTCATCCCGCCTGGAAAAAGTAAATAGCCGGAAGAGACAGGAATGTAGTGGGGAGGAACGATGTATTGACATACCTCCTCAAAAGAAATGTTCGAAAGTATATACCGGCATGATCAATTTTAACTTCATAGCTCCTTATTATGATACACTTTCAAAAATTGTATTTGGAAATGTATTGCTGGAAGCGAGCAGTAGTTTTCTGAATAAGTTGCCCGAACAAGGATCCGTTTTATTTATTGGTTGCGGCTCAGGTGAGATACTTCCTCTTTTGAGGACAGGGGAAAAACAATTGATGGTTGATTTTGTTGAAATGTCAGAAAGATTTATTTCAATGGCAAAATTGAAATTAAAACCTGAACAGTCAGGGTTTGTTCGATTTATTCATGGCGACGAAAATAAAATTGATCCCGATCGAAAATATTCGGCTGTCATTACTTTTTTTATCATGGATGTATATCCTCAAAAAGAAGCGGAAGATTTTTGCAGAAAAATAGTATCGCATCTCGAGCCCGGTGGTGTGTGGCTATTTACTGATTTTGTCCCGTCTGGATCCCTCTACCAGAAATTACTCGTGAAAATCATGTACCTCTTTTTTCGCATTGTTTCCAATATACCTGCGAAAAAATTACCGGAGTATGATTTGATATTTCAGCAATTGAATGTGCGCGTTGAGCTAAATCAATTCTACTATAACAATATGATTAGCGCTAAAGTCTTGCGGAAGTCTTTTCAAACATAAAAATAGTTCGATGAGCAATCGTAGCGGGTATTGTGTCATGTATATATTATGAAAGAAATTCAGGACAATAGCAACACCATTTTGCATACCGGCAAAATAATTTCCGTACGGGGAAGTGTTGTGGATGTGCTGTTTGAAACGGGTATTCCTTCCATTAATACATTGTTACATACCGGCAAGGAAAAACAGGTAGCGATCGAAGTCATGTCGCAACTGGATCATCAAAGAGTACGGGGTATCGCATTGAATTCCACGCAGGGATTATCCCGGGGCATGTCCGTTGAAACTTCAGGAAAAGAGCTTACAGTACCGGTTGGGAAAATTATTTTGGGAAGAATGTTCGATGTTTTCGGCAATACGATTGATCATTTGAAACCATTGGCCGGAGCTGAGCAACGGAATATTCATCAATCGCCTCCATCATTAGCCAGACGTTCAACGAAATCTGAAATATTTGAAACCGGTATTAAAGCCATTGACGTATTGGTGCCATTAGAGCGAGGTGGAAAAGCAGGATTGTTTGGTGGAGCAGGTGTTGGTAAAACAGTTTTGCTGACAGAGATGATACACAATATGGTCGGGCATGACAAAGGGATAAGTATGTTTTGCGGAATAGGCGAACGTTGCCGGGAAGGACAGGAGTTGTATGAAGAAATGAAAAAAGCAGATGTCCTGAAAGATATGGTGATGGTATTTGGCCAGATGAATGAACCACCCGGGGCACGCTTCCGCGTAGGGCTGGCCGCCTTAACGATGGCAGAATATTTCAGAGATGATGAACACCGTGATGTATTGTTATTGATTGATAATATTTTCAGGTTTATTCAGGCAGGCATGGAAGTCTCCGGCTTAATGGGACAAATGCCCTCCCGTCTAGGGTATCAGCCAACAATGGGAACAGAACTGTCCAAACTTGAAGAGCGCATCGCCAATACGGATTCGGGATCCATCACTTCCATACAGGCAGTATATGTGCCGGCCGATGATTTAACTGATCCTGCTGCAGTACATACCTTTTCCCATCTTTCATCATCGATTGTTCTTTCGAGGAAAAGAGCAAGTGAAGGTCTTTTTCCCGCCATCGATTTGTTACAGTCCAATTCGAAAATGGCCACGCCGGGAATTATTGGTGAAAGACATTATAATCTTTCGCAACAAATAAGACACACACTGGCAAAGTATGAAGAGCTCAAGGATATTATTGCCATGCTTGGTTTGGAACAATTATCTGCTGACGACCGCAGCGTGGTCAATCGAGCCAGGCGGTTAGAGAAATTTCTAACGCAGCCTTTTTTCGCCACTGAACAGTTTAGTGGAATAAAAGGAAAGGAAGTGAGCCTGAAAGACGCACTTGATGGTTGTGAAGGTATTCTTTCAGATGAATTTAAAGATTTTCCGGAGAGCGCGTTCTATATGATTGGATCGATTGACGAAGTAAAGAAAAAGTCTAATCAGAAAGCCGAAGCAAAGAAATCTGCAGATACTACACTAGAAAATAGTGATACGGATAAAAGTAAGACTGCGGATTTATCCAAGCCGGATCCGGAAAAGGATATGAAGGGGAAGAAGTCAAAATCAGATTCAGCGAAAGCACCTTTATCGACTGCTGAATAATAATTGTGATTATGGAAAATACATTAATGAACCTGAAGATTCTCTTACCATTCCGGGTATTCAGTGAAGTAAAAAATGTCACGCGCATCGTAGCAGAGACCAGTGGAGGATCTTATGGCTTTTTACCACAAAGACTGGATTGCGTGGCAGCCATCGTGCCCGGGATTTTTGTGTATGAGACCGCGGAAAGTGGAGTTAAATATTTAGCACTAGATGAAGGGGTGATGATAAAGTCAGGATTAGACGTGATGGTATCCGTACGAAATGCAGTGAGTGGAGTTGATCTGGGCCAACTTCATGAATCCGTTGAAAAGGAATTTAAGAAAGTGGAGGACACAAAAAATAGTAACCGAGCCATGACGACAAAACTGGAAAGTGAATTAATGTATACACTTCAGCAATTTCGGAAAGAATAAAAATGGAACCTGCTCATAAAAAAGAAGTGAATTTGTTCAGTCAGCAAATTGAACAAAAAGAAAAGCGCAAACTCAAAGGTCTGCGGGATCAAAAGAATAGTGTTTGGTTTGGATTAGGTATGATGGGAATGGTCGGTTGGTCAGTTGTTGTTCCTGCATTATTGGGAGCAGCATTTGGGATCTGGCTTGATAAGCATCACCCACAATCATTTTCCTGGACATTGACACTACTGATTGCAGGATTAATCATAGGGAGTGCGATAGCCTGGCAATGGGTATCTAAAGAAGACAAAGAGATGCATCCTGACAAAAACAGTAAAGATGAATGAGATGGTATACATAGCTGCAGCCTTCCTTGGAGGATTAGGTCTAGGAACCTTATTCTTCGGCGGACTCTGGCTGACGATAAGAAAGTCGGTTTCTTCCCGAACACCGGCTTTGTGGATTTTATTTAGTTTCTTTTTTCGGGTAGGTATAATCCTGACAGGCTTTTATTTTATAGCATCCGGTAGTTGGCAACGTCTTGTGATTGCCCTCACCGGATTCATCGTTGCACGCTTTATGGTATTGCAGATTACAAAACGAATAGAGGATAAACAAATACAGATAAAGGAAGGAGGACACATATGAAGCTTAGCCCGGACGAGACTATTTTTTGGCAGCATGGTTTTATCACCATTAATCTGACCATCGTCACGACCTGGGCATTAATGCTCGTACTGATCATTTTTTCCTTCGTGATCACGCGGAAACTTAAAACCGGAATTCATATTTCACGCTGGCAATGTATACTGGAGATGCTCGTGACAGGTATGAATGATCAAATTGAAGCTGTCGGACTGAGTGATCCAAAACGATATATCGGATTTATCGGGACCATGTTTTTGTTTATAGTTACGGCCAATCTGGCCATTATTTTTCCATGGTATGAACCACCTACCGGTTCTCTTTCGACGACTGCTGCACTGGCGATTTGTGTTTTTATGGCTGTACCCTTTTTTGGAATTGAAGAAAGTGGCATCGGTGGGTACCTGAAATCATATATAAAACCAACATTTATCATGCTTCCCTTTAATCTCATCGGGGAAATCTCGCGCACACTTGCACTCGCTGTGCGATTATTCGGGAACATTATGAGCGGAGGCATGATCGTCGCTATTTTGTTATCCATTTCGCCGTTTATATTTCCTATCGTCATGAAATTGCTTGGATTACTTACCGGTGTGGTGCAGGCGTATATATTCAGCATTCTGGCGACTGTTTATATAGCGGCTGCCGTCAGAAATTCAAAGAAAAAAGTGAAACCTAATTTGATAACCAATACATAAAAAAATAAATTATGGATAGTGTAACCATCATTGCTGTAGCCTCCATTATTGTTGCTGGCTTCACCACGGGAATTGGAACTATGTTTCCGGCCTTAAGTGAGGGAAAAGCCGTAGCCTCTGCATTAAGCTCACTGGCCCAACAACCGGATGCTTCCTCTACCATCACCAGGACGTTATTCGTGGGACTGGCTATGATTGAGTCCACCGCGATATACTGTTTCGTGGTTTCAATGATCCTCATCTTCGCGAACCCATTCTGGAATCACGTCATCGCGAAATAACACATGTAAAATGAAAATTGATTGGTTCACAGTTATAGCCCAGGTCATTAATTTCTTCATTTTGGTTTGGCTCTTGAGACGCTTTCTTTACAAGCCGATCCTCAAAGCTGTTGATGCACGTGAAAAGAAAATTGCGGATCAACTGAAAGAAGCGAAAAAGGATAAGAATGAAGCCAAAAAGGAACAGGATGAATTCGCAAAGAAAAATGATGATTTCGATCAGCAGAAGAAAGATCTGATGGATAAAGCTATTGCTGAAACCAAAGAAGCCCGTCTTAGACTCCTGGAAGAAGCGAGAAATGATGCCAATACACTAAGCGCCAAATTGAATGAAGCCTCGAAAACAGCGCAGGAAAATCTAAATCATGAGATTGCTCAAAAAACACAACTGGAAGTTTTCGCCATCGCCAGAAAAACACTCGCTGATCTTGCTTCGGTGAGCCTGGAAGAACAAGTGGTCACCATCTTTATCAGGCATTTGTCCGAATTGAAACCCGAAGAAAAGAAAAAATTTATTTCAGCATTTGCAGTTGACACCGGGACAATATCCGTTCGGAGTGCATTTGATCTGCCGGATAAGCAACAAACCGTATTTAAGGATGCCATGAAAGAAATTCTGGGAAATAAAATTCATGTTGATTTTGATACTTCTCCCGACCTAATCGGTGGTATTGAACTTACAGCCAATGGGTATAAACTTTCCTGGAGTATTGCTGAATATCTCCACTCCCTTCAAAAGGACATTGCAGAAATGATACAAGCTAAATCAAAGTATGATGATAGTGACGCACCTGAAAAAAAGAAGGAAACTAAAACACAGAAAGAAACTGAAACGATAAAAGCGCCAGATAAAAAAGAACATGCCGGTAAAGGAGCTAAATAAGACGATCAATACTACATTCGCTGCGTTAAGCCGGGGGAGAGAAAAGTTTATTCCTTCTTTTGAGCCGCGCGAAGTAGGGTATATTAAAAGTGTATCAGCCGGAATCGTAAAGGTTTCAGGTCTTCCCAATGTTGGATTTGAAGAGTTATTGAAGTTTTCTGAACATTTATTTGGTATCGCTTTTAACATTGATGAAGATGAGATCGGTGTTATCCTTCTGGGTGAAGATTCATTGTTGAATGCAGGCGACGAAGTCGAACGAATAGGCCGTGTGATGGACATTCCTGTGGGCAATGGATTGATGGGCAGAGTGATTACACCGTTAGGTGAGGCATTGGATGGCGAAGGATCCATCGTGTACGACCAGCGTCTCCCTATTGAAAGACCCGCACATGGCATAGTGGATCGGGCACAGGTGACTGTTCCGATGCAGACAGGATTGAAAGTGATTGATGCCTTAATTCCGATAGGCCGTGGTCAGCGTGAATTAATTCTTGGAGACCGGCAGACCGGAAAAACGGCAATAGCTATTGACACGATAATCAATCAACGCGGTAAAAATGTAATCTGTGTTTACTGCGCTATAGGACAACGTGCATCATCAGTGGCTAAAATCATAGCCAATCTTAAAGAAGAGGAGGCCATGGAATATACAGTGGTTATGGTGACAGAAGGTGACAACGCGCCGGGATTAAAATTTATCGCTCCTTATGCAGCGACCAGCATCGCTGAATATTTTATGGAACAAGGACGTGACGTATTGATTGTCTACGATGATCTTACCAATCATGCCCGAGCTTATCGCGAACTTTCGTTGTTGTTGAGAAGGCCTCCCGGACGTGAAGCATTTCCCGGTGATATTTTTTACATCCATTCAAGGCTGCTGGAAAGATCTACGCATCTGTGTAAGGAACTCAAGGGAGGTTCACTTACGGCACTCCCTATTATTGAAACCGAGGCTCAGAATATTTCTGCTTACATTCCAACTAATCTTATTTCCATCACAGACGGACAAATTTATCTTTCTCCTAAACTGTTTGAATTAGGGATTTTACCTGCCGTGGATGTAGGCAAGTCCGTTTCACGTGTGGGTGGTAATGCCCAGTTACCCTTATTCCGCTCAATAGCAAATCTTAAACTTGAATATTCACAATTTGAAGAATTAGAAACCTTTTCCCGTTTCGGTACGCGACTAGACGAAAATACCCGAAAGATCATTGAACATGGAAAACGAATTCGTATCTGTCTTCAACAAAATGAACTTCAACCGTTGTCAGTATCTGAGCAAATTGTTGTTCTGCTTGCGCTGACTGAAAGGCTTTTTGAAAATGTACCCATTGAAAAAATGAAAGATGCGGAAGCGGCCCTCATCAAAGCCAGTGAAGATCTGCCTGCTGATATGGTGAAACGATTATATTCGGATAGTCCATTGAGTGATGCAGATCATGCAGTAATTTTGAAAATGGGGAACAACACACTTGATTCTTTTCGGAATAAAACCGAAACCGCTGAAGAAAATAAATAATGGACACCTTAGAAAGCTTGCGTAGAAAAATGGATGGGGCAGGAGATCTCAAATCTGTTGTCAGATCAATGAAGGCTATGGCTGCTTCTAATATCGGGCAATATGAAGCGGCTGTTACTTCACTTGGTGATTATTACAATACGGTAGCTCTGGGGATGGTGGCCTATTTCCTGGCCGGGAAAATCGAACCTGTAAATGAGAAGGAAAATCCGAAACGAAATGATGAACATGTCGTAGGTGCCATCATTTTTGGATCCGATCAGGGTCTTGTCGGTCGGTTCAATGATTCACTGGTTGAATTTGTCTCCACCTCCCTGAACGAGCTTCCAGGTAAAAAAGAAATCTGGGCAGTTGGTGAACGGGTCCAATTACGCTTATCGGATGTTGGACTGCCAGCCACTGATCTTTTTCCTGTTCCATCGTCTGTTGATGCGATTACATCGCTTGTCGGTCAGATATTAATGAAAAGCCAGGAACGGTATGCGAAAGGGAATGTGGAAGAGGTTTATATTTTTTATAATCAACAAAAAGAAGGTTCGGGATATACGCCCATCATGCAACGATTTTTGCCGTTGGATAACAAATGGAGAAACAACTTTGATACATTGATGTGGTCAACTCATAAATTACCCGTGATAGCAGGCAGTAGTCAATTAACTTTATGGGCACTCATACGCGAATATCTTTTTGTCTCCTTATTTAAAGCCTGTGCTGAATCATTGGCGAGTGAAAACGCAAGCCGCCTGGTAGCCATGCAGCGGGCTGAAAAAAATATAGGAGAATTGTTGGATGATCTTGGACAAAAATTTCATCTCTTACGTCAGAGTTCCATTGATGAGGAACTGTTTGATGTCGTATCAGGATTCGAGGCTCTGAAAAAAGATGACCGTACCGAATGAACAGGATTTAATAGAATCAGCAAATTGCCCTCATGAAATTAAATAAAGGAAATATACTTGCGATCAATGCCGGCTCATCCAGTATTAAGTTTGCCCTATATGAAATCGGAGAAATGCTGCGGCCATTGTTGCATGGCGAGATGGAAAGTATCGGTACCGAAAACACAAAACTCAGTTACACGAGTATTCAAAACAAAAGAAAGAATAATACCGATATTAAACCGGTTAATCATGATGAAGCGATAACCATTCTTTTAGACTGGCTTGAAAAACAGGATGAATTTGCATCTGTCAAAATCATCGGACATAGAATTGTGCATGGAATGCATCATACAGCACCTGAACAGATCACATCTCTTTTGCTCACGGAGTTGAAGAAAATAAGTGCATACGATCCGGAACATTTACCCGGAGAAATAAAATTGATAGAAGAATTTGGAAAACGTTTTCCGGCACTGACACAAATAGCATGTTTCGACACTTCCTTTCATACGTCCATGCCCTTAGTTGCCAAAATGCTGTCCATTCCGCGGAGATATTATTCAAAGGGGGTTCAGCGATATGGTTTCCATGGTCTTTCCTATACATATCTTATGGAAGAACTAAACCGGATAAGCGGCAATAAGGGCGGGAATGATAAAGTGATATTAGCTCATCTTGGCAATGGGGCGAGTCTTGCTGCGGTGCGTGATGGAAAATGCATGGATACAAGTATGGGTTTTACACCCACATCCGGGCTGCCGATGAGTACACGCTCCGGCGATCTTGATCCTGGAGTCGCATGGTATCTGATGGATACTGAAAAACTAAATCCTAAACAATTTAGCCATCTTATCAATGATGAATCCGGTCTATTGGGCATATCAGAGTTGAGTTCGGATATGAGAGTACTATTGGAAAACCAGGATAGTGACCATCGTGCCGCGGAAGCAATTGACCTGTTTTGTTACCAGACAAAAAAATGGATAGGCGCTTACATTGCAGTACTTGGAGGTCTCGACACATTAGTTTTTTCCGGTGGCATCGGAGAACATGCACCTGAAATTCGCAGCAGAATATGCGAAGACCTCCAATTTTTAGGGATTGAATTGGATGAAAAGAGAAATATAAATAATGAAGTAACCATTTCTTCGAACAAAAGCAAAGTAATCATCCATGTCATTAAGACCAATGAAGAATTAATGATCGCCAGATTGTCTTGCCATGTATTGAATATTCCGCTATACTTTAATCCTGATGGCCCCTGAAAAAGGAACCTTAAACGCTGAAATGGAAAACTTAATCGTTATAGAAGCGTTCAAATAGGGTCATTCTATCCTTTAAGAGATGGTGAGTTCCCTTAGGAATTGAAGTTCATTCGTTCTCGACGTTTGAAAATTTTTCCGAAATCTATGGTTAAATTAAGGGAAGAATTTAATGCATGCAAAAGTAAAATGATGCATTCAGGCAATGATCATTCCAATAAAACACCATTTAAATAATCTAAAATAAAATCAATCATGAAAATTCTTCAATCAGTCATACTGGTAATCTTTGTATTACCCTTATTACAGTCTTGCAAATCTGCTTCTGCTCAAACGATTGATCTTTCAAACGAAACAGCAAGAAAGGAAGTGATGAATACCATTGCTAATGATGAAACGATGTCAAAAGAAATGATCGGAACAATGATGAATAATACGAATGGTATGATGATGATGCAGCAACAACAAAAGATGATGCTGGGCGATCATAGTGCTATGATGAAGATGATGAATGATAATCCCGGAATGATGAATATGATGATGTCAGATATGATGGAGGTCGCCAAAAGTGACACCACGATGATGTCCGGAATGATTCATACAATGATGGGGAACCCCCAAATGATGGGTATGATGCAAAATATGACCGGTAGTAACAAGATGAATAATATGAACAACATGAATAACATGGGGGGAATGAATCATAAACAGAATCATTAAATACTTCTTTAATTAAAGTATAAATTCGTACAGCTATGATGGATCATTATGGAAACAATCAATACTGGGGTATGCATATGGGTTGGTGGTTGTTAATTTTTGTTGTCATCATATTCAGTGTCCTCATGATATGGATGAGCAGAAACCGGAAAGGAAAATAAACAAGTAGGTATATGTCCTTCCACGGTAATAAATTTAAAAGCATAAATATGTATCATGAAGAAGGAGTATGAATTGGAAGGCATGAGTTGTGGAGGTTGTGTCGCTAATGTGAAACGATCGTTACTCGAACTTCCCGATGTTACAGAAGCCGAAGTGCAATTGCATCCTCAAAGAGCATCAATCTCTATGCGCCATTCCATTGGCATAAAAGAAATACAAGCCCAGCTTAGTAAAGTGGGTTATTATACAATCCGGGAGGTTGTTGATAATTAATTGATTTTAAAAGATGAAACATACATATACCATTAGTGGAATGAGTTGCAGTGGCTGTGTAACTCATGTGGATGAAGCACTCCACGAGGTTGAAGGCGTGAAAAGTGTAAAAGTAGATCTGCAGAAACAGGAAGCTGTGATTGAAATGGAAGACCACGTTCCCCTCGAAAAATTACAGGATGCTTTAAATAAAAGTGGAGGTCATTATAGCATCTCTCTTCCCGCAGCGAAAACGGACCATCATCACCACCATGAAGACCATCCCGCTCCAAAAGAAACTTCGCCCAAAAAAAATAATGGATCCGGAGTATATTATTGTCCCATGCATTGCGAAGGCGATAAGACCTATGACAAACCGGGAAATTGTCCTGTTTGTGGAATGGATCTGGTCGAACAGCCCACGCACAAAAAGTCTACTCAATATACATGTCCAATGCATCCGGAAATTATCCGCGATGAGCCGGGAGCATGTCCGATCTGCGGGATGGACCTTGTTCCCCTGGAGTCAAATGTGGAGGAGGAAGACAAAACGTATAAGAAACTGCTGCACAAATTTATAATAGCCGTCATTTTCACTGCGCCTATTTTCATCATTACGATGATGGAAATGCTACACAATAATCCCCTTTTTAAAATCATGGGTATAAAATGTTGGAACTGGACGCAGTTAGTATTGTCCATTCCCGTTGTATTTTATGCTACTTGGATGTTTTTTCAACGAGCCTGGCGATCTATTATAACCTGGAATTTAAATATGTTCACGCTTATCGGTATTGGTTCCGGTGTGGCCTGGCTTTTCAGTGTGTTCGCCCTTTTCTTCCCTGATATATTTCCTGATCAATTTAAAACTGAGCAGGGAACAGTGTTTGTCTATTTTGAAGCATCAACAGTTATTTTAACGCTTGTCTTGCTGGGACAGCTTTTAGAAGCACGCGCACATGGCAGAACTAATAGTGCCATAAAGGAATTATTAAAACTTGCTCCAAATAAAGCGACAAAGATTATAGATGGCAAAGAACAGGTAGTCGCCATCGATGCCATACAAATTGGCGATTTGCTGCGGGTAAAACCCGGTGAAAAAATTCCGGTTGATGGGCGCATTAAAGAAGGAGATGCGATCATTGATGAATCCATGATTTCAGGTGAGCCGATCCCCGTTGAAAAGAAAGCAGGAGATATAGTGAGTTCAGGTACCATCAATGGAAATAAATCTTTTGTGATGGTGACTGAAAAAATAGGTTCGGAAACGCTGCTGGCCAAAATTATTGAAATGGTCAATTCAGCAAGTCGTTCCAAAGCACCGATTCAAAATCTGGCGGATAAAATTTCAGGTTATTTTGTTCCGATCGTTGTAGGTATTTCGATCATCACTTTTATTGGTTGGGCGATCTATGGTCCTGAACCATCTTATGTATATGCTTTTGTCAATGCGATCGCCGTACTCATTATTGCTTGCCCATGTGCGCTTGGATTGGCCACACCCATGTCGATCATGGTGGGTGTAGGTAAAGGTGCTCAATCCGGCGTACTGATTAAAAATGCAGAGTCACTTGAAAAGATGAATAAGATTGATATTGTCATCATTGATAAAACAGGTACACTGACCGAAGGCAAACCATCCGTTGAAAAAGTGATAAGTGCCGATCCTAAATTTTCAGAAGATGATATTCTTCAAAAAATTATATCTGTCAATAGCAGCAGTGAACATCCATTAGCGCAGGCCACATTACGATTTGGAGAAGAAAAGAAAATAAAAAGTAAACCCGTTACTAATTTTGAAGCTGTCACAGGTAAAGGAGTGGTCGGCCAACTTGATGGTGCATCACTGGCCGTAGGCAATGAAAAGTTAATGGAACAAGTGAAGGCGTCCATTGCACCGGATCTGGATAAGCAGGTTAAAGCCGAGCAAAAATTGGGCAAGACAGTCTCTTATTTAGCTGAAGGAAATACAGCTATTGGGTTTGTAGTGATTTCTGATAAAATAAAGGAATCAAGCAAAGAGGCTATTCTTAAATTACAGCAAGAAGGATTGAAAGTAATCATGTTCACAGGTGACAATGAAGACACGGCGAAGGCTGTAAGTGAAACATTGCAATTAGATGGGTATAAAGCGCAGATGCTACCCGAAGATAAATTGAATGAGATAAAAAAACTTCAGGCTGACGGAAAGAAAGTTGCAATGGCTGGGGATGGTATTAATGATGCGCCGGCATTGTCACAAGCAGACATCGGAATCGCTATGGGTACAGGAACAGATGTGGCTATAGAAAGCGCATCGATCACATTGGTAAAAGGCGACATGAATGGTATAGCGAAAGCACGTTCGTTGAGTCAAAAGGTAATGAGGAATATTAAAGAAAATCTGTTCTTCGCTCTTGGATACAATGCATTAGGGATTCCCATTGCAGCTGGTGTTTTGTTTCCTGTGTTCGGATTATTACTATCGCCTATGATTGCCGCATTGGCTATGAGTTTCAGTTCAGTCTCTGTTATTGCAAACGCACTTCGATTAAGAAATTCAAAATTGTCATAATTTATGGCGACAATAGAAAGTTAATAATCATGGAATCCGAAATAGTAGAGAAGAGGGTTGAAATTTTATCTCCTGATCAACTCCAAAAGATGAATGCCTATTGGCGCGCAGCCAATTATTTATCCGTCGGGCAAATTTATCTTTATGATAATGCCCTGCTCAAAAAGCCATTAACCCTCGAACATATTAAACCACGCCTTTTAGGACATTGGGGCACAACACCTGGTTTGAACTTTCTTTATGTGCACCTTAATCGCATCATTAAAAAATATGATCTCAATATCATCTATGTCACCGGACCCGGACATGGTGGACCCGGCATTGTAGCAAACACATATCTCGAAGGAACATACAGCGAATTATTCCCCGCCATCTCAGAAGATGAAGTGGGTATGAAAAAACTATTCAAACAGTTTTCATTTCCCGGAGGTATCCCAAGTCATGTAGCGCCACAAACACCAGGCTCCATCAATGAAGGTGGTGAACTCGGGTATTCTTTGGTGCATGCTTATGGTGCTGTTTTTGATAATCCGGATTTAATTGCAGCTTGCGTGATTGGCGATGGTGAAGCTGAAACCGGACCAATGGCCACAAGTTGGCATTCCAATAAATTTTTAAATCCTGTTCATGATGGTGCTGTGATACCGATCCTGCATTTGAATGGATATAAAATAGCTGAGCCAACTGTTCTCGCCCGCATTCCAAAAGATGAATTGAAACAATTATTTATCGGGTATGGCTACAAACCTTATTTCGTGGAAGGAGATGATCCGGAAAAAGTGCATCAATTGTTGGCCTCAACTTTAGATACAATAGTAGGTGAAATCCAACAAATACAAAAAGACGCTCGTAAAAATGGATTTACGGTGCGACCTCAATGGCCGATGATTGTATTTAATACGCCAAAAGGATGGACAGGACCGAAAATCGTGGATGGACTTCAGGTAGAAGGAACGTGGCGTGCACATCAGGTTCCACTCGCAGATATGGCTACCAAGCCACAACATATTAAAATGTTAGAATCGTGGATGAAAAGTTACAAGCCTGAAGAACTTTTTGATGAGCATGGGAAGTTCATTTCTGAATTGGCAAATCTGGCGCCGGCAGGTACAAATCGAATGAGTGACAATCCAAATGCAAATGGTGGTCTTCTGCTTCACGATCTGGACATGCCCGATTTCAGAATGCATGCTTTTGAAATGTCTGCACCTGGTACAACGAATGCAGAAGCAACCCGAATCATGGGTGCCTTTCTGCGGGATATCATGGAACTCAACTGGGAAAGAAGAAATTTCAGAGTATTTGGTCCTGATGAAACAGCCTCTAATCGCCTCACACACTTATTCGATATTACAGGTCGCACGTCCACTGCCGAGATTTGGGAAAGCGATGATCTTATCTCCAGTGATGGACGAGTGATGGAAGTATTGAGCGAACATTTATGTGAGGGATGGCTCGAAGGATACTTGCTGACAGGCAGGCATGGTTTGTTCTCGTGCTATGAAGCATTCATTCATATTGTTGATTCCATGTTTAACCAACATGCGAAATGGTTACAGGGATCAAGAAAAATTCCATGGAGGAAGCCGATTGCTTCGTTGAATTATTTACTTACTTCGCATGTATGGCGACAGGATCATAATGGCAACAGTCATCAGGATCCCGGATTTCTGGATCATGTGGCAAATAAATCAGCAGATATTATACGTATCTATCTGCCACCTGACGCAAATTCGTTGCTCTGTGTCACGGATCACTGTTTGCGAAGCCGCAATTATATCAATGTGATTGTAGCAGGCAAACAACCTGAACTTCAGTGGATGAATATCGATGAAGCAATTAAACACTGCACTGCCGGATTAGGTATTTGGAAATGGGCAAGCAATGATGAAGGTGCAGAACCTGATGTCATTATGGCTTGTGCAGGCGATGTACCAACGCTCGAAACCATAGCCGCGGTTCATATCCTCAGGGAACATTTTCCCGAATTAAAAGTTCGCGTCATTAATGTGGTTGATCTCATGACACTTCAGCCGCAAAGCGAACATCCGCATGGATTGAATGATTATGATTTTGATTCACTTTTTACAAAAGACAAACATATCATTTTCGCTTTTCATGGCTATCCATTGCTGATACACAGACTTACGTATCGCCGAACCAATCATGATAAAATTCATGTGCGCGGATATAAAGGAGAAGGCACTACGACAACACCTTTTGATATGGTCGTCATGAATGATATGGACCGATATCACCTGGTGATGGATGTGATCGATCGTTTGCCTCAATTAGGATCAAAGGGTGCGTATACCAAACAATATCTTAAAAATAAATTGCTGGACCACAAGGCGTATATTGAAATTCATGGTGAAGACATGCCTGAAATATTAAACTGGAAATGGACCAGACCTGTATGAATTCAGCACAACTCATTGAAACCGCGAATGCACTGGTAGCTGATAACAAAGGGTTGCTGGCGATGGATGAAAGTAATCCAACCTGCAACAAACGTTTTGCTGCAGTAGGCATACCTCAGATTGTAGAGATGCGCCGGACATATCGCCAATTGATCATAGCGACTCCTTCTTTGAGCGAGTGCATTAGTGGGGCTATACTTAGCGATGAGACGATACGGCAACAGATGGATGATGGAACGCTAATAGTAAAAGCAGCTTTGAATGCCAGTATCATACCGGGAATAAAAGTTGACAAGGGGGCAAAGCACATGGCAGGTTTTCCGGGAGAAAAAATAACTGAAGGTCTTGATGATTTACGCGACCGTCTTGCTGAATACGTTCAGCTTGGTGCCCGCTTTGCCAAGTGGCGTGCAGTGATTTCAATAGGAGGTCATATTCCATCTGTGGCTTGTATTGAAGCAAATGCACAGGCCCTGGCTCGATATGCCGCATTGTGTCAGGAAGCAGGTTTGGTCCCCATCATCGAACCGGAAGTACTTATGGACGGCGATCATTCCATGACCTTATGTTTTGAGGTAACGGATCATGTTTTGCAAATTGTTTTTCATCACCTTCGGGAGCAAAAAGTTTTGCTTGAAGGAATGTTGCTTAAACCCAATATGATTCTACCTGGATTGAATTGCGCGAACCAGGAATCAACTGTGGAAATAGCAGATGCTACAGTAAAATGTTTGTTGCGAAATGTTCCGGGCGCAGTTCCGGGTATAGTATTTCTGTCCGGAGGTCAATCTCCCGAACTTGCATCTGCGCGATTAAATGCAATGCATATCCATCATAAATCCGGGTTACCGTGGAAATTGACATATTCATTTGCGCGTGCCATTCAGCAACCAGCTATGGAGATTTGGTCGGGTAATCCCAACAATGTAAAATCAGCACAACAAGCTTTACTCCATCGTGCCCGATGTAACAGGGCAGCGGTCAGTGGAGAATATACCCCGGCTATGGAATGACCAGGAAATGATCTGAAGAGGAGGGCGTATGAAAAGGTATTCTGATAGTATAAGAAGGTGTGTGAAACAACGATTGATCTTAACAAAACCACCGGTTTTTATGTTCTTTTGACTATTAGATCATCACTTTGAATACGAGATGGGTAATACGCATATCTTATTGCTGCAAATTATCATATGAAGAAATGGGCAGTCCAATTTCGATTTAAGCTTAACCTGAAAACAGTGAATTATTTCAAAAGAATTAATTTTAATTACGATATATAAAACTCTAAACACATGAATACGAACAGACTTTCAAAAACACTGGAGACAGCGTTGAACAAACAGATGACTAAGGAAGCCCAGGCTTCACAAATATATTTATCCTATGCTTCCTGGGCATCAAAGCATGGTTATAATGGAGTAGCTAATTTTCTATTCAGACATGCCCACGAGGAGCGTAACCATATGATGAAGATTTTGGAATTTATCCTGAAACGTGGCGGTGAAGTCAAGGTAACTGCTATTGCAGCTCCCCCTTCAAATCCGACGAGTGTACATGATTGTTTTGAAAAAGTCTTCTCCCACGAAGTCGATAATACAGAAGCAGTCTATAAGGTCGTCAAAATGAGTTTCGAAGAAGAAGATTGGGCTACCTGGAATTTTATGCAATGGTTTGTGAAAGAGCAAATAGAAGAAGAAACACTGGCCATAGATTTATTGGACAAGGTGAAAATAGCCGGCGGAGAAAAAATGAGCAAAGACACGCTCTATACATTCGATCGTGATTTAGAGAAAATGCCCGATGACGCCAAATCGGCGACAGATGTAACAGTCGAAAATCCCTGATTAATTATTTGTACCGAGGTTTCTATTTCGCTTTGGATGAAAATAGTATTGGAAAAGACCAAATGAATCTGGTTAACAATCTTTGACAGGGCAAGAAGGCTTCTCACTTAGATTTGTAACACAGTTGCAAATCTAAGTGAAAGCTATTCGATGATTGAATGGTATTCATAAATCTTCATGCCTACTGTTTAAATTCACTTTTGGAAAAAATAACTTACTTTAACGGATCACTGTATATCAAATAAATCAATGGGAAGTTATTTTTTACTCGTTATACTCATTTCACTTTCGGCAGCTTTTTCCTACATCAATCATAGGTTTATTAAAATGCCCTTCGTCATCGGGCTTTTTTTTCTGACGACTATACTTTCACTGGTTGTGCTGACCAGTAAAATATGGGGTATACAATATTATGATGAATTCAAGGATACCATTGAACACACTGACATCAGTAGAATTATTCTCAATATTATGCTTGGATTTTTGCTTTTCTCGGGTTCATTACATACCCGATGGGAAGGCATTAAAAAGCAAATCAAACCCATAAGCCTTTTTGCCATTGGAGGAGTCTTTTTATCAACCGCCATTATAGGCGGGCTTTTTTATTATACCTGTCATCTATTTGATGTTCAGATCGGATTTATTTATTGTCTGATTTTTGGAGCACTCATTTCACCGACTGACCCCATAGCTGTTTTAGGCATTTTGACAAAGGCCGGCGTTTCAAAAAAAATAGAATCAACTATTGTGGGCGAATCACTATTCAATGACGGTGTTGGCGTTGTTGTATTTATAGCCCTGCTGGAAACCTTAAAGATGGGATTTGAAAAAATGGATTTTGGACATTTTAGCATACTTTTTATCCAGGAAGCCGTAGGGGGGATATTTTTTGGACTCCTTCTTGGTTTCATTTTGTTCGAACTTCTGAAATCCATTGACAACTACGAAACTGAGGTACTGTTAACCATTGCTTTTGTCATGTCTGGTTTTGCATTGTGCAATTATTTTCATTTGTCAGGAGCTCTGGCGATGGTGATCATGGGTCTGTTTGTTGGAAACTATAAAAAAGCAAAATCCATGAGTGATAAAACCATGGAATACATTTATAAATTTTGGGAGCTTGTAGATGTTATATTGAATGGAATATTATTTATTGGGATCGCTTTTGTGTTAGTGGTCATTGATTTTAAACCGACATCGTTAATGATCGGAGGTTTGACCATTTTTATATTGTTATTCTCCAGGATCGTTGTAGTCTATCTTCCAAATTTGATATTACCAAAATTTACGAATATCACTAATCAGGAGGCGAAATTAATTGTATGGGGAGGACTTAGAGGAGGACTTTCACTTGCCCTCGTACTATCGTTGCCGAGAGGTGAGGAAAAGCAATTGTTGATGATCGCAACCTATACATGTGTTGTCTTTAGCATCTTAGTTCAGGGATTAACTATTGAACGCATGGCGAAAAGAATAGCGCAAAACGAAAAGAATAGCGCAGCATAAAAAAAATAATTTACCATTGACAAAGCAATCGCCATATAGCCTGAGTATTTTTCACACAGTTGATGAGCTTAATCATGCCGCTGCTGAATTTATTAAAGTCTCTGCATCAGCATCCATCGCTGCACATGGTAGGTTTGTTATCGCACTTTCAGGCGGACAAACGCCGCAAAAAATTTACTCGCTTTTAGCAATGCCCGCAATCAGTAGAGAAATGGATTGGAATAATATTTTCATTTTCTGGGGAGATGAACGTTGCGTTCCCTTAAATGATGAGCGGAATAATGCTCATCAGGCCTTATCCATTTGGCTCGATCAGGTACCTGTTCCACCAGATAACATCCACCGGATTAAAGTCAACCTGTCACCCAGGGAGGCAGCAGTGCAATACCAAAGAGAACTTCAGGATTTTTTTGGAAAAAACCCGCACCGATTTGATCTCATTCTTCTTGGCCTTGGTGATAATGGACATACGGCTTCACTTTTTCCCGGAACGTCAATACTGAATAACAAAAAATCCGGAGTGGAATCATTGTATGTAGAAGAAGAAAAAATGCATCGCGTGTCCATGACGGTGCCTTTAATCAATCTGGCTCACCAAATTCTTTTTCTTGTGGCTGGTCCCAAAAAGGCAGGAATGGTGAATACAATTTTAAATGGTCCTTTTCAGCCGGCACTTTACCCTGCGCAACTTATTAATCCTCTTGATGGAGGATTGTTTTGGATGGTGGATCAATCAGCAGCATCTCAACTGGATCAATGATTTTTTAAAACACCATTTTATATAGACTTATGCACTCAATGCCGCATCAACTATTTCCTGCGCTTCTTCGATTATTTTCTTCAGATGTTCTTTACCCTTGAAACTTTCTGCATAGATTTTATAAATGTTCTCAGTTCCCGATGGTCGTGCTGCAAACCAACCGTTTTCTGTGTTGACCTTGATACCGCCTACTGAAGCATTATTTCCCCGGGCTTTTGAAAGTATGCTCTCTATTTTTTCACCGGCCAGATCCGTGTGTTTTATTTGATCTGCTGAAAGATTTTTTAATTTTTCTTTTTGCGCAGGTGTTGCTTTAGCTTCGATACGGTCGGAATAAGGTTCACCATATTTATTCGTGATCTCTTTATAAATTTCACCCGGATCCCGGTTCATTTTTGCTGTGATCTCCGCAGAAAGCAATGCCGGTACAAAAGCATCCTTGTCTGTCGTCCAGACACTTCCATCCTGTCGCAGGAAAGTAGCACCGGCACTTTCTTCACCGACAAAACAAAGCGACGAATCCATTAACCCATCTACAAACCATTTAAAGCCAACAGGAACTTCATAAAGTTTCCGCCCGGCTCCGGCAACAACACGATCAATGATCGAACTACTCACAAGCGTTTTACCAATGGCAGCATGATCAGACCAGTTGGGACGATGCTGAAGCAGATAGTAAATAGCTACGGCTAAATAATGATTAGGATTTAACAGACCGGAACTTCTTGTTACAATCCCATGTCTGTCGTGATCTGTATCACACGCAAAAGAAATATCAAACTGATCTTTCATCGCGAGCAATCCCTTCATCGCATACGGAGAAGATGGATCCATGCGAATCTGTCCGTCCCAGTCAACCGTCATAAATCTGAATGTGGGATCTACTATTTTATTCACTACAGTTAAGTTCAAATGATATCGATCGGCGATAGGTTCCCAATAATGAACTCCGGCACCACCCAACGGATCTGCACCTATGTTGATCTTTGAATCACGGAGAAGATTCATGTCAATGATATTTCCCAAATCATCCACATATTTGTTGAGGTAATCATGACGATGAGTTGTGGAGGCGTGAATGGCTTTCTCCAGAGAAACTCGTTTCACCTGCTGAAGATTATCCAGAAGTATTTCATTTGCCTTTGATTCAATCCAACCTGTTACATCACTTCCGGCAGGTCCGCCATTAGGTGGGTTGTATTTGAAACCACCATCATCCGGCGGATTGTGCGAAGGTGTGATTACAATCCCATCAGCCAACCCGGTTTTACGACCGGTATTATATTTTAGTATAGCAAAAGAAATTGCAGGAGTAGGCGTATATTCATCTCCATCGGCTATCATGACATCAACGCCATTAGCAGCCAGCACCTCCATCGTGGTGGAAAAAGCAGGTGCTGAAAGCGCATGCGTGTCAAATCCGAGAAATAATGGCCCATCGATATTTTGAATATGACGATACATGCATATGGCTTGTGTAATCGCCAGGATGTGCCTTTCATTAAATGCATTTCTAAACGAAGACCCACGATGACCTGATGTACCAAATGCAACACGCTGCTCAGAGACAGTAGGGTCAGGTATTCCGGTATAATATGCGGAAATAAGCCTCGGAACATTGACCAGAATACTTTGCGGTGCCGGCAATCCAGCGAAAACACTTACTTCCATATTGACATTCAGTTTTTATTCGTTTTCAATTTCTGTCACTTTTCGTAGTCTGCGTACATGCCGTTCCAACGCACTGAATTTTGCAGCAAGAAAAGTTGTGGTCAATGTCCACGCGAGTTGCTCATCAATGACTCTGCCACCAAGACATATCATGTTCATATTATCATCTTCAACACCCTGACGAGCAGAAAAATCTTCATGGATAAGACAAGCCCGCACATTTGCAATTTTATTAGCGATAATACAAGCCCCGACACCACTTCCGCAAATAGCTATTCCTCGGGAAATCCAGCCATCAGCTATTGCCTTCGCAAGAGGGACGATATAATCCGGATAATCGTCAGCCGGATTCAATTCCCTATTCCCAAAATCAATGACTTCATAGCCTTGCTCATGCAACTTTATCTTCAATTTTTCTTTTAGTGCAAACCCACCATGGTCCGCTGCGATGCCTATTTTAAATAACAAGTTCGATGCCAAAGATTGTGGATCAGTCATTATGATTTCTTTTTATCAAAGCAAGCGCTCGATTACAAATATTTTCAACAGTAAATCCATATTCTCTCATCATGACGTCACCGGGTGCAGAAGCGCCAAAAGTATTGATGCCGAGCATGTCACCTTTATTACCCACATATTGCTGCCATCCCATAGTTATACCTGCTTCTACTGATATTCGATTGTGTATTGATGGCGGCAGCACTAAATCCCGATACTCAGGAGCTTGTGCTTCAAACAATTCCCAACTAGGCATGGATACGAGACGCACTTCTATTTTATGTTTACTTAATTCTTGTCGTGCCTGTACTATCAAATGGACTTCTGATCCACTGGCTATCAATATCAAATCCGGAGTTGCATTCGGTGCATCAGCAAGAATATACGCACCGAAACGAAGTCCATCTGCTGCACCATATATTTTCCTGTCCAGTGTCGGCAGATCTTGCCGGGATAGAATTAAAGCTACAGGTGTTTTATAAGTTTCAATAGCCATTCTCCATGCTACCGTCGTTTCATTGGCATCTGCCGGCCGGATCACGACAAGCCGGGGAATGGCTCTGAGTACAGATACATGCTCGATGGATTGATGCGTAGGTCCATCTTCCCCCAATGCAATACTATCATGCGTAAAAACATAAACCACTTTTAATTCCATCAAGGCAGCAAGACGAATCGCCGGACGCATATAATCTGAAAAGGTCAGGAAAGTAGCTGTAAAAGGAAGAATACCGCCATGTACTGCCATACCGTTTGAAATGGAACCCATCGCATGTTCACGGACTCCATATTGTACATTTCGCCCTGCATAACTCCATCCACCCTCCGCAGATCCTTGCAGATCACCAACTGCCATAGATGGATTCTCAAAATTTCCTGCACCTTTTAGCTCCGTGTGTGTAGACGAATTCAGATCCGCAGAACCACCGATAAAACCTGGTAGAAACTGGAAAAAAGATTGCATGATTTTTCCTGATGCTACACGTGTAGCCATTCCTTTTGCATCAGCAGGAAATGCAGGAAAATCTTTATCCCATCCTGATGGTATAATGCCATTTATCAGATCTGCCAGTTCTGAAGCCAGTTCAGGATACTGATTTATATAAGCAGAAAAATTTTGTTCCCAGGCCGTCTCTAACTCATTTCCTATAGTTAAAGCATTTCGAAAATGATGCAGCGCTTGTTCAGGAATATAAAAAGGAGGTTCTGGCGGCCAACCAAGATTTTCTTTTGTCAGTTTTACTTCTTCCGCACCCAAAGGTGAGCCATGTGCAGCACACGTATCTTGTTTATGCGGAGATCCGTATCCGATATGTGTCCGGACTATAATGATAGAAGGACGCTCCGTTTCCTCCTGTGCAAAGCGAATGGCATTCGTCAGGGCCTCCACATCATTGCCGTCTTCAATAGATTGGGTATGCCAGCCATACGCCTCAAATCGTTGTACATGATCTTCCGTGAATGTGACCTGGGTGGAAGAAGCAAGTGTGATATGATTACTATCGTAGAGATAAATCAATTTCCCGAGTTTCAGATGACCGGCCAGCGGTGCAGCTTCTGCAGCTACACCTTCCATCAGATCGCCATCACTGACCAATGCATAGGTATGATGATTGATAATTTCAAATCCCGGTTTATTATATCGGGCCGCAAGATATGCTTCAGCCATCGCCATGCCCACACCATTTGCGAAACCCTGACCTAATGGCCCGGTAGTCGTCTCAACACCCGGCGTTTCTCCACGCTCCGGATGGCCTGGTGTTATACTTCCCCATTGACGAAAGCGCTTTATTTCTTCCAGAGACAAATCATAACCTGTGAGATGGAGCAAACTATATAAAAGCATCGAACCATGTCCGGCTGACAATACAAATCGGTCACGATCGAACCAATGTGGATTTGATGGATTATGCTTCAGGAATCGGGTCCATAGAACATAAGCCATGGCAGCTGCACCCATAGGTAATCCGGGGTGACCACTATTTGCCTTTTGTATAGCGTCAATGGAAAGGAATCGGATCGTATTGATCGAAAGCAAATCAAGATCACTAGAGTCAGGGGTTGTATTGGAAGTTGAATTCATTATGCAACGTTTATAACGTGAAAGTAAAATAGTACATTTTTGACTGTACTATTGTTGCATTTCATTAGAAAGTGTCCCGCCAAATGCTCAAGGGAGTAGTCAGTTTAGACTACGAACGTGAATTATCGTGCCTTCTTAAAATCGAAAATCGAAAATCGAAAATCGAAAATCGAAAATCGAAAATCGAAAATCGAAAATCATTTCAACGCTTGTTCAATATCCCTTTGCAGATCTTCATAACTCTCTATCCCTACACTGAGTCGTATCAGTGAATCAGTCAACCCTGATGCTAATCGCTGTTCTCTCGGTATCGATGCATGTGTCATTGATGCAGGATGTCCGATCAGTGATTCTACGCCGCCGAGTGATTCTGCAAGTGAAAACAATTTTGTTCCACCCAAAACTTTATTGGCTGCATCCATGCTGTCATCTTTAAGATCAAAAGAAATCATGGCACCAAAATTTTTCATCTGGCTTACAGCTAACGTATGTTGGGGGTGAGACTTCAATCCGGGATACATCACTTTCCCAACACGAGGATGATTCTGAAGATACTGCGCAAGCCGCATTGCATTTTCACATGAACGATCCATACGAATATGCAATGTTTTAATACCTCGCAATGTCAGAAAACAATCCTGTGGTCCGGGTACAGCACCGCTTGCATTTTGCAAAAACCTGAGTCGTTCAGCTAATGCATCATCATTGACGATGAGACCACCCATGATGACATCACTATGTCCTGCTATATATTTTGTGATGGAATGATGGACGATAGTAGCACCAAGGGCTAAAGGGTTTTGTAAATAAGGCGACGCAAAAGTATTGTCCACAGCAACAGGAATATTCATTTGTTTGGCGATGTCGCATATTGCTTTAATATCCAGAATCTGCAGAGTCGGATTCGTCGGAGTTTCAAGCCAGATTAATTTTGTTTCCGGACGAATCGAACTTCGAAACAAATCCAGATTTGTCATGTCAATGTATCTGCTTTTTATTCCCATTGGTCCATAGACCTTTGTCAAAAGACGATAGGATCCGCCATACAAATCATTTGCACACAGGATTTCATCACCGGTTTGAAATAGCTTGATGACAGCATCCATGGCGGCTAGTCCACTGCTGTAGCATATTCCATATTTCCCATTTTCCAATGCTGCAATACTGGCCTGGAGAGCATCCCGGGTAGGATTATGCGTCCTGGCATATTCAAAGCCTTTGTGCTTTCCGGGAGCTTCCTGGACGTAGGTGGAGGTTTGATAAATCGGGGTCATGATAGCACCGGAGGTGGGGTCAGGCGTTACACCCGCATGAACTGCTTTTGTTCCAAAGCCTTGAGATTCGTTAGCACTCATTTTTTAATTTGTTTAAGGAAGGCGAAGGTAGTAAAAGCCTGATGCCGATTCGAATTCGCAATGACAAACAAAAAAGGTAAAGGCTGAGGGAAAGAAAAGCAATTTTGATTTAAATTATACTCTAGCCACTTTGAAATTATCAAACCATCCTATTTTCAAAACACCACACTGAATTTTCCGACGCACTCATGCTCTCACACCTTTACTCTCACACTCTTTTCTTCTCACACTATATTCCCTTTTATTGCTTTGGCGACAGCTTCTCCTTTGGAATGAACATGAAGTTTTTCATAAATATTTCGAATATGGCCACGAACAGTATCAATGCTGATATAACAGGTATCCCCTATCAATTGATAGCTCATTCCTTTCACGAGGCACGATAATATTTCTTTTTCCCTGTCTGAAAGATTAAAGGTGTTTGCTTTCGGATGATCAGGTTTATTGATCAACATCTTCAATACTTTGATGGCGATCGATGGACTCATTGGTGCCCCACCATCATATATTTCTTTAATCGCCTCAAGAATGCCTGCGGGAGGTGTATTTTTTAATATATAGCCGGAAGCCCCCGCCAGGATAGATTGAAATATTTTTTCATTCTCCTCAAAGATAGTTTGCATCAGAACCTTCATTGCAGGATATTCTTCTTTCAACAGACGTACCGCTTCAATTCCGTTCATACCAGGCAGCTCAATATCCATCAATACGATATCCGGTGAAATGGTCTTTAATTTTTCCATCATTTGTAAGCAATCTTCAAAGGCACCCACACATTCATAACCTTCGGAGCCATGAATAAGTTGGTAAAGACCAATTCTATAATTGTGATTATCTTCAAAAATTGCAACTTTAATCATATCTTTTTCTTTTCGTTCAGGACTAGATCTGAATTTTTAATTCAATGGCAGTTCCTTTGCCGGGCATGGAACGAATATTCAATTTAGCGCCAATCTCTTTCGCACGTCTTGTCATATTCTTAAGACCATTACCGGCCGGTGTTTCGTTGAGATCAAACCCTTTTCCATTATCCGAAATCAGCATGATCAGAACATCATTTTCTTCTTTAATCGAAAATATAGCTTTGCTGGCCTCAGAATATTTAGCCATATTATTTGCTGCTTCCTTAAAAATGAGATACAAATTTTTCCTGACATCCATTGGTAATTTTAACCGTGTCAATTCATCCCGTGCATCAAATTCGAAATTGATTTTTTTGGCCCCTAGCAATTGGTAAGCAAAACTTCTCATCCGTAACAACATATTTTCAAACTGATCATTTTCAGGATTAATCGTCCATACAATATCGGCCATGGCGTCCAGCATTTGACGGGAACTTTCCCCGATGGATTCCAATAAAGGAATGACCTCTTTAGATTGTTGTTGTGCCAAGGTCGAGAAAATGGAAATGCTGCTCAGAGTACTTCCTACATCATCGTGTAAGTCACTTGCGATCTTGTTTCGCAACATTTGAAGTTTTAATCTTTGTCTGGTGAGATAATACTTATATGTAAAGAAGGAAAGCAGTCCAAACAAAAGCAAACCTACAAGTAAATAGTTTTTAAGCATCGTTTGCTTTTTCAGTTTTATTTTCTGCATTTCTCCTTCCTTGTTTAACAGAATCAGTTGATCCTGTTTTCTCTCAGTTTCGGTTTTTTGTGCCACCAAGTCCCCTTTGTTCTTTTCAATCTGCAATACCTGGAGCGCTTTTTCATTATCCAGTAATTCTATTTGTTTGATATTCAAAAGATCCTTTGCATGTATTTTGTCCTTTTCTGCTTTTAGACTAAGCAGGGTTTCCTCTTGAACCTTTAACTGGAGGGTACTGATCTTTTGATCATTTTCAAGCTTTTGTATGTCCCTATCCTTCTTCTCTGTTTCATATTTGGTTTGCATTTCGGTAAGGATGATATTGTGGCTTTCAGTCTGCAAGCTGTCCTTATATAATGTATATAGCTTAAAATGCTCCAAGGCAGAATTAAAGTTTCCTGAAGTACTATCCAGATCATGGAGGAGAAGATAAGCGTCTCTCACTGAATCTTTGATGCCAAGTAGTAAAGAAAGAGACAAGCCATGTTTCGCGTTTTCCTTTGACTCTGAATATGAATTAGTTTTAAATTGCAAATCACCTAAACCAATAAGTGTTCTGGCCAGATTAACCTGATCGTCTAATTCTTCACATAATTGTAAAGCTGATTCGTAATTGAAAAGAGCCTTTGAATAATTTTTTTGCTGCGCATATATATCGCCTAGATTTTTATAACAGAAAAGGGAACCGGATTTATCACCAATTTCTTCATGAATTGCCAAGGCCGCGAGTTGACTCTTTAAGGCTTCCTCCGGATGATTTAGTTTGATTTGAATTAAGGAGAGATTGTAATAATTCGTTCCCATACCTGTTTTATTGCCAATTTCTTCATGCATTTTTAAAGAGGCCGATTGGTATTCCAGCGCACTTTGATAATTTTCCTGTATAAAATAGACATTGGCAAGGTTTGAATAATTTGCTGCAATACCTGCCTTGTTATTAGTCTCTTCGTTGATCTGAAGAGCGGCCATATGATTTTGAATAGCCTTAGAATAATTGCCTTGATCATAATAGGCATTACCCAAAGCTGAATAGGTCACTGAAATGCCGCTTTTATTTCCTATTTCGTTAAATATTTCAAGGGCATGAGTAAATTGGTCAAAAGCACGAGAGAAATCACCCTGTCCATAATAATTCATACCCATACCGAAATAAGAACTGGCAATAAGTCGATTTATATTAAGTTCTTTTGAAAGCCTAAGCGATTCATCATAGTAACCAAGGGCCTCAGTATAATTTGCCAATTGATTGTTAGTGCGTCCGAGACTATTGTAAGTCTGAGCCATGCTGGTTTTATCATTAATTTCCGCCTCAAGTGGTATGTTTTTCAATAATAATGCCGATGCTTCCATATTATTACCCTCTGCCAGAAGTACATCGCTGATTGAATTATTGCACTTGATGACTCCCGGCTTATTGTCAATATCCTTGAATTTGGATAAGGCGATGGCATAATGTTCTTGGGCATAACTTAGGTTTCCAAGATTGAATTGGACCACGCCAATATTTACATGGGTTTTGGCTATCTCCAGTTGATTCCCAAGCTCAGTTGAAATCCTTAAGGCCAGATCAAAATCCTGTAATGCCTCATCGTAATTATTTTTCCGGGAAAGGAGAATCCCTGCACTATTCAACGATTCGGCTTTACCGAGTTGGTAATTTAGTTTATCAGAAAGTACTATGGATAGTTGATTATACATGTCTGCTTCGCTCAAGTTGTTCAATTGAATTAGCTCTCTACAAAGCAACCCATACGTATTGACTTTGATGGAATCCTCCTTCAGGAATTGTAATCTGTTTCTCAGTGAATCAACCGTTTGATTTCTCTGAGCAAAAAAAATCCCGCAGGGACAAAGATTGAAAACCAATATCCACACATATAAAATAATCGTTGAGCTAGAAGAAAAAAGTTTCATGGTTGGGTTGAATAGTTCGTGAATCGTTATGCCATGCCTAAAGTGATGAAATCAATAAGGACGAAAAAGATGAACGTATTTGGTGAATGACGCTTTACCTCAACTAAAGTAAGAATTTCATAAGCACTTTCCTGAAACGTTTATCCGTAAAATGATAATTATGACCAATAGATGATAAAAACAGCCAGCTGAGTTTTTTATTAATTTTTAGGACACATTTTTTCCATTGTAAAATCATATGCAACGAGCCTCTTCTTTCCTGCCGCAGGAAACCCTAAACTCATTGAAATTAGAAAAATCGGGATCAAGATGGGATTCTTCTTCATAATATTTAACTTAGTTTAAAAAATTTAATGACTTTAAAGATCAGTGATTCTGTTGATTTCGGAAAATCCAATTGAAGGAAATCGGAAATACTTTGTTAAACCTACATCAAAATGAGCCTTTATTATATAGCATGAATATGCTGTTTTATAATCTCCTTAAAGCCTCTTTATGCTATTGTCTTCGAAATGGCTCGACCGTAGTTTTGCTGAAATGAATGCCCGGATAGAATTTTAATATATATTTGATTATTGGAATATTTTCAAATAATTCATTAGTGGAAGTTTAAAAAGTAAAAGATTGTGAATATAGAAGTAAGATTAAATAGGTTATACCGTGAAAGTACGAAACGAGCAATTTATCGATTTCTTCGGTTATCTGGTCTTACCGGAATATTAATTCATTTCTTTAATTTTCTCAATGCACAAGCACCTGATTGGATTTGGGCGAAATCCATTGGAGAAATTGAATTTATAAATAACAGCAGATGTATTACAACTGATCCGGAAACAAACGATGTTTATACCACGGGTGCTTTTGCAGGAATCGTTGATTTTAATCCAGGATCAGGATATTTTACCCTGTCTTCCGTTGGTAAGAAAGATATTTTCATTTCCAAACTCAATAGTATTGGAGGATTTGTATGGGCGTTTTCTTTGGGAGCTCCTGGCGCTACCATAGAAGGGTATTCGATCATATCGGATACGACAGGTAGTGGGAGCATCTTTGTGACCGGTGATTACGATGGGACCGTTGATTTTGATCCCGGCTCGGGAGTATTCAACCTAACATCTACTGGGGGTAGCGATGTCTTTATTGCAAATTATACGGTGACGGGCAATCTCATTTGGGCCAAATCATTTGGTGGCAACGGTGATGAAATGTGCTTTTCTATAGCAATAGATCAATCAAGGAACGGAGGCATTTATGCCATTGGTAAATTTTCAGGGACAGTTGATTTTAATCCTGGAAGTGGAGTCTATAATTTATCGGCTACTGGTGGCGATGATATATTCATTTCCAAATTAGATGACACAGGGGCTTTCCTGTGGGCCAAAAAATTTGGAGGCTCATTGAACGATATTGGTTATGCAATAACAATTAGTAAAACCGGTGAAATATATTGTACAGGAAAATATGAAGGGATAGCTGATTTTGATCCCGGGCCTGGTATATTCAATTTGACATCGATGGGAAGTGCTGATCTTTTTATTGCTAAACTCAATGCAAGTGGTGGCTTTTTGTGGGCAAAGGGGATAGGTGGAGCCGGAACTGAAACCAGTTATGCCATTGCTGTCGATACATTTGAAAATGGAGGGGTGTACACTACTGGACAATTTTCTGGTTTGGTTGATTTTAATCCCGGCCCGGGCATTTTTAATTTAACGGCTGCTGGGGGACTGGCTGCTTCCGTTTATTCTAAAACTATGGTTTCGGATACGGCAGGAGAGGGAGCCATTTATATCTCAGGTTGGTTTCAGGGAACAGTCGATTTTGATCCTGGCCCTGGAATTTTCAATTTATCCGGTAATAATACTTCGTTTATTTCCAAATATGACTCAATAGGTAATTTCCGTTGGGCTTATGTATTGGCTGTAGACATTAATTCAATGGCACTGAACGATGGGCAGGAGGAAGGGGTGTTCACTACAGGATCCTTTAGTGGTACAGTTGATTTTAATCCCGCACCGGGAGTATTTAATGTCACTTCTATTGGCTATCAGGATGGATATATTTCCAAATTGAACGGAGATGGTGAATTGGAATGGGTCAAAATAATGGCAGGTGCAGGGTCTAACACTACAGGTATTAATGTTAGTGTCGATACCTTTAATGATCACTCCATCTACATCGGAGGAAATTTTACAGGTACTGTTGATTTTGATCCCGGGACAGGAATATTTAATTTGAATGCAATAGGTGAAACAGATAATTTCATTTGTAAGTTTGACAGCTTAGGGAACTTTGCGTGGGCGAAAAGAAATGGAGGTAATTTATGGGAAGAATTGGTTGCAATGACAATGGGTCCAAATCAGGAAATTCATTTTACTGGAAATTTTCGTAGCCCGACTCTCCAATTTGATTCTACAACATTGTATAATTCAGATGGAACGGGACTCTATTATGATATTTTTATTGGCAAGTTAGATCATTGTGCCAGTTTAGTGACAAATACGTTTGATAATGGTTCAGGCTCTTTGAGAGATGTCATTTCCTGCGTCTCAGAAGGAGCTACTATTACTTTCTCACTTCCTCTCCTGAGTCAAATCAACCTGACTTCAGGTGAAATTGTGATTGATAAAAATATCACCTTATCTGGGCCGGGTATATCCAATTTAACTCTTTCAGGAGATAATACATCAAGAATTTTCCATCTCCTTCCCGGGAAAAACATGTGCTTAAAAAACCTTTCTCTAAAAAATACGACTTCTCTTCTGAACGGTGGAGCTATTTATTCACAAGGGAATATGACATTTGAAAATATTCTTTTTCAAAATAATTTTCAGGCGGGCATTCCGAGAGCCTTAACAGCTGCTCCGGGCACAGTACTAAATATCGTTGGAAGTGTAAATTTTAAACTTTAATTCCTCTCACTCCTCTCACTCCTCTCACTAAAAGTGCATAACCTCTCTTCTTTTGAGAACACCTTCAACTGCCATAGTAATATTCTCTGACGTCAGCCCATATTTAGCCAACAACATTTCCGGTACTCCACTTTCTCCAAATGAATCATTAACTGCGACATATTCCTGCGGAGTAGGAAGTTTGCGGGAAAGTAATTGTGCAATGGAATCACCGAGTCCACCATTTCGCTGATGTTCTTCAGCTGTCACTACACATCGTGTTTTGGATACAGAATCCAATACTATTTCTTCATCCAGAGGTTTGATCGTATGTATGTTTATTAATTCAGCGCTGATGCCTTCATCATTTAATTTTTTCACCGCCTCCATCGCATAAGCCACAAGATGTCCTGTCGCAATGATCGTGACATCGCTTCCTTCATTCATCAATATCCCTTTACCGATTTCAAAAGGTAAATTTTCCGGCATGAAGATGGGCCATGAAGGGCGTCCGAATCTTAGATAGACAGGACCATAGTGTTCTGCTATTGCAATGGTCGCTGCTTTCGTTTGGTTATAATCACATGGATTAATTACTGTCATTCCGGGCAGCATCTTCATCAGACCGATATCCTCAAGGATCTGATGAGTAGCACCATCTTCACCTAATGTCAGTCCGGCATGAGAAGCACAGATCTTTACATTCTTATGCGAGTAGGCAATTGATTGCCTGATCTGATCATAAACGCGTCCTGTAGAAAAATTTGCAAAGGTCCCTGTATAAGGTATTTTCCCTGCAATAGACAGACCTGCAGCTATACCCATCATATTGGCCTCCGCTATCCCTACCTGAACAAATCGTTCGGGAAATGCTTTTACAAAAGCATTCATTTTTAAGGAACCCAACAAATCTGCACACAATGCAACTACATTTTTATTTTGCTGACCAGCCATGAGAAGGCCATCACCAAATCCATCTCGTGTCGCTTTCTTACCTGTTATTGGAAAATCAGTTAACATTCTTTTAGATTTTAGATTTACCCACTACCCCTGAAACGGGGAATTGCAGTTACTGTTTATTTAATAATTTAGACATCGCACATCGCACATCTCGTTACTAATAATCACCTAAAGTCTCTTCCAACTGTGAAAGTGCTTTGCTCAATTGTTCATCATTCGGTGCGATACCATGCCAGTGATGTCCCTGCATCATGAAATCAACACCATAGCCCATCACAGTTTTCATCAGGATGACAATGGGTTGTTTTTTTCCTGTTTGTTCTTTTGCTTCTTCTAATGTCGAGAGTACATCTTCGATCACATTGCCATCCATTTGTAATACTTTCCATCCAAATGATTTCCACTTGGCTTCAAGATCACCTAATGACATCACTTCATTTGTAGGGCCGTCAATTTGCTGTCCATTCCAGTCGACAGTGACGATGATGTTGTCGAGTTTGTAATGGGCCGCAGACATTATCGCTTCCCATACCTGTCCTTCTTCTAATTCGCCATCTCCAGTCAATACATAGATCATATTTTGATCTCCATCAAGACGCTTAGCCAATGCAGCGCCAATCGCCACAGAAAGTCCTTGCCCCAATGATCCTGATGCTACCCTGATACCGGGCAATCCTTCATGTGTAGTCGGATGACCTTGCAATCTTGAATTTATTCTGCGGAACGTACCAAGTTCATTTGTCTGGAAAAAACCACTTCGGGCAAGTACACTATACCATACCGGTGAGATATGTCCATTGGAAAGAAAAAACATATCCTCTCCATGTCCTTCCATGGAAAAAGGAAGTCTATATCTTAAGAAATGGAAATAAAGCGCCACCATGAAATCTGTACATCCAAGTGATCCACCGGGATGTCCACTCTGACATTGATGCACCATGCGCACGATGTCACGTCTTACTTGTGATGATATTTTTTTTAAATCCTGAATGTCAGCCATAACTTATTTTTTAATTATTCCCCTGGTTGAGCTGTAGTAAATGGATGAGTATTGCAGGCGATGCACTGAGCTGAACGAGTTTTGGATGCGCGTGTCGAATGTGTCGAAGCATAGGGGTTGGGAGCAAAGTTGTGAAATAGAAGAAGGCAATCTGCTTGCAGACTGCCTTCTTCAGCCAATTGCATTTGTCATAGACAGATGCATTATCAAATCGAAACGACGGGTATTACTTTACAGTTTCTACCAGGCTTGTTCCAGCTTTGAATTTTGGTGTTTTCTTGGCTTTGATTTTGATGGCTTCACCTGTGGCAGGATTGCGACCCATACGGGCAGCACGCTTGCTTACAGAAAAAGTACCAAATCCGGGAAGTGTCACTTTGTCACCTTTCTTGAGTGTTTTTCCAATTGCATCAAGAGTAGCATCTAGAGCTCTGCCAGCATCTGCTTTTGTTAAATCAGATCCCTTAGCAATAGCTTCAATTAAATCGCCTTTGTTCATTATCAGCTTATTAATGTTAAACAATAAATTAAAATCGAACAAATGTAGGTCGGGAATATATTATAAACAAGCATTATGTATGAAATTATGCCTGAAATGCCTGATTTTATTGACTTTCTTTCATTTGGACGACCTAAAAGCCCTATTTTTAGGGCATGAAGAACATTCTTTGTCTTTTTTTGATAGTATCTATCGTCTTTTTGGCCCCCGCCTGCAGCCGAAAATCAGGCTGCCCGGCTGAAACGACCCAGTCTCAGGTAGATAAAAACGGAGAGTATAAGGTGAGCAAAACAAAGTCAGGTTTACTGCCACCTAAAGGATATCACAAGAAGATAAAAGGGAAATACAAAACAGGAAAGAAGGTGAAGCATTCCAATTAATCCTTTCTGTATTTCTTTTTCCCAATTCTTTAGCGTTCAAAAAAATAGCTTTTTCGTCACTCCGTGATGAGGGGAATCTCATGTATATCAGGCATACCCTGCTCTACTCTCTTCTTCATCATATTGCCTATCGTATACAAGGATAGCAGTGTAAAAAATATCGCACACCCCGGAAATAATACCAACCACCAATCATCAAAATGATTACGTGACTGTGATAATAATCTTCCCCAATTCATTTCTTCCGGTGGCAACCCGATGCCTAAAAACGAGAGTGATGATTCAGCAAGTATGGCAGAGGATACACCAAATATGAAAGTGATCATCACAGGTCTGAATGCATATGGAATCAAATGATTTTTTAATATTTTCAGATCCGGTATGTTCAATAGTTGAGCTGCTTTAATATAATTACTCTCCTTCATTTTAAATACCTCAGCGCGCATGTAACGCGCCATCACCGGCCACCGTAAGAGCGCAATAGCCATCATGACAGTCAACAGCCCCTTCACAGGAAAGATGACCAGAAGGATCAGGATGATAAATAAACCGGGAAAACTATCGACTATACTGATCAAACTCATGACAATAGTGTCTATGGGTATTCCTGTTTGTTTTAATCTTATGTTTCTCGAAAAATGCAATATCAATGCCATGGCTATGATCAACAATATGGATATCCCATATTTTTGGAAAACACTAAAAGGCAACCACCACAAAATAAACAGCAACATAAAAAAGATAAGTGTTGCGATGACCTGAATCCATGAAACTCTCCATCTTCGATTTCCCCAATACGCCGCTGCAGACCCAAGCGGCACACCAAAAAGTAATGCAAGTAACATGGAACCGAATCCAATCAATAAACTAACCCTGCACCCCCGAATCATTCCTGCCAGCACATCTCTGCCCAACGCATCAGTCCCTAACCAATGACGGAATCTGAGACGCAATGGTTGCGATCCAAGTGGACTAAGATGACTTCCGGATGCAAGATCAATCGTAGAATGACTATATGGAATCGGTGGACGCCAGATAGATTCAAATGAAGTCGATCGCCAATCCACCGGTGAAAATGCCGGATGAAGCGTAGAAAGCTCTGCCTCTGAAATGCCGGAGAACAGGGGGAAATATGTGTGACCTTCAATTCTGCACATGTAAGGTTTTTCATTTGAAATCAAAGGCCCCAAGATGGCGATAAGACTCACGATGAAAATAAAAAGCCACGACATACGTAAACTCAAATGGGATCTCCATCCGGGCAACAAATCAAAATATGTCGAAACCTTTTTTTTCAAGTTTAAATTGTTTTAACTCTTGGATCAGCCCACTTATAAACGACATCAGTCAATACATATGAAAACACAGTAATAGCTGCGCCTAACATCAGCACAGGAAATACCACCGGCCAGTCATGCGCAAGCAAACTATTATACATCAGCCGACCCATACCGGGAATACTGAAGATAACTTCTATGATCAGGGAGCCGGATAGTAGTGCCGGCACCGATCCACCTATAATTGTAATCACAGGAAACAATGCATTTCTGATCACATGCTTCCTCATTATCGTTCGCTCCGAAATACCCTGAGCCCGTAATGCTTTTACATAGGGTTGTTCCAATTGATGGAGGATGGATTGTTTCATTTGTCTTGACACATAAGCCAACGCACCAAGTGTAAGACACATGATGGGCAGCAGAAGATGAGAAAATAAAATGCTCCATTTTTCAATCACCGAGCCTGCACGTTGATAAGAACCTAATCCACCCGAAGGAAAAATAGATAACCACTCCCCCGAAGTAAGCGAATAAATGAATAATGTACCCAGCCAGAATGATGGCAGTGCAAAAAGGGCGAATAGTATCCAGTTAACAATTCGTTCCAAAGGCATACCATCATGAGCGCCACTCCAAATACCTATCCCCACACCCAGAAAAATAGCAAGTAAAAACGCAAGCCCATTAAGTAACAATGTCCATTTCAACGCATCATATATTTTAGTCCATGCATTCAGTCCGTCAACCAGGGATGTCAACGGCCGCTGCGAAAGTAATCCGGACATCCATTGATGATATTGATTGTGTGTACTATTCCATTCAATCAATGGAAACCACGAGGTTGCCTCATCTGAATTCCCTTGTTCCAATAGTTGATCACAGGACAAAAGGATTGCAGACAATTGATTCGTAATTTCCGGATTCGGGATTGAATCTTTTAATAACGCTTCCTTCACTGTAAGCATATTTTTTTGCAACAGTTTCAGGTCATTTGTTTTCAGGGCGCTATTGAAATACTGGCAAAGCATTTCATGGGCCGGTAATGAATTATTATTTGGACAATATATTTGCAATCCGGATTTTAGTTGATTGTGGAGAAGAAGTGATGTATTCCCTTTTTTCGATTGATCAATCCAGGATTTTAGTGATTTTCTTTCGTCAAGAGGAAGGATGCGTTGTACATCTTTCGGATAATACCCCGGAGAGACTGACCAATAAAACATCGGTATATCCAATCCACGGCGATGAGCTATCTGCAGATATGCGTTCTGAAGTTCAAGCGGATTGGAATTGATATTATATCGCGGATCATCGATGCTCAGATAATCCATCACCTCATCCCCGGGAGTTAGTTTACTTAGCCAGAAAGCAATGATAGAAATGATCCACAATAATAGTATTGCATTACTGAATCGCCTGATGAGTGATATGATCATTGTTCATCCTGATTATTCTGCACGTTTGAAAAGATTTTCAAAATAACCTGGTTTCCGGGAAGAGGAAAGAAATTCAAATTTTTTAGAAACAATAATCCGCTCAAGGGGAACATACAGGAAGATGACTGGCTGTTCTTCGTAAATGATTTCCTGGAGTGAATGATAATCATGATCTCTTTCCTGATCTGACATATCAGTGCGTATTTCATTGATCACACTATCTGCAGCTATGCTATGGAAGCCACTGACATTATTTCCGCCCGGCTTGTCGCTTTCAGAGTGCCAATTTTGATATGGGTCGTCGAAAGTTGGGTTTGATCGCATACGCATGGGCTCGATATCAAAATTATTCTGACGACGGTCTTCATTGAACTGACTGGTTTCAAGCACTTCAATATTTATTTCTATACCTGCCTTTTTTGCATTTTCCTTCAAAATATTTGCTATTGCTTTTCCTTCTTCCTGGCTTGTAATCTTTATACCGATACGTAGTTCCTCAAGTTTACCATCAATCATCTTATCCGGAATTCCATTTCCGTTAGTGTCTTTCCATCCGGCTTCTTTTATAAGGGCTATTGCCTTGTTGATATTCTGAGAGACGGGTTTCAGATCGTTGTCATAATATGACTTACTCGGATGGATAGGTCCTACAGTTCGTTGCGCCAGACCCTGAAGAAGATTATTCATGATGCCATCATAATCCAGACAATAGGCCAGGGCTTGCCGAATTCGCTTATCGGCCAGAACCGATTTTCGATTGTTGAGCAACAAATAATTCATCTGTAATAAGCCGGGGCTTGCAAACTGAAATTTTGCAGACCATTGCGAATCAGATTTCATTTTTATAAAGGTAGTCGGACTTACATCTCCCATCACATCCACCTCGCCCGATTTGAGTGCTGCTTCTGCAGTGGCCGCATCTGTAATGAATTTGTAGGTGATTTCAGTTGGAAAGGCTTGTATCAGTAGTGGTGGATTGGTGATCTTGTCACCCCAATAATTATTCTTTCGCTTCAACGTTATGAATTCTCCTGTGGTCCAGTTTTCCAATTCATATGGTCCTGCTCCGGTGATCATTTCTCTGCCAAAATGTGGAGACTCAAAAGCGGTTGCAAATTGCTTCAGCAAAGTATCCTGTTCGGCTGACCATTTTTTACCTGGATCGCGTATTTCATCCAATGTTATTTTACCCATAAAATTTTGGGGATCGTATAGATGAGCAGGATAGAGATTGAAATTTGTGACAACTTCAAGCGCCAAAATATATGCACTGTCAACAAAAGCTATTGCATGCAACGGATCCTTCGGATCTGTTTCGACGGCACTGATATACTTCAACAATCCACGTGTACCAGGTGCTGTGACATAAGGATTGAATATGGCCTTCAACGTAAAGAGATAATCTTCTACCGTCACCGGTTTACCATCTGACCATACGGCTTCAGGTCTGAAATGCAATTGGAATCGATGACCGCCTGTATGGTTTCCTTCAGTGACATTTTCAGAGACAGGAATATCCGTGATCAATAACGGAGATAACTTCAATGTCACAGGATCATACTCTGCCACAGGTAATAAAATGAGGCTCGATATCTGTGTGGCATACGAACTTTTTGAAAACAAAGGATTTAATGACTCTGGTTCTTGTGGTATGCGTACATTGACCGTGAGTGATGTTGATGTATCTGTTCCTGTTTTGCAGGACATGAACATCAATAAAAACAGAAAACCTATAGCACTTATGTGTTGTATATCCCTTCTTCTCATTGACCAAAGATAGTGATGCGATTGGGTTTTGATAGATACCCGGATGGATAATTGGAATTTCAAATCCAGGTATTGGTCTTTAATTTTAACCAATGTCTTTAAATGGTGTTATTGTCAATATGAAAAGGAAGCTCCTGATAGCCGGTGGTAGTGGGTTGATTGGTTCTGCATTAGCAACAGAGGCCAATCTTTTGGGATGGGAAACAAAAATTCTGAGCAGGCATCCCGGCGTAGGAAGAATTGTCTGGGATCCTGAAAAAGGGACTATAGATCTAACCAATCATGAATTCTTTGATGCTATTATCAACCTGGCGGGTGCTTCCATAGCAGATGGTAGATGGACAGATGAGAAGAAAAAAGAAATTTATCAAAGTCGTATCGATTCATGTCATACAATTGAAAAGTACTTACGTGAAGGAAACCTTTCTACTTCATTTTATCTCGGTGTGTCCGGTATCGCTATATATGGAGACAGGGGAAATGAAGTTGTCAATGTAGATACACCTATTGTGAATACTGAGGATTGGCTTATTAAAACTTCGATTGACTGGGAATCAGGCCATCGGGCGATAGCTGATGTAGGTATCAGAATAGTCATCATCCGGACAAGTATTGTATTGAGCTTGGACGGCGGCGCCTTGAAGGAAATCATCGGCACTCCCGGTTTTGGCGTCCTGTCTTATTTTGGAAATGGGAAGCAGATCTGGTCATGGATACACATCCATGATCTGATCCGAATGATTTTATTCTGCATAGAAGATGTCAGTGCAAAAGGAATATACCTGGCATCATCTCCTCATCCTGTCTCAAATAAATTCCTGACAAAAACAATCAACCATTATTTAAAGCCCAAAAGATTAGTAGTCGGTGTGCCTAAAATAGTAATAGCTACAATTTTAGGGGAGACCCACAGAGTGCTGTTTGAGAGTTGTAATGCTTCCTCTGAAAAAATTGAAGCAGAAGGCTTTAAATTTGATTTTCCCACTATTGATATTGCATGTAAAGATCTTTTGAAAAATTAATAGCAGTGTTGAAGCAATATTTTTCAACGCAGATTAAAGCAGAATTATTTCTAGAAAGGGAACGAAAACATGCACTAGATGGAATGTATTAAACGCAATATATTGACACGAATTAATTCGTAAGGAGAAGCAAGCGCAAAGCTCCATCGGAGCGGAATATCTGTAAATAATGAAGAACAAAAAAGTATGTGAGCTCCATCGGAGCGGAATATTTATCTATGCAATCATTGCCAAGGATATGAAAGCTCTCGTATTAGAATTTTTCGTATAATTCACCTCGCCATATAGAAGAGAGTCATCGTACTCAAATATATCGCTCCGATGGAGCTTAAAGTGTGTGATGTCGTTATTGTTACAGATATATCGCTCCGATGGAGCTTAAAGTGTATGATGTAGTTATTGTTGCAGATATATCGCTTCGATGGAGCTTAAAGTGTATGATGTAGTTATTGTTGCAGATATATCGCTCCGATGGAGCTATTAATGTTTATTCTCGAGGACTAAAATCGAAAATCGAAAATCGAAAATCGAAAATCAGCTCAGGGTTCGAACACTTCAATATCTTTTGTCCGCAAAACAAAATTGGTAAACTTCCCTTCGAATCGTGTTGCCCGTACGATGTGATTGTCGATCCAGTGATAATTTCCACCGCGTGGTTTTCCGACTAGCAGGCCTTGATATTTGAAGCCACATTTTGCTAACCAATCCTCTGTAATCTTTCGATGGGCTTCTGTACGTGAAGTGAAAAAGGTTATAATGTGGCCTTCTTCATACCATTTATTGATGATTTCCAGAGCATCTACATAGTGGGGTACATCGACCATGCGTTCAGGTTCCTCATTGGGGATATCATCACAGATCGTTCCATCGATATCGATCAGGTAGTTTTTTACCTCTTCAGGGAGTAAGGGGCTCATCTTCTCCCCCTTCTCATTGTATAAAGGGATTAATAGAGGTTGTTCGCTCATTATTAATTATGAATGGTCATGATAAGGTCAAAGATAGGGGCAGAATGCCTTAAACTCAGTAGTTATATTGTATGTAGTTGTTGATCAGGCGATTAAAATATTAAGTAGGGTCGGGTATTAAAAATCTATATAATCAGTCGGGTCCACAGGTCTTCCCTGGATCCAGAGCTCAAAATGAAGATGAGGCCCGGAAGATAATTTCCCTGTATTTCCTATAATAGCTACGGCCTCGCCTGCTCTGACGAAAGCTCCATTTCTCTTTAACAGGGTAGCATTATGCTTGTAAAAAGATACCATATCATTACTATGCTGTATACCTATAGTATAGCCGGTCTCAAGTGTCCAGTCGGCTGTAATCACATGGCCATCCCAGATAGCCTTCACAGGCGTATCATGGGGTGCGAGGATGTCAACCCCAAAATGGTCCTGTAATGGATCAAATTTACTACTGATGACACCCGAAATAGGTGGAATCAGATACAGGTAATCCGCAGGCTTCAATACAGTAGGCGCAGCCGAGCTTTTTACCTGGATGGTTTGAACTTGTTTTGGAGGCTCAGGGCGATCCTTTTCCCATGACAACGATTTTTCTTCGGGTGTATTCACTTCGATTGAAGCCGTGGACTCATCCGGCTTTACAATGCTGTCAGACATGCTGATCATCTGGTTGAAATGATCATAATACTGTTTATAATCAACCAATTCTGTCTCCAGAGAGGCTACTTTCTTGGCCAAACGGATAAAATCAGGATTTTGGCTTGGCATGGCGTAGCCCGGGACAAGCCTTCTAAGCGGTGTGAAAAAAATCACTATTATCATTATACCCATCGTGACCAGGACAATCGATGATAGAAGAACATAGAGATTGAGCAATGTCAGGCGATATGAGCCTACTTCTTCAAGGGTATCATCCTTCCGGAGGACGAGCCTATAGATCGTATGCCAATGTCGCTTTCTGGTCTTTCCTTGCTCCATGATCGGAAATTGGGTGTAGTGGTGATTTTGAAATAAATTTGCCTCCTAATCAGTTTATAAGATTAAATGCCTGGTGGGAAACAACCTTTCAGCTTCAAATCCTATAAATGCTATACCGTATTAACGTGAAAAATACACTTTTGATCTTTTTGACGCTGGGAATGATCTGGGGTTGTGTGACAACGAAGAGCCATCAGGACATGTCAAAAGTAGGGCAATTCTACCATAATGTGACCGCCAAGTACAATGGTTGGTTCAATGCCAATGAACTGGTGAACAACAGCATCCTCACGCTGGAAGCTCAGCATGAAGACAATTTTAGCGAGATCCTTCCCATCTATGAGTATGCCGCCGTTCAGAATGCAGATGCCGTCAAAGCGGATCTGGACGAAGCCATTAAAAAAGTATCCGTCGTAGTCACATTGCACGAATACAGTGACTGGGCAGATGATTGTTATCTCCTGATCGGGAAAGCACTTTACCTGAAAAAAGATTATGAAGCAGCCGAAGATGCCCTCGAATTTTACCAGGATGAATTCCTTCCAAATGGCAAGCATACATCTCTTCATAAAAAGTCAAAGAGAGTAAACAAAGCCAAAAAAAGCGGAAAGACCAATGCGGTAAAGGAAGCAAATAAAAGGAAGAAAGAACTTGAACGCATACGGAAGAAAGCAGAAAAAGAACGTAAGGCTTATAACAAGCAAATCCATAAGCTGAAGAAGAAAGGAAAAAGCACTACTGATATTCAACGTCCCGGTACGACAAAAGCACCCGATGCCACAACCGTCCTGCCAACATCCGATCTTAAGAAATATGAACCCACAGCCGCTGAATTAAGAGCGAAAGCAAAAGCTGAAGGCGAACATGTGGGTTTGCTTGGTCACGTTCCTGTATATGATGAAGCTATTCTCTGGTTAGCCAAATCGTATATTGAACGACAAAACTGGACAGCTGCAGATTATCAATTCAGACGTCTGGAATCCGATGATGTCCTTCCGCCAAAAGTTTATGAAGAACTTCCTGTAGCGAGAGCTTATTATCATATGGTTCGTGAAAACTATCCTCAGGTGATTCCCTTTCTCGAACAAGCCATTGAACGTGCGTCAAAACGAAACAATAAAGCCAGATATGCTTATATCATCGCTCAATTGTATGATCGTCAAGGCAATGTAGCTAAGGCCGGTGAGTTCTATCAGAAATCATTGGATTTCAGTAATAAGTATGATATGGAATTCAATACAAAGCTGAGCATCATCAGGTCCTCTGTGCGTAATAAAACAATGACCTCAGCTGAAGCGCAGCAAAGTCTTGAAAAAATGCTGAAGGATGAGAAGAACAAACCGTTTCAGGGCCGTATATACTTTGTATTAGCCACGCTTGCCTTAGACAATGATGATATAGCCACGGCTATAGGACATCTTGAAAAGAGTATTGAAAATGTACAGGACGATAAATTTCAGGCCGTGGAAAGCCAGTATTTGCTCGCCACACTGTATATGAAACAACTACAGTTTGTAGAAGCAGAAACTGCATTTAAAGCTTGTGCAGGCGTAATGCCGGAAACAGATCCACGCTACAAGTTTGTCAAAAAGATGGGCGACAATCTGAGTGACATTGCTTTAAATCTCAACACGATCACGTTGCAGGATAGCTTATTAAAGCTTTCCTATATGAATGATGATCAACTTAAAAACATAGCTCGTGATCTGAAAAAAGCCAGGCAGAAAGAAGAAGCAGAAGCTAAAAGCAAATATGCAACCAACCAGGTAGGGAAAGGTATGTCTCAGTCTCCTGCCATTCAGAATGGAGTACCTGCTATTCGTCAGGTCAGTGGCAGCGCAGTACAAAATGTATTCTGGGCGTTTGATACAAAAAATCTGAAGAAAGCAAAACGTGAATTTGAGAAGACCTGGGGCGATATACCCCTCACCGATTATTGGGGTGTGAGTTCTAAGGCCAGTCAATATACCTCAACAGATGAAGCGACACAATCAGGTAATGGGGATATAGGTCTGTATGAAAGTGAAATTGAAAATTTCTTTAAAGACGTTCCGAAGAACGATACAGCCAGAGCTCAATCTCATGCGCAGATCAGGAAGTCTATGCTTTTGCTTGGCCAGTTGTACCGCGACCGATTGCAGGATTTTCAAAGCTCAATAGATATTTTGGAAAAACTTTTGTCAAGATATCCTGATGCACCCGAAAAGCTTGAAGCCTATTACCAACTTTATCTCTCTTCTTTATCAGCCGGAGATCTTGTACGCACAGAAAAGTATAAAGCACTTATCATCTCCGAATATCCGAATTCGCGGTTTGCCAGAGTTCTTTCGGATCCGAATTTCGCCGCCAGTCAGCAATCAGAACATGAACGATTGATGGCATTCTATGATGAGACCTACAGTCTCTTCCAGCAGAAAAATTATAATGTCGTTCTCCAGCGTATCGCCGATGTCGGCGAAAAATTTGGGGTCAACAATTCATTGATGGCGAAATTTGAATTGCTCAAAGCGATGAGTACGGGTGCGACTGTCGGAAAGGATGCGTATGTAGATGCACTCAAGGACATCATTGCTAAATATCCAAATACAGATGAAGATAAAAAAGCGAAAGACATGCTTCTCCTCCTTGGCAACAATAATGCAAACAGCGTCTATGGAGAAACGGGCTTAAGCGATGCCCAGTTTACGGTTGAGGACAATGCACTTCATTTCATTATCGTCTACGTCCGAAACCAGGATGAAATAAGTATTCAGGATACAAAAGTTGCTTTAGCGAAATTTCATAACCAATATTTCCAGCTTGATAATCTCAAAATGACAAACCTTGTTTTTGATCCGTCAAAGAATCAGTCTTTAGTCCTTGTGCGTTCTTTTACGACAAAAGATAAAGCGATGAAATACTATGATACCGCTACCCGCAATCCAAAAGACTTTTTACCTTCCAATGCGATCTATGAAGTCTATGCGATCACACAGAAGAACTATCGTGAGGTGATCAAAGCAAGATCATTGGATGCCTACAGATCATTCTTCGAGGAGAATTACAAAAAGTAGTGCGATTTTGGAATTTAGATTGCAATAATCAAAAAACAAATGTTGAGTGTCGGTTGACCGGCGTTCGAGCGATTGCAACACTGTGCCTTGCGTGTTGTGCGACGTAATGAATTCCATCGTCATAAAATAGGTCGTGCCTCATGTTCAAGTTGAGCGAAGCCGAAACTTAATAGGTAATACATTGTCGGTCACTGTGCTTCGACCAGCTTTACTCAACCCTCTGCGACAGCACAGCAACCGAGGAGTCGAAGTGACACGACGTATCATTCAAACTCCACCAGCGGAAACCCTTTCTCCACGGCCTGCCCTACATTAACCTTGATCTCTTTGATCGTCGCATCATGCGGTGCCGCTATCACATTTTCCATTTTCATGGCTTCGAGGATGAGAAGCGGAGTGCCTTTGTCTACATGATCACCGACAGCCACTTTGATACTTGTCACAAGTCCGGGCATGGGGGCTTCCATTAAACTTAATTTTTTGGAATGTATGGCGTTCAGTCCCATTTTTTCAATCATCAAATCCAATTCGCGATATATGCGGACCTGTTTTAGTTGCCCATCCATCTCAATGCTGTAGGTATGAGAATCAGCATCATAACCTATGACTTTAATCTGATGCAGTTTATTTCCTTCCTGCACTGTATATAAGCCTTCGGCCTGGGTAAGCACATTTAGCATATTGCCGGCAGAAGTAGAATTTGTATCAACTTCAGTTGGTTTCATTTCAAATCGATCACCATCGATTTCAATGGTGGCTTTGTTTTGTATGTTCATCAAGGGGTAGTGGATTGTTTTTCACGGCCAACTTTCTCAAGAAAGATGACTTCATAAATGGTAGATGCAAGATAGATCACCAGGAATGGCCAGATAAAAGAATTGTCAGCAGGCTCATATCCTTTTTGATAGCCCAGAATCAAAGCCACGCAAAGGATCATCTTCAGAAATACAGCCAGCATGATCAATTGAATATATAACTTCGTATAAGAGCTACGCGCTAATATTTTTGCCGCACCAAATAAAAGGGTACAGAAAATAAACATTGCCGAAATGGTCACTATCATAAAGCCGATGTGAGCTCTCATTGAAGCGAACAGCATGATTAATACCAAGATGATACTTATCTGGATGATGCTGGTGGCGAGAAGCCCGGCAAAAAATTGCTTAGGGCTCATCTTTACGGTTTAATTCTTTGACAAGAATATAGAAAAATCCGCTTGTAAAAAGCAACAGCAGTAAAACTGTAAAGTAGGGTACAGAGGTCGCCAGCTTCTTATCGATTTTCTGTCCAAGCCATGCTGCTATTCCTATCAGCGCAAAAAGCTGAATGGCCATGCCGCTATACTTCAGATATTTATTGGATGAAGGTGATTTAGGATCAGCCTTCACTATTCAGGACATTGTAGCTTTTGCACTACCGAGAGAACTGAGTTCAATCACATCTTCATCTAATGAAACCTTACGGGGAGTAGCCTGTTGCGCGCCCATTTTGCATTTCACATTGAAGATGGATCCGGGTTGAACGACTAATTTCTGTGTAGTCACATCACCTTCAATTCTGGCTGTTTCTTTGACATGCAGGACATCATTGACGAGTAACACGCCTTCGAACTGACCTTCAATCACAGCATTTTCACACTGCACTTCACCAGTGATATAACCGGTGGGGCCGATGATCACTTTTCCTTTGCAATGAAGGGTCCCTTTGAGGGTGCCATCGATGCGAATGTCTTTATCCGCTTGCAAGGTTCCTTCAATATTTGTGCCTTGTACGAGGCTATTACTTGATGAGGCAGAGGCTGATGTGATCAGGCCATTTGTCTTGCCTTTGTCATTTTTTGAGTTGTTGAACATCCTTTGGGAGAATTAAAGTCGTGAATAGATATAGTGTCATGGAGACTACAATCTGACAAAGGGACTGTAAAATAACAAATAACAAATAACGAATAACGAATAACGAATAGTGAATAGTGAATAGTGAATAGTGACTTGCTATTTGTTACTTGTTACTTGTTACTTGTTACTTGTTATTCGTTATTCGTTACTCGTTACTCGTTACTCGTTACTCGTTACTCGTTACTCGTTACTTGTAATTCGTTATTCGTTACTTGTTACTTGTTACTTGTTACTCGTTACTCGTTACTCGTTACTCGTTTAGAACTTGGGACAGTAGACTCCTCGATTCTGAGGTCCGCATACGAGATAAACCATGGAGAATTCAAATCCTCCGTTACCCCTGCTGCCCTGGCTAAGGCTGGATGTATTGATATCATAACTGAAACCGATACCCCAGTTGGAATAATCAAATCTTGTAGAGAGTATGATAGCATCTACGAGAATAGGTTTTGTAAAATGCCGGGCTAATCGGATCCATCCACCAAATTGGAAAGACTGATCAGCGCCACCATTATCCAGATTGAAGCGGAAGCTATTTCCGGCATTGATTTCGAGTGAAGGACCTTGTTTGAAAAACACAGCTCCCGGTACAAGAGATACACTCCTGTTTAATGGAAATTCACCACCTGCATGAAAAACAGATTTTGTGTAATATTTTTCAACATCATCCGGACGGTAGAATGACAGATTAGCCTGATTGAGGTGATTGATAGCGCCACCAAAATAAAAATTGGTATGCTTGTCAATGACAGAGAACCAAAGACCGCCAAGACCTATATCTCCAAATATGAAATTGTTTGGGAGGTCTACTTCTCCTGAAGGGCATGTCGGACAAAATTGTCCATCATTTACCTGAGAGGGCCACTGTGCATTTGTATAGCTAAGGCTACGTTGCGATGCTCCGACTTCAGCACCAATAACCACATAATTGGCTTTTTTTCTATCACCACCTACTCTACGGCTATAGGCACCAGATAATTTTAATGTCAGGGTCTGAAAATCAAGCTGTCCGGCTACATCGGTCCATACATTACCACCGAAACCGAAATAATCATATCTGCCCACAGGCATCTTTTGATCATAGGATACGCTGTACGTGTTATATGCGTTTCGACCCAGGACTGAAGCCCATTGATTACGATAATTGCCTACGATACGGGTGTTACAGTTTTGTACACCTGTAAGGGCAGGATTCAACGTAAGAGGAGACATATAGAATTGAGAAAAGTGGATGTCTTGTCCACATAGAGACGTCACTGTTAAAATGCCAACCAGTGATGTTAAAAAAGCAAGTCTTCTGATCATAGCCTTGTGGATGTAAAGATTCCTGAATAGACAGAAATTTGGTTAAGTAAAAAATCAATGTATAAGCCCTTGATAAATAGACAGAAAGTCCCTAAAGGGAGGAAGTCAGCCCATTTCTTGAGGTGAAATATACAAAATCATCATCAAGTAAGCCATATATTTTGAAGAAAGTATGGTAGGCAACATTTTTTAAAGAACCTCCCGGATGTGAGAATAGAGATTTGGGATAAGGAACAAAAGCTTACTACGTCCCATATACTTCATCCCGACTAAAAGAATAAAGTTGTTCGTAGGTTGAAACTAGGAACAACTTTATTCTTTTTGGATGCTTTCACGGCTCCTACTTCTCCCACGCTCTCCAACAAAAAAGGCCATCCACAGGACAGCCTTTTTTTCAAATCTGAATTTTACGCCACTGAATGAATAGTGGGCAATCAAATTTTTACATACCATGATCATGATTAGCAAAAGCCTGAATACCAATGTTCAAGCCAAATCTAGTATAATCAGCATCTAAATTGGCTTCATCTCCATTGTAGAGATTGATATATACTGAAGGTTCAATCGCAACTGAATTGTTTAGAAACAGGGAGTACCCAACTGCAGCATGTATTGTTGTGCTTCCATCTCCGGCAAATATGGAATTAAAATCCAAAGTTGCAGCCTCAAAATCAATTCCAGCCTGAATAAAAATAGGATCTGTAACATAGAACCTTGCAAAAGGGCCATATCCGAAATTGCTGTTAGAACTACCCCCTGCAGAAACACTCAGAAAATTTAATCTTACTCCAATTGCAAGATCATTTGCAAAGAAATAACCAACATTAGGGGTGATATTAAGTATTGAAGTAGAGCCATCTGCATCTTTAACTTTCGTGCTTGAGAATCCTGCAGATCCGCCCAGCATCCAGGCGCCTTTGCCAACTGTCTGAGCTGAGATGGCCTGTGCAAAACACACAAATGCGAAAAACGCAATAATTGATTTTGTAAACATTTTCATACGTTTTGATTTTTTAAAAGGTTTGAGAATTAATTAGTACAGGTAAAAAATTTCATATTACATAAAACATGTATGTCTTTTATGTCAATATGAGGCAAATATAATCACTAAATTGAGGGAGGCAAGGCCCTTTATTTTTCGCCAAGAAATATTTTCAAACCGATTCTCAGGCCGATGGTATTCGTCGTGACAGGGTTCGTATTTTCATCTTTTGATGTACTCAAGTCGTAATAGACCATTGGCTCTAATGCCACCGCCTCAGCTAGCCAGGCGGAGTACCCTAAACCCACTTCGACCTTATTTCCTGACGTTTTAGCTTTTCCGAAATCTCCTTTGATTGTCAATGTCTCTGTAAGAAAACTGGCCTGGGTAAAGGCATTGTTATAAACGTAATACCGGGCCCATGGACCTATTCCAAATTCCGCGAAAGAGGTATTGCCCTGGCGGGTCTCTGAAAAAACAGCATTTAAACCGACACCGAGATTATCGATTAGAAAATAACCTGCTTCGGGAAGCAAATCAATTGCAGTCGTTGCTTTACCTGCGCCTTCCTGTTTTGCACTTGAGAAACCAACTGATCCGCCGACAGTCCACATACCCTGGGCAACCGTTTGAGAATGAAGAGAAGGGGTCAAAGACAGAAATAATAGAGCTAGTGATGAAGCAAGAAAAATGGATTTCATACGAATGAATTTTAAAAGTGAAAAATGACGGTAGACTATAATAAAGGAGGGGGGAGGGAAGAGATAATGTGCAATTATATATATGAAACAATTAAATACCTCGGACAGTTGTGGTATAAGGGCAGGACTGAGGGCCTCTCTTGCCTTGAAATTTTTCTAAAAACATTTGGGTTAGGTGGGGTAGAATGATATCTTTGCCGTCCGTTTTGGGAAACTAAAAATGAAAAACTAAAAACGTATAGGGAAAAGAGGGAAGGATTTTTCTTTTTTCACGTATCGTTTTTCGTTTAAAAAGAAAGTTCATTGACAAGTATGGACAACGATTTATGATCAATAGCTGAGGAGGTTATTGGTGATAAATTTAGGTAAGAAAAAATCTGAGCGATCGGGTCTTGGAGATGACGAAAGTCAAAGAAGAGGTCCGAGCGTAAAGTATATATTGAAGAAACAGATAGGAAAACAGAAGGAGCGAGGATCGTCCATTCAATTGCCCCGTAATTTATTGCGGGGAAGGAGAGTGGATAAAAAGACGAACTATGGAGAGTTTGATCCTGGCTCAGGATGAACGCTAGCTGGAGGCTTAATACATGCAAGTCGAGCGGGATTAAGGCAGCAATGTCTTATGAGAGC
>JBBSAQ010000020.1:0-64467 GCA_038252065.1 Chitinophagales bacterium
CGAAAAGCATTCTGAATAAAACCATAGGTCTCTTCCTTATTCAGATTTTCATCTCCAATGATCTTGTCCAGCTCTTCCTGCTTCTTCTCATCCACAAAGGAATGCCAGTCATCATCGACGTCTGAAGTAGGTGTCAAGGATTGAATGAAGTCTTCAATCAGATCCTTTTTGTTGCGCAACTCCAGACTGGAATCTATGGCCTTCTGTATACTGACCACGATTTCTTTGTCCTGCTGATGTCCTTCGTGATACTTTCGGATGAGCGCCAGAATAAAATCAATATTGATCTCCACCTGCTTGATGAGCTCCATTTCAAAGATGATATCATCATTGACATTCTCACTATCGCCACGGGTGACCGTCCTGAACTCATTGTACAGATTGATATACATGCTGTGATAATCCTGCACATCGCGTTCTGACAGGATTTCGTGATCGGCAAATTCATCGAAGGTGGTGAGGATGTTTCTCACCTTCAGGATGGCACTGTACAGCCTGATGAATTCCTTTTGATTTTGCTCTCCAACAATCATTTCTCCCGCCGGAAAACGTTCCAGAAGCTCAGCGACTAAATCAACATATCCAGGTACTTCTTTATCATCTTTAGTATATCCGTTGTAATACTCATCATACGTTTTGAGCAACACGATACCTCCTGCTTCTTTATCACCGAACAAGGCAATGCTCTCATTGGTGGCATCTTCCAGATTGCGAAAGCAGATGATATTACCAAATGTTTTGACAGAATTCAGGATGCGATTGGTACGCGAAAAGGCCTGCAGGAGTCCATGCAAACGCAGATTTTTGTCCACCCAAAGTGTATTGAGTGTTGTCGCATCAAATCCGGTAAGGAACATATTCACCACAATCAATAAATCAATCTCACGGTCTTTGACGCGCTGCGAAACATCCAGGCAGTTAGCTAGGACGGTTGGTGAGCTGCGGTTGGTGAGCTGTCGCACGAGGAAGTGTGGGGCTGGTCGAACCTATATCACTTGGCAAGCCAGCCATCTGATGCTGAAAATCCGCATAGTATTGTCTGACTGCATCAATCGAGGTCACATTAGAGGTTCCCTTAATCATTCTTCAAAATTATTGAAAACTGAAACTTATTATAAATAATTGTAGATTCCGGACCATCATGCCCCCCTTATCACGTTCCAATGTGACATTAAAACAAACACGTATTCAAAAAAAAATACACTGTCTGGACTCAATTTTTGCTATTTTGGGTTCTCTAGGTAAAACGTAGAAACTTAAAATTTTTAATAATTTTAAACAATGAATAAAAAAGTATTTATTTCGTCAACATTTCGTGATTTAGAAGATTATCGGATCACTGTTCAAAATGGAATTAGACAACTTGGTCTTCAGGATATTTCGATGGAAAATTTTGGCGCAAGAGATGAACGACCCAAAAATGAATGTCTTCGAATTATAAAGGAAGAAAGCGATTATTTTGTTGGAATATATGCGCACAGATACGGATTTATTCCGCAAGGCGATGATTTATCAATTACACAATCTGAGTATTTAGCAGCTGCAGGAACAAAGATTCCCAAACTAATATATGTTATTGATGATGATTACCCTTTCCCACCTAAATACATAGATGATGGGGCGGATAAAATTAGACTCCAAGCATTTAAGAAAGAGTTATTTTCAAAACACATTTGCAAACCGTTTAGTAATAAGGATAACCTTACCGCAAGTGTTGTAGCTGACTTAGGCAGAACGATTTCCATTAACAATTCCTACAACCATGTAGGAAATAATATCCCGGTAAGAGATATAATTTCCGTTTCAGAGAAAATACCATTAAGCAAGCCAATAGAATATTGGAATGATGCCAGAAATAGAGTTTATTCTGAAAGTCGAGGAATTTTTTTGGCACATGTTATTAGACCATCAAATGAAGATGGCCAGGTTTATGATGTGTTTATTTACTTGGTGAGGCATAAATCAGAAGATTTTTCTGATGTAAAATTCGCAGAGTTTTTTTTAGGTCCCTATTGGAATAATATTATTTTTGAGGCTGTTGAAGAAACCAAAGGATTTATAGGCATCTCTACTTCTGCTTATGGGACTTTTCTCTGTACTTGCAAGGTGACCTTTACAGATAATAGTCAAATAGAAATTCACCGGTATATTGATTTTGAAGCTGAAAGAATGAACAATTCCGGGAAATAAATTAAAATAACCTAGATGAACAAACGAATGAATTCAATGATAGGTTGCAAAAAAGTATCCTGAGACCCTTGCACTAGAAAGTGTAACAACCGTAAATTGAAAAAGATTAATACGTCCTTAATAAATAGCCTCCTTGATCTTGCGTATCCCTCCGACCAATTACACCTTGATTGGATAGCGTGGTTGTTTTTCCTTTGTCCATAAAAAATGAGCCAAAGAAAAACCCCCAACATCATGAAGGTCCACACGCGACAGTACGACATTTCGGCGTGAGTAGGCGTGACTTGTTGTGAGTGCGTAAGGGTTTAGAAAAGTTATCGAACCATACTAGGTTTTCATTCTCACCAACGGTTTTTCAAATCTACTCTGTCGAACAACATCTTAACACCTCTTTTTACCTCTCCCCCATAAACACTCCCCCCGAAATATCCCAAAACCTATTGAAAAATGCAATCAGCTTTTCAAGGACTGTCTCACGCAGCTTTGTGCGCTCACCACCTGGTGTAAATCTTGAAACAGGGGGTAATACCTTCGTAATCAGCGTACCTGTCGTCTGCACATATCCATCACGAAAAGCATTCTGAATAAAACCATAGGTCTCTTCCTTATTCAGATTTTCATCTCCGATGATCTTGTCAAGCTCTTCCTGCTTTTTCTCATCCACAAAGGTATGCCAGTCATCATCGACGTCTGACGTGGGTGTCAACGATTGAATGAAGTCCTCAATCAAATCCTTTTTGTTGCGTAGCTCCATACTGGAATCAATGGCCTTCTGTATACTGATCACGATTTCTTTGTCCTGCTGATGTCCTTCGTGATATTTTCGGATGAGCGCCAGGATAAAGTCAATATTGATTTCCACCTGCTTGATGAGCTCCATTTCAAAGACGATGTCATCATTGACATTCTCGCTATCGCCACGGGTGACCGTCCTGAACTCATTGTAAAGGTTGATATACATGCTGTGATAATCCTGCACATCGCGTTCAGACAGGATTTCGTGACCGGCAAATTCATCAAACGTGGTGAGGATGTTTCTCAACTTCAGAATGGCGCTGTAGAGCTTGATGAAGTCCTTCTGATTTTGCTCTCCAACAATCATTTCACCAGCCGGAAAACGCTCCTTAAGTCCAGCCACCAAATCGACATAACCCTGAACCTCTTTATCATCTTTCGAATAGCCGTTGTAATACTCGTCATATGTTTTGAGCAACACGATACCACCGGCTTCCTTGTCACCAAACAAAGCAATACTTTCATTGGTGGCCGTTTCAAGGTTGCGGAAGCAGATGATATTGCCAAAAGTTTTGACGGAATTCAGAACTTGTAGGTTATTGGATGATCGGCTCATGAAAACGATAGTTCAATGGATGCAATGGAGTATATTTATACTAATAAATAATATTATGGGTACGAAAAATTTTTCAATCAAAGTAGCAAATTTTGACGGTGATCCCTGTCAAGGGGTTAAGGTTTCCGTTTCCGGAACGGGTATAGTGACAAGTTATTTTCAAACAGAATATACTGATAGAAGTGGGTGGGCGAATTTCCAGTACGATTATGTATTTGATTATTCTCTTGAAGTGGATATTGAAATTAACGGAGATCATGTTGGCAGACATTCATTCACCTACGATGACTCTACAAGTTTCACTATTGACTGGAATTAAAATTGGACTTCAAAAACTGTATAAAATTTAATTCTTAAAATTCATGACTATCAAAATGTAGAATGCTTTAATTTTATACCTCAGCCTGAACCTTGATATAATGTTGCCAAGAATCCTCTTAATTTCACTTCTATCCGGAATTATTTTCATTTGCTCCATTAAAATCTTCAACATTGAACTCCAAAGGAAGACAAGAAAAGAAGACCTCATTGAGCTTTCCAAAATAAAATATGGTCTCTTTAGTGTAGATGAATGGAAGCAGATCATCTCCAGGATACTCACTAAGAAAATTGAAGAGATTAACTTCAATCCTGATCAAAGGGCTGAAATGAGTATAAAGATTTCAGATTTTCTTAGTCATACCATAGATGATCTTGAATCTAGGTATTATGAAGAGAAATCAAATAGTCTTATTGGGTGGTTGGAAGGTGGTGTAGCATCTGTAACGGGTATCTTCAATAAAATAAAGAAGGATGTACCAATATTCACTGACCAAATTCTTGATTTTTTAAGTAATGAAAATAATCGTGAAAAGGTTAAAGAATTTATTCTGGAAAAACTAAACGAGTATGCAGATAAGACCTTTTCCAAGATTGATTACACGGAACACAATAGAATTCTGTCAGTATATGGATTCGGTGACAGAGGCCAGACAATAGCTGGTTTAGACTCAGATATCAAAAAATTATATCAATCTGAACGAGTTTTCATTGGCGGGGTTTTCCTTTCAATCCTGATCATAATCTTGCTGATCATTTTAAGCCCTTCAATTTCAAAGCCGGAATACCTAATATATACAATCACTTGCCTGTTTCTCCTTAGCTCAGGTCTTTTATTACCTATGATCGAAATCGATGCCCGAATTAACGAAATGAGTTTTAGGCTACTTGGGGAATCTGTGACCTTTATGGACCAAGTCCTTTATTATAAGAGTAAGAGCATCCTCGAAGTGGTAAAATTAATGCTGACCCAGGGCAAGTTGAATGTATTTTCAGTAGGGATATTAGTATTGACTTTCAGTGTCCTATTCCCGGTTAGCAAACTTTTATCTTCTTTGGCCTATGTTTATAACCCGGAGATACGCTCGAAAAGATTTATCAGATTCATGGTTTTCCGAACCGGAAAGTGGTCCATGGCAGATGTGATGGTCGTGGCAATTTTTATGTCCTATATTGGTTTCAGTGGTATTCTTACGGAACAGCTCAATCAACTTGAAAATTTAACCCGAAGCATTGACATCCTTACAACAAATAAATCTTCACTCCAGATAGGATTCTTTATGTTCGCTGCCTTTGTGATTTTGAGTTTAATCCTGGCAGATAAGTTACAGTATAGCAGTAAAAAACTTTGATAGGAACTCTTTCCTTTTCTGCCGGCCTTACTCTATGTTTAAAGCAAGTCCAGCCATCAAGTTTTCGCTTGGGGCAAATGCTGAAAACAATAGCCATTTGCATTCCTGGTTTTTCTTTCACAACGCCTACCCTCTTTAGTAAGTCCTATGCATTGAGTTGCTATGTCTTTCTGGCCCGGCTTACCCACAGGTCCTATGTTCTCAGAGACAATGGATTTCAGGTTTTGATCCGGCTTACAAAAAGTACACGGTTTCAAATGCTTTTCGATTGCCTCATTCAGCAAAATGGAATTTGAAGTATTATCCACCATTTGACATTTAGCAGTATGGTAATGAGTTCCTGAAGGCGTAACATAGACATAGACCTTTGATTGAGCGATTGCATCTTTGGATTGAAAATTCAGTAATAAGAATAAAACTGGAATTGCGCGGAGAAAATTCATAAGTATCTAAGTTTAAAAAAATTGACCGATAACGTCTCCCTACTATCCCCATATTATTTAAATATAAATGAATGGAAGCTCCTAACTATATCCGGACGTTAATTTTAATATTCGTTTCAAAATCCAATGAAGTGTAAAATACGTCAAATCCTGGTTATACAAATGAAGATCATTGCTAAAAGTCATCATATTTCTTGATGAGTAAAGCCAACTTTCATCTTAGTTGATAACCTTTCATTCAGGACGAATGTGATCACCCTATTTCGGGCTAATGTGAATATTGCCAATGAAGAGATAAGATTATTTTTCCTTTTCTATCAGGTCCTTCTGCTGAACATTTTTTCCAATGACAAATACAGCTACTAAACCAACAATCGTGGTAGTCCCAAAAATGCCGGCAATGGCTTCATGGCCTAATATGGCTAATATAGCTGCCAGACCCATTCCAAAAATTCCTAAAATGAAACCAAACATCTGTCCGCGATTGCTTTGTTTCAATTCTTCTTTAATCGCAAAGTCTTCAAGTTGAATACGATGATTTGATTGGTTTTCTGCCATAACAACAATTCTTTCAGCACCATCTTTAACTACTTCATTATATCCACGGAGAATATCAGGATGAGGAATAGGACCTCTAAAAGAAGTAGACCTTCTAAATGAAATTGAAACCAAAGCTTTCTTGATGGAAGCTTTCTGAACATCAGGGATTGAAGGGTCCGCAAATATTTCTTAAAACTCTTCAGGTATTATTACTTCTTCCGGAGTTTTAAATGGTTTGCCATCATGTTCAACCTCATCCTTTTTTTCAGGCTGTCTTTCTTCAGTCATTATGAGCAACTAATTTTTGATCTTCATTAATTGCCAAATAAGCTCTCTGAATGTCTTCTCCAGCAATGCCCCAGTCACTTTCAATAGCTTTCAAATCGGCCTCCCAGGCACTTTCTGAATAATTAAAGGGATAATATCTACCCGCAATATTCAAAACACTTCCGGCTCCTACTATAAATGAAGGTCTGGTAAACAAGAAATCAGAACGATATCTTCTATTTCCTTTCATGGTTTGGTGAAATTTAATATCAAAGTTAAGACTTTTTAACCTTTTCTGTTCTGTAATAACCTCTAAACAGCTCGATTTGTTCCCTTTGTCATGATTTCAGTCCAATTCCCAATAGCATATTTTAACCACACTATATCCAGGCTAAATCCATCTCTTTATCAAGATATTAGTGACCAATGCCCGAAGCCCACTCCCCCATAAAAATCAACAAACTCCTGGAGGAATTCGGCTGACGCGTCTTTAACACCCCATCCGGCCGAGCCAACATCATCCTCGTAAGCAATTCCAGCCTAACCCAAACCGCCCACGACGATCTCAGCACCGACTTTGAAAAGACAACAAAAGGCTTCATAGACTACCTCCTCCTAGACAACCACTCTAATACCTCCTCCTACCCCTCCCCCATAAACACCCCTCCCGATATATCCCAAAACCTATTGAAAAATGCAATCAGCTTTTTAAGGACTGTCTCACGCAGCTTTGTGCGCTCACCACTAGGAGTAAATCTGGAAACAGGTGGCAGCACCTTCGTAATCAGCGTGCCCGTCGTCTGCACATATCCATCACGAAAAGCATTCTGAATAAAACCATACGTCTCTTCCTTATTCAGATTTTCATCTCCGATGATCTTGTCCAGCTCTTCCTGCTTTTTCTCATCCACAAATGTATGCCAATCATCATCAACGTCTGAAGTGGGTGTCAACGATTGAATGAAGTCCTCAATCAGATCTTTTTTGTTGCGCAACTCCAGACTGGAATCAATGGCCTTCTGTATACTGACCACGATTTCTTTGTCCTGCTGATGTCTATCGTGATACTTTCGGATGAGCGCCAGAATAAAATCAATATTGATCTCCACCTGCCTGATCAGCTCCATTTCAAAGACGATATCATCATTGACATTCTCACTATCGCCACGGGTGACAGTCCTGAACTCATTGTACAGGTTGATATACATGCTGTGATAATCCTGCACATCGCGTTCAGACAGGATTTTGAAAAGGAGTATGTACAGATGGCCGGTGAGTTAACGCGGAAGTCTTTTGGACTGCGTTTTGGAATAAGGGCATGCTGCTAAGGTAACCTGTTGAGACGAAAATAGCGAAAGTCGTATTGGGTATTGTGTACTGAGTATTGAGTATTGTGACAAAGAAAATGATAAAAACGAAAATAAAGTGAAGCGAAGATCCGCTTTCCGGGAGTGGAAAGTTTAAGTATCCTATAATTTTAAGGAAAGACTTTGTAAATATCTTTTCTGTGGACTACCCGAGCAAACTCCACTACATTTCCTTCTACGCAAATTCCAATCCTGTAATTGCCAACTTTTATTCGATAAGCAGATTTGTGTCCGGATAATTTTTTAAGATTAGGTATTTCAGACAAGTGGGATGCTGATTCAACCAATAGAATAATCCTTGATACAGATACTTTGGCATGACGCACTCTTATTTTTTCAAGATCCCGGTTGAACTTACTTAAAAATTCAACTTTCATCAGGACCTGAGCTTCTTCATGATCGTAGCACGACTTACTTTTTTAGTTCGATCCGCCTCCTTCATTAGGATGGACATTCCTAAATCTTCAACTTCTTCAATATCCACCACTCGCGCTGACATCCCAAGCTTTTTGAGTAAATCAGATAAGAATTTCATTTCAGTTGGATTCTTTGATTTTACGATCAGTGCTTTCATATTAAGTAAAATTAAGAAATAAATCCTTAGGGTAAAATGTTCCATTACCTTACCCTTCTCCAACCTGGCCAGATCTGTGACATTCGTATCCTTCAGCTCGAAAACTGCAATGACAGCTCATGCCTCCGACAGGATAGTCCTTCACTCTTTCTAGAATCAATGGTAGTCTTATTCTCAAGAAATAAATTGAAGTCAGGTTGCGGCTTGAGGGTATATCCATGGACGTTCACAAAAAGGTCTTACACAAAGCCTTCCTGAATTCCTCCTCTTTGGCATTGAGAATATTCTGCTGGATGACCGGGATGTGGAAGTGTGCTCTAAACTTTATCTCAGGCTGCCTGAAGAATGTCTGAGTTGAGATCAGACAGGTACTTCTTTTGGACTGATTTCTGGAATAAGGGCTTGCTGCTATGGTAACGGGATGAAATGAAAATAGTGAAAGGCGGTTAATAAGTCCTTTGTCACAATTCCGGATTCCTGGTCAAATGTTCTTGAATTCCCTTGAAGAGGGGAAAACTTCTTATTGCGCTTGATACTCAATCCCAATTTCCCTAAATTTGAGGTTTAAAATCAATAACCATAGATGAAAGCATTAGATATCAATACAACTCTTATTGACGGTTACTTACGGATGTTGGATAATCTTAGTCCGGGCAATAAACTTGACCTGATTTCAAAACTTACCCTTTCAGTTAAGTCGGACATTACTGAAAAGAAGAAATCGTTTTATAAATCATTCGGTGCCTGGGATTCAAAACAAAGTGCCGAACAAATCATCAGTGATATTCGAAATAGCAGAACATTTAACAGACAAACGGAACAACTCTGAAAAATTTAACAATGGTTACCACTAATACAGAACATTTCAAACGAATATCGGGCATCGAATTAGAGGACTGGACAAAATAATTTGCGCCAATTCATTTTTAAAATCCATCTGCAACCAAGTGAAGAGTGAAGATCAAGCGCAGCGAAGATCCCGCCGTACGAAGTATACGTTTGAGGGTCATGCTCAACTGGTTTTTATTGGTTTTTTGCACAATTTTTTGTATCTTTAAGTAGTGAAGAGAACCTCCAAATACGAAGTCGGTATTAGAATTGATAAGCTTACAAATAGTATACGTAACACAATTTCTGGTGACAATTTCCCTACTGATGTTCACCCTTTTACGAAGGCGGACTTAAAAATGGTGTCCAGAAAAAATGGATGGCTTTTTTCGTGGTCCGGCGAACTGAAATTTTCACACAGACAAGTTTTTAAATTAACAATTAGAAACAATCCAGATATCATTCAGGGATTGGCAAGCATCAGTGACTACGGCGATCATTTCTACCTGCACCTTGTTGAAAGTGCACCATTCAATCTCGGAAAGCGTAAACTTTATGAAGGTGTCCCTGGAAATTTGTTTGCATTCGCGTGTAAATCCTCCTGGGATAAAGGATATCAGGGTTTCGTCTCTTTTACTTCGAAGACAAGACTTATTGAACATTATGAAACTATTTTAGGGGCCGTTCATGTTGGCGGACATAAAATGGTAATCTTCCCTCAAGAAGCTCTTAAATTGATTAAATTATACTATCCAACATAAATATCAAAGAATGGGACTCATATCGGAACCTAAAGACATTGATTTAGTAATCGGACCTTCAAAATTAACGAAAGAAGACAAGCAATTCATTAGTCAGATTATTGCCGATTATAAACGAACTGGAAAACGGCCACGCAAATCAAAGCAAACTGATTTCGCTGATAAAACTAATCCACTTTCTAAGAAGAAAAAAGTTTCATTTTAAATCCTGCAAAAGTCACTTTCCGGCTATGCTAAAAGATGTGGCCCAGGATATTGACATCCACATCACTCTCGAAATCATAATGGCTGAGAACCTTGCGGCTATCATACAAAATGGAATCGAGTATTGAGTACAGTGTATTGACTCGAACCAGAAGATCAGGCCGCAATGGCTCTATTACACTTCATCTAAAAAAGATATATTGAAGAAATATCATTTGATGCAACTTGTAAGGAAAACTTACAAGTTCAGCCGGAGGGAAAAAGAAGAGTGGAACTCAAACAACTATTTTACAATCTTTATGTCATAAGGTAACTAGTTCAGTACAATGAAGTAAGCAACACGATAGAACATCGAGCCAAAGTCAGCTCACCATTCATTTTAATTTTATTCACCTTTTTCTTCGGCGTCTTGGATAATATCGATTTTGATGCATGGAGGCTTCTTCCAGTTTCCACATATTATAGCTATTCTGGCCTGAAACCTTGCCTTTTCCCTACAACCAGTATCAAAGCGGCCCAGGTCGACTTGCTGAACAGTGCATAGAGGACAGAGACAGAATAGTCCATGCATAGTCTAAGCAGCCCGTATTGGCTTTGGGTATCTAAGGTCCTAAACCAAAGTAATTTATTTAATGTTTACTATTATAAACAAATTTGCCTATATTTGTGTAATATAATGAACATTATGACACATAGAAAGACAGTCTTGATGCCATCGTCGCGCAAGGTCCTGGCTCAACTTGGAGAGAATATTAAGCTTGCCAGATTAAGGAGAGAGCTTAGTGCAGAACAAGTTGCGGAACGCGCGGACATAGCCCGTACTACCCTTTGGCAGGTTGAAAAAGGGTCGCCAAGTGTAGCCATGGGCATCTATTGCCAGATTTTGTTCGTGCTGGATCTTGATAAAGACTTGTTGAAAATAGCCGAAGATGATTTGCTTGGAAGAAAATTGCAGGATGCCGAATTACTCGTAAAGGAAAGAGCACCGAAACGAGGAACTAAATAAATGAGAAGGAAAAAGGAAATATTAGTCTATGCCCATTGGAAAAACTTAGGTGAACCTGTACTTATGGGCACCCTTACCTCTACACCAGGGAAAGGAAAGGAAGCATTTTCATTTGAGTACACGAAGAAATGGCTGGCATCAGGATTCACACAAATGATTGATCCAGATCTACAGTTTTATTCAGGACGTTATTTCGCAAAGGAAGAAAAACAAAATTTCGGCGTCTTCCTTGATTCTTGCCCTGACCGATGGGGACGAGTCCTCATGGCACGAAAGGAAGCTTTCCTGGCCCGCTTAGAAAAGCGCGCTGAAAAACATTTAGATGAATCAGATTTTCTGCTGGGAGTTTATGACGGTCATCGAATCGGAGCTTTACGTTTTAAGTTGGCAGAAGAAGGGCCTTTTCAAAATGATGATAGCCAAATGGCAGCCCCACCTTTCACATCATTAAGCGAACTTGAACAGGCAAGTAAAAGATATGAGGAAGATAATACAGGAGATGAAGATTATCTTAAATGGATTAATCTTCTCATCGCTCCCGGGTCATCACTGGGTGGAGCCAGACCTAAAGCCAGTGTACTTGATCCGAAAAATCAATTGTGGATAGCGAAATTTCCAAGTATAAAGGATACGAAAAATATGGGGGGCTGGGAAATGGTTGCGAATACATTAGCCAGGACTGCAGGAATAAATGTTGCTGAAGGTGATATCAAACAGTATAACCATAATGATCATACTTTCCTTACCAAAAGATTTGATCGAAATGAAAATGGAGAGCGCATTCATTTTGCATCAGCGATGACGATGTTAGGTTATATGGATGTTATGGATTCCCACACCGGAGTTAGCTACCTCGATATAGTAGAGTTCCTGATCAAACACGGAGCTGACGTCAATACCGACCTGGAAGAATTATGGCGACGAATCATATTCTATATCTGTATAAAAAATACTGACGATCATTTGCGTAACCATGGTTTCCTGCTGACGGAAAAAGGATGGAGACTATCTCCTGCGTTTGACATTAATCCGAACGAATATGGAACAGGGCTTAGCCTGAATATTTCAGAGACAGATAATGCACTTGATCTTGAATTAGCACTAACTGTAATTAATTATTTCCGAATACCCCAAAAAACAGCTCATTCAATGATCGATCAGGTAAAAGATTCGGTAAGCCAATGGAAAATCGTAGCAAAAGAAATAGGGCTGCCCAACGCTGAGCTACAAACAATGAAAAATGCATTTATTACTTCTTAGTTTTCTCTCAACCTTTCCCCCCGAAGCCCGCGTCCTAATACAACCGGGAGACCATTTTTACTTTTAATAAATATTTACAAAATCATTTTCGGTAACAAAACATTTTCCTCATACAAAAGGTCCCCCGTGGGGGATTTAGAGGGCTATTTGTTTGACAGCATGTTTAAAGTTAAAATATTTAATCCTTACGCTATATTTTTTAACCTGACCTTAACCTGCTAAGAAGCGGCAGTAAATTAATTTCGAGCATCTTATTAAAGAATTTTCGATTTTCGATTGCCGATTTTCGATTGCAGATTGCTTTTTGCCTATTGCTCATTGCCTATTGTTTTCATTGCCGCAAATTTCGCAGATTAGCGCAAATTATTTCTTTTGCTTATTGCTTTTTGCCGATGGTTGGTGAGCTGCGGTTGGTGAGCTGAAGCACGATGTTGAGTAAAAGAAGGCGTCGCACTGAGCTTGTCGAATGTGTCGAACCAAGGCTGAGTTTAGCAGGTCGAAGCATTGCCTATTGCCTATTGCTAATTGCCTATTGCCTATTGCCATTGTTTATTGATTATATTTCACTTTTAAATCTCACCCTTTATGCTTAACCTGACCAGAGTTATTTCGCTATTGATTTGTACAACATTTTCTTTACCTGCATTCTCCCAAATCGATTTCAAACATTTCCCTATCGACTCCTTTAAACTGCCAGACATCGAATGGAAAGCACTTATTGCAGGCGGATCGCTGAGTGGAAACTACGATCATCGACATGAGCGGGAATTGGATCGTCAGTTCAACTCATCCAATCTGAATTCAAATTTGCTAATGCAATATTCAGGATATATCAACAGACCCGATGTACAAACATTTTATAGCCTGGGTATAAATCCTGATTTTCATTTACGTCACAATGACAGGGACTCCATAAATTATTCTTACACAGACCGGCAAGTGAATCCTCAGATCAATGGCTCATGGACTCGCCGAAAATATAATGGCCGAAACTTCTTTCAGTTAGGGATACAACCTTATTTTACGTATTATAATAACGTTGAGATTGAAACAGATGGGGCCACAACCACCAAAACCAAACAGTCCGATCAGTACCATACAGTAAACATTCCCATCGGAATAGGCAAAGGACGAATTGAACTTGTATCCGATGTGGCTATGGCCCTGTTCCTTCTAAAGGATGCTGTAAATATAGGTCTGGACTCAAATTTAATCCATGAACAGGATGTTCTTGATTTTGCCTCATTGATGGCCGAAGTGCGAAATAAAAGAGTTTTCGATTCACGCAGAAAACGGATTGATGAGCTCAGACATTTATATGATTTTATGCTCGAAAAAAATTGGGTGCTGAAGGATGATCCTGGTTTTTTTACAGTTCTGACGGACAACTGGATCTACAATTTTAATTATTCAAGATATTCGGGCAACCGTTGGACTTATCTACTGACGCCACTTATTTCTTTTCGATCAAACCGTGAACATGAAACAGGACAGCAAACCATAAAAAGTAACAATCAGACATATGGAACATCAGCTTCAATCGAATACGAACATGATAGACCCCGAAACTTAAATATGAATTTTCGACGAACTCATCTCCTTCAGATTAGTTATTATAATGATGTGTCTAAATTCAATAATCAGCAGACAACAAACAAAAGATTACAGGGTCTCTTTTCAAACTCTATTGGATATAGTTGGTATCCTAATAATCGGACACAAATATTTACAGATATAAATGCTTCTTATCGCTACTACAAAAATCTAAACGTACCTGGATCACTTATAGATAGTCGTGACAATCATGATGTTGATCTAAGCATATCAGGACAATGTAGATATTTTGTCTCTTACCAAACAATTTTTAGTCTTTTTGCTTCCATTGGATATAATTATACAACGCGCGCCAATCTTCTCTCGAATGGAGGAACATTTTACCTTCTCAATAATGGATCTGATGGTCTGCGGGCTACCTTAAATGCAAGCATTACAATATCAATATTTTAGACATGGATAGACCCTCCTCCATTGACTGGCACTCCCACCAGCTCACAAATGACACCGTCATCACAAAATCATACAAGATGACGCAGAATGTAAGACGGTACTTCACGTCACAACTTGGACATGATATGAAATTTAAAAGAGAGTTCTTACTCTGGATGAAAGGAAGTGTAGGTAAGAAATTGGGTGAGGCAGTGAAAGAATATAAAAAAAGGTACGAGTAACTTTCTAAAAGTATACCGGGGGCGTAGTTACAAACAACGCCTATCAAGGATTATTATAAATAGCGTGGTTTACCCCTAAATCCCCTGAAGGGGAAGTAGGGGTAAATAGGGACATTTATTATCTTAGTCTCCTCTTTATCATACTAAAAACAAATCGAACTATGCCACACATTGAAATCAACTATGTAGCGATCCTCATCGCTGTCGTTGCCAATTTTATTCTTGGCTTTATCTGGTACACGCCCTTGTTTGGAAAAGTCTGGGGGAAAGAAATGGGTTTTGATATGACTCAGAAACCACCGGCAAGTGTCATGGTCAAAGGGATGGTCATCATGATCATCGGTAATTTTCTGATGGCCTTTGTATTCGCTCACAACATCGCCGCATGGAATCCTGTGACCTGGGGCCTTCCTGCGTCGACGGAATCTCCTGCTTCAATGGCTCTCATGGCAGCCTTTTTTACATGGCTGGGATTCTTCCTGCCATTGGATCTCAACACTGTAGCCTGGGAAATGAAATCCTGGAAATTGTTCTTCATCAATACAAGTTATCATTTGCTATCGTTAATCATTGTTGCATTCATCTTAATGATGATGTAAGTAGTCCCTAGTGAATAATAAATAATAGTATTGGCAGGGCTTGCCCCTGCCTGGTAGAAATTCACGGGTTTGTTATTTGATTTTTCAATTGCAGCCGCAGGCTGCCTGAGGATGATTTCAGAAAAAAATTGATTCCTGATATTGATTTGAAGTTGATAAACTTCAAATAGCGGATAGAATAGTATTGGCAGGGCTTGCCCCTGCCTGGAATAAACAATAAACCGTGAGCCGTGACTAATTTCAAACCATAGTTTTGTCGTTTGTCCTAATACTTATTGTCAATTGACTTTACCTTTCGTCATTTTTTTCTACATTTAAAAAACAAAACAACTAACAATCATGAAACGAAAAATCCTTCGCGTCCTCTTTATCCTTGTACTCCTTCTTCTTGTAGGTATAGGTGCCTTACTGGCATATATCAAAACTGCAATGCCGAATGTCGGTCCTGCCCCCGATCTGAAAGTAGAAGCCACACCCGAGCGTATTGAACGCGGTCGCTACCTGGCCAATGATGTCATGGTTTGCATGGCCTGCCATTCAGAACGCGACTGGTCCATTCTGACAGCACCTGTAGTCGCCGGATCAGAAGGCAAGGGTGGCGAAGTCTTTGATCAGAAATTGGGATTTCCCGGAAAATATATTGCACCTAATATTACACCCCATTACCTGGGATCATGGACCGATGGTGAAATCTTCAGAGCTATCACCTCCGGGATCGAAAGAGATGGTCATGCCCTTTTTCCCTTAATGCCCTATCCTAATTTCGCTCAGCTCGACGAAGAGGATATCCTTTCTGTCATCGCTTACATCCGCACTTTACCAACGATCAAAAATGACGTTGAAGAATCAACTTCTGACTTCCCAATGAATTTTATCATCAACACCATTCCTCAGCAACCCCATTTTCAAAAAAGGCCTTCCCCTACTGATCAGGTGGCTTATGGAAAATATATGGCCACTGCTGCATTATGTTCCGTTTGCCACACGAACGAAATAAAAGGCAAACAAGTCGGCGAGCCCTTCGCCGGAGGAAGAGAATTTATATTGACTGACGGTGCGATCGTGAGGTCCGCAAACCTGACACCGCATGCAACAGGTATAGGCAACTGGACAGAAGATACCTTTATGAAAAAATTCCGTCAATACACTGACAGTACATACCAGGATAAAAAAGTTGTTCCGGGTACCTTACAAACCGTAATGCCATGGACGCAATTTGCCCACATGAAAGATGATGACCTCAAAGCCATCTTTGCTTATCTTAAGACATTACCACCGGTCGATAATTTTCCTGAAAAATTTACGCCCGCCGGAAAGTGAATAGTGAGTTGTGAACGTATGTATTGGCAGGGCTTGCCCCTGCCTGGTAGACATTAACCGCAGGTTTGCTATTTGATTTTTCGATCGCAGCCACAGGCTGCCTGAGGATGATTTCAGAAAAATAAATTGATTCTTAATATGGATTTGAAGTTGATAAACTTCAAATAGCGGATAGTTATTTGTTACTCGTTATTCGTCACTTGTTTCTGCTTCACTCTTCTGATCCGGAATACAGAGCTTAGTCTCAGTTGCAATACACCGATAATCGCTTCCCTGATGATGCCCATGTGCATCTTGCTCACGCCAAATTGTCGCTCTACAAACTGTATGGGTATTTCTTTTAAAATGAAACCCGCTTTATAGGCCAGATATTTCATTCCGATCTGAAATGCATATCCTACAAATTTTACTTTATCAAGATCCAGCGTCTCCAATACTTCGCGGCGGTAGCAGACAAAACCGGCTGTCGGATCCTGAATAGGCATGCCTGTCACAATCTTGGTATAAAGAGATGCCCCTTTTGATAGGATCAGCCTGTTTTTGGGCCAGTTGACTACACCCCCACCCTCTACATACCTCGAGCCAATGGCAACATCTACCCCCTCTTCAGAACAGGTCTTGAAAAGTCTTAATAAATCCCTGGGCGGATGCGAAAAATCCGCATCCATCTCAAATAAATATTGATAATCGCGCTCAAGCCCCCATTTGAAACCGTAGATATAGGCCGTACCGAGTCCTAGTTTTTTCTCCCTTTCGATCAAAAAGATCCTTGGGCCATTATCGTCCTGCTTCTCCCGGACGATATCTGCAGTGCCGTCAGGAGAGCCGTCGTCAATCACCAATAGGTGGAAATTGCCCTCCAATCCCATGATGGCATCGATCATGGACCCTATATTCTCCTTCTCTTTATAAGTGGGAATGATGACGAGTTTGTCGGACAATCGGCTTTATTTAATCCCCAAATATATAGGAAAGTGTGAGAAGTACGGGAGTTAGAAATGAAGGGACATTTGAACCTGAAAGGGGGAAAGTAAGATTATAGGATATTTCCTTTGGTCTGCTTGTGGCCTTTCTTCCTTCCTGAATGAGTATCAATTTACAGGGCTAGAAACATATCATTATAAATTTAATATGATTAATAATGACGGAGGTAGTATCAATATCATTTCGACAAAATCCGAAGGGAAATGACTCTGTTTAAAACCTCATAGAACACTCCTTTCTTCCACACTTTCTATTCTGAATAAAATAAAAGGGGGAGGCATTAACATTCGCTTAAGCCCTCACAGTTAATTCTGCTTCTTCTTAGTTTTCGAGCGCAAGGACACGTGACAATAATTTGTCTATGACTATTTGTTGCTGTGCCAAAGTATTTTGCAGTGTCTGGATAGTTGTCTGCTGCTGTGTGTTGAGCTTTTGTTGTTCATTGATCATTACCTGTTGTTCTTTAATAGCCTGAATGGCCAAAACTCCAAATTCATCATAGGCAAGACCAAGATATCCGTCTTCGCGTTCGTTGACGATTTCAGGAAATATTGGTTTTACTTCCTGAGCTACAAATCCTAAGGTCTTTTGTTGTTTTGCATCTGCTATGAATCGGTATGATCTGAGTTCAAGCAGCATGATTTTCTGAAGTACATTTGACAAAGGTTCAATATCTTTTTTCAGGCGAATATCAGAGCTAGCTGTATAGACACCTGTACCTGAATTAAAAACGCCAACAGTCACGTTATTAAAAGCCAGTCCTAAATCAGAACTTGCCCCGATAAACATTCTCCAGTCATCTGTATTGTCGGCACGTTCCAGTTTAAGACCGCGCTCATTGCCTGAAGCATCATCCTGTTTAATATCCAGGTCCGTAGCCGGAGTAGAAGTTCCTATACCTACTTTTACCTGGTCAGAACCCGTACCCCCGAGTACCATGCTGTTGCTGGTTCGCCTACAAGATTTTGTTCATTTAATCTTTTGATCTCCGCTTCCAGGAGGCGGATTCTGTCCAGAGCAGATCTGATCAGGAATTCAGGATCAATTGTTTGTGGTGCTTTCTGGGATTGATGCATTTTTCTTTATTTGTGGATTAAGAATCTCAATTATGATCAAAGATCATTTCATTCAAAAGCGCAGACATGTCGGATTTGCAAAAGGGTTTTGTGAGAATCCCTACTTTTTTATCCCACACTTGCTTTCGTACGTATGTATCCCCGTGCGCCGATACGATCAGGAAATTGGAGTTCATTTCCTTTAATTTTTGATATAATTCGAAACCACTCATGTAGGGCATTTCATAATCAAGGATGATGAGGTCCGGATTGAGGAATGGTATTTTTTCCAATGCTTCTTTTGGATCCTGGAAAAAGGAAACCGTCTCAAGATCCATTCGTATCTGGGTCAATAAACGATAGGTTATATCTAACCCAAACCATTCGTCATCTACGATCACCACTTTCATTCCTCTTGATTAAGTAATCGTAAATCTAGATCCGAAGACCCCGAATTGAAAAGGCAAGTTTAGGAATGGAGGGAATTAGTTTAGGAACGGCAAGGAGCATAGAGCAGGGAGCAGGGAGCAGAGAGCAGGGGGCAGGGAGCAGGGGGCAGGGGGCAGGGGGCAAGGGGCAGGGGGCAGGGGGCAGGGAGCAGGGGGCAGGGGGCAGGGGGCAGGGAGCAGGGAGCAGGGGGCAGGGAGCAGAGAGCAGGGGGCAGGGAGCAGGGGGCAGGGGGCAGGGGGCAGGGAGCAGGGAGAAGAGAGCGATGAGCGATTGGCAAAGGGCAATGCTTCGACCAACTAAACTCAACCTCGTGCAACAGCTCAACCGTAAGCAATAAGCAATAAGCAATAAGCAATAAGCAATAAGCAATAAGCAATAAGCAATAAGCAATAAGTAATAGGCAATTTGCAAAAAAACTGATCACTCGATCACTCGATCATTTTGCAAGCCACTCAAAAAATTCTGCCCTCTTCTGACGCGAGATCGGTACTTTTTCAAGGTTGCTCATCGTGACATCACCGCCTTCAGCCTTATTTACTTTGATGATGTGGTCATGATTGATCAGATGTGTCTTGTGAATCCTGAAAAACCGGGGGGATCTGATCAATTCTTCCATCTCTGACAGGTTCTTTGAGACCATCATTGGCGTCTGATCTTTAAGTGTAATAAAACTATAACTACCTTCTGATTTGCAAAAAATAATATCCTCAAGTGCGAGGAGGTGAATTCCATCAGTCGTATGAATCGAAATCTTTCTTGGTGATTGCTGTTGTGCAATAGCAGATTTGATCAGGCCGGTGAGCATCTGCTGATCCAAAGGTTGGGGTTTTAAAACCACCTTATTTACAGCTGCGATCAGCTCTTCTCTATCAATTGGTTTGAGTAAGTAATCGACGGCATTGACTTTGAATGCCTGGACCGCATATGTATCATAAGCGGTCGTAAATATGACAGATGCTTTGGTAGGTCCTAATGCATGTACAAAATCAAATCCTGACATAAAAGGCATATCAATATCAAGGAATAAAATGTCAGGTGCATTTTTCCTTACGGTCTCGAGTGCTTTTTCAGGTTCGGTGTAGATATCTATATGTACGATGCCCGGACAATTCTTTTTCAACATATGAAATAATGTCTCCGTACAATATTGTTCATCATCAAGAATTACGGCATTCATTTGCATCAGGTTTTTGGCTATTATTGCAGTTTATATGGGTTCAAGAGGCAATGTAATGCTCACTTTTGTTCCTAATGATTGCTGATGGTCATCCAGGAGATCTTCCACGATAGCTTCCACCGGAACTTTCATCTGCTGGCTCAACAGGGACATTCGTTCAGCAGTGACTTGCATTCCATGTGATTTCCTGGTGATCAACTGACTATCCTTTATTTTCTTTGCCATAGCTCTTCCTACCCCGTTGTCTTCAATCATCACATGTAGAGAATGACCTGCGCGGCTGAAATGTATCCACAGACATCCCTTTTCCTTTCTGTGCATCAGTCCATGCCAGATGGCATTCTCCACGTAGGGCTGAATCAACATCGGCTGAACTACATACTTTTCAGAATCAAGGTCAGGATCCAAAATTATTTTATACTCAAATTTATTACCGAAGCGGAGAAATTCCATTTCAATATACAGTTTTAATGTTTCAATCTCTGTCAAAAGACTTACTTTTTCACCTCTCGAATTGTCAAGCACCTGTCGGATCAGCCTCGCAAATTTGGTGAGATATTCAGAAGCACTGTCATTATCATTGACGACAATAAAACGATTGATGGAATTGAGACAGTTAAATATAAAATGAGGATTCATTTGGGCACGCAGGGCTTTCATTTCCAATTGAGTCAATTGTTGTTCACTCTCGCTCTTCAACCATTCCTTCTCTGCAATCAAAAGTTTTTGTTTAAGTTTTTGCCTGAATCTGTATGAAAAAAATGCAAAAATGATGAACGATACAAATAAACCAATCAGAATATAGAACCATGTGCGCTGCCAAAAAGGTGGCCTGATGACAATCGCAATAGTGCTTTCTTTCGTATTCCATATGCCATCATTATTGGCAGCAAGGATTCTGAAGGTATACTCACCGGGTGGAACTTTCGTATAACTCACTTCCCGGATACCCGTACTGGTTTTCCAGTCGTCGTCAAAACCTTCAAGGATATATCTTACCACATTCTTATCCGGTTCGGTATAATTAACTACAGAAAATTGAATATTGAGATAATTTTCCTTGTACGTCAATTGAAGTGGCGCATATCTGTAATCAGAATAGTGAATCAGCCTGGACTTATTGAGAGCAAGTACATCTCTGATGACCAGTTGAGGTGGTGCATTATTTGTCGTCAGCTGATCCGGATTGAAATAAATATATCCGTTATTGGTACCAATGAAAACTACATTATCTCCCGAAATGGAAATATTGTCGCGTGTGAATTTTGTTTTAGGGAGCCCTTCTGCTTTACCAAACAATTGGATTGAAAAATCAGATGGGTGCATACAGGCAATACCATTGAGACTTAACATCCATATATTTCCGTGGTGATCCGTCTCAAGACCGGTGATAAAATGAGTAGGCAGACCCTCCCCCATTGTAAAATTTGTAAAGGCCGAATCAGGATCAGCATTATAATCGAACCGGCTTAAACCTCCGGGATCAGTTGCTAACCAAACATATCCATTTGAATCCAGTGTAATATCTTTTACGAAATCCCCGCTTAATGAATGTGGATTGCGTGAATAATATTGATACTGAAAAAAAGTATCAGCCCGGATATCATATCTGAATACAGCATGGTTGACAGTACCTATCCACACAGAAGCGTGAGCTTCATCCATCTTCATGCTATATATCTGTGCCTTCTTCAATCCTTTCTCTTCCCGAACTTTTTCAAAATATGCACGATCGGGTTTAAATTTTAATAGTCCATAATTTAATGTAGCAATCCACATTTCTCCCGGACGAATTTCAACCATATCAAACATATTTTGCATCGTGTTAGCTTGAGGCAAATTTGGAGTGTAGGTTTTGAAAGATTGATCCAGCCTGTTTATCTCGCGGATACATGAACCATCACAAAGCCACAGCCTGCCTTCATGATCCATCATCCATTTAGTAGCAATATTAGGTACTCTGGGCTTACGTATTGCTTTGATTTCATGAGTGATCATATTGTCAACATAAAAAAACGAATCCTGCAATACGCTAATATACCTGAGGTGATATTGCAGATCTTCAAAAAAATGACTGACCGATGTTTGAAATACAGTCATATCGAATGACTCAAATAAATTTTTATACTTAAAATGCTGGAGAAGCGGATCGATCATGTACAGATTACCATCCTCTGATCCCATGACTACTATGCCTTTGGAAGTCTCGATACATGTCTGAATGGTATGATGCTCCAGAATATCTTTTTGGTCTTCTCTGAATTTCAGAGGTTGTATATCGCCACATTCTTTGTCAACAAGCCAATAATCTTTTGACGTGGAGACCAGCATAAACTGATGGTTGAAATCCATAATCCTAAATTTACCAGCCTGAAAATTACGCGTGAGTTCTTCATGTTCATATGGTATTAAATAATGTTCAGGAAGCCATTTATAGAGGATACCATCAAGATCACTCAACCAGGCAATGCCCTCCCTGGTCGAACAATAATTGCCGAAGTAAGTCAAATTCAAAATCCCTGAAACGGTATCACGGATATCGATCAAAAGATTATGGACTCGATCATATTCACTGAATTTTGGATAAGGAGAAAGATATAATTTCCCATCGGTCGTTCTGAATCCTTTGAAAACAGGTGGAGGACTATTTGTATTAGGTGAAGGATCTGACTTTAAATGAGGATTGAGGCGATGTGTCTTTCCGGTTTGTGTATTGAAGGAGACCAATCCGCTTCGATCAGAAATAATAAAAAATGTAGAATCAGAATCGGGTATCAATTGAAAAATCCTGTTGGCGGGAATTGACGTGGTATCCTCCGAATCCATGAAATAGTGCCTTATTCCATTCCGCGATGGATCAATACTATTCAATCCCTTCCTTGTAGCGATCCACAGAAAATTGTTTTTGTCTTCAAACATATCATAGATATATTCATTGGACAATGAATTTGGATTACCCTTTTCAGGGAGATATGTTGTTGTCTGAAGGCCATCAAAACGCAATAAGCCTAATTCGGTTCCGGCCCATATTACACCCTGGTGATCTTCGAGAAGAATAGAAATATTGGACTTTCCAAAATCATGTTCCTGTGAAATGACCTGAACATATGGAAATTGACTCCAACTATATGATGAAGTAATGAGGACTATACATAAACAGAAAAATATGATTCTCACCTTGATGTTGAAAATAGAAATATTTTGGGTGATTACCTATTTCCGAAGATGATGAGGATATTCAGATGCCGGATAAAAGGATACCGGATATCGGACTTATTAAGCATTTAATATCAGATACCTAACCCTGACAATCGATTAAGAAGTGATTTTTTCTGCTTACTGATTACCTTCTTCCGGTCTTGCCTTTCTGCTATCTTAATCTCTTACGACCTCACCAACTGTAAGATAACATTAACCACCTCCTCCGCATTTGGCTTCGAAAAATAATCGCCGTCAGAACCATAAGCTGGTCGATGTGCTTTCGCCGTCAGACACATGGGCTTGTTATCCAGATATCGATATCCATTCTGTTCCTGCAGCACCTGTTGCATCATATAAGCAGTAGCACCACCGGGCATATCTTCATCAAGGAAGAGAATAGTATTTGTCTTTCGCAGAGAATGTGCTATCACATGCTCGAGATCAAAAGGCAACAATGTCTGTACATCGATCAGTTCGACAGAAATATCATACGCATTTAATACTTCGATCGCTTCCATTGCAATTCTTATACACGAACCATATGTCACAAGTGTGATGTCAGTTCCTTCCACCAGTACTTCAGGACTTCCAAACGGAACTGTAAATGTGTCAAGATTATCAGGACATTTTTCTTTCAGTCTGTACCCATTGAGACACTCAATCACAAGACCAGGTTCATTGCCCTGCATCAATGTATTGTACATGCCTGATGCCTGAACCATATTCCTTGGAACACAAATATGCATGCCTCTCAGTGTACTCAACAGCATCCCCATCGGCGAACCTGCATGCCAGATACCTTCAAGTCTGTGTCCTCTCGTACGAATAATAGCCGGAGCAGTTTGCTGACCATTTGTTCTGTAACGCAGAGAAGCCAAATCATCAGACAATGCGGACAAGCCATAGATGAGATAATCCAGATATTGTATTTCAGCAATAGGTCTGAATCCTCTCAGCGCCAATCCAATCGCCTGACCCATGATCGTCCATTCACGGATACCCGTATCCCAGACTCTCTCCTTTCCATATTTATCCTGAAGGCCGGCGAATCCCTGGTTGACATCACCGATATGGCCTACATCTTCTCCGAACGCAACTACGCGTGGATCTCTTCCCAAAAGCTGATCGAAATAATGATTGAGTACCTGGTATCCATTGATGGTCTCTGCATGATCGCTGAATGATGCGCTTACAACCGGCACTTCCACACAACTGCCCGGACCTTCAGCATAAAGATTTGAATTAAACGCATCTTTACCTTCTGCCTGCCACTCCACAATAAGTGAATTCAGCTTTGCATCCGCATATTCAAATTCTGCATCAAGTAAATATTTTACCTGTTCGGCTATAGATACCATTTCTGAAAATAGAACCTCATGGACACTTGTCAATTTGGCTGATAGCTGTTTCATTTTTTCTGATTCATGAAATTCACCAGGCAATTGATTTACCAATTCCGTGAGCTGTTTTCTTTTTAGTCTGACAGGATTGATAAATGCTTCCCATGCCCGCCGTTTACACTCGCGTGTATAGCTGATCGCATTTTGACGTAGCTCATCAATAGCCTGACGTGTAGCAATACCAGCGTCGACCATCCACTCCGCCATCTTGAGGATACAATCATTATCCACTTCCCATTTTAATCGTTCGGCAGATTTATATCGTTCGTGACTGCCAGATGTGGAATGGCCCTGTGGTTGTGTCACTTCCTGTATATGAAACACGGCAGGCAGGTGATTTTTCCTTACTTTTTGAATTCCGCGCTCATACATTTCACAGAGGCCCGGATAATCCCATGCTTTGCAGGTATAGAGATAAATTCCTTCACCATTCTCATCGATATGAAATCCCTCAAGCAATCGCGAAATACTTTGTTTCGTTGTCTGTAAAGATGTTGGAACAGAAATACCGTACCCATCATCCCACACTGAAAGCGCCATGGGTGCTTTGATAACAGCAGCAGCATTCATGGCCTCCCAGAAAACACCCTCTGATGTGCTGGCATCCCCGATCGAGACAAAACAAACTTCATTGCCATCATTACTTGCCTGCAGATCTTTTCCAAGTTCGGGACGATGTCTGTACAATGTTGAAGCCTGTGCTAAACCAACTGCACGCGCCATCTGTCCGGCGGTGGGAGAAACGTCTGCAGAAACATTGTATCGATCATCCTGTGGCAACCAATTACCTGCTTTATCAATCAATGGTGTAGCCCAATGACAATTCATCTGTCGGCCGCCAGAGAAGGGATCGTTTTCTGTATCAGAATATAATTGCGCAAAGAAATCTTCAACTGTCGAAATGCCCAGAGCGAACATCCATGTCTGATCACGATAGTATCCTGATCGCCAATCTCCTTTTTGAAAAAACCTAGCCAATGCAACTTGTGGTACTTCCTTACCGTCCCCGAGAATACCGAATTTTGCTTTCCCGCTCAGAACTTCTTTGCGACCAAGAAGGCTAACCTCTCTACTGACGCAACAAATCCAGAAATCTGAAAGGACCTCCTGTGTGAATGCATCTTCAGTGCTTTTAGTCTTGTATTGTTTGAGTTGTTCGGCGGCTATATCTCTCAGCATTTTAGGAATATTCAGGTTGAATTTTTACAGGTACAAATATTTGTCAAAGGTAAGAAATAAAAGACCCTGAACATCGAATGAAATGGAGACCTGATGATAAAATCGCATCTCCGCATATCAACATCCTGAAAGCTGGTCGATTCAGGCTAAATATCTACAGCAAAAGGATTGGTTCAATCTTATAAAGCTTCAGCGAATGCTAAAGTCAAATCCTGCACGTAATGAAAATTCAAAGTTGGAGATCATCGCCCAAAGAGAGACAAAACTTGATTTATTTGAAATAGAATAATCTCAACTTTTTCTATTGCCAAAGTAGAAAAATGGCCTATATGTCCATTCCCTCAGACCCATTCATCATGTCTTACAGCAATCCTTTTTAAAGAAATTGCGAAAACCTTTCCATATCGCTTTAAGAACGGCCATGATGAGATCATATGTGATTAAGAAACGAATTTACGAAACTAGTGTGGGTATGACCACATTACTATTCATTTTCCCCTGAACTTTGGGTCAAATAAACAAATGCCACACCTCCACTCCACTCCACTCCACCCCATATCATTATCATATGGATAAATGCCGATTCATATTGATCATTTCATTTTTAAAAGACTTGCATTAATAGCCACCACAATAGTACTAATCGTCATTAGAACTGCTCCTGCAGCAGGACTCAATAAAATTCCCTTCGAATACAGTACACCTGCTGCAAGAGGCAAGGCCACAACATTATACCCGGTAGCCCAGGTCAGATTCTGAATCATTTTTCGATATGTCGCTTTTCCAAACAAGATCAGGTTCACGATGTCCTTTGGATTACTGTTGACCAAAACAATACCTGCTGTTTCAGCAGCAATATCACTGCCGCTACCTACCGCAATGCCAACATCCGCAATAGCCAAAGCCGGAGCGTCATTCACACCATCACCCGTCATGGCTACAAACTCCCCATTTTTTTGAAGCTCTTTTATTTTTTCAAGTTTTTGATGTGGCAATACCTCAGCAAGAAAACTATCCATCCCTAATGTATCACTCACACTCTTCGCGACCTTATTATTATCACCTGTAAGCAATATTGATTTGATATTATTTTGCTTCAATGTTTTGATAGCTTCTGCTGACTCAGGCCTTATTTCATCAGCTAAAGCAATGTACCCGGTCAAAGTATGGTCAATCAAAACAAAAACCATCGTTTCTGTATCATTCGCTTTAAAGTCATCCGGCAGTGCAAAATTATTTTCCTTTAAATAACCCGGACTCACCACCAATATTTTTTTACCTTCCACTGTAGCCTGAACTCCCTTCCCCGTGATGGCATTAAAATCTAATGCTGCAGGAATGGCAATGGATAAATCTTTTACCTTTTGAAGGATTCCGGTTGCAATCGGATGTTCCGAATTTTGTTCCAGTGCAGATACAAGACGAATGATTTCATTTTCAGAATATTCACTTTGCAATGAAACAATCTTTGATACTTCAAATTTTCCGACAGTTAGTGTTCCTGTTTTATCAAAAACTATTGTGGTGATTTTTCTTGCATTTTCAAATGCTGTTCTGTTCTTAATCAGCAATCCATGTTTAGCCGACATAGCTGTAGATTTCGCTACTACTAAAGGCACTGCTAATCCTAAGGCATGAGGGCAACAAATGACGATAACGGTCACCATACGCTCCATCGCAAAGGATAATGTTTGTCCTGTGAGGTACCAGTATAAAAATGTAATGATACCCGCCAGAATAGCTACAATGGTCAAGATTCTTGCAGCCCTATCCGCCAATAACTGCGTTTTCGATTTTGATTTCTGTGCATCAGACACAAGCTTGATGACTTGTGAAAGATAGGAATCTGCCGCACCATGCGACACTGTCACTTTGACAGAACCATTGCCATTAATGGATCCCGCGATCACTTTATCCCCTTTTATTTTCTGCACAGGTTTTGATTCACCTGTCAGCATGGATTCATTCAGATAACTTTCGCCTTCCAATATGATTCCATCTGCCGCAATTTTTTCACCTGGCTTGACAAGAATGATATCGTTTTCTTTCAGCGTATCTGTCTTCACATCATGCACCCTATCCGGCATGACCATGTGCGCATCGGATGGCATCAACTGCACCAACAATTCTAATTCCCTTGATGCACCTGCCACCGATTTCATTTCTATCCAATGACCTAACAACATAATAAGGATCAGTGTGCACAGTTCCCAGAAAAAATCCATTCCTGCCAATCCGAAAACAATGGCTACACTGTAGATGTAGGCTACAGAAATGGCAAAACCAATCAGGGTCATCATGCCTGGATTCTTCACCCTCAGTTCACCGACAAGCCCTTTCAGAAAAGGCATCCCACCATAAATAAAAACAACCGTTGATAAAACAAGAAGAATATAAGTCGAACCGGGAAAACTGATATAAATATTGAGCCAGTGCTGGATCATTTGTGAAAGCAACATGATCGGCACAGTTAAGATCAGAACAACATAAAACCTCTTTCTGAAATCAGCTATACCGGATGTGTGTGATCCATGCGCATCATGTTCATCCGATTTTGAAAGAGGAACTAGTGTCATGCCGCATAAAGGACATTTTCCCGGACCATCCTGCACGATCTGGGGATGCATCGGACAGGTGTATTTATTGAAACTATTTCCGGACGAAGTTGAGGTCAGATCTGCCTTCTCTTTATGTTCATGCTGAGCATGACCCTTGTGATGAGTATGCTCATCCACTTTGTGCTCCATAAGAGGTTTTTCCTGGTTTGAAGCAACAGGAACAAGGTTCATTCCGCACTTAGGACAGTTACCCGGCTTATCCTCCACGATTTCAGGATGCATAGGGCAAGTGTATTGCTGATGTTGATGATTCATTTTAAGTACTTAAGTAAAAAGAAATTTCGGTAAACCACTTTTAATCTCTTTTGATTTTTAGCAGCAGCTTTTTCCATCTTGTTTTGATGGACATTTTATTGTACCATAACTGCAAAACACACAACAATCACCTTGTTTCGGCCTTAGCAAAGTCTTACAATTATCACATTCATAAAAAAACTGACAAGTATCCACCGGCATGATTTCTTCCTTTTGATCACCACAAACCGGACAGATGAGGATGGATAATAATTCAATATTCTGAATCATACACTTTTCTCTTTTAGCTGGGCCTCACTCAGATGTCTGTATGAATTTTCCACCATGACAATCCCATCATCCACAATAACCCCGATGGCTAATGCAATCCCGGTCAAGGACATGATATTGGAAGAAAAACCAAATGTATTTAAAAGAATGAAAGCTGCAGTAACTGAAATCGGAATCTGAATCAGGATAATAGCTGCACTACGCCAATGAAATAAAAAAATAAGCACCACGATGGTGACGCTGATGAAAACCTCTATCAGTGTTCCTTTCACAGAACTGATCGCTTCTTCAATTAATCCGCTTCTGTCATAGTCAATTTTAAACTTTATACCGACAGGTAATCCCTTCTGCACTTCGTCCATCTTCGTTTTTACATCACGAATGACGGCATCCGCATTTTCGCCATAACGCATAACAATGATACCGCCTACTTTTTCACCCTCACCATTCTCATCAAAAATACCATACCGGATATCACCGCCCATCTGTACCGTACCAATGTCCTTAATCCGAATAGGGACATTATTAGACGTACGCAAAGGAATATTTTCTATCTCCGGTATTGATTTAATGTACCCGAGGCCGCGAACGATATAAGACATGTCACTCATTTCAAATTTCCTGCCGCCGACATCATTGTTATTTGATCGGACAGATTTGAGGACATCCATCATGGACAGGTCATAATAATTCAATTTCACGGGATCAATGATCACCTGGTATTGTTTTTGAAAACCACCAAATGAAGCAACTTCACTGACACCCGGAACGGTCTGCAATGCAAATTTGACATACCAATCCTGCAAAGCCCGTTGTTCACCAAGATCATAACCTGCCGCATCAAGTGTGTACCAAAGAATATGTCCTACTCCTGTTCCATCCGGACCCAGTGTAGGAATTATTCCTTCAGGCAATAATTTCTGCGCAAAACTTAATCGTTCACTTACTCTTGTTCTGGCCCAATAAATATCAACCTTGTCTTCAAAAATGAGATACACGAAACTCATTCCGAACATAGATGCACCTCTGATATTTTTAAGCTTCGGAATGCCCTGAAGATTAGCCACAAGCGGATAGGTAATCTGGTCTTCGATGACTTGCGGACTACGCCCCATCCATTCGGTAAATACGATCACCTGGTTTTCGGAAAGATCAGGAATAGCATCCACCGGGTTGTGCTGCACTTCATAAATACCCCAGCCAAACAGGCAAATGGCAATCAGCAAAACAATCAAACGATTGTGAAGCGACCAGGAAATAAGTTTTTCTACCATGTTATTTGGTCTTTAGGTTTTTGTCACAGCAGTTAGTTTGGTCATTTGGCATTGACAAGGATTTCGACTTGTGTATTAGCTCAGGATAAATTATTCGCATAGGTTAGCTGCCCTTTGCAAATTGCATTTTGCTTATTGCATTTTGCTTGTTGCATATTGCTTATCGCTTATTGCCTATTGCATTAGTGTTTTGTCATTTCAGTTAAGTCCATATGACAAACAGGACAACTACCTGGCTTATCTGAAATCACCTGTGGATCCATGGTGCATTGATAAAATGCTTCTCCGCTTTTTAAACTTGTTGTATCAAGTACAAAAGTCTGAGCCGCACCATTATCGGTTTTCGCCGGTGAATTCTGACAAGCCGTTGTGATCAATACAAAAGCTAATGCGGAATAGATGATCGTTTTTTTCATAATTAATTTATTAAAGTTTACAATTTACATTTTCATGCCGGGCATATCCTGATGTCCTTCCATGGGATTGGCTCCTTTCTTAAATACATACTCACTATTGAGCAGGTAAGCTCCGGTGATCACCACCACATCACCTTCAATAAGGCCATCGATGATTTCAATCTGGCGACTATTTTGCATGCCGACAGTAACCATTTTATTTTCAAATACACCATCACTATTCAGTACCCACACATTCGCCCCCTGACTATCCTGAATGATAGCATCTACGGGAAGAGCAAGTGAATTTCTTTGTGCAGTTTGGAGCGTAATACTGGCCAACATACCCGGCTTTATCTGCAGTGATGGATTGGCGATTTGGAATCTGGCCAAAACATATCGATCAGGTGATTGTACCTGCGGATCAATAAAGATGACCTTGCCGGAAAATAATTTATCGCCTGCTGAGGGAATTGAAAAATCGGCTTTTGTCCCTATCTTCAAATAAGACAAATACGGAAGATAAACCTGTGCTTCCACCCAAAGCGAACTTAATGATGCCAGTCGAAAAAGCGTTGTCCCTTCATCAACATAATTACCCTCCGCTACTGAAATTTCACTTACAAAACCATCTCTCCCGGCATAGAAAGGTATGGATTGTATGACCTGGTTGGTACTTTTTAGTTGAATAATCTGTGTAGGGGTAAGTCCGTACAGCAATAATTTATTTTTTGCCGCGTCACTGAATTGATGAGGCGATGAATTTCCAGGTGGTGCGATATTTTCACTTTGTGAAGCAATGATGTATTCCTGTTGAGCTATATTTAAATCTTCACTGTAAATCTCATATATTAACTGACCTTTTGTAATGTAATCCCCGATATTTCTTACGGCCAGTTTTTCGATCCTTCCCCGCACTCGTGCACTGATCGCTTCAGCATAATTCTGATCAAAAGCAACCTGTCCGGTAAGCGTGATTTCTTTGGCCAGCTTATGAACACGCAATGTGTCGAAGGTGATATTCGCCAATTTAATTTGCTGGTCACTTAATTTTATTTGTCCGGCCTTCAGATTGTTCTTTTTTACTTTAATCAATTTCATATGGCAGATCGGACAATTGCCAGCTTTATTTTCGATGACCTGCGGATCCATCGAACAGGTGTAATATTCATCGGGACCCGCCATATTTGCCTGGTCTTCCTTAGGATTACAAGATGTCAGAAACAGAAGACAAAAAAGCAATTGGCAAAAAAACAATCGGCCATTGGCAACTGGCCATTTTAATATGCCGGTTGACATTTGATTGAATTCTTGTCCATTATTTTTTACTTTACCTTTCATTTTACTATTTACATTATTATATGCACCATTCATTTTGCTAATTGCTCATTTCTCATGATCATCTGGTTTTATAAAACTTTCACTATCGATCATGTACTGGGCATTGGCAGCTACTTCTTCATTGCCTACCAAACCTGAAGTAATCTGGATCAATGAATCTGAAGTAACTCCCGTCTGAATTGTTTTTGCTGTAAACCGATCTTCGTTTTTTATAAAAACCAATTGTGTTTGCCCCAGATTTATCACGGCATTTCTGGGAAGCCACCACCCTTTGATTTCTGCTGTGGTAATAGATGCAGTAATAAGCGTTCCTATTTTCAATGGTATGCTTCCGGTATTCTGAAGATAAACCCGTGCTTTGACAGCTGAAGCATTTTGTCCGGTTACAGGTTCAATATACCCGATGGTTGAAGAAATAATCTTTCCCGGATTTGTTTCCACTGAGATTGACACCTTATCTCCAACATTGATTAATGATTCATCCTGTGGGAAAATATTCAATACCGCCCATACCTGGCTTATGCTATACACTGCAAATATTGGCTGGCCATTTTGAACATACATTCCTTCTTTGATGGTGAGTGCAGAAGACTGTGAGCTCGGAAGATTTTCAATCTGCGATGAAGCCGATGACGACCCGCTACTCATCCCAGTTCCCATACCGCTACTTCCTGACGATGAAGATGATAGTGTATTACCGGTACCGATATCATGAATATGTCCACTGTATGGGCTATAGACAGGAAGAGGATTTATAGGCGACTTACTGGTTCCAATCTTTTGCAACTGTTCATTCGTTAACCCCAGCAATAGCAATCGTTGTTTTGAAGAATTCAACAAGGCGATATCATCAGGAGAATTATTCATCAGAAATATTAAATTTTCCTGCGCCGTTAAAATCTCAGGACTATATATATCCATGATACGCTGACCTTTGACAACCTGCGCAAAATTGTAATGCACATACAATTTTTCAATTCTTCCGCTAAACCTGGCACTAATCGTATTCAACAACCGTGGGTCATATGAAATGACACCTGTAGCCTGAAGGATGGGCGTGAATGATTTCTCTATCGGCGTAATTGCCTTGATCTCGCTATATACAGTTTGATTCGTGGGTTGGGCCAGTCCATTCAAATCGATGGGTTGATTGCCTGGAATATGGTTATGCTCATCTCTGATGGTGCACGACAACAGGAAAAGTAGGCACAGGACAATAAGCAATTGGTAATTGACAATAAGCAATTGGCGATTGGCAACTGGCAAATATTTGAGTTCTTGCGAATTCAGCCCATTGCTATTTGACTTTTGCTTATTACTTTTTATTTTAATCTTCATTTTATCTTAATCATTAATCAACTCACTCATTAGTTTTGCAAATTGCTCATTGCCCTTTTACTTTTTACTTTTTACTTTTTACTTTTTACTTTTTACTTTTTACTTTGTGCTCAACGCCTATTGCCTATTGCCTATTGTTTATCGTATTTCCATTTGTTTCTCATATTCTACCTGCAATTTCAGCAGTGTACTTAATTGATCCAGTTGATTTATTCTGGCCATACTGTACATTTTCAATCCGTCAAGCACGACAAATAAATCTTCGGTATTTTGTTCATAGTCAACTAACGAAGCTTTGTAGCTATGAAATAAGGCCGGTATGATCTGAGCTGTATAATTTGAATATTGATTCTTTGTTGATTTGATTTGTGTCTGAATAGATGAAATCATTCCGGAAGTTTCATTTATAAGTGATTGCTTCTGATATCGTATGGCATTTGCTGTAGCGTCGAGACCTTTGATGTTTGCCTTATATTCTCTGCTGGCCCAGGGAACAATGGGTATAGTCACCATGCCCATGGCTGAAAACTGATTTGGCATAGCCCCTAATGATTGCATATGCGAGAATGAAACCCCAAACTCAGGCAGGCGCTTTGATCTCTCCATCTCCTGTTGAAGTTTCACTAAATCAATGCTGGCGTCCAATTGTATTATATCACTCCGCGAACTTGATATAAGAGCTGTATCAGGCAACTGTACATCATATTCCTCAATATGCAATGTGGTATCAACAGTAAATACAAATGATCCATCCAAATTCATAAGGGTATTGATTTCCACATTCTTCATCTGCATATCTCCTTTTAGCATGGTTTCCATATTGCGCCATGCATACAAGTCAGCTTCAGCTTTATAGATATTGTTGAGCTTTTCCTTATTGTAGGTATACCGTAGCTTCGCGATCCGCACTATATAATCCAGTAATGAATCGGTTTGTATTGCAACAGTATATTTTTTCTGCAGCACAATCCATTCATAATAATTCTCTTTCGCACTTGCAAACAACTCGTTCTTCTTTGCTTCTCTTCCCTGCTTTTCCACCGGGGCCATCCCTCTTATGTAGTTGTAATTCGCTTTTTGTTTCGTTGGATTTGGGATCATTTGTTCCGCAGTGATCATCCACATGCCATTATTGAGGGTCCTATAAGGATGCTGCCACAGACCTGTCGAAATCCTGGGCGGCATCCAACTCAAAGCACCGGCAGAATAATTATTTATAGCATTAATCTGCTCATCATACATTCGGAGCATTGGATTGTTTTGCTCAATCTGATATAAGACTGTATCAAGCGGAAGCACCTGCGAAAAAGATATGGCAGGATAAAAAATACAAACCAAAAGCGCTAAGCTGACGTAAATGCTGCTACTTATTTTTGCCAATTGCCAATTGCCAATTGCCAATTTTAATATTTGATTTCTCACTTTTACCAATGGCCAATTGCTTTTTGCCAATTTTGATTTAGAATTACATTTCTTCATTTTGCCCGGGCAGAATTATTTTTCCATGCTTTTTTAATTCTCTCTCCTTTACGATTTCATAGACTACCGGTGTGACCAGCAAAACATAAATCGTAGATGTAATCACTCCACCAATCAATGGAATTGTAATCGGCAGCATGACATCACTACCTGTACCTGTAGCCCACAGAATGGGAATTAATCCAAAAAGTGAGACAGAAACGGTCATCAGTTTAGGGCGAAGACGCTGTACCGCCCCATCAATGATATATTTCCGCAAGTCTTCATTTGAAATTGTCGAAGAAGAATTGCCCTTATCAGCCACGAGTTTCTGCATGAATTCATTCAGATAAATCATCATGATCATAGCTGTCTCCACGGCCACACCAAATAAGGCAATAAATCCTACAGCAACTGCAACCGATAAATTCACACCATAGAAATACACCATATAGACACCTCCTATCAATGCAAACGGCACTGTAATCATCGTGAGCAATGCCTCCTTCATGGATTTGTATGTGAAAAACAACACCATAAAAATGATGACCAGTACGATAGGCATGATGAGTGACAAAGTTTTGTTGGCCCGAATCTGATTTTCCCATTGGCCACTCCATTCAATATTATATCCTCTGGGAAGCTTCGAAAACATGGTGTTCAATTTAGTCTGTGCTTCTTTTACAGTACTTCCCAAATCCCGGTCACGCACATTGAATAATACAGTTCCGCGTAACATTGCATTTTCCGAATTGATCATCGGAGGCCCTTCAGAAATAGCAACATCTGCAACCGTAGAGAGTGGAATCGTTCCATAATCAGTAGTCTTGACCGGAATCTGATGTATGGCTTCAAGACTATTTCTATAATCCTGTGCAAACCGGGCATTAACGGTGAAGCGCTCTCTTCCTTCAATCGTGGTGGTCAGGTTCATTCCTCCCAATGCCGTTTCAACATACATGTTCACATCATCTACACTCAATCCATACTTTCCGATCTCATCTTTCTTTACAGTGATGTCAATGTATCGCCCACCTGTAATGGGTTCAACATACAGATCCTTGATACCGTTGATGCCTTCGAGCTCATCTTTCATTTTTACAGCAAGCGCATAGATGGAATCAAGATTTTGACCATAAATTTTCAAACCTACATCAGTCCGGATACCTGTTGACAACATGTTGATGCGATTGATGATAGGCTGCGTAAAGCCATTTACCACTCCTGGTATTTGTAATTTTGCATTGAGTTCGTTGATGATATCTTCTTTTGCCATTCCTGCCCGCCATTGTGATTTTGGTTTCAGGAGAACAATCGTTTCAATCATATTGATAGGAGAGTTGTCTGTTGCGGTGCTTGCTCTTCCAGCTTTGCCCAATACATTCTCTACTTCAGGCACGGATTTGATGATCTTATCCTGCACCTGCAATATGCGTTTCACTTCAGAGTTGGAAACATCCGGTAGCGTAACAGGCATAAAGAGAATAGACCCTTCATCCAATGGCGGCATAAATTCCGAACCCATTCTTAACAACATCACAACACCTATGGTAAGGGCTATCAGGTTGATACCTATCACTGTCTTACGCCATTCAAGACACCATTTGATGACCGGGGTATAAATTTTTTCCAATACCCTAGTGACCGGATTTGCACTTTCAGGTTTCATTTTCCCTTTCAGAAAATATGAAATCAATACAGGTGCAAGTGTGATGGCCAGGAAAGCATCGATGATGAGTATAAACGTTTTTGTCCATGCCAACGGATGAAAAAGCTTGCCTTCCATACCGGTGAGCAGGAATACAGGGAGGAATGATGTGATGACTACAATGGTCGAATAGAAGACACCCGGCCCCACTTGTCTTGAGGCCTTCTCAATGATTTTCAGACGTTCTTTCTTATCCATTTTAAACTTTACAGCAATCTTTTCTAAAAAAATTGCGGAATGCTTTCCAAAACCTTTTCATCACATTCTATTATTCTTTCCCTTTGATGGTTTCTTTCGTGCTTCCACAAGTCATCATCATCTTTCCGAAATAAGGATTGGCGATAGCTTGTTTTTCACTTACCCAGTATGCTCCTTTACCATCATTGGCCATCGGACAAAATTGGTAATAGAGATCATCCTTATTGATGTTGATCGCTTTGATCATCTTATAAAAATTGGCAGACAATTTTATAAAATGCTCTCTTTGGTGCTCAAGCTCGTCCGTGCCTTTCATGTGCTCTGCATCATAGCTTAGCTTTTCCTGATACTGCATCCATACTTTGTGGTCTGCTCCAGAAAGTTTTTCCATCGGGACAGCATTTATTGCCGTGTACAATGTCTTAGCTGCAGCCCTGACATTAGCTCCATTATCTTTCGTCAGCGCATTTTTGACATCCAGGTAGGAATTGATCACAGATTGAAGTGATGTATCTGAAGTCTCCTGGGCAACTATTTTAGTGGTAAAGGCGATTGCCAGAATGGCAACCATTAGAATTGTCTTTTTCAAGTTGAATTTAGTTTAAGCGTTTAAAAAAATTATCCATTGATGCTGTCAGGGATAACAACATCAAAAATTTCATTACCCGGGCGGCAATGAACTACATACGCTTAAAATCAGATCTGAAAACTCCGTATAAAAATCCGGATGTCTGCTATCGGGGGTGGTGGATGGTAATTATTGAAGGCTACAGGATTGCGGCCGGTTTCATTAGCTATCGCTTTCGATGCCGTTGGAATCTCTGCGGCTAAAGGAGGAAAGACATTTATAACCTCAACATTTTTTTCAGAGGCAAATTGTCCTGATGTTTTAAAAAACGATAGGTGAAAGTCCTGACAACCGCTACCCTTTTCATCAGATTTCTTCTCATCAGAGCAAACAGATTTATTACAACCATTATTTTCTCCGTTAACACAACATTCACGAGAAGCTATCCCACACCATGCGGAACATACATGCATATACAGCATCACCCCAAGTAGAAGATAGGTTGTGCCTTTCAATATGATGCTATTTCTCGTCATTTATCTAACCAAGATAATCCTTCCGGATCGTAATTGAAAATGATGAATATCACTCCCAGAACTGATATTCCACATATCTAATGGATTTTCGCTCAATATGTTTAAATCCATTTACTTAAATCTTAATATTCCTAACCCGTTCAATCAAGGATTAACTATTTAATATGCTGATATAGTCTCAGCTCAGGAAACTTATTCAGGTAGTATGATGACAAAAATGAATCCAAGCTTTGCGATTTCGACTCTCTTAGTCCTTTTCAGGGGTAATTAATTGTTTGAATTCCATATCCGGGCAGGTGTATTTTTTGAAACTACTTCCGGACGGAGTTAATTCCACAATTGACTACTCCTTTGCCCCATGGTGAGAATGATCTATCTGATGGACATGCTCGACCTCATCATGATGCGTTGAAGATTTTTCTTCTGTTGAAGCTACAGGCACAAGGTTCATTCCACATATAGGACAACTGCCCGGCTTATCCTGAATAATTTATGGGTGCATGGGACAGGTGTACATCGTGGAGGTGTGATGATGATGGGTTTCCATGGACTATTAATTTGATAATAGACTGAAAATAACGCGTTACTAAAACCGACCGTCTGAATTAACGTTTTTTTTGTGTTGATTGAACATCTCTATACCCGGTTGAGGATTCAGACTAAGCCTTCCAAAGGGCCACTGTGCCCATTTGGGGAAATCCGCTTTGAAGTCAACATGTACTCATTCGTATATGATCTTTCCCGTTTCATTCCGAATTCACTCCAAAGGGGAAATGAGACAGAACTATTTTCAACATATAATGCTATTTTCGTTTTGATCAGGCATTATTGCTGTCAGGCTGAAGAAAGGTTTTTCAATTTCAATTATTGTGAACCCAACTCTTAGTTTTTAAATGTACAGAGAGGATATAGGCTTGAAATTAAACTAAATAGTACCTTTGAAACCGAAATAAATTAGATTGAAACTCATATTCTCCATATTTCTCTCATCGATCATTCTGCTTCAATCTTTTAGCAGCCTGATCATCATTGGAGGCTATGAGCTCAATAAAGACTATATCACCAAAATATTTTGCAAGAATAAAGACAAGCCCGTTCTTCACTGCAATGGAAAATGTTACCTGGAGATTCAACTGACGGAAAATCAAAAAAAAGAACAATCTCCCACAACGAAAGCAAAAGAGAAACACGAAATTCTTCAATTTTTTGTAAAGCAATTTGCCTTTCGATTTAATTCTTTTGCAAACGCTTCAGTACCTAATTCTCTGTATGTAAATATGCAAAGCGATGAAACTATTTTATCTATTTTTCATCCGCCGTCCTTCTGATTATTTTAGGTTACCACCCTGGCTGATATCTGACATAATTCATAAGTTACAAATGTTTGAACTCCTTATTTAGATGTTCCAACATTTCTGCCTGATTATGCAGATCCCGGGTGTAACATGAATGAATAAATCAGTTTTAAAGCATTTTACACAACATTCAATGAAAGCAAAGTATTATATAGCTATAATGTTATCATTCGTCAAATATCAAATCATGATCAGCCAGGGCATATTGAGCCCGGCAGGTGTAATGATCAGCCACGCCCATTCAAAGGGTGGTGTGATGCTCTCTTACAATTACATGAACATGACGATGGAAAACAACAGGTCAGGGACCACACAAGTAAGTAATGAGGCCGTATGGAATAATTACATTTTCGCTCCTCAGGATATGCACATGAATATGCATATGCTCATGGGCATGTATGGCCTCACAGACAGGCTGACGCTTATGATGATGACCGATTACATGACAACCAGGATGGCTCTGACATTACCTCCGGGTACTGTTTTAAATCACCACCATGGAGATAGTTCGATGGTCATGTCAGCAGAATCTTCACACATACATGCTACTTCAGGATTCGGAGATATAAAATTGTGGGCAATTTACAAATTACATAGTGACGAAAGTTCTTCACTTGCATTCAGCGCAGGAATCTCTATCCCTACGGGAAAATTTGATATTGATGCCGGTGAACACGCTGTCTATGAAGGTGAACGTCATTCCTATATGATGCAATTGGGCACCGGTTCAGTGGACTTCATGCCCGGGCTTACCTATCTGAAACATAGTGACAACATCACCTGGAGTGCACAGGCTCTGACGACGATCAGGCCTTTTTACAACGCTATCGGATACCATTATGGAAACGATGTTACTGTCAATGTTTGGGCTTCTTACCTTTTCACTTCATCTATAAGTTTTTCTGCCCGGTTAGAGAGTTTTACCGGTGGGCGCATCCACGGAAGTGATCCAAACGTATATCCAATCATAGAACCTGATGCAAATCCGGACAGTTACGGAGGCCAAAATGTAAATGGCTACTTAGGCACTAACTTGTATATCTATAGAGGCTTTATGAATGATGGTAAAATTGCATTAGAGTTCGGAATACCCATATATCAGGATGTGAATGGAACACAACTTGCACATCATCACACCATTAATGCAGGTATCACAAAATCATTTTGATATCTGCTTCGAACCATTAATTTCAAACCATTAAAATAAATAAAAATGAAAAAAATAAATTCAATGTTATTGTTTCTGGGATGTACTTACCTCACGACCATTTTATGTATTGGATGTAAAGATAACCCGACCGACTCCAAACCAGGAACCATAGCATTCCACATGCATACATTAGTGGATAATACTGAAGTGGAAAATTATGGTGACTTACTTGGCTTGTCAAACGGAAGACAAATTACAGTCACTACTGCACAACTTTATATCTCTAATATAAAGCTGATCAAATCAGACGGCAGTATTATTGATGGACCATCCATGAATATTCTGGTGAAACAGGGCCTAGAAGAATATGAGATTGGGGATGTGCCGGCTGGAAATTATAAATCTGTGCGATTTGATGTTGGTCTAAGTGATGCGACGAATGCTTCGTCGCCCGCAACATCGGATCTGACATTATATCAGCCTTCAATGTGGTTCGGTGCTACAGCACAACCCGAAGGTTTCGTATTCTTTAATTTTCAGGGGACTATTGATACAACGGACGCAATTACAGGAGCAAATTTAGTTCCCTTTACTTTCAAAATCGGAACGATTGCCCATCGTGTAACGATCACCATGCCTGATCAAAATTTCAGTGTTATTCCTGAACAATTGGCCGTCGTTCACATTAAAACGAATTATGCAAAGATCTTTGATATAGTTGATCTAAATGTTCCGGGTAATCTTAATATTACAACACCAGAAGAAAATTCATGGATCTGGATAAGTCAGTTGGAAACCAGCATAGGTGAAATGTTTGAATACGAAGAATAACCATCTGAAAACAGCCTTTATGTTTCAATCTAAAAAAGTACAATCGTATTTGACTTTCATCCTCTATGGTATTACAGTTATTTCGTGTACTTACGATAACCTGGAAAGTCATCCGTGTGCCAATGCGCCTGAGCTGGTCTCTTTCAGCATGGATATTCTGCCGATACTCAGTACAAATTGCAGCACGTTGCTTTGTCATTCAGGTCCTGAACCTGTGGCAAATCTTAATCTCGAAGATGACAAGGCTTATAATTCACTTTCGAAAGAAGGGAGTGGATACCTCAACACAACGGAGCCAACGCACAGTATTTTTTATAGTCAGTTGTTTTCGACATCAAAGCCAATGCCCCCTGATGGAAAATTGGATCCCTGTACGTCAAGTGTGATATTAAAATGGCTTGAGCAAGGGGCGAAAAATAATTAAAGGTAAGAAGGGAGGAAAGGGGGGAAGGAAGAAAGGAGGGATAGTTGTGGATGTGTATATAAATTCTGGTATGATTCCTTCCAGAGAATAACGTTGAGGGACTACCCTATCAAACTTCACGCAAACCTGCCATGATACATGTTTTCCTAAAACATGTTTTAGGAAAACATGTTTTGGACACCCTTATCATTTTTCAGACAAACATGTTTTGGCCCCTAAAACCTATATTCCTTGACCGAAACTGCCCTAAATTCGATTATTTTCCCCCAAATTCCATAAAAAATGCCCTTTAAGCATAAATTAGATCATCCCTTCCTGGCTCAGCAAGTAGGATAAAATCATGGGTTGGAAAGGGATTTTAATCCCGGAGGGGAAATCTCCGGACATAAGTCTTCTGTTGGGAAAAGTGTCCATAAAAGACCCGCAAGCCTTTTAAAACATAGGAGATCTCAGCTTACTCAAACCAGTTATTTTATTGCGGCTCGAACTTTTTTAACACTTCCTGGGTTTAAAGACCGTCTCACAAGGTGATCTGATAGTTTTAGGGCAGGGAGGGTATGGTTATCAAAAAGTTGAAAAAAAAGTACATAACCTGCATGATTATCAGAAATATGTATCTTTGTGGGCTAATTAATCAATTTAATACAATGAATAAAGGAATTGTCAAATTCTTTAATGAATCCAAAGGATTCGGATTTATTAAGGACGAGTCTTCTGGAAAGGAGTATTTCGTACACGTCAGTGGACTCACCGAAAAAGTCAAAGAAAACGATAACGTTAGCTTTGATCTCATCGAAGGAAGAAAAGGACTCAATGCCGTAAATGTCAGAAAAGCATAAGCACGCAGTAAGTTATTTCTTTTGAATTCTAAAGACAAAGAACCCCGCCACAAGCGGGGTTTTTTGTTGGCCTGCCCTTTCTTCCCCTATACTTCGACTTGCTTTTCTCATCCTTTGGCTGTAGCTCGACTTTCATTAACACAATCTCGCAGGAAACTCACCATCCACCTCAGCAACAATCCGCTGAAAGGGGCATTAATATTTATAGTTATTGAAAGTACTAGTAGTAAGAAAGCTTGATCCCCAGGAAGCTAGAACGTCCACTTGCATCTACAGCCGGTTTCTTCTTCAATATTTTTGAGAGTGAATATTCATAGTCAGGCTGAATTGAGAATTTGCCTTTTCCAAATTTAAACTCATAACCAAGTCCAACATTGGGAAGGAACCACATTTTTTGAAAATCAAAATAATATCCGTCAGGATCACGCTTTTCCCATAATTGTCCACTTTCGTTAAGTTGCACAAACCCTGCATTCAATAATAATCGTTGAATTCTAATACCACCCGCAAGGAAGACATGATTTGATTTGTCCCGACCGCTTAGTTTTACTTTAAACTCCACAGGAAGACCGATAAATAAGTCGGAATAATTGAAGTCCCAATACGAATTGTATATAAGGGCCATCCCATTGAGTACATCCCCGGGAAACTGAGGAGAATAATCCCTGTATTTCAATTTAACACGATGGAGTGTCAAGCCGGTAACAAATTGTGTCGTCGGACTAAGATCAATCATAATATCACCACCTAATAAATAATCAATTCCTGATTTATTATCTGCCACCAACTCAGAACTGAATGCTGTTGTGCCAAGTTGAGGTGTAAATGAAAATCCAAAATGGACTTTTTTAGGCGTCTCCTGGGCCATGGAGGCCCCTGACAAAAAGAGGCTCACTAATGATAATATCAGATACTTCATGATAATAGCGTAAAATTTCAAGCCGCAATCTAAGCCTGAAAGTCATCGTGGCACGACTAGTCGTGCCACCACTAGTCGTGCCACGATGACCTAACGAGCTGATAGTCAATATCTTTAACGGTGTTTTGAGGTCAAAATTATTGCCAATATTTTGCACCGAAATGTGGCTGAAAAGCTGATTTATGCTGTCCGGGGATTAGTTGATCTCCGCCAGGACTTCTTTCGCATATTCAAATTCATCTCTTCATCTTTGCCACAGTTTAACGGAGCCATAAGATTTCTTAAGACATTTTAAGAAACCCAAGGCTCGCACCTGGCGTCATTCAGGTAATAAAACGCAACAACCATGAAAAACCTGCTCCTGCTCACGATTGCACTCGCGATGATGAGTGCATGCGCTTCCGCTGACAAAATGCTCGAACGCGGCGACTACGATGGCCTCATCAATCTCGCTACAAAGAAACTCTCCGGAAAAAAGAAAAAAGATGAATACGTCATCGCTCTTGAAAAGGGTTTCGAAAAAATCACAAAGAGTAATATGGCTACAATCGAAACACTAAAAAATTCCGACAGACCTGAGGACTGGGAAGATATCATGGATATAGCCCGTGACATCGACCGGAGACAGGATAAAATAGAGCCATTTCTTCCGCTGATCAGTGTATCCGGTTATCATGCAAAATTTACTTTCGTACACACGGACCAGATTCTTTCTGAAGCTAAAATCACTGCTGTCAATCTCTATGAAAAACGTCTTGATGACATGGTGAATGCAGCACGAAAAGGAAATAAAAAACAAGCCCGCCTGGCTTTCAACCTGATCGATCACATCTGCACAATCTCCGGCAATTACTACAAGCCCGAATTGCGTGAAGAAATGTGGGGCCAGGGTATAAATAAAATATTGTTACAGATCGAAAACAACAGCAACACCTTAATGCCTGCAGGATTCGAAGAAGAGATCCTCTCTGCAGATTTTGCCAACATGGGTGGCAGCTGGGACAGATACTACACTGAAATCGATGAAGACATGAAAATCGATTACAAGGTCGTTCTCAAAATATTAGATATCGCGACCACGCATGATGAGATCAGTGAAAGGCAACAGGCCTATTCCAAAAATATCGTCGATGGCTGGGAATATGTGCTTGATGACAGAGGCAATGTGAAAAAAGATTCACTGGGTAATGACATTAAAAAAGACAAATACATTTCGGTCAACGCCACTGTGGTAGAAACATTGCAAAGTAAGAAAGCCCATATACATGCCAGGATGGATATAACAAATGCTAAAACAAATGCCAGAATATATTCACAACCCATGGACGTGGAAGATGCATTCAATCATACAGCCAGGAACTTCTTCGGCGACGAAAGAGCCCTTGACAATAACCTGAGAACCCGTATTGCTCCGATCACATTTCCTTCTGATGCTTCCATCATATGGGATGCCTTCAAAGGACTGAAACCAAAGTTCTTTGATGAAGTGAAGAGAGCGAATTTGTCAGCGTGAGCTGTGAATTGTGAGTGTCTTGTGTCTTGTCCTGGCAAAGGTTGACAGTTAAAAATGAAAAGAGAAGAAGGGACAGGTTGCGACCTGTCACTTCTTCTCTTTTCATTTTTATGTTTGATGGATTTTTTAAAAGTTGACTTCAAATTCCATTTCTTTTCCGCCCCTCAATGCCGTTACACTTATTTTGTCGCCTTTGTGAAACATACCCAACACTGCCATGTAAGCATAGATATCTTTAATATCCTTCCCTGCCATTTGCGTAATGATGTCTCCTTTTTTCATTCCTGCTTTCTGTGCAGGTTTATCATCGCGCACACCATCAAGGCGAAGACCAGCTCCATCATATAAGTAATCAGGCAATACACCAAGAGTTACTTCCAATTTAGGGGTTGAAGACGGATCAGCATCTTTCGTTTTTGTAAACTCCAGCTTTTCCTTACTGTTGATTCCTGATATCATAGCCATCACGAGATTGGCTATTCGTACCATCCCCGTAGAATTGATTTTATCCACATCATCAGAAGGTTTATGATAGTCTTCATGCGAACCCGTGAAAAAGTGTAACACCGGCATGTCCATGACATAAAATGAGGAATGATCTGAAGGACCAATACCTGATTCACTTGATGTGATGTCAAATCCAAATGTATTAGATGACTTGATCAGGTCGGGCCAACCGGGAGATGTTCCCACGCCATTGATCGCCAATTTACTTTCAGGATTAAGACGGCCTACCATATCGAAATTGAGCATAGCTGTCACATCCTTAAAATCAATCGTGGGATGCTCCGTAAAATAATTTGAGCCCCACAATCCATTTTCTTCACCCGTAAATGCGATAAATAAATAATTGAAATTATTATTTGCTCTCAATCGCTCAGCTAATTCCAGGATCATACCGACACCACTTGCATTATCATCCGCGCCATTGTGAATAGCAGGCTTCCCATCACCGAGCGAACCAAATGTTCCCATCCCGAGATGATCGTAATGTGCACCAAGAATAATCGTCAAAGGAGCTTTATGATCAATATATCCGATCACATTTCTTCCATGTAATCCTGTGGAGTCACTGTTTTTTGAAAACTCAACCGTATGGGGATTTGGATTCTTTACTGACAGCTCCTGAAACCATGTTCCATTTTCACCCTTCGGTTGGAGGCCAAGTTGTTGAAACCTGCCGGCGATATAATCACCTGCCATGACTTCACCCGGCGATCCAAATGTCCTGCCCTTTAGCTTATTTGAAGCCAGAAAGGAGATATCAGAGAGCATCTGTTGGTCATCCGGAGCCGTACTTTCCCATTTCAGGGTGCTGCACGAAAAAATGAAGAGAGCACTTAAAGCAATGAATCCGGCCCTGAGTATCCGGCTATTAGGTATTATTATCATCTGAAGAGGTATTAAGGCAAGGCCAACAAGAGCCTATATTTGTAGGACTAAAGTACAACGGATGAACCAATTCCTTTTTATAACCTGTATATGTATCGCCGGGATGATGTCCTGCAAGCCCAAAGCTGAGGCTTCCACAGAAAATACGGCTACTTCAACACCCATGGATACCATCCATTATGACCAGGAAAAACATCTCGCCAATGTTCGTCAGTTCACATTCGGAGGCGATAATGCAGAAGCTTACTGGAGTTTTGATAGTAAGAAACTAACTTTTCAGGCTACTCGAAAAGCCTGGAATACATCATGCGACCAAATCTTCATGATTGATATCACACAGCCTCTGGATACAACTAAAATTCCTCAACTTATTTCTACTGGAAAAGGCAGGACTACATGTTCTTATTTTATGCCGGGAGATACCACGATCCTGTATGCGAGTACGCATGAAGCTGATGCTGCATGTCCTCCGGCACCTGAGCGAGTAGTAGGTGGAAAGTATGTATGGCCTATCTATCCTTCATTCGATATTTATGTAGCAGATCTCAAAGGAAATATTAAAAGCAAATTGACTAATTCTCCGGGTTATGATGCTGAAGCAACGGTCTCCCCGAAAGGTGATAAAATTGTTTTTACAAGTATCAGAAGCGGTGATCTTGAAATCTATACGATGGATATGGATGGAAGTCATGTGCATCAGATATCACATGATCTCGGGTATGACGGTGGTGCATTCTTTTCTCCTGACGGAAGTAAAATTGTATTCAGAGCATCAAGACCTACAACACCTGAGGATGTAAAAGCCTACAAAGAATTATTAGCGCAGAATCTGGTGCAGCCGACACAAATGGAATTGTTTATTTGCAATGCAGATGGAAGCGATCTTCATCAATTGACACATCTGGGGAAAGCGAATTGGGCACCTTATTTTTTACCTTCCGGGGATAAAATTATTTTCTCTTCTAACTATGCAGGCACCAAAGGATTTAATTTCAATTTGTATACGATCGGTCTTGATGGGACTGGAATTGAACAAGTGACTTATGATAAAGTATTTGCTTCATTTCCGATGTTTAGTCCGGATGGAAAGAAAATTTCATTTTCATCCAATAGAAATAATAAAGGGACTCATGATACGAATCTCTTTGTAGCCGATTGGATTAATTAACAGAACCTAAAATTTACGAATCAATGTCAGTTCCCTCCTGGATTGGAAAATTACAAGTGCGTTGGGGTGCAAAATCTGCATTGCAGGTTGTCATTATTCATATTGTATTTGCGTGTACAGGCTTTACGGTGATGTTTATTAAGCCCGTGATTACTGACTGGTTGTTTCAAAATGGGGAAAGCGCATTATTTTCAGTTCTGTACTGGGTCATGATCCTTCCGGTGTACAATATATTTCTCCTGGTCTATGGATTTATTTTTGGGCAATTCAGGTTTTTCTGGGCATTTGAGAAGAGGCTTTTCAGCAGGTTGTTGGGAAAACGGGAAATCCGGCAAAAGCAAGGGACGAAAGGATAAAAAGACGTTTTCATAAAAACGACTATTTTTGTGTCCCTTCAGAAGAGAGGGGGTCTAAAATCATATTGCCAGAGTGGCGGAACTGGTAGACGCACTGGATTCAAAATCCAGCGTTCGCAAGGATGTGCGGGTTCGACTCCCGCCTCTGGTACTTCAAAAGCTCACTTACGTTCGCTTTTGAATAATTATTTTTGAAATAGGCCATCAAGCAAGCTTGATGGCCTATTTCAAAAAATTTTATACGTGAAGAATACGCAGTATTCTTCACGATTTGCCGAAGTGGTGGAATTGGTAGACACGCACGTTTCAGGGGCGTGTGTTCGTAAGGACATGGGGGTTCGAGTCCCCCCTTCGGCACTTTTTTTCCTAAAAAAAGTGGAAGAGGACGAGAAGTTTATGCTGAGCGCTAGCCGATGTAAGTCCCCCCTTCGGCACTCTTGTGTGAGGGTGAGAAAGTGAGAGGGTGAGAAAAACTTCTTAATTCACTGTTTCTTGCTGGCTATTCGCCTTCTTTATTCATAATTCTATATTCAAGATTCATGATTCTCCGCGAGTCCCCCCTTCGGCACTCATGTGAGAGGGTGAGAGAGTGAGATTGTGATAAAGTAAGAGGGATAGTAAATCTTCTTAATTCATTATTCCTTGATCGCCATTCAACTTCTTAATTCAAAATTCGATATTCAGGATTCCTGATTCTCCGAGTCCTCCCTTCGGTACTTTTTTTCTAAAAAAGTGGAAGAGGACGAGAAGTTTATGCTGAGCTTGTCGATGTCATGAAGGTGAAAAAGATGAATGGAACAGTTGAAAATCATTCAGGAAATCAAGTTCTTTGAGGTTCCTATAATTTTATTCATTTGCGGGTATTTCGAATAATATAACAGAATGCAAATCCTGAACTAATAAATTTTCAATTAAAATATTTGATTTCAATTTATGACCATTCATATCCATTTTTGTCTTCTTATTCCAGCGCTCATTTGTAATTTCCAATTGACTTGCTGAGTATTCTAAATAGTATTTCCATACTCCACTATTTAAAGTTGAGTTGAAACTATCAATTCTAATCTGTTGATTATTTAAAGTGGAGTAATAAGTCGAAAAATTAATTCTGCCATTTGGTAAACAATAAGTACCTATATTAAAATCTACTCCAGTATTTATAAAATTTGAGGAGCAGTTTACGTAATCTTTAGAAAATAATTTTTGAATACTATAATTTAAAGAGTCTAAAGGATAGTCAACCCGAATAAAAAAACCAGTTAAAAGTGCTGGTTGAATGAATGATATGAAGATCTGGTATTTTGAATTAGTGTCTCCAGATAAAGTAATATCAGGATTTGAAACCGTTCCTGAATAAGAATGATATATTTCAGTACGAAAATCATCACTTCCATGATGAATTGAAATATTCTGATTACTTAATTTACATTTTACAAATTCACTGTCCATTTGCAAAGTATCGTCAATAAACTGAAAATTTTCATCATAGCAATCTCTCCAGTTTTTTTCAAATTCCTGAAACATTGATTTATTTTTATCCTCCATACAGGCAACAAATGTTATGCTAATACCTATTAGACTCAAAATAATTATAAATAGCATTTTTCTATTCATGGTGAAGCCTGGCTGGAAAAGTAGTTGAAATTGTAGAATTAGAACAATCATCAAAGACACTCAATGTAATGTCCGCAGTTGATGTGGTGACATTGCTAAAGTCAACAACAATAAAATAAGATCCATTTTCAGTGCCAGAGCTCAAAATTTCAACCCCATCGCTAACGTCCCAGATTGGATTACTTAAATTTCCACCAAATGAGGTACTTGATTTATATCTAAAGCTATCTTCATGATTGACAATTATTGCTCCCCTAATTGAAAGTGGTGTAGGTGGGATTTTATTAGAAAATATTTGTGAAAATCCCAAACTATTATTATCTGGATAGTGATTACCATCACATAATGTTCTAACTGTAACTGTAAACGGAAGACCGTTTGGATCAAAATTCAATGGAAATCCTGTCCGGGATTCAAATACAGTGCCATTAAAATTACCAGAATGAACATTAACATTATATTCCCATGCTTGGGCAAATTCAAAATTGCCAAACCACTGCGCTGCAGAAAAATTACATCTAAAATAATCTGCTTTCAAAACAATTTTTACAGGGTGATGGCAATCATCACAATCCCCATAACAATTGAGTGGATCATTATTATTTATGAAAAAGAAACTGATTACACCTGCAATCACAGGCAACCAACCATCTATATTGAAATCCGGTGAAGTCAATTGAGTATGATCAGCAATCCATTGACCGGCGGCAACTCCAGCATAAATTGCTGGACCAGCTTCAAGAATGAAACAACCTGGGTCTGCGTACCCTTCAGGATAATCACACAAATGATCATCGTCACCTCCCCGAACTTCAAAATTATTATTATTACATTTAGATAATTCCCAATAAGTGCTTGTTTGTAATGCTGACACAGATAACAGGTTTTTTTCAATAAGAGTTAACCTGTCATTATCTACATACGTATCTACTAATGAATCAACTAACGAGGAGTAAAACCGGCCAGAAAAATTATCATCAATTAGATCTTGAAGTTTTTCAATTTCACTTAATACATCAGAAGATGGATATTGACCAAATAATAGATAATACCATGGTTTAAATCCAATCGAATCAACAATTCTCATTTGGTAATATAACCAATTATATATTGAATCACCAACTTCTATTTTAAATATTGTATCTAAAGTTAAAAATTCATGATTATAAAACATTGAATTTAAGTCATATTCTAATGCGTCATGACTGCCGCAATCTATCGTATCTCTTCCATTAAAACTATAGGTACCCTTTGGGTTGTTCGGTAATAATTCTGATTTGATATTTTCTTTATTACAAGAATAAAATGCTCCAATCAAAATAATCACAATAGGCACAAAATTTAAGGATTTCATGATTTTAAAGTTTATTATGTGAAAAATTTAATGACAAATACTTACTTAAAGAAACCTCTATTTCATAAAGGAAAAAAAATTCAATTTCCAACCTGAATTACTTTTAACTACTTGACTACAATTTAATGATTGTAATTAAAAAAAATAATCACTTAACTTAATAATTAACAAAACGTTAACAAAAAATCAAAATCTTTATGGTGGGGAATTGCAAATTTATTTTTGTGATTCTATGTTTAAAGAGAGTATCGGGACACACGGAAATCCATATAATTGTTTTGTAGCAGAACATATTAACAATATATTCAACTACTCAATGTATACCTTTATTTTCAAGATTTATGATGCTTCGAATCCGCCTTCGGCACTTTTTACCTTATCAAAGTAATATCTCCAAACCTTACCACCCGCACCCCATCTTCAAATACCGCAATTAACTTGTAAGCATAAACCCCTGTGTTGAAAGGCTTGCCATTCATGCGTCCATCCCACTCCATAGCAGAATCATCAGCAGGATGATGAAACTGACTGAATACGAGATTCCCCCAACGATCAAAAACAGAGAACTCTTCAATTTCTTTCAGTCCTTTACTCGTATTGATCATCAGAAGATCATTGACCTGATCACCATTTGGAGAGAATATATTCGGAATATAAATATCATGTTTGATGTAAACATCGATCGTGATCTCATCTTCACTCGCGCATCCATTTTCATCAGTGGCCGTCACACTGAATGCAGAGCCTTTATACATCTCAATCATTCTTGATCCACAATTGTCACAAAGCTGATCAGACCAGGTGAATTGCAACAGACCAGTCGGTTGTCCATTGATGACAGGAGCAAGGTCGAAGTTAGTGCCGTACAATACGGTTGTATCTTGACCTAAACTCAATGTCCAGTGATCAGGTTCTGTCAACAAAAATTGTTCTTCACTCAGGCATCCATTTTGATCCATTATCCTCAGATCATGAGATCCAGGCATCAAATCGGAATAAGAAATATCCATCTGGAATGAACTGGTATCAAGAGAAGTGATATAAGGTCCTACCCCACCCTGCATAGCTGACAATGACACAACTCCTGATTGATCACCAAAACAGAGTATGTCTTCAATCGCAAGATTATAGCCAATAGCCGTTGGTTCTGAGATATTCACAAAAGATGAAGCCGTACATCCATGATTGTCTGTAACCGTCAAATTATAAACGCCTGCCTTTAGTTTTGATACGTCAGGTGTCTTGATTCCATTCGACCACAGATAGGAAAGTGGCATCGCCCCACCGGACCTTATTTCAACCAATGCCGTCCCAATACTGTCTCCATGACAAGGCACATTATATCCGTTGTAATCACTCGTGTTTTGAATGGCGATGTCAAACGGAGATACACTCTCTATAAATATAGTATCCAATATCTGTAGCCCATTGGCTGTAGTCAAAACAATATAAGATTCCCCCTGAATGTCAAATGGAAAAGTATAAATTCCCGATGAAGGAAAGTCATAAAAACCGATCTGATCCACATGTACCCATAGCAAACTAAATGGACCCGTTCCGACTTGCAGATCAACTGTCACCCATGCAGAATCACCATAACATAAAGGCTGCTGAACAGACATCGTTGCCTGAAAATGGCAAATGTCTATTGGTAAAAGACTCGTAGTCGTCACCACAAGACTATCACACCCAACAGTGTTTGTAAAAAGTCGAGTTACAACGCCAGTGTCCAAAGGCTCACATGTACTAGCTGTAAGATAGGTGGTGTCTGAAGCAAGCAATTCTACGAAGCTGGAGATGATACTATCGCAACCAAATTGATTAGTCAGATCCGAATAGAAAACTCCTGCGCTGGCAGGTATGCACGTAGCTGAAAAAATAAATGTTGTATCCGATCCTGCATAGATCTGGATGGTCATGACGAGACTATCACATCCCAAAGTATTGACATACAGCGCTGATGTCGTACCTGTATCCGCATATGTGCACGTCAGTGCAGAAACCAAAGTTGTATCCGAAAGTGAAAATGAAGTATTGGTGATCACAAGACTGTCACATCCTGCCCTATTGGGTAAAGTCTGCATCGTGATGCCAGCTCCGGCGGGATCGCAAGTGGTCAGAAATAATATAGTTGTATCAGATTCCAGAAGATATGTATTTGTAATGACCATACTATCACACCCTACCTGGTTAGTCAGCATCTGAACGATCTGACCTGTGTCAGATATCATGCAAGAGAAAAGGACTATCGACGTAGTATCAGAGCGCAGCAACATAACTTGTGTGATCACTGTGCTATCACAATTGCCCTCATTGATAGTCGTAATTGTAGTCCCCGCCAGAGCAGGATCACAGGTCGTGGATATAATCCATGCGGTGTCAAAAGGTGCAAAAATAAGCTCTGTGGTGACGATGCTATCACAATGGTATATTGAAGAAAAAGTATCAATGTATAAACCGTCTTGCATCTGAAATGCGCCCTGCAGAAATATGGAATCACCCGGACAAAGCTTTTTCGTAGTCATCAATTCAAAAGCATTCACCGGGGTAATCTGTATTTCAACTACACTGTCGCAACCTGTTGAACTTGGGATTAACTCCGTACCTGACCATATTCCATTTCCATACGTATGATTATTGACGACAATCGTATTGCTCCCGCATAACACCGTATCCAGTATAGTCGTATATCCTGAAAATTGGGTGATCGTCATACAACTAGTCGTCGTCCCACATTCATTGACCATCTCCAGACACAAATTTGCACTGGGTGTGTTGCTCCATTGGATCTGAAGAGTGTGCGTCCCTTGTCCACTGATGATATTGATACCCGACGTGATGCTCCAGTTATATTCATCCACTGCAGCATCAAATGGAACGGTATATGTACCGAACTCTCCGGGACAAAGGAAAGGAGGCCCCGTAACCTGTGCCGGAAATGGAATAATACCAATATGTGCATTGAGGCATGCACTGTTTGAATGACAAAGTGTTTCAACAGTGAGGCACACATGCGCATTTCCAACTCCATTCCAAAACACCTTGAGTTGATCTGTACCTTGTCCACTGATGATGGTAGCTGCAGAAGAAGGAGTCCACGTATACGATAGGATATTCGCTCCAGGAGCAAATGTAGCCGTATAGACGGCCATGTCACCATCACACAATATTGTGTCGCCGGTGATCACCGGAACAGGTGCAACATCATCAATGACAGAAATCGAGACGGAATCCTGAGCCTGGCAAAGCTCAATCAAAGAAAGATCATCTATGGCGTAATCATTTCCTTCGCCTGTGATACCGCTGGCGTTGATCAAACATATATGCGCAAATACAGAATCGCCCGAATACCATATCGTAGGCGCAAGCGCCTGCCAAAGACATAGAGTGGTGTCTGTAAAAATAGTATCTGACAATACCTCATTAAATCTTACAAGGAAGATGGGGGGCGCTATCGTATTGAACGGACATGCCCAACCTGTAAACCTATAATAGTGATGAGGCAGGATAGGTATGGTCTGACACCATACAGTGTCGATAGTTGAGGTTCCATTGATGAGCATCATATTGACGCCTGCTCCAGAGGTATGATCTGCACAATTCGGCCACGTGTCATTGACGAGAATGGGACTATCCATTATCGTATATGTTCCATTCGGGTACATCTCATTCTGCACACCAGGCATATCAGAGACATAAGTTTGCTCAGTATAAAAACCTGTATTGCCCTGTTCGAAGCTGCCATTGAGGACAAGGTTATGATTTGCCGTATCAAATCCCAGTACTGTTAAAGTATAAGTTATAGCACTATCAATGGTAGCTGAAGGATAAAGAATGAAGGGATCATTGAGACCATCATGCGGTGTCCATTCCAGATACGCAGAATCACCGAGTACAGAACCCTGAAGAATAAGTTGACCACCGATACACATGGTGGTATCGTGTCCGGCATCGACGATAAGATTACATAGAGAGGAAGAGGTCCGAACTTCGATTAAGCTGGTAGGAATAGATTTCGGTTTCCCGGGTGAAAACCAGCAGATCAATAACAATATCCATGGTGCTGTCCAATACCCCATATGTTATGAATCTGACCGAAAGGGTTTGAGTTGTTCAATGAGAAAATAGAATTACCCACGAAATTACAAAACTTGGGCCAAGTCGGGGGAGAAGGCTGCATTGTACTGAAAGACAGGGATATATCAGTTTGAAAGTCTCATCTTATCAGCGTTACATCACCGAATCTGGTCTCATGTAGATTATCCTCAAATACGACGACCAGCTTGTAGGTGTACACGCCCATATTGAGCGGCTTTCCTTTCAGGACACCATTCCAGGCCGTGGAAGGATCATTGGGTAGAAAATGAAATTCCTGGAAAACCAGACTTCCCCACCGGTCATAAATAGAGAGCTCTTCTATTTCGTTTATACCCTGGCCCGAACTAATAATGAAGAGATCATTTACCTGATCACCATCAGGAGAGAATATATTCGGAATGAATAAATCACGATTGACTGAAACGTTTATTCTGATATCATCTTCACTCGTGCATCCATTTTCATCAGTAGCCGACACACTGAATGTAGAAAAGGTTTTGATTTCAAATATTCTTGATCCGCAATGATCACATTGATGGTCTGACCAGATGTAATTTACTAATCCATTTGGCGAGCCATGAACAACAGGTATAATTTCAAATTCGGTACCATAATTCAGTGTTGTATCTGACCCCAAATCTAGTGACCACTCAGCCGGATCCGATAGCTCAAATTGTTCTTCACTTGTGCATCCATTTTGATCCTTGATGACCAGGTTATGAGTTCCGGGCATCAGGGCATGGTATGAAAGAACTGACTGAAATGGATTGCTATCAAGCGAAGTGATAATAGGTAGTATCCCTCCCTGTACAGCCGACAAAGACACACCACCTGAAATATCTCCATAACACAGGATGTCATCTATCGCAGCAGAATACCGGATATTCAATGGTTCAGTGATCATTACAGAAGACGTTGTTGCACAACCATGAATATCAGTGACGGTTATACCATATGTCCCTGCTTTAAGATTATCGACCTCATCTGTATTTACTCCATTTGACCATTCGAATAAAAATGGAGCAGTTCCACCTGACAATATATCTACTCTCGCCTCTCCGATACTGTCACCGTGACAAGGGACACTGTAACCATTATAGTCACTTACATTTTGGATTTCAATTTCGAATGGAGATAAAACATCAACATATATCGTATCTATTATTTGCAATCCATTCGCAGAGGTCAGGATAATATATGATTCTCCGGACTCAGCAATTGGAAATGAATAAATACCTGTTGAAGGATAATCATAGCTTACCATACTACTCATATGCATCAAATGAATGTTGAATGGCCCCAAGCCTGTCTGCAGGTCAATAACCAACTTCGCTGAGTCACCATAACAGAATGGCTGGACCACCGACACAAACGCCTGGAATTGGCATAGATTAACCGGTACTAGCGTTGTCGTCGTGATCACCATACTATCGCAACCATAACTGTTGGTCAACGATTGAATCACAACTCCTGTATCAAGTGGTTCACAACTTGTCGTCGTTAAATAAGTTGTATCCGATTGAAGCAGAGAAACGAAAATGGAGATGACACTATCGCATCCGTATTGATTGGTGAGAAGGGAGGTAATCAATCCCGAATTTGCCGGATCGCATGTAGTGCCGGTAAGGTAAGTCGTATCAGATCCGGCAAAGTTCATTGTGCTGATGACGAGACTATCACAACCCATTGCATTCACATAGAGTGCAGATGTTGTACCCGTATCCGCATATGTGCATGTCAGCGCATTGATTAACGTTGTATCTGAAAGTAAAAATGAAGTTGTCGTGATCACCAGGCTGTCGCAACCATTGATATTGCTCAATGCCTGCATTGTGACTCCGGTCGCAGCCGGATCGCAGGATGTGAGAAAAAGTAAAGTGGTATCCGATTGAACCAGAAAGGTATTTGTAGTAACCAGGCTGTCACATCCGGCTCGGTTTGTAAACAGTTGCATTGTTTGACCCGTATCCGATATCATGCAAGAAAAAAGTGATATTCTGGTGGTATCTGATGCCAGCAATAAAACTTCGGTGATGACTGTGCTATCACAATTTCCCTGACTGTAGGACATGATGGTCGTGCCTGCAGAGGCAGGATCGCACGTCGTGGAAAAAATCCATGTGGTATCAAATGGGGAAATGATAACTTCAGTGATCACCAGACTATCACAATTTGAAATGGTTGTAAATGAGTCGATATAGGATCCTGCCTGGGTTTGAAATGCGCCTTGTAGAAAGATCGAATCGCCGGGGCACAGATATTTGGTGTACATAAATTCAAGCGACGTTGCTTCCGTGATATTGATTTGCACCGTACTATCACATCCATTCATTCCTGTAAAATGTTCAATCCCGGTCCAGACACCATTACCATACGTATGTCCATTGATCATGATCGTTGTACCCAGACAAAGAACAGTATCAAAGTTTGATACGTGATCTGCAAGCAATGTAAGAAAGGTGCAATTCTCCGTAGTGCCACACACATTTGTTACATCAAGACAAATTTCTACTTCACCGGTTATAACTCCCTGGATTTCAATTTCATTTGTACCACTGCCACTGATGATGGAGACACCAGAAGGAATACTCCAGTCATAAAAATCATCCGGATTAATTTCCTGGGTATACAAAACTGCGATTTCACCGGGACAAAGAATAGATGGCCCGGAGATCAATGGTAATTGCGGAACATCGCCAACCGATACTTCAAAACAGCTTTCATTCATATCACAGCGCGTTTCAATCATCAGACACAGATCATCAATCTGTGGGTCATCCCATTGAATCGTGATATGGGTCGTACCCTGTCCATTCAGAATGGTCGCACCATTAGGTACAGACCATGTGTATGATAATATCGGAGGATCTGCAGGGAAATAAGCTTCATACACACCGATATCTCCTGCACAGAGCACTGCCGGCCCAATGATGTCAGGTTCTGGTGCTGTTTCCTGGTATAAGGTGATTTCTACTTCATCGGATACAGAACAAAGACCTACCATCGAAATATCATCTATCGCAAAATCATTTCCACCACTGGCTGTATTGAGATTAAGAATGCAGATGACAGCGGATGAATTACTTCCTGAATTCCAGTTGGCATTGAAAGGTATCCATTGGCATGGAATTGGAGTGGCATTGACTACATTGCCGATCTGTATTCCATTAATTGAAAATCTTAAGATCGCTGGGGATGACGGGCTCACAGAGGCGACCCAGGCGGACACGTTGTACCATGTATTGGGTGTGACTGAGATGGTCTGACACCAGACATTCTGAAAGGAAGGTGCGCCATTCATGACCATCATATTACCTCCTCCTGTATGATCACTACACGCGCTGAATCCTGTGTGCACCAGGTTGGGATTATTGATCACTGTGTATGTTCCTGCAGGTACCATTTCATTCTGGACATTTGGGATGTCAGCCACGTAGTTGTAATCTGTTGAGAAACCCGTATTACCTAACGAGAAGTCACCGTTTATGATAAGATTTGGACTGTTTGAATCAATTGCATATCCTGTCAGCGTATAGGTGATGGGGCCAGTAATGTTGGCTACAGGATTGAGGATGAAGGCATTGTTCAGACCGCTTGAAGGTGTCCACTGGAAAAAAATCGCATTTCCTACAATTGAACCCATAAGGTTGAGATGCCCTGAAGGATAACACACATTGGTGTCAGGGCCTGCATCAACTGTAAGATCACATGACAAGGCGAGTTCACCTGTCTGATTTTCAAATATGAAAGAAGGAGATTGTTTTTGTGGTGCAAACAAAAACAGTAAAAGGATGCCTGATACTGTCCATTGTACCATAATTCATCAGTTGGTTAGAGAGGGTGACTAGATCGGACTAAGGTAATTAGAAGTACCAAAAGTTACTCACGAATATTTCATTACGGCTTAATTGTCAGCGCTCACCTTAAATACAAAATAATTGTAGTTTAACACCTCGATCAGCACCTCATGGCCCTGTGTAACTCCCATTCCTGGATATTGGAATTGCAATGGATGAAATGAAAATATTAGTAATTACATATTTCCTGGCGTCACACCAGACTAACTTCTATTTCTTCAAAAATTATATCGTAAAGGAATATATCTATTCTTCCGAAGAAATAAAAAAAGCAATGAATAATAGATATCAGGTTTATGATTTAAAATCTGATATCATCTACGAAGTTCCGGCAAATACGGACCAAAGAATACCGATAGAACCGATGATACAAGAAGGAAATTGGAAGGTTACAAACAAAACTTCATTCGTCTTAGCAGAAGAAGAATCCATTCTTCATGACCTTTCATGTATTAAAGTAACAGAAAAAATAATTTCCGGTACTCCTTTTGGAAATCTGGAATCCACTTCTACTTCTTATTATGTGGATTTGGATGATCTCCTTGAAAAAGGAATGAAGAAACAGGTTTATTCTTTTTTAGGTGTCCGCGACATGTCGCACAAGCCTTACCTTTTCAAAATGAAAATTGTAAATAGTTATGAAGACCATCACGACATCTTCATATTGGATTCGCAAATAAAATTTGAAGAAGTGGATTCTGCTTTTCTGACCCATATTTTGACCATGCCTATTCGGGATTGAAGAATTAGCCATGGAAAGCACTCCAACAATATTCAATTTGCGAACAGGAAACTTGTCTTCAATTAAAACATTCAGAGGCATATGAAAATTATCCTGATTATAATTTTACCAACACTAATCCTTGGCCTTTTTCCAACATTATACGGATGCAAAATCCCTGTTGACTCCTCAAGGATAAGTAAAGGAACAGTAGAAAATATGGTTGATAACACGATCGACGATCTGAATCATTCTTCATATTTCATGAAGGAGAATATCGACTCTATCTTTATTCCTGTACACAGGGATAAAACTACTTTATTCGTAAAAGCAAACAAAATGACATTGTACCATTTCCAGGGTTTAAATACCCGAGATAACCGTGTTAAGTTCGTTGATGATGATCCGTTATTTTACCATGATTTGGAATTAAGACATAAAAATTTGCAAGGCTTCTATTTTATTCAATTTGATACTTTAAACATTTCAACCAAAACAATAAGTTCAATTGTTTCATTCGGTTCTAATGCGAGTAAAACAAAATATGTCTATATATTCTCTAAAGACTCAGGCAGGATCATCTCCAAAAAATTTGAAGGAACGACCCAATTATGACACCCATTTGACCTACTTAAAATACTATTTCCCAAACAACCTCATAATATCCAGACCATTTGCAAAAACAAGCAATCCTAATACAAGTGCAAATCCGACATACGTAGCATACTCCATAAACTTATCACCAGGTTTTCTTCCTGTTGCTACTTCCCATAAAAGAAACATGACATGTCCACCATCTAAAGCAGGTATCGGCAATAAATTCATGATCGCCAGGATAAAGGATAAGATCCCGGTGATACGCCAGAAAGCTTCCCAATCCCACGTCGTTGAAAATAGTTTTGTGATCGAAATAAATCCGCCAAGACTGTCCTTCGCTTTGACTTTGCCTTTGAATATCTGACTTATTCCTTTAAACCAATCACTCATGAAGGAAACCCCATCATGAAAGCCTGCCGGAATAGCAGAAGCCAGTGAATAATCTTCGCGTGCTGTCCACTTGAAATCATGCGCAGTCATTAAACCAATTCCGATTTTTCCTTTTTCATTTATGGGGATCGACGTATGTTGTTCACTGCCGTCTCTGGTGTAACCCAAATCAATCGTTTTACCTTTTGATTCACTAAATGCTTTCATCACTTCATGCTGAAACATCATGGGTTTTCCATCGACGGATACGATATGATCATCTTTCTTCAGCCCGGCTTTTTCTGCATTTGAATTCCCACTGACTTCGCCGACTACAAATGGAATCCTGGGACCAATGATGGTATAATCTTTATAGAAATTGGAAGCCAGTACAGGTACAAATTTAGGATCAACATTGACTGTCACATCCTGGGAATCTCTATGGACAATGATATCTTTTGCATTATTAAGTACAATCTGGCGCCGCAACATATTGGGTGAAAACTCATTCATTTTTTCACCACCGACAGAAATGATCTTATCCCCATCCATCAGGCCTATTTTTGTACCTAATGAATCTGCATAAATGCCATAATCCATTTTATCATTGACGAGGTATTCTTTTCCATACACCCAAAGCATCATCCCGAAAATCAGGAAGCCAAGGAGAAAATTTACGGTTACGCCACCGAGCATGATGATCAGTCGTTGCCACGCGGGCTTCGATCTGAATTCCCATGGTTGAGGTGGTGCTTTCAATTGCTCAAGATCCATGCTTTCATCTACCATTCCCGCGATTTTGACATAGCCTCCAAGTGGTAGCCAGCCGATGCCATACTCTGTTTCACCGATTTTCTTCTTAACCAATGAAAATTTAGGATCGAAAAAGAGATAAAATTTTTCAACACGGGTTTTAAACCATTTTGCAGGAATAAAATGCCCCATTTCATGCAGAACGACTAATATGGAAAGGCTCAGAATGAGCTGAGCTATCATTGTCACAATACCCATTGATATGGAAAATTTGGTGAATTAATGCTTAAGATGCTGATAAACGATAGTTTTGGCTTTTATGTTTCAAAACGAACGCGTGAAAATAGGCAATTATGGGGGTTAATTCCCTTCATTGGTACTACCTGGCGTCCCTTGGAAAGGCCGGGGATGTTGTTTCCCTCGCAGGAGATGAGTGGCATCATGCCTATCATGTACTTCGCCTGACGACCGGAGATGCAATAGTGCTGACTGATGGCAAAGGTCACTGCATGCAAGGTCAGATCAGGTCAGCTACGAAAAATGAAGGAATGATTGAACTCCAAAAGGATCTCCAAGCTGAACATCAAAACCCCAGAAAGTACAAGCTTTCCATCGGTATCGCACCAACTAAAAATATAGACAGGACCGAATTTGCCATTGAGAAACTGGTTGAATTAGGCGTGGATGAAATCTGCTTTCTCGAGTGCCGTCATGCTGAACGTACACATCTCCGGATGGACAGAATTGAAAAAATAATGATTGCTGCGGCGAAACAATCAAGGAAAATATTATTTCCAAGGCTTATTGATCTGACACCTCCTGTAAAGTATGTTAATCAAAAGCAAACTGAACAACCAGGCATACAAGTACTCTGTTGTCATCTTGATGCATCAGGTAAATCAGTAGGAGAAAATTATTTACACGGTCAGGACGTTGTTATGCTGATAGGTCCGGAAGGTGGATTCGCAGATGAAGAAATCGAAGCATTCTCCGGATTATCTGTCAAAATGGTTCACCTTGGTCCTTTTAGGTTACGGGTCGAAACTGCAGCCATTACAGCATGTGCTGATATCCATTTAATCAATGAATTGAATACAAAAAAATGATATACACACTCATTCTATCCATTTTCTCTTTTTTTTCACCTAAGCCGGCAGCCGAACCTACACTGAAACTGGCACTTCTCAAATACAATGGAGGCGGTGACTGGTATGCGAATCCAACATCGCTGACGAATCTTTCAAAATTCTGCAATGCGAATCTCGGAACGGATCTTAATCCTGATTATGCAACAGTAGAAGTCGGCAGTGCTGATTTATTTAACTATCCGTTTGTGCACATGACGGGTCATGGAAATGTTGTCTTTTCGCCATCAGAAGCTGAGAACCTGCGCAAATATCTTATCGGTGGCGGATTCTTACATGCTGATGACAATTATGGAATGGATCCGTATATCCGTGTTGCGCTGAAGTCAGTCTTTCCGGAATTGACACTGGTGGAATTGCCTTTTGAACATGAGATCTATCATCAGAAATTTCCATTCCCGAATGGGCTGCCAAAAATACATGAGCATGATGGGAAAGCGCCTCAGGGTTTTGGTTTAATCTGGCAAGGCAGATTGATCGTCCTGTACACTTATGAATGTGATCTGGGTGATGGATGGGAAGATCCTGAAGTACATCATGATCCGGAGGAAATCAGATTGAAAGCCCTACAGATGGGAGCGAATATAGTGTCGTATGTGTTTAAGAATTAAAAGGGTTATAGGATTTATAAAGGTTATTAGGGTTATAAAGGTTATAAGGGTTATAGAGGTTATAAGGGTTATAAGGGTTATAAGGGCTATAAGGGTTATAAGGGTTATAAAGGTTATAAAGGTTATAAGGTATCAGGTTAATAGATTGTTCACACCTTTAAAAATTCAATTGCCTTTTCATTGAGATACATTCAATTGCCCTGGCCTTTAGAATGAAATATTTAATTGTCCTGGCTTCAATAATGAGTGTTTCAATTGTCCTGGCCTAAATAATTAGTGTTTCAATAGCCCTGGCCTTTAGGCCAGGGGTGAAGAAGATGAGATGTATATGGGGATTTAGCCCTTTATTAAAAAAGAGATTCAATAGCCCTGGCCTTTAGGCCAGGGATGAAGAAGATGAAGCTTTTTTGGGGCTTTAGCCCCCATCAGATGTAATTTTAATCCCTAAAAATTAAATATCTTGTTAAGAATCAACCTGATCTACCTTTCTGTGCATTTACCTCCTATTTTTACCTCAATAATAAAAAACCTGTGAAAGGCTTAAGCAACATCGACAACCTTTTTGATACAAACCGCCACTTCCTGGAGAAATCCGCATTTGGCGTTTGCCAGCAACTGGGTGAATGGATGAGGATCAATCCTGCCCGGATCAGACTTTATTTTATTTATGCCTCTTTTGTCACATTCGGATCTCCCTTTGTCTTCTATCTGGTCATGGCCTTCTGGCTGAATATCCGGAAATATGTATCTACTGGGGCAAGAAGGTTTTTGTCGGAGTGACATCACGACCCCCTACCCCCTGAAAGGGGGAATTGAATTCAGTTTCCCATTTTAATTTATTTGCAATTCTGATCCTGAAAGGATCACACATTAATCGCCGTGGGTTTCAACCCGCGGATAATGTGGAATCGAAAATTTGGAACCCTGAAGGGGTTCAATAAAATCTGTATCTACAAGGAAATTTATCGCAATAACGTCACATCCCTATCTACCCCTAAATCCCCTGATGCTTCGACCCGCCATCTCTCAACCTTATGCTATAGTTCGACTTGCTCTAACGCATCCATGTGCTACAGCTCACCAACCGCAGCTCAGCAACCGGGGAATTGCTTTTTGTTTATCTCAACAACGTCACATCCCCCACCTTCATCACCTGCGTCCCATCCTTGAGCACTGCAATTAATTTATACGCAAACACAGCCGAATTCAAATCCCTTCCATTCAATTTTCCATCCCATGCATATGTTGGATCATTTGCCTGAAAATGATCTGCAGAAAATACCATATTTCCCCATCGATCAAAAATGATGAATGAAGAAATCTCTTCTACATCCGATCCTGCACTAATGATCAATTTGTCATTAATATTATCTCCATTCGGTGAAAAA
>JBBSAQ010000021.1:0-60233 GCA_038252065.1 Chitinophagales bacterium
CGCTGGTTCCGCCATGATCATCGCACGAAGGTCATGCAGTTCACTTAGATTATTTAATAGCGTCGCAGCGATATTCAGACGCCCTGCATTGTTACCAAAATTTCCCGGATTGTCAGGATAATAATTATACGAACTATTATACACATACTGGAGATTATCCTCATTCCTTGTGATTATCGGATATTCAGCAGGATTATTGACGATCTCTGCAAACTTCTGTTTGACATTTAAGCCAGCATCATCCGCATGTTTGCTCAATTCAATCAACACTCTTAATGCATACGAGTTGACTACTTTCTGCCATTGGATAAGGGCATCGCGACCACTGGAACCATTGACAGGATTACTAAGACGTTCTTTGTAATAAAAATCACCTGAAAACTCAAGAAAGCCATTATTGATAAGTGTGGTCAACAATAAATTAGCCGAATCAAGCCACACAAGTGATTGCTTAAAAATTTCCTTTTGCGAATCATATTTTGGTGATGGGTTATTTAATCCTTTCAAAGCTTCATTCATGGGCAGGTCACCAACTTTTTCTGTCATATCCACAAAATAGAACGCACGAAAAAATAGTCCTAAAGCATGATAAGGATTATTGTCTGTCCCTGCGAGTCTTCTCGCTTCCGCTTCCATGGCTTCAACATTTCGCAGCGTACCATACTTCAGACCGGCACTCCCGCTCCAATACTGATTGAGACCATAATACGTATAATTTGAAATAATGAATTGACAGGCTTTATCAACATCTCCACCCGGAAAGACCACCATATCATTTAAGACCGTAGGCAATATTAAACCGGGAGGCACCTGCAAAGGCAGATTATCATTTGTTGAATACTCATCAAAATATTTATCACAACCTGTGGACATCACCAGTGCTGATAATATGAAGAGCAAGAGAAAGTGTAATGATTTCATATAATTGATTTAAATGCTTATAAATAAGATATGGGAGCAGCTATGTTCTGTTTAGAAAACCAGGTTTACATTGACGCCATAACTTCTGGTCGTAGGTGTTTGCAGGTCATATTCCAGCCTGGATGTACCGAATATATCGCGTCCCGGATATTGATCCACATCGATATCATGAAATGCTTTGGGAAAGAAATAAAGCAGATTTCTGCCTACAATCGAAATATCCATCTTCGTAATTTTTGCTTTCTGCAGAAATTTTTCAGGAAAGGAATAAGTCAAAACCACTTCGCGCAGTTTAGCATAGGTTTTATCCACCATCGTATGTTGAGGATCATTATAAAAACTACTTACATAATCCTGTATCCACAGTGGTGCAGTTTTGTTCTGTGCGAATTGTAGTTCATTGTAATTTGTGATTACACCTGTGATCGGATCATATGCAATAGCGGGACTGCCTACAGCCAATTGAACACCATCTGCACCAAGAATGGGTAATCCATTTGCGCCATAGGCTCCGGTGTAATCTGCTTCACCCCAATGTTGTGATTCATATAACCGGGCTTCACCTATGACTCCTTCATTTGTATTTGCTCCGCGTCCGCCTTCTGTCATTTTACGTAATACACGGTCCTGTATTTTGCCTCCCACCATTCCGTCAAACTGGAATGAAAAACTGAAAGCTTTGTATGAGAATTTATTGTTGATACCCCATGACCAGTCCGGATCAGCATAACCCAGATACTGGGATTTTGGGAGATAAATCGGAAAGCCTGATTCATCATGGATGACCTTACCATCAGGAGTCAAAGCTTCATACTTTCCAAATAACTTATCTACCCGATCACCTATATGATATGGATATCCTGTGCCATTAGATACTTCGGTTGCATCGCCTGCAAATGCTGAAAAAACTTCTTTATATGTACCCCAGTTGACGAGCACATCCCATGTGACGCCATTCGATGATTTAAAGGGTGTGCCATTAATTGAAATTTCACCACCTGTTCTTTTTGTTTCTCCACCATTGGTTAGAAAATAACTAAGACCGCTGGCTTCCGATAAATACTGCTTCGAAATATTCGGTCCATCCTGATATTGAAAGTATGTCGCACTTAATCCTAATCGGTATCCAAGGAATCGCATATCAAGACCAAATTCATAATTGCTTCTGGAAGAAGGATTGATATCAGGGTTGATGACATAATTTGGAGAACTCGCTTCAGTTTTATTATTGTATCCGAGAAAGGTTGCGTACGGTGGAGTTGACAAACCATAATTTGGTCCGGCATAAGGTGTATAATAAGCATTACCATATCCAACAGGACTTCCTACTCCAAGACTTTGAAATGCGGTGCCCGCATAACTATCCGTACCACCTCCTTTCACATTAGCATAGCTTCCTCTGACCTTAAGGAAAGAAATTCCTTTGGGCATATCGATATATTCAGAGAGGACCGAACTTAATGTGACAGAAGGATAGAAACCGGTATTGTTACCAGATGGCAATGCTGATGATTCATCTACACGGCCGGTAGTTGAAATTGTAAAATATCGTTTATACGTAAGATCTACAGAATAATATCCACTCAACAATATAAGCTGAGAGCCGAAAGAATAGGATCTGATAGGTAATAATGTATTTGCAAACGTATATACATTTGGAATGATCAACTGATTGGTGCTGGTATAATTGGATGAGAACCGCATATTTCTGGCAGACCCACCGACAAAAGAACTCAGAGAAATACCAGTATTACCAATATTTTCTTTGTTATATCTGAAGAGTAATTCTGTGTTGTTTTCCCAAAGGTCTCTTCGGTCCTCACGATAATTACCATGGTTGTGTTCATCTCCATAAGGATGCGCAGAGAAAGGCAATTTTTCTGTCCTGAGTAGATTATAGGTAGTCACATTAGACCTGAGCATTACATCCAAATCGCTATTTAATTTGTAGGTAATGGCAGCCCATCCGTACAGATCATTCTTATAATGTCCTCTCAACCATTCATTGCTGGTGAAATACGGATTGTGATATCGTTTGTACTCTACAAAATTTTGTTGAATTCCTTCCTTACCTGGTTGCCAATAATTGACAATATCCGGATCATTGATATCCCAGTCAGCACCTGTCCATATATCAATATTATAAATGATACTATTCGGACCATACACCACATCAGGAATATTATCCGTGAGTTGATGGTTATAATTAATATTAGCTTCTACTTTAAATCTGTCCGTAAAATCATAACTACCGAAAACATTAAAATTGTTGGTATTCAAATGTGTATTCGGTGTGATACCCACCTGATTTGTGTTGGTCACTGACATTCGTACATTGGAACGATCCGTCACAGAAGAAAAATTGACATTATTTGTAGTCAACACTCCGGTCTGTAAAAAATTGGCAAGATTATCTTTACCGCGGGGTATCCATGGAGTAGGCTCTATATGTCCTGTATAAGTTTGACCATTTTGAAATGTTGTGACATAATCTTTTGTAACATCATATTTACCATCATACTGAGGCAATAATGTTCCATCGAGGCGCGGCCCCCATATATCGTAATCTTTATCATTCACACCGGACCCTGTGGCATTACTATTATAATCACCAAAAGCATATCGCTGATAGTCTCCGGCTCCATACTCATCCTGTACTTTAGGAATAGCTACAAATCCTTTATTGAATTGTGTGCTGCTGTTGACTTCGACAGTGAATCCTTTAGCATTCTTCTTGCCCCTTTTAGTCTCAATAAGAATAGCTCCATTGATACCGCGACTTCCATATAGTGCAGCTGCAGTAGGACCTTTCAATACAGTATACGTTTCAATATCATCAGGGCTTATATTCCATGTATCCGAATTGATCGGAATGCCATCCACTACATAAAAATTGATAGGCGATCCTCGAAGCAGGACAGTAGGTGCAGCTAACAATTCCTGATTAATACCCACATTCAATCCTGCAACCTTTCCTACCAATTGATTTACAGGATTTGACTCCCTGGCTTTTAATAATTCATCTCCATTGACTTCCTGCACAGAATAACCAAGACGTTTGGCTTCCTTTTTAATCCCAAAGGCGGTTACGATGACGGCATTAAGGTATTTCGTCAATGGGGACAATCGAATTTCAACAAAATCTTCATTAGCTACTTGTATGATTTTATTATCATAACCTAAGATACTCACAGTAAGTCCATCCCCTTTGGATGAAGTAATTGAAAAATTACCCGCAGCATCAGTTGCAACTACAGCAGAAGAAAAGGCGCTTGTCACGATGGCATCAAATATAGGTGTGTTCGTGGTAGAATCAATAACGCGTCCAGTCAACTGGAATCCTTGTGCATGCGCACTGAAAAATATAAAAAGGAATAATCCAAGTGATAATATTCCTCTTAACTCTATTCGTTTTGTCTGGCCCATAAAATATATTTTTTTAAGAAGCGCCAAAACTACTTGCCTTTTGATCAGTTGTATAAGAAAGCGAATAAACAAATCGTTAAGTATTCGTAATCCTTATATACACAAATAAATAATCTGTTGTGAAGCCTTGATGGACACATTTATTTCCAGATCAAATGTCGTAGAACCCTTATCTGCATTGCACCATAGAATGGTGATTTTAATCTCTTCTCAGGTCATTCATCTCATTTTTCCTGCACCTGCATTTGATAAAAATGAGAAAAACAAATACAATATTAAGATTAGGTAAAGAATTTATTTTTGCTCATTAATTGGAATCATGCCCTGAATTTCGCCATGAATTCCCTATTCATTTGATACATATGGCGTACTTGCTTTGATGATAATTTAAAAACTAGCTATCAATATTTAAAATAATTGTCATGTCATCACCAAATTAATTTACTAAAAAATAAAACAAGATTTGCATTCATTCAACTATGGATGTTCCATTTTTGCATTAGTTAATAACCATAAGAATTTCAGGATTGGGTTTTTGATTTTCCTACATGATCTGTTCATACATGCTCATGTTTTTACCCCTATACCTGGCTTAAATAAGATTCATATTTAATGATTAACCCATGCCTTTTAAGGACAAATATGATCTTATCATCGTTGGCGGCGGCGTCTTAGGCACATTCTCCGCGTACCATGCGTTGAAACTCGGTAAGTCAGTGGCTTTGATCGAACGAAACAAAACATCTCAGGAAGCTACGATCAGGAATTTCGGCCAGATCGTTCCCTCGGGATTAAACCAGGATTGGAAAAAATTCGGTTTTAAAAGTCTTGAAATTTATAAACATCTGCAATCCATACATGATTTCTCGGTCAGGTCTCATGGAAGCTACTATGTTGCATCCAATGAAGATGAAGCGACATTGCTTCATGAACTGCTCCAAATAGATAAGGTTATTGATTATGAATCCAAAATCTTATCTGCAGGTGAAGCCTGTGAGAGATTACCAGGATTGAAATCCCAATACTGTGCAGAAGCGCTCTACTATCCGGAAGAGGTTTCTGTTGATCCAAGGCAAATGATTTCCCTTGTGATCGATTACTTAACCGAGATTTATAAACTTACCTATCTCCCGTATACAATTGCTCAGCATTTTGAATTGGACGCCAATGGTGACTGTCAGATCACAGCGAATACAAAAATCAAAATAACCGCCGAACAAATACTCATCTGTAATGGTGCTGAGTTCCAGTTCCTGTTTCCTGAATATTATCTGAATGAAGAAACAGAATGTGTCAAAATACATATGATGCTGACCAAACCCCAACCTTCTTTGCGTTTTTATGGAAATGTCCTCACCGGTCTTTCCATACGTCGATATGAAGCGTTCAAGGAATGTCCTTCATACGCTTTACTCGCAGAAAAAAATGTGGCTGATCCGAGGATTCAAAAATGGGGAATTCATATTCTTTTCAAACAAACAGACAACGGGCAAATCATCATTGGCGATTCTCATCACTATGCCGATGCGCACGATAAAGAGGTTCTTGGCTTCGACAATCAACAAGATGTGAACAACTATATTCTTGATCTGGCTAAAGAGATATTTGACCTGGAAACATATCAGACTGATACCACATGGACCGGCATCTATGCACAGGCCAAAAAAAATGATATTATTTCCAAATCTATCAAAGGCAAAATTCATATTCTCAATGCCATCGGCGGCAAAGGCATGACAGCAGGACCAGGCTATACATATTATTATATACGAAAACTTTTTGACCATGATTGAAATGGTTGTATTTGATATGGCAGGCACTGTCATTGACGAACAAAATGTCGTCTACAAAACACTGCATGAGACGCTCACTGCTGCAGGTATTAATACAGATTTCGAAACCGTGTTGGCTTTAGGTGCGGGAAAAGAGAAAAAGATGGCCATTGCAGATTTAGTATCGTATGTCGAAGACAACCAGGATCCAAAACGCATTGAGGAATTGTTTGATTCTTTCAGAAAAAAACTGAATGTTGCCTATCAAAATATTCAGGTACTTCCGCAACCAGGGGCAGAAACCATCTTTGAAGAATTAAGAAAACGAAACATCATCATTATCCTCAATACAGGTTATGACAGACTTACCGCAGAAACATTATTAATAAAGCTTGATTGGCGCGTTGGGAAAGAAATCGACTACATGGTCACTGCTTCGGATGTGTATGCAGGCAGACCTGAACCAGACATGATCGAAAAGGCCATGGACTACTACGATATCGACAGCGGAGACCATGTGATAAAAATCGGTGATAGTATTGTTGACATCCAGGAAGGTCAAAACGCAGGATGCAGGTTTGTAATCGGAATAACAACAGGTGCTCACACCCACAGACAATTGATGAGTGCTGAACCCACCCATATCATTGACCACCTTTCAGAACTTCTGGAGATCATCGACGAACATGACATTCACAGTTTCTGACAGACGATACTATTTAAATGCAATACTGGCAGGACTGGCAGCCTTCGCAGTTTACTTTTGCATGTATGCATTTCGGAAACCATTTGCAGTTGCCAAATTTGATGGCCTTTTACTCTTTGGCATTGATTATAAAGTAGTCCTCATCATCAGCCAGGTGCTTGGATATGCCCTCTCAAAATTCTTTGGCATTAAATTTATTTCAGAATTCCGTCCGGAATATCGGGCCGTCGGCATTATAGCTTGTATAAGTATTACCGGACTTACATTATTGGGATTTGCAATTGTACCTTTTCCATACAATTTTGTTTTTATGTTTCTCAATGGACTACCACTAGGCCTGGTGTGGGGTCTTGTCTTTTCTTATCTGGAAGGCCGGAAAGCCACAGAGTTGATGGCCGCGATTCTGAGCTCTGCGTTTATAGTGGCATCAGGTGTAGTCAAGTCAATTGGAAAATGGCTAATGGTATCTCACCATGTTTCAGAATTTTGGATGCCTTTCGTCACTGGGGCTATTTTCTTTTTACCGTTGTTGCTATTTGTATGGATGCTGAACCGGACGCCAAAACCAACTGTGGAAGATATTGCTCTGCGTCATATTCGTGAACCGATGACATCAGGTGATCGTAAAAAAATATTCAGATCACTTGCACCGGGATTAGTAGTCATGATCTTCCTTTATATGTTGTTGACAGCATTCAGAGATTTCAGGGATAATTTTTCTGTAGAGGTCTGGGAGGAACTGGGCATCCATAATAACGCGGCTATATTCACACAATCAGAAATGCCGGCAGCACTTATGATTCTTGTGTTATTTGCAATGTTTATTTTGATTAAAAATAATTATACCGCCTTCCGAAGTATGCACATCATCATTACTACCAGCCTGGTCAGTATTGGAATTGTCAATGTCATGTTCATTTCAGGCCTGATTAAATCACCGATGACGTGGACTATTTTGACGGGTCTTGGTTTGTACGCAGCATACTTTCCATTTAATAGTATGTTGTTCGAACGATTACTTGCGACGAATAGAAGCAAAGGGAACGCCGGGTATTTGATTTATCTGGCCGATTCTTTTGGATATCTTGGTAGTATTCTTGTATTGCTGTATAAGGAATTTTTCTTTGGCAATATCTCCTATCTGCATTTTTTCCTTTACATGGGTTATGGCCTTAGTCTCATAAGTATACTATCTTTTGGATTCACTCATTTTTATTTCAGGAATAAATTAAGATCAACGACAGGAGTTTGACTGTTTTCTTGCTCTGTTTCTTACACATTGTCCAGCCAACCAATTCATCAGATGTATCTTTCCTAACATTCATTGTGATTGAGTATCAATATATTTAAGGCCAATAACGACAATGGCGCACCCGGAAATTCTATTATGGTTTTGCATTATCGCATTTATCTACGCTTCTGTCGGCTTTGGCGGAGGCTCCAGTTATATTGCCATTCTTGCTCTCTACGGCCTTCCTTTTAAGGAGTTAAGACTGATAGCCCTCATCTGTAATATCATCGTCGTGGCAGGTGGCACAATCCTCTTTATCAGGCACAAAGAAATTAAATGGAATAGAGTGATTCCTTTGGTGATCTCAGGACTGATCATGTCTTTTTTAGGAGCTCGTTTGAAACTAAGCGAAAATTTTTTCTTCATTCTGCTTGGTTGCAGCCTGATGATTGCAGGTGTTTTATTATGTTTTGAAAGAAAAACCAGGCAACCTGATTTTGAAAATAATACCAAACCTATCCGGGAATCCCTGCTCGGCGGAAGCATAGGTTTGTTGTCAGGTATGGTTGGTATTGGTGGAGGTATATTTCTTTCTCCACTCTTGAATTTAATGAAATGGGACACCTCAAAAAGAATAGCAGCTACAGCTTCACTCTTTATTCTCGTCAATTCAATCGGAGGAATTACAGGCCAGCTTCAATCCGAGCCTTTTCCGGTTGATTACAACAGATTATGGATGATGGCTTTGGCTGTTTTCATCGGTGGACAGGCCGGTTCGCGAATTGGGATTTTCAAATTAGATCAACAAATGATAAAAAAGCTAACCGGAGTATTAGTTTTGGTTGCCGGGATAGAAGTATTGTTGAGGCATCTACACAATTAAAGAGGATATGATCGTCGAAGTACATGCATTTGGAATCGTAAAAGATATTTTCAGAAAGAAATCTGTTCAGGTTGAAATACAAATAAATTCAACTTCTCATCTCAGAGAAGTTTTAGAATCGCTGTATCCGGATCTCAAAACACTTTCTGTTTATAGATTTGCTGTCAATGAGGAATATGTTCTGAATGATATGATATTGAAGGAGGGCGATGAAATTGCTATTATTCCACCTGTAAGCGGAGGATGAGATGATACATATAGAAATATCCGAAAATACACTTGATGTAACGAACTGTATAAATTTGGTTTTGACATCAGAGACTGGAGGCATTAATGTGTTTGTCGGTTCCGTCCGTAATATGACAAATGGAAAAAAAGTAGTCCGGCTGGAGTTTGAAGCATACGCAAGTATGGCTTTAAAAGAAATGAAAAAAATAGCAGAGTCCATAGAAAAGCAATGGCCTGTGTTGAATATTGTCATTCATCATCGAACCGGTGTTCTTACTGTTGGAGAAATTCCTGTGATCATTGCCGTCTCATCCGCACACAGAGCTGCTGCATTCAGCGCCTGTCAGTTTGCCATTGATCAATTGAAAGAAAAAGTTCCGATCTGGAAAAAAGAGATTTTTGAAGATGGCGAGCAGTGGGTATCTGCCCATCCCTGACTTGTGTGTTGAAATCTTCGAAAGGGACTCGTCTAAATAATGAAGTTATTCAACGATGTGAAAATCTTTCTTACCACCTGATTTACGGATCAACTTTGTTTCTTTGATCACAATATCATGACTCAGCGCTTTGCACATATCATATACAGTTAAGGCAGCTATCGTAGCACCAACAAGAGCCTCCATTTCAACACCCGTCTTTGCAGTAGTAGAAGCAGTACACTCTATGATCAATTCATTTTCTGTGTTGAAATTGATATTAATCTGACAATCTTCAAGGGCCAGAGTGTGACATAACGGAATCAAATCACTTGTTTTTTTTGCTGCCATGATTCCTGCGAGAATTGCAGCACTCACAACAGAACCTTTTTTTGTCTTAATGTCTCCATCTTTAAATGCATTGATTACGTCTGATGGAAAAACCACAACAGACCTTGCAGTGGCGCTTCTTCGGGTAGGTTTTTTTTCTCCGATATCTACCATGATCGCTTTACCCTCTTTATCTAAATGAGAAAAATCACTCATGATTGAATCAATTTTATGATGACTTATTAAACAGGTTAATTTAAAAATTTAACCTCCGATTTCGGACATGGATGGATGTACTTCTGTGGATTTAAGTTTATCCGCTTCCCATCCGTTTGCAGCTCTTTTCTGAAATACGTCCATCAACTTTGCTTTAATTGTTGAATCTGACAGACCAGCTCTGAACAAGTCTTTCACATTTAATACTCCTTCTCCATAAAGACAGGTCTTAATCATTCCTTGTGGAGTTATGCGGATTCTGTTACATGTACCACAAAATGATCTCGAATAGGCAGCGATGATACCAAAAGATCCAATGTGGCCTGGTATTAAATAATTGGATGAAGTCGAAAAAGGCGGATCAGGTATTTTTTGGACATCAGGATAAAATGATTTTATGTATTCCAGTATTCTCGTGTGATTCCATTGCAATCCTGAATAAGTATGTCCTTCTCCATTAAAAGGCATCTCCTCTATAAACCGAACTGACACCGGAAGTTGCCTGGTCAATCCGATCAGTTCAATGATATCTTCTGTGTTTTTGCCTTCCATCACGACTGCATTTATTTTGACATCCATGTCGTGGTCTAGTAATGTCTCAAGTGTTTTCAGGACAGCAGGGAGTTCATCCCTTCTTGTGATCTCAAAAAATCTTTCCCGGTTGATGGTATCCAGACTAAGATTGATGGAATGTATGCCAAGCGATTTCAGCGTTGGAATGAAGGGACCAACTAATATTCCATTTGTAGTGATGGATACATTTTTTATCCCGTTTATTTTGACCAGGGCAGAAAGAAAATGAATAAGATCTTTGCGGATAAAAGGTTCTCCTCCGGTAATACGGACTTTTTCCACACCTTCCTTTGCCAGGAGTGAGCATAATCGCAACATCTCCTCATAACTCATCAATGCCCCGGAAGGCAACCACTCAAGACCCTGCTGCGGCATACAGTACCGGCATCGCAGATTACACCGATCCGTGACTGACAGACGCAGGTAGTTAATGATTCTCCCGTGGTTGTCGTAGATCATGTTAAAGTGTATAAAGCATTTGCATAATTAAGAAGATAATGCCAATCTACGGCTAATTTGAACCACACCTTCATCAGATATCTGCCTAAGGAATAAATACAGCTAGTTCAACCTGATCAGGTCGTGCTCAAACAAATCTGAAAAGCAATCCCTACACATATATTATTGTTGACGTCATTGGGTCATTCATTCTAAATTTTAGGCTAATGATAATGCTATATAATTTCGTCAACTAGGTAGCTTCATCTTGATTGTTAATTGTCTCCCATTCGATGCTTCTGCCATCCAAATTCCACCACAATCCTCCCATTATACCATCTTAAACTCAAGTCAAATTTTTGACAAAATTCTTACCCCACCTATACCCACCGTATCAGGATATTTAGTTTACCTTTGGTTCACTATTGAGGCTCCCCGTTCAGCGACTATGTTTTATGCTTTAGCTTATGACTCTGATTTAGCTGTTCGTACTTCAAATAACATAAAACATTAATCTTTTTTTATAAATGAAACTTTTTGTCGCTAAACTGCCCCAAAACGTCACCTCAGAACGTCTTAAGGCAATGTTTGAAACCTATGGTGGCGTACTTGATGCCAAGGTTATTACGGATCGGGACACTGGCATGTCAAAATGCTACGGTTTCGTCGAAATGGATTCTGAAGCAGGAGCCCAGGCTGCCATCGAAAACCTCAATGGGGTTGAAATGGAAGGCAAGGAAGTCCTCGTGAAAGAATCCGATCCTGCCCCTCGCAGCAATGATCGTGGAAGAGGCGGACCACCACGCGGTGGTTCAAGACCTCCATTCAATTCAGGAGGTGGAGGAGGAGACAGACGTCCAAGTGCTCCACGTTCAGACCGCTGGGGTGATGATCGCCCGAAATCAACAAATCGCTACCAGGACAATGATCGTCCAAAGAAGCGCTATGATGATGACTTCGACGACAAACCAAGACGTAAAAGGATATAACCATATCCTTCTGTTTCTTCAAAAAACAGATTCAACGAATATTGAGGGTGATGCCAGACTTCGCCCTCATTTTCCTTTTCCCTGCACCAGGATCAGCACAGTGTAAAACAGGATCTTGATATCCAGCGTGATGGACATGTTTTCAATATAGAGAATATCAAACTTCAATCGCTGCAGCATCTGTTCGATATTACTCGCATAGCCATATTTTACCTGGCCCCACGATGTTATCCCCGGCCTTACTTTAAGCAGATGCTTGTAATGAGGGGCCTGCAACATAATCTGATCAATAAAATATTTTCGTTCCGGCCTCGGACCAACTAGTGACATCTCCCCGATCAGCACATTCCACAATTGAGGCAATTCATCTAACCTCCACTTCCGCATCAGGGCACCCCATGGCGTACATCTTTCATCACCATCAAAAGACAATTGAGGCGTATTGCCTTCAGATCCGGGATACATCGATCGGAATTTAACAATGTTGAATAACTTTCCATTTAGACCGACTCGCTCCTGTGTATAAAATACCGGCCCCGAAGATGATAACCTTACCCTGAAGGCTAAATAGAGAAACACAGGTGACAATATGATTAACCCAAGTCCACTGACGACAATATCCAATAGTCGCTTTACTATTTTCTCCCAATTGAGCATCAATCCCTGTCTGATCTCAATTAATACCGCCCCATACAAATAATCCATCTTAACGGTACCCAACAATATATCATACATGTCAGGAATGATCTTGACAAGAACTTCTTCATTGAAATCAAATAGAATGTCCAGTATGCCCTTGAGCTTATTATGCTCAGACGTTTCAATTGCGATCAAAGCTTCTTCAACTTCATACTGTTGAATGATGTCGGCAAGTTGATCCAAAGTTCCGAGATCAGGCAAATGACCTGATAAGGCTTGCGTTCCATTGGGCTCACTTTCAATAAATCCAATAAGCCTGTTGCCCAGACTTTTCTTCCGCGTCCGGATATCTTCATACAGATCGAAAGCTTTCTGATTACCACCGATGATGATGGTTGAATAAGTGATGCGCCCTGACTTTAGTCTGCGACTGGCCATGGTCAGTATGATCATCCTGACGATCGCCGTAATGGTAAAATGAAGTACAAAAAGTCGAAAGAAAGATTGGAAATACCTCGAAACACTGTCAACGTTATCGTCAAGTAAAAGTGTAAAAAAGATGATCGTGACACCTGCCAGTGAAAGGAAAAAAGTACGGATGAGTGTTGTCAGCCTGGATAATCGATAGATATCCCGGTACCGGTCAAATATCCAGTAAAAGATAACCCAGGCAAGCGGGATGATCACCAGTCCATACCAGAAATTGTGATCATCTATGACACCATGATCAAATGTTTTCCCTTCTGCTATTGCCCTGAAATTATAGAATAAAGCCCACGCCAGCATGGCCGACATCAGGTCAGCACAAGCATACAAAAACATGTGAAATCGTCTAAGTCTCTTCATCAGTTTACAGATGCACTACTTTGACATTGTCCAATTCAATCTTCAACTCAGGCTTTGTAGCATCAGAAGGATATAGTGATCTGAACAAAATTTTATAAGCAGGAAACCCTGAAACAGAAAGCATTTCCGTGAGATCAATGTATAGCATGTTCCAGTTTTCAGTCGGCTTGACAAGGTAGAAGAAGTTAGAATACTTTTCCCCCGTCAGGGAGACACCAAGGATACCTATACTCATATCCATTTCACTTTTGTATTGAAATTCGAGATAAGTTGATTTGCCATCAACAGGCAAGTCAGATAGCGCAATGGCATTACCTACCTCGATGAAATAAGCGTCTTTAGATAAAATGATTTCGCCGGAATATATTCCTTCAAATGGATCAATCATCGTACGGGTCACAAAACTGGCCGCAACCGTATCCCTGTTATCAACAAATTCATTCCCTGTTTCGAAATCAGCATCAAGACTAACTACAGCTTGAGGTTGGTAATGTGTTACAGGATTTACCTGAATCTTACCTCCTGTCGTCGTGGTTAATGTGATTTCATAAGGTGTATACAAAGGATAAATAATCGGATCGTTCGCGAGACCATTATTTCGTATGCCCGGATGAAAGATAAAATGCGTTTGATCACTATTTGCCAGATATGGAATTTCTACAGGTGGCTTGAAAATGCCAAGCAAACTCGAACCGGCATAGACCCAGACTTCTGTTATTTTGTTTTGATCAGATCCCTGTCCCGGTTGTATCTGCAGGTCAAATTGTTCAAGCTTTATCGTAGTTGGTATCGGTTCAGCAGGGTTGATGAGATTACAACTGCCTGCACAAATAATCAACAAAAGGAAAATAAATTTTCCCGCTCTATAATCCGGATTAAGATTCATATTGAGTTATTTGGTCCATGATTTTATGAGCTACTTCGACAGCCTTAGCTCCGTCTTCAAACGTCACACCATACGCAGAATTGTGAGCAATGGCATTATAAAACTCCTTTAATTCTTCCTCAATGGCATTGTGCTTTTCAATCCCTGGATTATCAGCTGCTATCCATCGGGGGCCGTCAGGCAAGTCAAGTTTCATTGACATCATATCCGTAGGCTCTTCGTGCAGAAGCTTTACAACCTGCACCTCATGATTCAGAAAATCAATGGCGATGTATTTATCCCGCTGAAAAAGTCTGAGCTTTCGCATTTGTTTCAGGCTGATGCGGCTAGCCGTAAGATTCGCAACAGCATTGTTGCGAAACGTAATTCTGGCATTACATATATCTGCAGATTTTCCCGCTACACCTACCCCATTTGCTTCAATATGATCCACTTCGGAGTCTATCATCGATAATACAAGATCAATATCATGTATCATCAGATCCATGACCACAGGCACATCCATACCCCTTGGATTGAAAGGAGCTAACCGATGTGCTTCTATGAAAACCGGCTTATCTAAACCAAATTGTCTGGCCGCGACAAAGGAAGGATTATACCGTTCGACATGCCCTACTCTTCCAATCAATTTTTTTTCATGGATAAGATTAGCCAGTTTTCTACTGGTCTCAGGATGATCAGTCAATGGTTTCTCAACGAACACATGCTTACCTGCATTGATGGCCTGAAGTGCGATTTCATAATGGGTACTTGTGGGCGTGACTATGCACACAGCATCAACCGCACCTATCAATTCACTGATCGATTGGAAAGTTTTGACATCGTATTGCGTAGAGATCTGCTGAGATCTGTTATCATCAATATCATATATGCCCTCGAGTGAATACCCCTCTACTCGTTTGGCACATTCGATGTGAAATCGTCCCAGATGGCCTGCGCCAATAATACCTAACTTAATCCTTTCCTGCTCTTTCATTATTTCATCCTGATCCTTATCCAATCTCCCAATTTAGGTTTTACCCTCCAATACACTATGAATAATCTTCATTTCTCTGAAAAGGAAGAATATTTAATGTTCAATAAAGCTTTTTGCTTTAAGAAGTGCTTCGTTCAATCCACCAGGTTCTGTTCCTCCGGCTGAAGCAAAGAAAGGTTGTCCTCCTCCCCCACCATTGATCGAACGTGCAAGTTCCTTGATGATATTTCCCGCATGAAGTTTTTTGTTTTTTACCAGGTCTTCACTGATATATAACATCAACTGAGGTTTCCCATCTCCTTTAGAACCAATCAACAGGAAACTACTTTCTCCAAGTTCGTTACCTATCTGGAAGATCAGACTCTTCAGTAATTTCGGATCATTCATGCTGACTTCAGCACTGATCATTTTTACGCCGTTGACATTTTCAACTTCATTTAACAATCTTGATTTGAGGTCTGCTGCTTTAGTCAATTCAATTTCCTCCAGCTGATGTCTTAAATCTTTGATCTCCGTTTGTAATTCCTTTATCGCTTTGACAGGATCTGAAGGATTTTTTAGTTCCTGTTTTAATAAAGAAAATTGAGATAATAGCTCATTGATATATATCTCCGCAGTTTCAGAGGTTATGGCTTCTATTCTTCGCACCCCTGCTGCTATCGCCGATTCACTTATGATTTTGAATAATCCTATCACACCTGTTGAAGATACATGACACCCTCCACACAATTCAATAGAGAAATCACGATCAAACGTGATCATCCTTACTTTCTCACCATATTTTTCTCCAAACAACATCCTTGCACCTGATTCTTCTGCCTGGGCTATCGGTATGTTCCTGTCTTCCTGCAATCTGATATTCTCTCTTATTTTTTGATTCACTCTTGCCTCTACTCGGCTAAGTTCTTCAGGTGTCACTTTTGCAAAATGCGAAAAGTCAAACCGAAGATATTCATGATTCACCAGCGAACCTTTCTGTTGCACATGATCACCTAAGACCTCACGAAGGGCAGCATGAAGAAGATGTGTTGCGGAATGATTATTTTCAATAAGACGCCTTCTTGCAGTATCTATTTTTGTTTCAACTTCTGATGTAACCGATTGAGGCAATCGATCCGTGATATGGATAGGAAGGTCATTTTCTTTAACGACATTTTTAACATCAATGACCTCTTCACCAAACCAAAGCTCTCCGATATCCCCAACTTGCCCACCACCTTCCGGATAAAAGCTCGTTTTGTCCAATACAAGCTGATATTGTTGTCCATCTTTATCTTCTACGGCTCTGTATTTGATCAAATGAGATCCCATGACGATATCATGATCATATCCTGCGAAAACAGGGCTTTCTTTTATAGCTTTTAATTCAACCCAATCCCCTACGACTTTGACAGCGTCTGACCTGGACCTGGTTTTCTGCTCATTCAATGCTTTGGTAAATTCCTTTTCATCAATCGTCCAGCCTTTTTCTTCTGCCATCAGGCGTGTGAGATCAATCGGGAATCCATAGGTATCAAAAAGTTCAAACGCATCTTTCCCGGAGATTACTTTTCCTTTCACCTGCAATGTTTCAAATCTTTTCAGACCTCCTTCCAATGTTCTGAGAAAGGATATTTCTTCCTGTTCGATCACACGTTTGATGAAATCCTTTTGTTCTGCATATCCCGGAAAAATGTCTTTGAAAAAATCAACCAACAGTGGAATAAGCCGATGTATCAATGGCTCTTTGACATTAAGAAAAGTATAGTAATACCGCACAGCTCTTCTTAAAATACGTCGTAATACATATCCCGCACCCGTATTGGAAGGTATCTGTCCGTCCGAGATACCAAAGCTCACAGCCCGTGCATGATCAGCAAGTACCCGCATGGCAATATCCGACATCACTTCACCTGTATAATCATTCTTGTATGGAATCCCTGTAGCTTGTTCGATGAAATGGATGAGTGGGGAAAAAATATCAGTATCGTAATTAGAAGTCTTGTTTTGAATAACACGTACAAGACGTTCAAACCCCATACCTGTGTCAATATGTTTTGACGGAAGTGATTCAAGCGAAGAATCTGCTTTACGATTATATTGGATAAAAACCAAATTCCAGATCTCGATGACACTGGGATGTCCTGCGTTGACGAGTTCTTTTCCGGGAATTAATTTTCTTTCTTCATCAGATCTCAGATCAACATGTATTTCCGAACAAGGTCCGCAAGGTCCGGTGTCACCCATCTCCCAAAAATTATCCTTTTTACCAAAAGATAAGATGCGATCATTTGGAAGCCACTCCTGCCAGAGTTGTCTTGCTTCATCATCTTCCGGAAGATTGTCAGTTTTGTCACCCCCGAATACACTAACATAGATTTTATCCATTGGGAGTTCAAGTCTTTCTGATAGCAACTCCCAGGCCCAGCCAATAGCCTCCTTCTTGAAATAATCTCCAAAAGACCAGTTGCCCAACATTTCAAACATGGTATGATGATACCCGTCACGGCCTACTTCTTCCAGGTCGTTATGTTTCCCACTCACCCTAAGGCACTTTTGCGTATCCGCTATACGCTTATGAACGATTGGCTTGTTTCCAAGGAAATAATCTTTGAAAGGATTCATTCCCGCATTTGTAAACATGAGGGTTGGATCATCTTTATTGACCATAGGAGCCGACATCACTATCGTATGCTCTTTCTCCTCGAAAAAGCTCAAAAATATATTCCGTATTTCTTTGGCATTTTTAGCCATAATGTCTTTTTATTAAAATAGATATAAATGGTGATATTTTAATATATATTCAATCAACTGGTATGCAATATATATTGTAATCAGAATTGATATATAATTAATTGTTAAATATTTTGTAAACAGGCATTCAATCGTTACCTTAGCCAGCGATCCCATCTGGTTTGTCTCTGACAAACCTCCCATTTTAGTACCCTCAAAATTACTCAAATCGCAGATTCATGGCTGGAAGAAAGTATGTATATAACGAATCAACCCTCTCATTTGAAGAATATCGTACACCGGGGAAGTTCAGAGTCTTTAGCTTTTTCGGGTATCTCTGCGCCACGATTGTAACAGCTACAATATTTCTTACCCTTCATAATAAGTATTTCCCCTCTCAAAATGAATTAAGCCTGATGAGGGAACTTGATCAGATGAAGTATCAGTATGCTTCGATCAATGATCAGATCAACCTGATGTCAGAAGACCTCAACACAGTGCACGAACGGGATGGAGGCATCCTGAGATTTATGCTCGGTATGGACCCTGTCGATGAATCTGTATGGGAAGGTGGTGTCGGTGGTAGCGACAAATATGCTAAACTCATTAAGTATCCAAACTCAGGACAACTGCTGGTAGAGACTCAGGAAAAGGTGGACAAATTGATGCTGCAGCTTAAAGTTCAGAAATTATCCCTCGATAGTATTCTGACAAAGGCAAACGCAAAAGAAGATATGCTTGCCAGCATTCCCAGCATTAAACCAGTGAGAATTGATCTTCTAAAGAAGAGCTTAAGTGCACTTTCCGGTTTTGGCATCCGTCTTCATCCGGTGCACAAAGTGGAAAAAATGCACACCGGGGTTGACTTTACGGCTCCTCCCGGATCGCCTATCCAGGCCACAGGTAATGGCAAAGTAGTCACAGCAGAATATGGAAGAGTCGGCTATGGCAATCATATCGTGATCGATCATGGCTATGGCTATACCAGTCTATACGGCCACATGGCCACGCTTTCAGTGAAAGAAGGCGATATAGTTCATAAAGGACAAACCATCGGTACCGTTGGCACAACAGGTCTTTCCACCGGTCCTCACTGTCATTATGAGGTTCGCATCAAAGGCAATCCTGTAGATCCTATTATCTATTGTATGGATGACCTTACTCCTGAAGAGTATCAGACTCTTGTTCAGAGAGCTGGCATTGAGAATCAGTCTTTCGACTAGAAGAGTTATCATTAAAATTTATACCTGATAATTAAAAGGGAACGGACCAGTTTGAGCTGGTCCGTTCCCTTTTAATTTGATTCCGATGCTCACCTGATGGTCACTTGTCTTCATTTTTACTTGCATTTTCTTTGCAACCTCCTTGATGGAAAACCCTAATTTAGAAGCAGTAAGGAATTCCGTATCCGTATTTATTCCTATATTTAGGTGAATCCTGATCGAATGAAATCCATCGAAACCCAGAACCTCGATAAATTATATTATACGATAGGTGAAGTTGCAGAAATGTTTGAAGTATCACGGTCTCTTCTCCGGTACTGGGAAAATGAGTTTTCTTTTCTCTCCCCCAGAAAAAACAGAAAAGGGGACAGATTATTTACGAAAGAGAATATTCAGCAAATCCAGATCATCTATAATCTCGTCAAAGTGAGAGGCTTCACGCTGGAAGGGGCTAAACAGGAGCTCAAAAAAGAAAAATCAAACCTCACCGAACAGTTTAATCTGGCAGACCGGATAAAAGATATTTATGCCCGGCTAAAAGCCCTTGACGATAAACTTTCCTCCTAATCAACCGCGTTTGCTACGCCATCAAGATTAACCCTTTCAGTGCAATAACTTATTTCAAGGGCATCATTGGAAGCTATGACAAGGGTCTGAAATTCTTTTAACTGGTCAAGAAGGCTGAAAAACCAGGTTTTACCCTGTTCATCAAGATTGGATGTGGGTTCATCCAATAAGACCAATGGACGATCATCCAATAAAGTCAATCCCAGTTTGACTCTTTGTTTCATTCCCGAGGAAAAAGATTTTATCTGTTGGTCCGGACTGAAGGCATAATGAAGATTCGCCAGCCAGTCTTCAAAAATGGGATATCCTTTAAGTAATCCAAGGCTTTTATGTAAATGAAACAACTCCTTTAATGAAAGCTCTTCGATCACAGAATTGTAAGGTGCCACGAAATGAACCTGGCGAAAGACCAATTCTTCAGGGACATTTTTTCCTTTCAGAAAATAAGTAATAGCGCCTGAAGTAGGAAGCATTCCACCTGATAAAATCTTGAGAAGAGTTGATTTACCTGATCCATTGGACCCGGTGATGGCAAAGCGGTCGCCTGCCTTGATTTCAAAAGACAGGTTGTCGAATATGGGTTTTTGGTTGAAAGCCTTACTCAGCTTTTGTATATACAGATCCATTGACCGGGTTGTGCGCTCTGAAACCTCTCATGATACCACGTTCTGACTGATCTACAAAATCAAGGATTAAATCCTTTTCAGGCCCAATGGGCAATGTCTCTTTTATCACTGAGATGGCCTGTGTGATATTGTATCCGCGAACAAACAGGACACGATATATATCCTGGATAGCATGAATTTGTTCCTGCGTGAATCCCCTTCGTTTCAATCCGGTTACATTGACACCTACAAACGACAAGGGTTCCCTGGCAGCTTTCACGTATGGGGGAATATCTTTTCGGACAAGTGCACCGCCACCAACCATGACATGTTCACCTATCTTGACAAACTGGTGCACAGCTACTAGTCCTCCAATGACTGCATGGTGCCCAATATGAATATGGCCTGCAAGATTTACATTATTGGCAAGAATACAATTGGGGCCGATGATGCAATCATGAGCAACATGCACATAGGCCATCAGCAATGAATTGTCACCGATAGAAGTTTTGAAACTGGCTTTTGTGCCACGGTTGATTGTACAATATTCCCTGATGGTCACATTGTTACCTATTTCAAGTGTTGAATTTTCACCTTCAAACTTCAAATCTTGTGGAGAAGCTCCTACAACGGCACCAGGAAAAATATTACAATGATCGCCGAGTCTTGTACCATTGAGTATGCTGGCGTTTGCTCCTATCCTGCATCCCTTCCCGATCACAACATCTTCCTCAATAGTAGTAAAAGGCCCCACCTGGACATCACGTCCGATTTTCGCATTGCGATGAATATTATTCATTTCTTGGTTCATTACGCACAATTTGTGCTGTTAGTTCACTTTCTGAGACCAATCTGCTCCCGACATAAGCTGTCCCATACATATGGCAGATACCTCTTCTTATCGGAACAAGAAGCTGCATTTTGAGTATTAGCTGATCACCGGGAACAACTTTGCTTTTAAATTTTGTATTGTCAATTTTCAATAATAATGTAGCCCAGTTTTCAGGATCTGGTACTTTGCATAAGATAAATACACCTCCGACCTGTGCGAGTGCTTCCACTTGCAGAACTCCCGGAAAAATAGAATTGCCGGGAAAATGGCCCTGAAATAACGCTTCATTGAACGTGATATTCTTCACACCTACAATGGATGTTTCATCCATTTCTACAATCTTATCCACCAACAGGAAAGGATACCTGTGCGGCAACATTTTACGGATATCTTCTATTCCATACAATGCCGGTTGATCCGGATCAATCTTTGGTCTTCCCTTAGTTTTACGCTGCTCAATCAGTTTTCTTTTCAGAAGCTTAGTAAATTCAATATTGGCTGTATGACCAGGTTTGCGCGCTACGATTTTTCCTTTAATAGGTCTGCCCAATAACGCCAGATCACCTATGACATCTAAGAGTTTATGCCTCGCCGGTTCGTTTTCAAATTTGAGTGAAGTTGTATTCAGTATACCCGTTTTTTCAACTTTGATACTTTGCTTCCCTAGCTTTTTAGCCAACCTATCCAACTCAGTCTGATCCATCAATCGATCAGCGATCACCACCGCATTTTCAAGATCACCGCCTTTGATAAGATTCTGATCAAAGAGTTGTTCAAGTTCTCTTATGAACACAAAAGTTCTGCAAGGAGCAATCTGAGTTTCGTATTCATCAATATTGTGAAGGCTGGCATATTGGTGACCCAGGATTTGTGAATTAAAATCAATCATGGCTGTGATTTCAAACTTATCGCCAGGCAATGCCAGTAATTCAGTACCTGTGACCTCATCCTTAAACGAAATAGGTTCTTCTATCTCGAAATATTCACGATCCATGTCCTGTTCCACAAGGCCGGCAGCATGAATGCCCTGCACAAAATGCAAAGCGCTTCCATCCATGATCGGTATTTCCGGACCATCTACTTTAATGAGCACATTATCAACACCCATACCTGACAATGCGGAGAGAACATGCTCTATGGTACTTATTTGGGCGTCTCCATTTTTTATGGTTGTGCCCCGGTTTGTAGATACGACCTGGCCTACATCAGCGATTAGTACCGGTTGATCTTTCATATCCACACGCATAAAACGTATGCCATGATTGGCTTCAGCAGGTTCAAATTCTACAATTACAGATTTGCCTGTATGAAGCCCCACTCCTTCCTGTCTGAAAGACTTTGCTATCGTCTTTTGTTTCATTCCTTTTCCTTTTTAGCGGAGGCAATCTGCCTTTCCAATGCTTCTATTCGTTTTATATAGTCAGGAAGCTGCTTGAATACAGCATATGATTTCAAATAGTCATTATAGTTTATCGCGGGATACCCAAATATGCGGGCCCCCTCGCTAAATTTTCCTGTATGAACCCCACTTTGGGCCTGGATCTCAACCCGATCCGCGATTTTAATATGTCCGGCGATTCCTACCTGTCCTCCTATTCGAACATGCTTACCTATCTCCGAACTACCTGCAATACCAGCCTGTGCTGCAATGGCTGTATGTTCCCCTATCTCAACATTATGTGCAATCTGAACCAGGTTGTCAATTTTTGAACCTTTACCTATTCTGGTGACGGACAAAGTGCCTCTGTCAATAACAGTATTCGCCCCTATTTCTACATCATCCTCTATGATTACAATGCCTACATGATTTACTTTCACATAATGGCCTTCCTCATTGGGTCGGTATCCAAATCCGTCACTTCCGATGACTGCATTTGCATGGATTATACACCGATCTCCGATCTGTGTATTAGGATAAATCTTGACGCCCGGGTAGATAATGACCTCAGTACCAATTACCGTTCCATGCCCGATATATACCTGCGGATAAATGATGCTTTTTGACCCTATCGTGCATTCACTCTCAATAACGGAATATGCCCCGATAGACACATCCGGAGCAAACTGACAAGAAGTGTCAGTCACAGCCAGCGCTGAAATACCTGGCTGTGGGGTACCATTTTTACTGAATTTCTCTACAATGAACATCATGGCTCCGTATACGTCGTCCACTTTAATCAATGTTGCCTGAAGGGGCATTTTCGGGAAAAACTCCCTTCCCACCAGCAAAACACTTGCATTTGTGGTGTAGGCATGATCTTCATACTTGGGGTTGGCCAGAAATGTCACGGTGCCTGGTCTGCCTTTGTCTATCTGGGATGGTCCGTGGATTTTCTTCTCACCATCACCTACCAGTTCACCATGGAGCAGCTTGCACAATTGTGCTGCATTCAGTATCATGCGGCAAAATTAACATTCATAGGCTATCTAACCCAGTTTATGATTGACATTCTATCCTAAATTCGCAAAATAGAATCACCTATATATAAACCTGAAACCAGATATATCGACTTCTCTATTTAATTTTGGGCTATGACCAAGAGTAAAAAACAGCAAAAGAAAACCGGGAAATCAAAAGATACCCGCAAAAACAACCACAAGCTTGATGGACAAGATTGGAAATACCTTGGTATAAGCCTTATTTTAACCCTATTTGCTTTTATTGGCACCATAGGCCATCAATTTGTCAATTGGGATGATGATTATAACCTCGCAAATAATAACAACACAACGCTGCTGAATTGGGACAACATTGTCAATATTTTCTCTCAGCATGTGATCGGTAACTACAATCCACTACCCATCCTCACCTTTACAATAGAAAGGTCACTCGTCGGCCTCAGTCCTGCGCTTTACCACATAGACAATCTTATTCTTCATCTCATCTGTGTGTTTTTCATTTATAGGATATTCAGGGCACTTGATCTGACGGCTCTGGCATCCGGAGCTGGTGCAGTATTATTTGGTCTTCATCCGATGAGAGTTGAATCTGTGGCGTGGGTCACAGAAAGGAAAGACGTTTTGTTCGGAGCCTTTTTCCTCAGTGCGCTATGGTTCTACATTATTTATGTCAAGTCGGGCTACGCTAGAAAATACTTTTACGCCGCAATGGGGCTGTTTGTATTTGCTCTTTTTTCTAAAATTCAGTCCGTTTCCCTGCCACTGACTATGCTTTTAGTGGACTATTATTTCAAGCGTCCATTAAACATCAAATTGGTGATCGAAAAATGGGCCTTTTTCTTGCTGGCCCTCATTATCGGTTTGGTGGGATTTTACTTTCTTGGAAAACAAGGCTCAATCAATGACAAAACAAATTATAACATTATCGAGCGTCTCATGATCGGAGGTTACTCTCTTGGCGTTTACCTTGTAAAATTTATTTTCCCATACCGGATGTCTCCCCTATATCCCTATCCGGCTAAATTACCTGTAGATGTATACATAGGGCCTGTTGTCGGTATAGGCATTCTTGCTTTCATCTACCTGGCATATAAAAAAGATTGGAGACCTTATTTGTTTGGTGTTCTTTTCTTCATTGTCAATGTCATGTTTGTACTCCAGATCGTAGGTGCAGGCCAGGGTTACCTGGCGGATCGATTTACATATATTCCATACGCGGGATTGATTTTCATTGTTGTCTATGCGGGCCAGTGGCTTTACAAGACAAATCATGCTGCTGCCAAACCTGCTTTATATGGCTTTGGGGCTGTAGTCCTCATCTTCATGTTTATGACATTTAAACAAGCTAAAATATGGCAGGATAGTGATAAGCTTTGGACACATGTACTTAAATACTACAAGGATACACCGCTTCCTTTCCGAAACAGAGCTAACTTTCGCCGGGATGAAGGCAGGATTGAGGAAGCCTTAGCTGACTATGATTCTGCGATACGACTCAAACCTGACGGAGCTTTGTACAATTCCAGAGCCAAGCTTTATTTTAATCTTCAGAAATATGAGCAGGCCATGAAAGATTACAACGAGGCCATCAAATCAGACAGCACCCAGGGAGAGTACTATGTCAACAGGGGTGCAGTTTTCGCTTTATCCGGTCAGCTCCAACTGGCTTTAAATGATTTTGACAAAGGATTAACCCTCGATCCTAAACATGCCAATGGCTACAAAAACAGATCTTTGGTCTATCAATCCTTCCAGCAATGGGATAAAGCGATCGGTGATATCACAACCTACCTCGGTATGCATCCAGAAGACGCGGATCTATGGTATGAAAGGGGCCGCTTAAAAAACATACTTAATCAACAGGCAGATGCTATACCGGATATCGACAGGGCCATTCAGCTAAATAACAAACAAGGCTTGTACTACTATGAAAAAATGAAAAGCTATCTGGCGCTCAATCAAAAAGAGAATGCCCTGCAGCAATACAACATCGTAAAACAATTTGGAATAAAAATAGAACCGGAAGTGCAGGCTGCTTTATCAAAATAAAAGCCGAACTTTCCATTCCTTCACCAAGTAAAAATTATGTTGACCCGGCTTATCATTCGAAATTATGCCATCATTCCTGAACTGGATTTACAACTCCTTCCAGGCTTATCAGCCATAACGGGTGAGACAGGAGCAGGTAAATCTATTTTACTCGGAGCCCTTGGTCTTGCATTGGGCAGAAGGGCTGACTTCAGAATATTACCCGATGAAGAATCAAAATGCATCGTTGAAGCTCACTTCGAATTACAGGACAATTCACTCAAAGAATTATTCATCAGAGAATCACTTGATTTTGACCATCAGATGATATGCAGACGTGAAATATCTTCCGGCGGCAAGAGTCGTTCCTTTGTCAATGACACGCCTGTATCGCTTAAAGTCTTACAGGAATTGACAGGACACCTCATCGAACTACACCAGCAACATGACAATTTAGCGCTTCAATCCAGAGAATACCAGGTCAATGTGCTCGACACCCTGAGTGGCTCTCTTGTTCAATCCAAAAATTACCGTTCAACTTACAGTCAATTAGTTCAATTAAAAAATGAACTAACTAAGACAAAAGAAATTGAACTCTCATCAGTCAGACGAAAAGACTTTCTGAAATTTCAGTTAGAAGAATTGGAAAATGCAAAACTTACTCCGGGCGAAATTGACAAACTGGAAGAAGAACAGAATGTACTGAAACACGCAGAGTCCATTGATCACACCTTAGAGCTGATTCAAAAAATATTAAATGAGGGTCCCCATGCATTAAACAGCCAGCTGACTACACTGATCAAACAAATTGAAACTGTTCGTCATGTTTCAAGTCCTCTTGCTACAATAGGCGATAGGATTGAGGCTTTACGTCTGGAAGTACAGGACATCACATTGGAAGCCGGACGTCTGGATGGAGTGGTTCAAAACGATCCGTTTCATCTGGGCCGAATTGAATCCCGGCTGACCCAATTATATACACTGATTAAAAAATACCAGAGCAAGGATGAAAAGGATCTCCTCACTCAATATGGATTATTAAAAAGGGAATTGGATGAATTATCCTCCGTAGGTGATCTTATTGAAAAGCTGGAAAAAAATATCGCACAGACAACGATCACTTTAAAAAAAGAAGCAGATCAATTATCTCAAAAAAGAAAAAAGGGAGCTGAAAAAATAATACCCTCGATGGGCGGATTAATTCATGAACTGGGGATGCCCAATGGTCAATTTTCGATTGAAATCAATCCGCTTCTTTCTCCGGGAACGGACGGTATGGATGACATTCAATTCCTGTTTTCAGCGAATAAAGGAATGTCCTTACAACCTATTCAATCAGTGGCTTCAGGAGGAGAGTTATCGAGATTAAGTCTTGCTTTGAAGTCTTTGTATGCAGCCCAGGCAAAATTACCAACCATTATTTTTGATGAAATTGATACCGGGATATCCGGCGAAGTAGCCTGGCGTATGGGACAACTCATCCGCTCATTATCTAAAGGCCATCAGGTCCTGATGATCACCCACTCGCCACAGATAGCGGTCCACGCTAAAGTGCAGTATCACGTCTCTAAAATCGGGACCGGAACAAGAGATAAATCCTCTGTGATGCTGCTTACACCTGCAGACAGATTGGTAGAAGTAGCCAAAATGCTCAGTGGTGACCAACCTTCCAAAGAAGCATTGGCCAATGCCAAAAGTCTGATGAATGCCGTAAAAAACTGATTTATGATCTGCGTTTTTCAGGGAACGATATCCTGTCGGTGATGCATGACTGAAGTAAGTTCACCATTCATGATATGCCGGGGCAATTCGATAAAAAATATGGTGCCTACACCTTTCTCGGTTTCAAAATAAATACGCCCGTCAAAAGACTGAATGATGTCCGAACATATAGCAAGTCCAAGACCCATACCTGATGATTTTGTCGTGAAATTCGGGTAGAACACTTTCTCTTTCATATGATCATCAATCCCCGATCCGTTATCCTGGATGGAGATCGTGATGTGATCATCTGTAAAAACAAGTTTAATATAGATCAGTCCGCGTCTCGATTTTGGAATAGCCTGGATGGCATTCTTCACTATATTGTTCAATACACGAATGATCTGGCTTTTATCTGCAAATACAAAAAGATCGTTAATCGGAACCTGCAGTTGAATATCCATATCCTCGCGCTTTCGAAAAAGATCATGCACTGATGCTACTACATCATTGATGACAAACACTTCGTTCATCGCTTGCGGCATTTTTGCATAGCTTGAAAATTCAGAAGCGATATGTGTCAGATTATCGATTTGCTCTATCAATGTCTTACTGACTCTTTTGATCATCGCAGGGAGATTACTTTCTTCTGTCTTTGTCGCCGCATTCTCAAGATACTGAATACTCAATTTCATTGGAGTAAGCGGATTCTTTATCTCATGCGCAACCTGTTTGGCCATCTCTCTCCAGGCTGTGTCACGTTCTGTCTGCGCCAGCATCAACGCACTTTCATCCAGTTTCGTCACCATTCCGTTATAATCACGGATTAACTCACCTACTTCATCATCAATAGACCATTGAATGGTTTCATTTTTCTTACCTAATCTTATCTTTTTTAATTTTTCACTCAGTTGTGCGACAGGTCCTGTAATTGATCTTGCCATCAAAACTGCCATGCATATGGCAATCAGGAATATAAAAACATAGGCATTTAAAAGTGTCATAAAAAATGCTGTGCCCGGATCTCCGCTTTCACTCCCCGATGGGAATAATTCTGTCAATTCAATATAGCCTGATTGTCCATTCCCTTTATGAATTGAAACATAACCGACATCTCCGAAACGACTGACCCCATCCTCATCAAGATGAGTCCCGGATAAATAATAATCTCTTGAACCGGCATCAAGGATCATTTTTGGAAGAAAAGCTAATTTGAAGGGAATGTTCTTTACGCTGTTTCCTTTATCATCCTGTTGATGGAGGAGATTTCCCTGAGGATCATAGAGTTGATTGGATGCACTGTTTGCCACTGCGATTTTGGCAACCTGACTCATATCTTTCCGCCATGTTGTGGCTTCGGACGTTATGGTTTGACGAATAGATCCGGCTATCGTCCTCAATCGCTCATCATATCTTCTGATCTCATCTGCCCGGCTATTAGATCGAATATAGTATACGGTCAGAAGACCAACAATGATAAATGTGAGGATGATAATAAACACGATTGCAATCTGAATTTTATTTCGCAGTGATGGCCTTGGTGAAATAGTCAATTCCATATTCTGTGGCAAGAATTCAAACCATGCATTTAACCCGGCAAGAATAAAAAGTAAAAAACTAAATACAGTAAATATCAATGAGAATAAAGAAATGACCTGGTTGAGTCCATCCACTTTTTTTCCGATCATGATGACATTGTCTTTGTCATCAAGCTTTGCGACATCTGTTCTGTCATCACTGGTTGTAATTTCACAAAACACACCTCTGGTCATTTTTGCCGGTTTCGAAAACACAATGGCATAGTCATACCTCTGATTGAATACCAGCTGACCATCATGATAGAATGCGATGCTGTATTTACTTGGCAAATGAGGAAGCCATTCAATCAGATCTTCTTCAAAATTGTCTGTTTGCCCATATTCATCGGGTGCATCTTGTATAAGTTCTGTTCGTGTTATTTTTTCAAAATCCTTTTGATATTTGTACAACACCAATGCTGTCATAGAAGAGATGGTCACCAGCCAGCTGAGAACCCAGATGACCGACTTATTTCCTTGTTCGATATATAAATCCAGTAAGGTCATAAGGATAAACACACCGAGATAAAATCCTACGTCTGGCAGGTCAATATCAATGAGATGTATAAGCGGAAGGCTGAGCACACCAGCAAAAAGAAGTGCGATCATCCGCTCATAAAAATTAGTCGTATAAAATATGGCCCTGTTGACAATCTGAAATGAAAAAGTAAAAACACCCATGATGATCAGACCACAGGCTACGAGAGACAGAAAATGATGGACGTCAAATAAAGATATTTCACCCAGATCCAATCTGAAATTACTTTGGCCTACTACCTGACGAAGTATCCATGCCGTAAGACCACACATCATGATCACCACCAGGTAATGGCTCATTGTCATCAATCGATCCGCCCATCTTTCATTTGATGCCGGAATAGTCGATGTGGAAATGAGCAGATCACGGCTATAGATTTTACTGGCCAACGTACATAACCAAAGAAAAATGGAGCTGTCCAGTAAGAGATCAGTTGTCGAGTATGGAAATGATATATCCTGTATTATCGGACTTAACAATGATATCTGATCAAAGAAATCATGATATGGAAGGAACAAGGTGGCCATCCGCACACCTAGGACACCCAACATCTGTAGAAGAATCTTATTGACATGGGATACCTTTTGGTCAGGCATGTTCTGAATCCAGCTTATCCATGCCATACAAATAGACCACACTGCAATAAGGCAAAATATAAAAATCAAACACTGGAGAAAAAACGAATACTCTTTGGTCAACAATTGAACGTGTGCAATCGGTGATCCATCTATACTTCTGATCAGTGTTGCATTATCCGGAGACGGATACCCGAATTTATATGGCGTAACGCTTATGCTATAAGCTTGCTCTTGTTCCGGAATAATGGGAATCTTAAAATAAACTTCCAGCAAATCCTGATGATCGGCGATTTCGGCATGCTTGATATAAAAATCCTGTCTGTGATCACGGAAGACTCCTGGAATATTTTCAAACTCATCATATGTCGGATCAATAATCGATCCTGGCTTAGACCAAAATATTAAGCTGTCCTGATGATAGATATAGATTGTATATGGCTGTTCGCTCAGCTTTTCAATCTGGTTGACCAGGTCATTGGATAAAATCTTTCCTGAACTCTGCACCGAACGAATCTGATTGATCCAGTCTCCATCTTTAATATCGTTCAAAGAAGCAACCTCAAGGTCATGTATATTCTCAGCTATCTGCTGCGCGAAATGAGTCTTATCATAGGACAATTGATCAAAGCCAACAAGTCCTGCCAGACTCACCAGGCAAAATAAAGTAATGGCTAAGTATAAGTATACCTTGTCCCTGATCCACATATATCACATAAAGATAATATATAATAAGTAATATATTATCAATCACCGGGTTACCAAAAAGCCTATGCCTTAAAATGATGAATATGGGGAAATTGGCGAAACCAGAGAACGAATGCCCTATTGTAGCCGTTATGGATAGGCATCTGTGATGGATCTATCGCTCTCATTTATTGAGGGAGGAAAGTCCGGACAGCGTAGAGCACCGCACCATCTAACAGATGGGCTCTGCTTTCAGCAGGGACAGACAGTGTCACAGAAACTATACCGTCTCGCCGAAGGGTGGGATAAGGGTGAAAACGTGCGGTAAGAGCGCACGCGTGGCCAGGGTAACCGGTCATGGGATAAACCTTGCGGGCTGAAATGCCATGTACACTCCAATCTTGTCATGCATTTGTGTTTGATGAGCCCGGCTGCTCGCCGGCGTGTACCAACAGTTGGAGGGGGTAGGCAGATAGAGCTGTAGTAGTAATGCTATGGCCCAGATAAATGATAGGTATTTCTGATTCGTCGGGAATGACAGAATCCGGCTTACACATCACAGATGCACTTTTCTATTTTTAGGCTCCCCCACCTATTTAGCTTTTGTCAACTTCTTCTGCAATTCCTCAAGTGAAATTCCCTTCGTCTCCGGCATGATGAAGACGACAAAAAGCAATTGCAATACCATCATCCCCGCAAAGAAAGCGAATATAGGTCCTCCGGTAAACCGATTGAGAAGATAAGGCATCAGTAGTGTAATTATCGCTGCAAAGATCCAATGCGTAGAGGTTCCTAATGATTGTCCCGAAGCACGAATATGATTCGGGAAAACTTCAGATATATATACCCAGATAACTGCCCCCTGGCCTATCGCATGTGAAGCAATAAAAAGTAATAAAAAGAGAGGAACTTTGATACCATTGAAATCCTGATGGTAAAACACCCATGAAATCATGGCTAATGAAATTATATATCCTAATGAGCCTATCAGCATCAATTTTTTTCTGCCGGCTCTGTCAATCAGATACATACCCAGCATGGTGAATACCAGATTGGCAATCCCAATCCCGGCACTCGATAATAGTGCCCCTCCAGATCCCAGACCAGTTTTCTCCAATATCCTTGGCGCATAATAAATGATAAAATTTATACCCGAAAGTTGATTGAAAAATGCAATCAGAAATGCCAGCATGATGGACCTATTATACCTCCCGGTAAATAATTTACCTTGTCCACTTTCAGATGCTGACTGATGAATGGCATCTAATTCAGGCTGAGTGTCAAGGCCTGGATTTAATTGTTCCAGTATTCGTTTTGCATTCGCATCATCTTTCTTTCGGAGGACAAGCCATCTTGGACTCTCGGGCACTGTCAATACAAGAAGTGTATAGACAATAGAGGGTATAGTGACTACGCCCAACATCCACCTCCATGCATCGACCCCAATATCCCTTAAAAAATAATTAGAAACATATGCGATCAATATTCCAAATACAATATTGAATTGATATAAGGCGACTAATCGTCCTCGCTTAGCGGCTGGCGCAATTTCAGAAATATACGTTGGCGCAGCTACAGAAGATGCACCTACACCAATGCCACCTATAAACCTGAAAACAGAAAATGAAATAGGGTCCCATGCCAGCGCAGAACCAAGAGCCGAAATAATATAAAGTACCCCGATCCAGATAAGTGTTTTCTTTCTGCCCATACGTTCACATGGAATTCCACCAAACATCGCCCCAATCACAGTTCCCCATAAGGCCATTGACATGATAAAGAAACCATGGGCAAAATCGCTCAGGTGCCACAATTGTTGGATTGGCTGGTCCGCACCCGAAATGACGGCTGTATCAAATCCAAAAAGAAATCCAGCTATAGCGACAGTAACCGACCAGAAAAAAAGTTTATTCTGTAGCATTTTGAGGGAGATAAAGAATGTGAAATAGATACCAAGATATAAGAAAATAAAAGCACCCCTCAGTTTGAAAAGGAATTTATATAGAAGTACGGACAGGTCGCGACCTGTCCGTACTTCTATATAAATTCCTTCACACAAATAAAAAAAGCCGGACAAGATGTAACTCGCCCGGCTTTTTATATTTAATAAGTCTTTTTAGTTAGTAGGTGCTGGTAAAGCATCCGCTGTTTTGTCAAGATGAAATACGATTGTGAATCGAAGTGTGTTATCAAGTGGACTCCGCTGATTAGACGTAGGAACGAGGTATGAAACATTCAATCCGAATACATTATATTTTAAACCTATACCTGCAGTCAGAAATTGCCTGTTACCTTTTGTTGGATGCTCATAATAATATCCGGCTCTGAAGGCGAATTGCTTATTGTACCAGTATTCAACTCCCATGGAATACATCAATTCCCGTAACTCTTCTTTGAATCCTCCCGGTGCATCACCAAACGATCCGAATACACCCTCAAATAATGGTTTCTCCCGATAGTCCGGAAAACCATTTCCATTCTTATCATAATTCGGAGATGTATCAGGAACAGGAGTAGGTACAAGTAATTTGTTCACATCAACGGTGAATGTCAGTTGATTATAATCATCAAGATCAAGTTCTAAAGCTCCTCCGATGCCAAAATTTCCCGGAAGAAAATCTTTAAAATCAGATTTTGTATACGACACTTTCGAACCGATATTAGTGAATGCGGTACCTATTCTCAACATACCTGCGTTGATTTTCTTCTGGTATGTAAATGAAATATCTACAGCTCCGGCTTTTGCAGCGACGATATCTATATTGTCTATTTGTTGTCCACCGGCCAGATTCGAATAAATAAATTTACCTGTGATACCTGCAGCAAAATTGTCTGACAATTTTCGGGCATAAGCTACGGCCACTTCAAATTCATTAGGTCTCCCTACACCAAGAGATCCACCATTGATATCCGTAAACTGTAGATCACCGAGTGCAAAATACCTCAATGAAACACCAAGTGTCTGAAATTCATCCAGTCTCTTATATCCGGACAAATATGCCATGTACACATCCTGCAATCCTAAAGATCTGAGCCAGGGGGAATAGCTGGCAGCTAAACCCATATCCGAATTGATAAATGCAAGCTTAGAGGCATTGCTGTGTATTGAATTGGCGTCAGCCGAAGTGGCAATACCCGCATCCCCCATTGCCGCAGAGCGGGCATCAGGAACGATCCTTAGAAAGGGTACCGCCGAAATGATTGTATTCGGACAATCAATAGCATGTGTAAACGTACAGTCGCTTTTACCCTTATTAGCTAAAAGCAGGAAAAATACCAGGAGTGAGGTAAACTTCATGAAAGTGAGTGTTTGATTGAATAATTGATTGCAAAGATAATTTAAAAGGTTCAACGGAGAATGACCAGCTTTCCGGCCGTACTTTCTGCGTTTTCCTTTGTCCCATTAACGTTAAATGATACTTTTATTTTATATACATAGATGCCTTTATCTACCTGATTGGCATTATCATCCGTTCCATCCCAGGTCAGATCGTCGACTCTGTACCCATCAGATATAAAATCCTTCATTTCCAGGGTTCTCACCGGCTGGCCGATTATACTATAGATATTGAGTCTTATGTCCATGGGAACACCTGGCCTGTTATGTTCAAACTGAAAGCGTGTAAAATCGTACAAAGGATTAGGATAATTCAGGACATTCTGCACTATTGCGCCCTTTTCATCCACGACTACAAATTCAATGTAGGCCTCTCCCGGATTATTGGCCAGATCCCACGCAGTCACTTTCAGCGTGTGAAGTCCAGGTTTCAGATTGCTCAATGGATATCGTACGGTCCCCCGTGTATAGTCATCCAAAGCAGCGACATAGAAATCATTCAGTATAAAGCTATTCTTATCGTCACCATCTAAAATGGCCTCAAGATCATGTCCCACCCCTGTACCAGAGACATTAATTCCAAAATCATCACTCAATACGACATAGATAAACGGATCAGGATCAGTGATGCCTCCGGACACAAAATGATCATCGTTCATATACAGTTTGACAAGAGGTGGTTGATCATCTGACAAGCCCGCTGTGGATACCCCACCGATAATAAATGATGAAAAATATCCTCCGGCATCAATGGTGCCATTCTGGGCATAAAAGCTGAACTTCCCGGGTCCGTATGAAAAATCAATATCCTTCGGCAACACAAATTCAATAGTCCAGTGACCTGCAGTTACGGTCGCTTTACCTTTGAAAAGTTGCCTGTTCTGTGTGTTAAAAGTTCTTACAAAACTCACATCAGTCCCTTCTGAATCATTTGCCAGAGTTTTCCTGACCTGTACTTTATCAAAAACAGTGAGTGATAATTCGCCATTAAAATTATTTATTACTTGGCCCTGATCGTCAAGAATCACACCTGACAGATTAGCTTTTTCAAGCGCACTTAATGTATCCTGCGAGCCACTAATTGGATTTCCATCAATTTCAGTAACTACGACATGATACTTTGGGATAGCAAGTCTCATTGAAGGATCACCAAGAAGTGTGAATTTTCTGGCATTGTTGTCCAGAGAATCAACACCAATATTTTTTGACCTTGTCAATACTTCTCCGATACCCGGATATTCTCCGGGACTATCCGGATTGTACAATCGTTCAAGCACCGCTTTAGTAAGTCTTTCATTACTTCCTGAATATACAGCTCTCACAGTCGTCATCAGAGCGATAGCACCACCATGTGGATTTGATAATAAATGTTCACCTGCAGTGGTAAAGCTTGGCTCATCATAGCCGGCAAAAGAACATGTAGCAGTTATAAAAAGAGGAAGATTATCAAAATTGTCATAGGACTGAGCCTGGTTAATACCGAGTACGCGTTCTTGTGTCCAGCCATTTTGTCCGCCATGACCCAAGTACGTTACAGTCAAAGCCCCTTTCTTCATATTAAGGTCTATAGCTTCATTGACTGCGGGGTATCTATCTCCACCAGGTGTGGCTTCCTGAGGATATGCATCCAGATAAATTTTATTCATATTTAATTCAGGATGGGCTATACCATTTTGATTGGCCAATCCATCTGCCTGGTTGAGATGTGTATTACCATCCTGATCGTCTGCGACCATGACCACTCTTTCTCTCCAGTCATTTAGCGTACTGGGACTTGTATCATAATGAATGATCTTGTCTACAACAGCCATAGCTTCTTCAGGCGTATCAGCCGGTATTCTACCAATTGCAATATCCACGGCTCCTATAAGTGTTTTTCCTTCCTCACCTTCATTATCATCAAGCAATCCAAAATAATCATCTGTAGGAAATGACCGAATCGGATCCAGCGATTCCTCGGTCTCAAATGCAGGTATAAAATTGTGACGTGGCAATTCTGGAAATCTACCCAGATAATCGTATGTAGCATCTCCAAGTAATAATAAGTATCTGAATGCTATATCTCTTTTGTAAATCATCCGTGCAAAATCACGTATTGCAGAAGGGTCTCTAGAACCTCCACTGAATTCTTCAAAAACCTGGCTTACAGGAACTGCAATGACATCAAGACCATTGTCTGTTCTGCGATGTTCAGCTAACTTTTGAGCTGCAGCTTCATAGCCATCATAATAAACAATGACCAAATCTGCGGTCTGAATACTGTGCAAATTTTGATTTTTCACAGCGTTTTCATAAACAGGATTTGATACATCTTTTGAAGGATCAAAAGCAACAAATTGATTCAACATTCCTGCTTGTGGAGGCTCCGAAAATGAAATCCGATCACCATTGGATTCAAATTGTTGAATGACCGGATTTAAGGGATTTGTAATGTCCCAAACCATTCCATTTGAGGGAACTCCTGTAACTATAAATTTAGGATTGCCAAGAAAAACAGATCTCGGATCCTGGATGTAAAGAGGTTTACCTGAAGTATACTTATTTTGTTTCCATGCATTGATTTCAATGTAATCAATCCACGCCCTGGAATTAATGCCATTGGCGCCCGGATATTTTATTTGTATTTTATTTATCGCTTCATTAGGCTTGAATACACCCTGCATGATGGCATCGTTTGCAAATGAAGCTTCAAAATTTCCCAGGCTTACGCCACCTACACTTTTGCTAAATTCATGTTGATTAAAATCGATATAAAAAAGCGATGCATTTTCAGCTCTGGCGGCAAACCTCACTTTATAATAAAATGTATCAGCTGGGATGATGTCTGCAAGATCAAAATCACCCGAATAATCAACTTGATTGATGACCGCCAATTCATCTCCATACCATTCCTGACCTGAACCCGGTGGTCTGTAACGGCCGAGAAGATTTACTTTTTCTTCTTCAAGCCGTTGATAACTCAGAGAAGCATTCGATTCATATTGGCTTTCAGATCCGTTTGCTCTTGAACCCATTGATACTCTCGTGCTGCCATTAATGATGATATAGTAGTGATTTGACTCATCATAGATATTTTTATCCATATGATAGGTCCTGCTGGCTGAGTCATATTTCCAGTGGTCCGGACCCTGGGCATACCATAAAAAATAATCTCCCTGATCAAATTTTCCATCTTCCATTCCCACGCCAAACATGGTTGATTCTTCCAGATCATCAATACGAACGGCGCCATTCCATTGCGGAACTCTGCCATCCCCATTTCCATAGATGGCTATCCTGTTTGGATTAAGTGTACCCGGATCGATTTTTAGCTTGTCTTTAATAAAGGAATAGTCAAGTTTGTAAATCCCTGACCGGGGAACACCGATTTTATGTATGGTTCCTGAAGAGAGAGCGGACGTTTCTTTAAATTCAGGTCCTGATCTCTGGGCAGAAAGTGTATTGAATTTGATCAATCCAATAAAAAAAACAAGCAAGTAAACTCGAATCATACGATGTGACCTGATTTGAACGGAGAGTAAATTCGTTATAAAAACGTTAACGCATATTATCTATTGCCGGGTATTCTCATTATTTTTTATAGTCAAAAGATACATCAAATGACAATTTGCCGCTATTTGATTACTGGTTTTAATGCCAGACTACCAAGGTGAAAAACGTTATTATTGCATCCGCTCGATGAAAATCAGAACCAATCTCATCTACAATTTAAGGCATAAAGGATCTTTCTCCTGGCTAAAGGCGATTTTATTTTCATTTATTTTTTACTTCTCATCGATTTTTTCTTTTACGATAAAAGCTCAGGATCCGGTTTTTTCTCAATTCTATTTATCACCTCTCCAACTCAACCCAGCGCTTACAGGATTAACAGAAGATCCACGATTCTCCGCCAATTATAGAAATCAATATCCTGGATTTAATAATGCATACCGCACCTATGCCCTATCCTATGATCAGTTTTTCCCCCGTATTAAAGGAGGTCTTGGCTTTTGGATTTTGTCAGATGATGCCGGTGATGGTATTTTAAAAACCATCAAAGCTGCAGGAATTTTTTCTTATAAGACAGATTTGTCCAGACATATTTCTGCTAAAATGGGGATAGAAGCCGGAGTGGTCCAATCTACCCTCAATTGGGACCAGCTGGTATTTGGAGATCAGATCGATGATTACTCAGGCACGATTAGTCCGGGAGGAATTCCCTTTCCGACAGAAGAAACAGCACCTGAAAAGAATAAAGTAGTCTACCCTGATCTCGGAGTAGGTCTCATCATTTATGGAGGCACACTTTATTCAGGCTTATCTGTACGACATATCAACAGACCGGATCCTGATTTCCTCTCAATCAATTCTGATCTTTCACCCCGGATTCCAATGAGATGGACTTTTCATGCAGGTGCCTCATGGCCGGTTTTTACACATATTTTTCGTCAAACATTCAAAATGGCGCTCTCCCCTTCACTAATTGTTGTTCAACAAGGTCCTTTTAACCAGATCAACGGAGGAGCCACCTTAGATTCTGATTTTATTAATTTCGGAATTCACTACCGAATATCCTCTGGGCATTCAGAAGCACTTATTGGATCTATTGGCCTCAAAACCAACAAATTAAAGATAGGTTATAGCTTTGATTATACAGTTTCCGGATTCCCTTTAAGTGGAGGTACACATGAAATAGGGATTGTATATCTCCTTGATAATGGGGACACTGAATCCAGATATAATGATTGTCTTAACATATTCAGATAATAATGCACAGATGTCAGGCACAGTATTTGTCCTGTCTAATGACATTAAAACCTGCAATAATTCTAGATAGGATACGTTTCAGAAAATGTATATTTGTCCCTCTTTTAAAAATAATGGTCAGTTAAGAATGAAAAGATTTCTCTTAATAGGAACAAGCGCCCTTTTGATATTTGGGTTTGCGGCTTGTAAAAAGTCAGAGCGTTCTTCAGTCACAGGTTGGAAATATAACGACCAGGAGTGGGGAGGATTTGAGAAAGGTACTCATGGAGACATGGAGATAGGGCCAGGATTGGTTCCTATTGAAGGTGGTACGTTTACCATGGGTCTTACAGATCAGGACGTCACTTTTGCCTGGGACAATGTACCCAGAAGAATCACAGTTTCTTCATTTTTAATGGATGAAACCGAAGTTTCGAACTCTCATTACCGTGAGTTCGAATATTGGACAAGAAGGGTTTTTGGTGATTCTTATCCCCAGGAAGTGTTAAGCATTTTGCCTGACACACTTGTTTGGAGAGAGGAATTAGCTTTTAACGAGCCCTTGGTTGAGACTTACTTTCGCCATCCCAGTTATGCTGATTATCCAGTCGTAGGTGTCAATTGGGAACAGGCAAACAAATTTTGCGCCTGGCGTACTGACCGGGTAAACGAAATGTTGCTCGTTGAAAAGGGCGTTTTAAACCTGAATGTTGAGCAAAAGGACGCTGATAATTTCAATACCGAAGCTTACTTATTTGGTCAATATCAGGGTAGCGTTAAGAAAAATCTACCAGACCTTAAGACAGGTGGTGAGCGTCCGGTTCGTTTTGAAGATGGAATTCTTCTGCCGGCTTACCGTCTCCCTACTGAAGCTGAATGGGAATATGCTGCTCTTGCTCTACAGGGAAATAATCTTTCTAAAAAGGATGAATTGATTTCCGACCGCAGGATTTATCCATGGGATGGCAATACAGCTCGTTACAAAATCCATGATCGTCACCAGGGTGAAATGTTGGCTAATTTTAAAGAAGCCAGAGGTAACTATATGGGAACAGCAGGAAAGCCTAATGACAATGCTCCATTCCCGGCCCCAATTCGCTCTTTCTTTCCTAATGATTTTGGTCTCTATAACATGGCCGGTAATGTAAGTGAATGGACAGCGGATCTTTATCGTCCGATGACCAGTTCTACATTAAGAGATGTCGAAAACCAGGATCTCAATCCTTATCGAGGTAATATCTTCAAACAAAGAGTTCTTGACGAAAATGGTCATGTGGTTGAAAAGGATAGTCTTGGGAAAATACGTTATCAGCTTGTTTCTGATTCAGCAGTGGCTAACCGTGAAAATTATCAGAAAGGAAATGTAATGGACTACAGGGATGATGATAATGAATCTGTTTACTATGCTTATGGCGAATCTTCTCTGATCAATGATAGTTCACGCGTTGTAAAGGGTGGATCATGGGCTGATCGTTTGTATTGGTTATCACCAGCTGCCCGCCGTTTCAAAAACCAGACTTTAGGTGATCGTACTATTGGTTTCCGTTGTGCTATGCACCGTGTAGGAGGATCAGAACCAGGTGGGGAAATAGGTGGTCTCGATTACGGAGGAAAAAAATCAAAAACATCAAGGAGATATAAATAATCTTTCCTGAGTAATAAAAAATAAAAACGCCTTCACATTTCGTGAGGGCGTTTTCTTTTTATTGTGATTATTTTCGGGCTATCTTATCTATGGTGATGAAGACAGATGCTTTATATACGTTGTATCTACAACATCCTGAAGTTTGCACAGATACCCGGAAAATAAAATCCGGATGTTTGTTTTTTGCGTTGCAGGGATTGAATTTTAATGGCAATACGTTTGCACCGGAAGCACTCGCTCTTGGCGCAGCTTATGTGATCGTTTCTGACCCACTTCTTCAGGGGCCGGGGTATATTTATGTCCATGACACATTAGAAGCCTTACAATCCCTTGCCCAGTATCATCGGACGCAATTAAATATACCGCTGATCGCCATCACCGGCAGTAATGGCAAAACCACAACCAAAGAACTTATTACCTGCGCACTCAGAGAAAAATATACAGTTCACGCGACTATAGGCAATCTGAATAATCATATAGGTGTTCCTTTAACCCTATTATCAACACCTATCGAAACAGAAATCATAGTGTGTGAAATGGGTGCAAACCATATAGGGGAAATAAAAAAACTATGCGAAATAGCAATGCCTACACATGGCATCATCACCAATATTGGGAATGCACACCTGGAAGGATTTGGCTCAATCGAGGGTGTTCAAAAAGCTAAAGGCGAACTCTTTGAATACGTAAATGATCATGATGGATATGCCTTTGTCAACACAGATGATGTACGATTAAGGAAAATAGGGAGCTCACTTCACCGTAAAACCACTTTTGGATTTGATGAGTCTGCATCTCCTGATGTTTCATTTGAATATCATATTTCAGGGGAAAAAAGCGGGTTCATCCTTCAGGATAGAAATGAAGACATTAGAGTTAATTCCGAAATGTTTGGATTTTATAATGCCTCTAATGTCCTGGCAGCGTTTACAATCTCCAGACATTTTGATGTACCTATCAATAAAGTTGTTGCCAGTCTTTCTACATTTATTCCTGGTGCTAACAGATCTGAGACGATTTCTTTCCGGGGATGCAGGATAATAAAAGATGCATACAATGCAAATCCATCAAGCATGGAATTAGCACTGCGCGCATTTTCTTTTCAATATCCGAATGGATGGCTAATCCTGGGTGATATGAAAGAATTGGGGAAAGAGAGCGATCAGGCACACCTTCACATCATCAGGATAATTGAAGAGCTTGGCTTTACTCATGTGGTCCTTGTAGGAAAAGCCTTCCGGGCTGCAATTCAAAACCCAAAAAACCTGATTCCGGATTTGATTATTTCAGACAGTATAGAAGAGATTAAATCAGGATGGGATTGGGATAAATGCAAAGGTCAGACTCTATTGCTTAAAGCCTCAAGGTCTATGATGTTGGAAAAACTTCTGGAAGATTGAGTTAACCCAGGACCGTACGAATGATCAATTCACTATAATCCTCTTCGCAGGATTTGTGATAATCCATATAGGAGCAGGGTACTTTCACACCATCTTTATTTTCCACCCACCATCTTCCGGACATCTCACTTTTATAGAACAGTAATGTATATTCATGATCCTTGGATTGGACAACATATTGAGTTAATGTGCTTTTGGCCGGATCTTCGCGCAAGGTAGATCCTTCCAGCATGTACCATATCATCTGGGACAATGCATTTGCCATCAATCCGGATTCATCTGCTTCGGCATCATATCCATATACACCTACAGAAGAAAGAGATTGTGCTGCGCCCGCGTACCGGAATAGTTGGCAAGCTTCCATGACCGATAAACCACTGCTGGACATGCCTGTTAAATAACCCGCATCTGCAGCACTTAAACTATCGCAATGATAGATCATGGCACCAGAATCACGAATACACGGCTCTGCCAGGCTTAAATCTTCCCGCAGATCACTTAACCTCAAATGACCTTCAACACGTAGATGTGTCTCAGTCACCAGATGTCTTTGTGTACCGATATACTGGAATAATGGGCCCGGGGAGTCAGTTCTGAGATGAATATCATCGTCCAGATTTGATTCTCTTACAATGCTTGCCATTCTCATACCATTGATCTGATGACGCATAAAGCCTACAGGCGCTCCTAAGAGTAAGGAAACGGCACCGCTTTCATTAATTTCCTTTAGCAGGGGTATGATCGAATCAGGTTGTTTCTGAATAAAATTTCCACAATCTACTATGTTAAGTGCCTGGGTAGGTGTTGCGCTAAACTGGTAGAGATTCTTTTTAATTCGCTGTGAAACCAGCCTGTCGAAACTTACAATGACTAAATCTTCCGAAGTGCATTTTTGATCTTCATCATGGACAAACTTAACCTTGTGCCATAATGAGCCTTTACTTAATCGGTCTGGCCGAAGTGCTGACTTTTCGTCAGGTGTACACCAATGAGCTATCATAACTCAAATATATTAAATTTATATTTAATATGTTAAATTAAAATTGGCTTGATTTGTGATAGTTTTATTTTATAAATCCCTTTACCAAGCAATACTGAATTAATTGTATTTCTTAATAAAAAAAGGATATTTTTGCCCTACTCAAGTAATTCATTTTTTAATAAATCCTAACCCTATGACACGACTATTATACGTCCTGCTGTCTAGTCTCCCTATTTTGTTAAGTCTTAATGTTAAAGCTCAGGAACCGAATGCCAAATTCGCCCCTCCTGTCATTGAAGATGAGATGACCGTGAATCCGGAACAAAACAAAATGTGGCATACTGGGCAGTCCATTTTTCCAGCCAAACCTAAAAATATGTGGGAATTAGGCATTCATGCAGGATCTGCGTTTATTTCAGGGGATGTTGACGCTCCTTTTCCCGCAGGTTATGGTTTTGGTCTTCATCTAAGAAAAGCCATTAATTACACGCTTTCTTTTCGTTTGGATGGCACATATCAGTCTTCCAAAGGATTTGATGCCAGAGGATATAATTTCCTCGGTTCTGAAAAGACTTACACGCAGAATGTCGCCGATCATCCAATTCTGTCCAACTATACAGATATAACGACCAATAATGATAACATCCACAGAAATTATAAAACCAATATTCTGGCTTTTTCATTTGAAGGCATTTTAAATATAGGAAATGTACTTTTTCACAATCCATCTAACAAATGGAATTTATACGGTGTTTTTGGCATTGGACTTGATCTTCCTAAAACTTCAGTTGATCTGCTTAATGGTGATCAACTTTATGATTTTTCGGGTGTGACGGCTGGCCTGGACCTGACAACAAGGAAAGGTAGAAATCAATCCAGGAAAAATCTGAAAGCATTATTGGATGGTAATTTTGAAACCAAAGGAGGTGTGGATCAGGATGTAATTACCTTTCTCGGGGATTACAAAACAGTTATTCCTCATTTCAATTTTGGCATAGGACTGACAAGGAAACTTTCAAAAAGAATCAATATCAGTCTCGAGCACCGCGTCATGATCAGTGATAATGATCTTTTAGATGGATTTACATACAGGTCAAATCTCGACCAATCCACAAGCAAAGATGTTCCACATTATACTTCAGTTCGATTAGGTATTAATTTGGGTTCGTTTGAAAAACGGGTTGAACCACTCTATTGGATCAATCCATTAAATGGTCCCTATACAGATCTTGCCGAACTCAAGCAAAGACCTAAATTTGACCTGACCGATAGTGATGGAGACGGAGTGATAGATATGACAGATCAGGAAGTAAATACACCTGCTGGTTGTCCTGTTGATACAAGAGGTGTAACCCTTGATAGTGATGGCGATAATATTCCAGATTGTAAAGATCAGGAGCCATACTCTCCTCCGGGCTACCAGGTAAATAAAGATGGTGTTGCCCAGATCCCTGAAAAATACATGACAGAAGATCAGGTCGTTGACCTCATCAATACAAGAGGTGCTGCATTGAGCGGCAATGTAAATTGGTTCCTGCCAATGATTCATTTTGATCTGGATAAATATTATGTGAAGCCCGAATTCTATGGTTCATTGCACCAGGTTGCAACAGTCATGAATTCACATCCTGACATGAAAATTGTTGTGCATGGCTATACCGATAACAGGAATTCGGATGAGTACAACAATGTGTTGTCTTATAACAGGGCAAATGCAGCAATAAATTATCTGGTGGCTAATTACAATATCCCCAGAAGCCGCTTTGTCCTTACTTATGGAGGAGAAGCTTCCCCTATCATAAAAGGGCTGAAGGACAATCACGCCGTAACTGCAACTGAAGAATATGAACACTATATTAACCGTCGCGTAGAGTTTGCTGTAGCGACATCGACTGATACCGAAATGACAAGGCCTGCGGGTCCTGAAGCTGGTGAAAATACCCCAGGTTCTTCAAGGCCAGGAGCTAAATATTCAGGCAATAGAAATTCCGGTTACTAGTCTTAAAAATTTGCATAGGGTTATTTGAGATAGATTTTTTTTATTGAATCAAAAGCTCCTGTTCAATTTTGATCAGGGGCTTTTGACTTTTTAGGATGGCTATATACAGTTTCTTAACTCTATATAGCTAAATTTACCTCATCATATAAACAGATGATAATTATGGCTGAAATCATACGAATGCCAAGACTAAGCGATACCATGGAAGAAGGGAACATCGTGGGATGGCTTAAAAAAGTAGGCGATAAAGTGTCACCTGGTGATATTCTCGCCGAAGTTGAAACAGATAAAGCAACGATGGAGCTTGAGAGCTTCAACGAAGGATATTTGCTCTATATAAGCGTTAAAGAAGGGCCTGTACCTGTAAATGACATACTAGCCATTATCGGGGCGAAAGACGAGGATTATAAAAGCTTGCTTGCATCTGCACCAAAGAATGAATCAACTGATACTTCGCCATCAAAGAAAAATGACCTCGAAGCGATTGTAAAAGATAAATCAATATCGGAATCATCTTCAACGGAAAGTAAACTCCAGCCTTCTCAAAATATAAGTGATACTTCTTCTTCAAAACCTGAAGTCGTAAAGGATACGGAGTCAAGAATAAAATCTTCCCCTCTCGCCAAAACCATAGCAGCTGAAGCAGGGATAGATATTTCTTCATTAACAGGAACTGGTGATGGAGGTCGGATTATTAAAAGAGATGTAGAGAATTTTGTTTCAAATACAAAAACACAATCCGTCAAATCCAATGGTCCTTTGACACCTCAATATGGTGAGTTCCCGGTTTCTCAAATGCGAAAGACGATTGCCAGGAGATTAGTAGAAAGTAAATTTTCCGCACCGCATTTTTACTTAACCATTAAAATCGTAATGGATAAAACTATTGATGCCCGGAAACTCATTAATGAACAATCAGGGCTTAAAATTTCAATAAATGATTTTGTTATTAAAGGATGTGCTACTGCCCTGCGGACACATCCTGCAATAAATTCATCATGGTTAGGTGATAAAATCAGGATCAACAAGGATATTAATATAGGGATTGCAGTCGCAGTCGATGAGGGGTTACTTGTACCTGTACTTTTTGGAGCAGATCAGATGGGGCTGAGTGAGATGAATAGCAAAATAGCGATCATGGCAGACAAGGCACGACAGAAAAAATTACAACCTCAGGAAATGCAAGGTAATACGTTTACAGTTTCTAACCTTGGTATGTTTGGAATTGATGAATTCACCGCTATCATCAACCCTCCGGATTCAGCTATCATGGCTGTGGGAACTATCTCAGAAGAGTTAATTCTTGCAGACGGTAAAGTAAACTCATCGAAAGTGATGAAAGTAACCTTGTCTTGTGATCACCGGGTTGTAGATGGCGCGACAGGTGCAAAATTTCTTCAAACGTTCAAGCAGCTTCTTGAGAATCCTGTTGCCATGCTTGTCTGAATACAACCGGACACAGGATTAGCTTTTTATCTAATTTTGAATTTATATGGCCCAATATTCTTCCCGTCATCTTGAGTATGCGATTCGCACCATCGGACAACTACCTGGTATAGGCCGGAAAAGCGCTTTGCGTATTGCCTTATTTCTTTTAAAAAACAAGTCTACTTTACTCCCTGAATTAATGGTGGGTTTGGAAGGAATAAAAGACAATATTCAGAATTGTAAGACATGCCATAATCTCGCCGATACGGATCTGTGCAGTATATGTGATGACAGATCAAGACAAAAAAATATCATTTGTGTCGTTGAATCTGAACGTGATGTCATGGCCATTGAAGATACCGGGCAATACCATGGGCTTTATCATGTACTTGGAGGGATCATATCCCCAATAGACGGTGTCGGCCCTCAGGATCTTACCATTGAAAGTCTTTTGGACAGAATCGAAAAACAAGGGATATCTGAATTAATAATGGCCATCAGCCCTACTATTGAAGGCGAAACGACGATTTTCTATTTAACAAAACTCCTCAAAAACCATACAGTCCGGATCAGTATCATCGCCCGAGGCGTCGCATTCGGAGGTGAACTGGAATATGCTGATGGCGTTACACTGGGTCGCTCGATTGTCGCCAGAACGAATATTGAATTGACTGAAAGTGCATAACACCATACGCTGTTGAGACTTTCCGTAATCATCGTCAGTTACAATGTGTATCCCTTTTTAGATAACTGTCTTCGCTCTGTACAGCAGGCGATGAAAGGTATTGATGGTGAAATCATCGTCATTGATAATTCTTCAGTCGACAGGACACCACAATTAGTTCAGGAACATTTCCCCGCTGTACGACTTATTGCCAACATTGATAATAAAGGATTTGCAAAGGCCAATAACCAGGCTTTGGCCTTAAGCACTGCAGAATATGTAGTTCTTCTCAATCCGGACACGATTGTATCAGAAGATACGTTTACGACTTGTCTTCACTTTATGGATCATCATCCGGAAGCAGGTGCTGTGGGTGTCCGAATGCTCGATGGCAGTGGAAGATTTCTACCTGAATCAAAAAGAGGACTACCTACCCTACTGGCTTCATTTATGAAAATGTCTGGTTTGTACAAACTCTTTCCGCATTCCGCAAAGCTGAATAGTTATTATGAAGGCCACATCGGAGAACATGAAACTGCAAAGATCGAAGTGCTGACAGGTGCCTTTATGTTCATGCGAAAAACAACTGTAGATAAAATCGGAACGCTCGATGAAGATTACTTCATGTATGGTGAGGATATCGATCTATCGTACAGGATTACAAAAGGGGGATACGCTATTTATTATTTACCCACTACGAGTATTATACATTACAAAGGAGAATCTACAAGCAAATCATCCCTGAATTATATTCTTACTTTTTATCAGGCTATGCTCATCTTCACCAAAAAGCACCCTGAATTCAAAGGCCAAAAACAACTCATCAAACTTGCTATCTATTTCCATGGTCTTGCGAGATTGTTGAAAGGCAGTGCTGAAAAATGGTGGCCTGTAATCCTTGATATTATTTTGTTTATTACCTCCTTTTACGTCGTTAGTAAATTGTGGGAACGATATTATTTTGACCAACCAGGTTATTTCAAACCATCATTCTATTTTTTTAATATTCCACTTTATACACTTACCGGTGCGGTGGTCATGTTCTTAAATGGAGCATATGATAAGCCCCACAGTTATCGGTCATCCTGGGTCGGATTCGGATGGTCCGCAGTTGTCATCCTCGTGATCTATGCCTTTTTACCAGTAGGTTTCAGAACATCCAGGATGGTTATTTTAATGGGGCTTGCTGTATATGTATTGCTGATGTGGATATCCAGGAAAAATATTAATCCCTGGCGAGCAGCACTTAAAAATGACAATCATCTGTTGGCCCGGAGAGCAATCATTATCGCTAGCCCTGATGAAACAAAGAGGATTAAAGAACTAATAAACCGATCACGTGATCAAATTGAAATCGTAGGCACGGTATCGCCTTTTGAGAATATGCCGAATACACAAATAGATTCATTAGGACCTCTTTCAAAATTGGAAGATATCATCAGAGTACATAAAGTAGTTGAAATTATTTTTTCAGCCCAGGATGTTCCTTTTTCAATGTTCACTGACAGTATGACGCACCTCGGCCCGGGTTTACGGTATATGTTAGCCGCATCAACAACCATGAATATTGTAGGCAGTATGAACCGAAATACCGAAGGCGAATCCTATGCCATTCGGGTTCATTTTAATCTTTCACATCCCGCATCATTACGAGCCAAACGTATTTTTGATCTCCTGGTGTCACTCTTATTTCTGATCTGCTCGCCAATATTATTCTGGTTGATTCAAAATAAAAATTCATTTTTTCCTAATCTCTTTCGTGTACTCATGGGGAAAAAGACCTGGATATCTTATCATCCGTCTGATCAGTTAATATCCACCTTACCTCCTCTGCCGCAGGGAATTCTGAGTCCCGTATATCCGGACGATAATGGCGGGATACAACATCGCCTCGAACACATTCATTATGTTTATGCAAGGGATTATCATTGGACTACCGACTTTTCCATTCTTTTCTCACAATGGAAAAAAATTGGTCAAACACTTTTAAACTATGAATAAGGATCTTGTTTCGATTATCAAAGATGCTGCACGCCAATATTTCCCAACTATTGTAGAGATCAGGAGAGACCTACATGCACATCCTGAACTTTCATTTAAGGAATCACGAACTTCTTTACGCATTAAAGAATTTCTGTCTCAATTGGAAATTCCTTTTAGTGAAGGCTGGGCCGGCTATGGAATTGTTGCCACTATAACCGGACATCATGACGGCCCAATTGTGATGTTGCGCGCTGACATGGATGCATTACCTATTCAGGAAGAAAATGATATACCCTATCGCTCCGTTCATGAGGGCGTCATGCACGCCTGCGGACATGATGTACACACAAGTTCCTTGTTAGGTGCTGCTGCCATTTTACAACACCACAGGGAACATCTCAACGGTGTGGTGAAACTGGTTTTTCAACCCGGAGAAGAAAAACTGCCTGGAGGTGCTTCCATAATGATTAAAGAAGGCCTTATGAAACCTGTATCCCCTGAATGGATCCTTGGTCAGCACGTCTATCCTCCTCTCCCGGCAGGCCATGTCGGATTCAGAAATGGAATATACCTGGCATCATCAGATGAGATCTATATTACCGTCAAAGGAAAAGGAGGGCATGCGGCCACGCCACATCTTTGCATTGATCCTATTTTGATTGCATCCAGACTGGTAGTTGGCTTGCAGGAATTGGTAAGCCGAAATATTGATCCTTTGTCCCCTGCAGTTTTGACCATAGGCCGTATATATTCCAACGGTGGCGCTACGAATATTATTCCAGATACTGTACAACTTGAAGGGACCTTCAGAGCGATGGATGAAAACTGGAGATTCCGGGCACATCAATTAATACGGGATTTTGTAGATCACACATGCAAAGCATCCGGAGCGACATCGGAAACCAATATCATCATTGGATATCCCTGTCTACAGAATAGTGATGTGATCACAGACCAGTGTCAGACTGCAGCTATTCAATTCCTGGGAAAAGATAAAGTACATGAACTACCTCGTCGTATGAGCTCTGAAGACTTTGCATTTTATACACTCGAAATTCCCGGAACCTTTTACCGGCTTGGAACAGGTTGGTCAGATGAAAAGCTCAATCATCCCGTACATTCCAACAGATTTAATATCGATGAGTCTTCTCTTGAAACTGGAATGGGACTAATGGCGTATTTGACTTTGTCAAATCTCTCCGGTCGGTAGATATCTTGACTTTTGGTAAAGCAATAGTAGTTTCCAAAGCTTTTATTAGCCGATTTTCAATCCGGATACTTGAGTAAAATTACACAAGTTGCCTTCTAATGTAAGTTTATATGTATAAATAATTCATTATCAATATGTTATATGGAATATATATTATTTTTTATAAAGTATAAACTATTTGTAATCAATGTTCTATTTTTGATAAAATATTTTAATATCAAACTATTAACATAAACAACTATGATCATGTCAAAAGTCCTTATCGTCGACGACGAACGCAGTATACGGCACACGCTCAGAGATATTCTGGAATTCGAAAAATATGAAGTGGATGAAGCTGCCGACGGGATGGAATGTCTGGTCAAAGTAAAACAGAATTCCTACGATGTCATCATTCTGGATATTAAAATGCCAAAAATGGATGGGATGGATGCTCTGGACAAGATTCAGGAATTGGCCCGTGAAACGCCTGTAGTGATGATTTCCGGGCATGCTTCCATTGATACTGCAGTAGAAGCTGTTAAAAAAGGAGCTTTTGATTTCATTTCAAAACCCCCTGATTTGAACAGGCTTCTGATCACACTTCGAAATGCGATGGAAAAATCTGAACTCATTTCAGAACGAAAAGTGCTGCAGGGAAAAGTTTCAAATACAAGGTTTCAACCTATTATCGGCCAGTCAAAATGCATTACTCAAATCATGTCTACAGTTGAACTGGTAGCCCCCACAGAAGCCAGGGTGTTGATTACCGGACAGAATGGTACGGGAAAGGAACTTGTAGCCCACTGGATCCATCAGAAAAGTAATCGATGCGATAATCCTCTTGTTGAAGTCAATTGTGCAGCCATTCCCTCAGAGTTAATTGAAAGCGAGTTATTCGGACACGAAAAAGGAGCTTTTACTTCAGCTATAAAACAGCGTACCGGAAAATTTGAATTGGCAAATGGAGGAACGATCTTTCTGGATGAGATCGGGGATATGAGCCTTTCTGCACAAGCAAAGGTGTTGAGAGCATTACAAGAAAATAAAATTGTTCGAGTCGGCGGTGAAAAACAAATCCGTGTGGACGTTCGGGTAATTGCCGCGTCCAATAAAGATCTTCGCAAACTTATTGATACAGGACGTTTCAGAGAAGATCTTTATCATCGGTTAGCCGTCATCATAATCGATGTTCCTCCATTAAAGGACCGTATTGATGATATCCCTCAGCTCATCCAGCATTTTTGCAATGAGATTTGTAAAGATTATGGAATCCCTGAAAAATCATTTGATGCCAAAGCCATAAAGAAACTGCAGTCTCTTACCTGGACTGGTAATATCAGGGAATTGAAAAACGTTGTGGAACGATTGATCATTTTGGGTGGAAAATCCATTTCTGCGCAGGATATTGACAGGTTTGTTCTTCCTACTACGCCTTCAATTCTGGAGATGAGAGATGTATTATCAAAATTCAGTGATCTGAGGGATCTTCAAAAATATATTGAACAGGAATTCGCGAACTATCAATCCTCCATGGACTAAGGACCTTTACGTCAGCTGGGAAAATAAACCGGCTGCATTATTTAACCAAAAGTAGAATCTATGTCAGAAGGATTAACTCCTCCACCCGCCCGCACGATGAAGCAGTGGACTCAGATCAAAGGCGAAAATGCCTGGACAATGTTTAAGGTAATTGCTGAATTTGTGGATGGGTTTGAGTCTCTAAACAGGATAGGTCCATGTATTTCCATTTTTGGAAGCGCACGTACTAAACCGGAAAATCCACACTATCAGACAGCGGTCAAAATTGCACAAAAACTGACAGATGCAGGTTATGGCATTATTACAGGTGGAGGTCCCGGAATCATGGAAGCCGCTAATAAAGGAGCAAGTCTGCAGGGAGGTGTTTCTGTCGGATTAAATATCGACCTGCCGTTTGAGCAATCACACAATGTGTACATTGATGATGACAAGAACTTAAGTCACAGATATTTTTTTGTGCGCAAAGTTATGTTTGTGAAATATGCTCAGGCGTTTGTTGTGTTACCCGGTGGATTTGGAACAATGGATGAAATGTTCGAAGTACTGACTTTGATTCAAACCAAAAAAATAACGCAGGTTCCTGTTATTATGGTAGGAAGTTCTTTTTGGTCAGGACTAAAAGACTGGATCATCCAGGTCATGCTTGAAAAAGAACATAATATTAATCCGGCGGACCTGGACCTCATGCCTATAATGGACGATCCGGACGAAATCGTGCATTATATTAATAATTTTTATGCTGAACGAGGACATCAGCTTATCCCAAACTATACTCTATAAATATAAGGGTGATAGGATTCAGACAGATCATTGATTGACAATAAATCTGTTTTATTATAAAATGATAATCTCAATTCAGCTATCCCTTGACGTCAAATTTTATCATTAAATTTTCCCATGCAAGAATTACGCTATGTCCTTTGGTGTCAAAGATCATCCGTTCGTTAAACACAGGTGAATGCTCGGAAGGAGTAGTTATTCGTAGTACATCCTTACTGGAATCATATTTGAAAGCACCCCATTGATCCCATACAGTATTAAAAATAAAAGTCCATTCGTTTTTTCCCGGAATGCTAAAGAAACCATATTTGCCAGCAGGCAATTTTTGATTATTGATCATCAGATTTTTATCTGTCTCAAATACCGTGGCTTCATTGGCACCGGTTCTCCAAACCTGATTATAGGGTACCAGTCCACCCCATACTTCCCTGCCCTTAACCGAAGGAGAGGAATAATTAATGATCACCTTTGCACTGTCGATCATGGCAGAAACCTCAGCAGGTGGACTTGGACGTAAAGTCTTATCCCCCTGAGCCCAGGATGGAACAGCAATAAACAAGACGAACATAAGAGAGAAGAGTGGAAAATATAAATTTTTCATAATCAGGATTTATGGGTGTTAAAATACGGAGTTTTTAAATATTATTTTTAAATCATGCAGAAAGCATTCAATTAATTGAAGCAGTCAATGGATAAACCATAAATAAAATTTAATTAAAAAATCCTGCCTCAATGCCGATCCTAAAATATCCCGGATAGTGCGGATAATAATCGGCCTCGTAAAGAACCCTGGACGCCCACAATCCTGCCAGGTCCTCCATCCTAACGAAAATTTTCAGGAATCGTATTTTCATACCGATCACCGCATCAAGTCTAAAGTAATCCGGTATCGGAGCACCATTCGTAAGATGATATCTTCCGTTGACCGGAAAATAACTCAATCCATGAAACCCATCATGATATGTTATATCAAAGCCGGGCATTACTGTGACCTTTTGGGTGAAAAAATTGATCCGTCCATAAATACCGGCGGTATAAATTAAATCTGGAATGGCGAGTTCTTCTTTTGCATCTGGTTGCCATATTATTTTAGCTTTCAATCCTATCCAGGAAAAATCCAATTCTTTACTCAAAGAAAAACGACGCAATGAAAAAGAACTGGTAATCTGTGCAGGATGTCGCAGTGTATCGAAATATATATAATTATCAAAAACAAGCCAGTTGATTCCGGCATTTAGCTTTTGCTTTTCCCAATTCCATTCTACCCCTACATCATTAGTAAATGGATTATTAAAATGATATTGGTATATAGATGATTGATTGACAAAAAGTGTTGATTCGATCATATAGGGTTTGCGAGCCATGATGGACCAGTATCCTGAGAATTTCCCGATAAGGCCGGTATTTAGTATTCCTTCTGCCCTGAATAAAAATGAACCATTGGCTTGTCCCAATCCCAGCGACATTCGTCCTTTCAACTGAAGCGCCTTAATCCATTGAAAATCTCCTAAAGACTCCCAGAAAAGTTCTTTTATTTTTCTTTCCTGTGGTTCCTGGTCAAGTGAAATAAACCTGTAACGTAAAGAGGATTGAACTATTGACCGAGCATTTGTCCATGGCAATGAAATCCCGGCACTCATTTCAAAATCTTTTTCAAACGTAAATTGCCTTATGCCTCGCTGATCAAAACGATAATCTGCGCCATAGTAGGCAGACAAGGTATCAAGCGGAACATCTTCAAATCTGTAAAGACCGGTTGAAAAATTTGTATTCATCCAAAGATCAATACCTGGTGTTGAGGAATCTTTAATAAGATGAAATATTTGTTTTGTATCAAAACTTCTATGCTTATGCGTTGTCAAACCTTTTAAAAGGTAAACGGGAACTTTCAGATCCGGGAATACAGGATTGCCGATTAAATCTGGTGATGAAATACCCCCGTTCTCTTCGCCAATGGCTGCATTTGAAAGATAATTATAGAATGCATCATATTTCCCGGATGGTGCATTGTACCATACACCGATCCCAAAAGCTGTATTCTTTTGACGTTGGTGAGCGAATTCACCGATTTGATTGATGCGATCATAAGACAAACTCAAATTGACACCTTTCGCAAAACTCCTTCCAAAACTGAGTGACACATAAGTATCCTCCTGACCGGCTTGTGAATACTTCACTTTTGTAACCGGAACATTCTGGCTATAATATTTAAAGCTGTCAACTTGCAAATAATAAGGATCATACTGGTCCCATCCTGTAGAAAACCCAATAGCAGAAGATTGTGACGGAGCGAGTGATCTGGTAGCTGAGCCCAAATTGCCCAGATGAGCCTGGTCAAATCTCAAAGGAAAATGCTTTGTATCCGCCCATGTAAATGTATCCTTGTACGAATACGTGACACCCGGATCACCTATAAAAACATATTTCATAACCACAGGTGTATCCAGCGGCAGAATACCTGAATCAAGAGTGTCCTTTATTTCGGAAGTGCCTAACGCATTCTGTTCCGGATCCCTGATTTGAGCTTTCAGGGAGCCTGAATATACCAGAAAGAAGAAAACAAAGAAGGTAAAAATTCGTAGCGTAGTATTCATTCCGAACATATAACGCAAGGAAGGTATAATAAACTATCCTTTGCTGATAACTGCCGGGTTAATGCCCATAGAGCTGAAGCCGCCATCATGAAAAAGATTCTGCATCGTGACAGCTTTTGTATAGTCGGAGAAAAGAGCAGCACAATAACGTGCGCAGTCTTCTGCACTTGCGTTCCCTAAGGGAGCCATGGCATCAGCATAGGAGAAAAAATCATCAAATCCTTTCACACCACTTCCAGCTGTTGTCCGTGTAGGAGATTGTGAAAGCGTGTTAACCCGAACATGTTTCTTTACACCAAAATGATATCCAAAACTACGCGCAAAGGACTCTAATAATGCTTTGGCATCTGCCATTTCGCTATAATCAGGAAACACCCGTTGAGCTGCAATATAGGTAAGTGCCAATATAGATCCACCTTCTGCCATTGCATCCGTTTGATACAATACCTGCATCATTTTGTGAAATGATATAGCACTGATGTCTAGCGTCTTTAGCATCCATTCATGGTTGATATCGGTATATGTTTTTCCTTTTCGCACATTCAATGACATGCCTATGGAATGTAGCACAAAATCAAGAGGCCCGCCCAGAATTTCAACTGATTTTTCAACAAGATTTTTCAAATCTTCCATTGAGGTCGCGTCGGCTGAAATTACGTCTGCCTTGAGTTGCTCACCCAATTTCTGTATAGTACCAAACCGCATTGCCACCGGGGCGTTTGTGAGTGTTATTTGAGCACCTTCTGCAACACATTGAGAGGCTACGTGCCATGCAATGGATTGTTCATCAAGGGCGCCGAAAACAATACCTCTTTTACCCGCTAATAATTGATGTTGAATCATATGGACAAATGCTAATGAAGAATCAGACTTTTGTAACCTGGGATATGTTTACGTTATTTTCCGAGGAGGACTTTTGCCATTGTCGCACCTATCTGGGCAGGAGATTCAACAACATGTACACCACAGGATGCGAGGATCTCCATTTTAGCTGCAGCAGTATCTGCTTTTCCTCCGATGATTGCTCCCGCATGACCCATCTTCCTTCCTTTCGGGGCAGTTTTTCCGGCTATAAATCCCACTACAGGTTTCGTGCCGTTTTCTTTGATCCAATAAGCTGCATCAGATTCCATGGAGCCACCTATTTCGCCAATCATGATGATGCCCTCTGTGGCGGGATCTTCCATGAGCAACTTTACAGCTTCCAGCGTCGTGGTCCCGCAGATTGGATCTCCTCCGATGCCTATGCACGTTGATTGTCCTAATCCTGCTTTTGTAACCTGGTCTACTGCTTCGTACGTAAGTGTACCTGATCTGGAGACGATACCGATAGTACCCGGTCTGTGTATAAAACCAGGCATAATTCCAATTTTTGCTTCACCCGGCGTAATGATTCCGGGGCAATTAGGACCAATAAGTCTTGAGCCTGAAGAATTTATATAGGATTTGACCTTAATCATATCCTGAACAGGTATTCCTTCGGTTATACAGACAATAACCTTTATGCCAGATTCAGCCGCTTCAAGGATTGCGTCAGGCGCAAACGCAGGCGGAACAAATATGATCGATACATTTGCTTTAGTCTCTCTCACGGCTTCCTCAACTGTGTTGAAGACGGGGAGATCAAGGTGAATTTGTCCTCCCTTTCCGGGTGTCACGCCACCTACGACATTAGTGCCGTACTCAATCATTTGGCTGGCATGAAATGTCCCTTCTGTTCCGGTAAAGCCTTGCACCAAAACACGGCTATCCTTTCCTACTAATACACTCATAAAAGCAATCTGATTCTACTTACCGTTATTGAAATATGAAGACGTCCTCATCAGGTCTGTGCATGAGATATTTTTCCCTGGCAAATTTCTCCTTATTATTCATCAGGTCCTGATGTTCAGCTTCAGCTTTAGCCAGTTGTGCCTGGTAGTCTGCGATAGAACTTTCCAACTGATGCACAGAGCTCTTCAGGCTCCATTGCGTGAAGAAATTATGCTTATCAAAAAAAAGCATCCAGATAACAAACAAACCAGCAGCAACCGAGTATTTGTTGAGCCAACCGGCAGCAATTAAATTTGAAATCACCAGCCGTAGATGAATTAAATTTTTCATATTGTTGAGACCTGTAGTAAAGCCCGAAAGATAATCATAAAATGCTGAATTCCTACACGGTCTGATCCCTTCTTCAAATAGAAAAGAGGGACAGGCCAATATGGTCTGTATACCGATACCCACATCAGTCCTGCCCCCTGTTCAAGGATTATAAATTGCATAAAAGGACAATTGATATGCTGATGGGATAATAATACCATGGGAATGGTATAAGCGATTATACAATAGCCGTGCCAACAGTTTTAAAAACCATTAAAGCGAAGGATAAGGAATAAAAAGTGGAGTGGCCTATCTGCTTAAGAGGGATAAGCCGGGATAAAAAGCAGAATCACCCAATACATCACAAATACGTAAAAGCTGGTTGTATTTTGCGACTCTTTCAGATCGGGATAAAGAGCCTGTTTTGATCTGCCCTGTATTCAACGCGACAGAAAGATCAGCAATAGTGACATCTTCAGTCTCACCACTTCTATGGCTTATGATTGATGTAAAACTATTTCTTGTTGCCAGTTGAACTGCTTCAATAGTTTCAGATAAAGTGCCAATTTGATTGAGCTTAATCAGAATACTGTTGGCACTCTGACGTTCGATTCCCAGCGTCAATCTTTCCACATTGGTCACAAAAAGATCATCACCGACGAGCTGGACTTTATGACCCAGTGCAGTAGTAAGTTTATTCCATCCGTCCCAATCATCTTCGTCCAATCCGTCTTCAATTGAAAAGATGGGATATTTATTACACCATGAAGCCCAATAGGCAACCATTTCCTCAGCGGATTTTTTCTGTCCTGATGATTTTTTAAAATCATACGTCTTGTCCTGTGCGTTGTAAAATTCTGAGGCAGCTGCATCTAACGCTATTACGATATCCTCACCTGGCCGGAAACCTGCTTTTTCAATCGCTTTTAATACGACCTCTATGGCTTCCTCATTTGATTTTAGATTTGGTGCAAATCCTCCTTCATCACCAACATTCGTTGAGTGTCCAGCTTCATGAAGCTCTTTTTTTAAATGGTGAAAAACTTCTGCCCCCATGCGAAGGGCATCTCTGAAATGATCAGCGCCAACAGGCATAATCATAAATTCCTGAAAGTCTATACTATTATCAGCATGTGATCCTCCATTAAGTATATTCATCATGGGCACTGGCAGGACATGTGCGCTTACACCACCGATATACCTGAACAGAGGTTGATGATGCTCCGCAGCGGCTGCTTTCGCAACGGCCAGGCTAACACCTAACATTGCATTCGCACCGATTCCTGATTTATTTAGATTAGGATCAAGATCAATCATTGCCTGATCAATTTCCAATTGCTCAGATACATCCATGCCTATCAGCTGCTCGGCTATTTTTTCTTCAACATTTCTACATGCATCAAGAACGCCTTTGCCTAAGTAACGCGTTGGATCCCCATCTCGCAATTCAACAGCTTCATGTTTCCCTGTTGAAGCACCTGAAGGTACTGCTGCCCTGCCTACAATACCTGATTCAGTGATGACTTCAACTTCAACAGTAGGGTTTCCTCGACTGTCTAGTATTTCCCTGGCAATGATATCTACTATAGCGCTCATGGTTTTGGAATAAATCGTGACGTAGGAATATAAATTTAATTAAGCGATTCGATTAGAGAAATATACTGATCAAACAAATATCTGGAATCATGTGGGCCGGGTGAAGATTCCGGATGATACTGGACTGAAAAAGCCGGCTTGCCTTTTACGGCGAGCCCTTCAATTGTCTGATCATTCAGGTTGACATGAGTGACATCAACCCGATCACTATATTCTGATACTGCGGAAGGTGAAACACCAAAACCATGATTTTGTGTTGTTATTTCGCACAGGCCTGAAACCATGTTAAGTACCGGATGATTTATACCTCTATGTCCGTGATGCATTTTGTATGTAGAAATGCCTTGTGATAAGGCCAATAACTGATGACCGAGACAAATTCCAAAAAGAGGAATGTTTGAATTTACAAGCTTGGTGATCGTGTTGATAGCATATGTCATAGTCGCCGGATCACCGGGTCCATTGGAGAGAAAGATACCCTGCGGCGCAAAAGACATGATCTCTTCAAATGTTGATTTTGCCGGAAAAACTTTAACATGGCATCCACGATCAACAAGGCATTTGAGAATATTAGCCTTGATACCAAAATCTAAAGCCGAGATCCTGTACTTTGAATTAGGATCACCTGCTTCGTATGAAAATTTTGTGGAAACAATTGAAGCTAGTTCTAATCCTTCCATAGAAGGAACTTCCTGAAGCATTTTTTTAAGGACATCAATATCTGTGATTTCACTTGATACAATTGCATTCATCGCCCCTTTACTACGAATATGTCTAACAATTGATCTTGTATCAATTCCATATATACAGAGTTTCCCTTCATTTTCAAAATAGCTCTGTATCGATTGATCTGCTAAAGCCCTGCTGTATTCGTCGACAAAAGTCTTGCACACGAGTGCATTGATCTGCATTTGGCCACTTTCTACATCACTCTTTTTTATTCCATAATTACCTATGTGAACATGGGTGGTGACAAGGATCTGACCGTAATAGGAAGGATCTGTAAATATTTCCTGATACCCGGTCATGCCGGTATTGAAGCATAATTCTCCGGTCGCAGTACCGCCTTTACCAGCAGCCTTTCCTTCGAAATACATCCCGTCTTCTAAAAGTAGTATAGCTGATGGAGTACCAATATCTGATCGCATGTGTATAACCCTTACATTCAGGGGCACAAATATATAGGAAAAAATATAATTGAAGGGAACGGAAGAACGAAGATCACCTAATCGAGTAGGGTAAGGTAAAAGGAAATCTTTTACCTTATCCCTCTCACACCACCGGACGTACGGTTCACGTATCACGGCGGTTCACAGATGTAATCAATAGATGGTGATGCCTGTGCACATCTTGCAAAGAAATGAGA
>JBBSAQ010000022.1:0-55684 GCA_038252065.1 Chitinophagales bacterium
ATCCTGCTGAACCTGAAGAAAAACAGGCTGATCAGTAAGATTGAAACTCAGGATTGATCTGATTCATAAAACAACAATCTGTTTTTGAATACATTCAATTCTTTCTGAAGTATGTCCATTCGTTCAAGAAGGTGAGAAATAGCTTCAATTCCCTCCATATTTATTTCAAGATCATAATGCATCCGTATCATCCGCTCGATGTCTTTGATTTGCTTTCCCGGGATATAGGGTGTATTTTCAATGATCGTTATCTCAGTCAGTCCGTGATCAATCAGCGAATGAATGAATGAGACCTCAATCCCATAATGCTTACAAAACTGATCAACGGATACGATATTTTTAGATGCCATCTTTTCTCAGTTTAGACAATTGAGTGAATAATTCTGTTTCCTTCGTTGTCAGATTGGTCGGGACTTTTATTTTATAGGTCACATATAAATCACCAAACTCACCAACTTTTTTATACAATGGGAAACCTTTTCCTTTTAGCTTGACTTTTGTTTCGTTTTGTGTTCCCGGTTTGATCTTGAGTTTTGCTTTTCCATCAAATGTATCAATGGTCATTTCACCGCCGAGAATGGCGACGTAAATATCCAGGTTCGCTTCAGTATAGAGATCAGCGCCTTCTCTCTTGAATGCCGTTTCATTTGTGATTGAAAATGTTATATACAGATCACCGTTCGGTCCGCCGTTTGCCCCTGGTGCACCGTGACCTGCGATCTTGATCGTCTGACCGTTTTCAATACCTGCAGGAATAGTGATGCGGATATTTTTGCCATTTACGGAAAGAGTTTGTTTTTGCGTCGTAAATACATCTTTTAAGTTGAGCTGCACTTCTGCATTGAAGTCCTGACCCCGGTATTTAGACTGGCCGCTACTTCTTCTGTTGAAGGGATCTGAAGTCCTTCCTCCGGATTCCTGACGCCCACCAAAGCTTCCACCTCCGAACATGGATTCAAAAAAATCTGAAAAATCACTTTCTTCAAAAGATCCGCTTGTCCGCTGACGTCCTCCACTTTGGCCGTATTGTTTATTGTACTGTTCTTGTTGCTGGCGTTGCTTTTCGAATTCCTCGGCATGCATCCAGTCCTTGCCGTATTTATCGTATTTGGCTCTTTTCGTGGGATCGCTGAGCACTTCATTGGCTTCATTGATTTGCTGGAACTTCTGTTTAGCCGATGTATCGTTCGGATTCAGATCCGGATGATGTTTCCGTGCAAGCTTACGGTAGGCTTTTTTGACATCGGCTTCCGTTGCTTTTTTGTCAAGTCCAAGTATTTTATAGTAGTCGATAAATTCCATTTACCTATATATTGAAGTTTACTAAACACTAAACATTGTAGTGTGGTTCAGATGAAATCGAAGGTAAATGTTTTAATGGCGAATGAGGCAGAAGCAATGAACCTTCATATTCGAAAAATTTATGAATTGCATGCCAATGTCATGGTACAAAACTTTGTAAGGGCTATCCGATCTCATGACCAACTCTATTTGTTCATCTACGGATGATGAGGAAATATCCCATCATCAGGTGTGCAGAAAATTCCCCGACTCGATTTACTATAGGAATGAAAAAAATATAAGTTTAGCGCTACGATTATGGTGATGCTTTTTGGAGGATTAAAATAAAGAGCAGTTGTGCTTGTATATCCCGTCATTGCTGTGTTATAAACATTAAGTTATAGTTTATAACTGAAAGAGAAATTGACTCATATTTTTGAATAAAAACCTTTCATTTTTACCCAATACTAAAACACACCCCATCAGACTTTCACCACGTCTGCGTTCATCTGTGTAATCTTTGTTAAAACAGTGAAGGAGCACATGGCTCCTTCACTGTTCAAACTAACATGTAACTGAAAAGGATACTTAATTCGTTTTCACTGGACTGGCCTGACGGGGTTCCTGGTTCATCACCACACCCTTTGCAGAAAGAGTGACATCCACGATGTCTTTTCCTTTTGCAAGTTCTACATCGAAGCCGGTTCCATGATCAGCATTTTCCATTTTGCTGGCTGAACCAATTGTATAGCCTGTAAATTGTTTCGTAATGGTCTCCTTTACCACGGCTGGAATTTCAGTGGACTTAATGGAAGTGTCCGTTTTGAGCCATCCGCCCGCCGGGTTGAATTGTGCTGTCTGACGGGAAGTATTGACCATAAATTCTGCAGCATAGTTTTTGCCACTATCTGCCATCATCCAGTTGGCGTGTGTCACGGCAGGATATTTGGATTTGAAAGCGGATGCAACAGGAGCCGGAACTTTATCCAATGTTATTTTTTGAGCGCTAAGTGCACCACAAAGGATTGTAGCACAGATAAGCATGAAGAATTTAGTTTTCATGATTTTATTGTTTAATGGTTTAAAAGAAAATGACAACCGGATACACACGTGCATCAGGTAAAAGAAAAAAGGTCCATTAAACAGTAGGTGGATGGAAAATATCAGTTACATAATCTGATAGATAGAATTCATCAGTGATGTTTTCAGCCTGAATCAACTGAAGAGTAGGTTTTGGAGCGGGGTGTACAGCAAGAGTTAGTACGCCAATAACCTTTACATGCTGATGATGTTTGGGTGGGGTTGTATGTGCTTTTTGTGTATCGTGATGATCCCTGACATCCGACATCCCATCGAGATTGAGTAAGTGCCCCGCGACAAACCCGAGAATGCTCATGCCCGGCTGTTCGGTGGATTTGCAATAGCGGTACATGCCCGGGACATCCTGTAAACTCGAAAAATCTCCCATCGGAAGGCAGAGCGTGCCGACTGCATAATAAACTAAGAGAAATATGCTGAAGATTCGAGTCACTATTTGTTCTGATTATGTAGAGTCAATTGACTGTAGTGCAGACTTAACGTATGACCGATATAGCCGTAGTATTGATCACCTTGTTAATGAAGTTTAAAGGCCGGATCATTTTTCTATCTCCCCCAGGGAGAACCAATTGCCTGAATCATCTTTGAATAAGGCTTCATCAGCAATGTGCATAAAGTTGATATCCTCATGATACTGTTCATCCATGAACATCTTGGCCTGGACGATGCGTCAGTATAAATGGATTTTTGGATAGGATTCTATGAACATAGTAAAAGATCTATTTATTCTCAAGGAATAATCCGACCAAAGAAGGCACTCCATATATTCGCCAAAGAGTAAATGTCGCACCGGCGAGTATGACGAATGCCAAAACTCGTACAAATTTATTCCTAACAGTAAATAATTTTATGAAATCAATACAGAACCAGATAAATAAACCAAATTTTAGTCCGTCAGATAACCTGAGATCAATCGCAGAGCGATTTAAACCATACAAAATCAATGCTGCAAGAGCAAATATAAATTGTAATTGAATCACAGTTCCAACCATATAGATTGCGACCACGAGAGTTTCGAAATAGTTATAGTTTACCCTGGCGAAAAGCAGATATAAATACAACGCCTGGAATGGTATGAGGATCGTCAGCACAATACTGAGGTGACTTATGGCCAATTTTGTAGTTCCTGACGGTCCCCGGTAATCTTTGTAATCGATCACCGTGTTTTCACCAAAGGTTTTTCCCATCTAGTACAGGAATAAAATAAATATAGTTGTCCAGACCAGGAAGTATGAAATAGGGGATTGATAACTTTTTCTCTTGTCATTGATAAATGAGGAAACTGTTTTCCCCGGAGCTGTCAACATTTTGAAAGAAGTGAAAATAAACCCATGCTCGATATGGGTAAAAAAAATGAAACAGCTCACCCCAGAGTTAGGCTAATGTGATCCTGTCCAATATTGCTTTTTGGCCGCAATGACCGCAATACACATCTTTCACCGGATGACCGCAATTTTTACAAGGGTTCATTTTTCGATAAATGAATATTTAACAGGGTATTTAAGGATCAGGCAAAACAATGGTAATGTTTAAGGCAAATACGATTGTATTTAAGGCAAACATAAATATGTTTAAGGAAAACACTATTATGTTTAAGGAAAACATGATTGTATTTAAGGAAAACACTATTATGTTTAAGGAAAACATGATTGTATTTAAGGAAAACACTATTATGTTTAAGGAAAACATGATTGTATTTAAGGAAAACACTATTATGTTTAAGGAAAACACTATTATGTTTAAGGAAAACACTATTATGTTTAAGGAAAACACAATTGTATTTAAGGAAAATATTAAATGATTGATTTTTAGACTCTTGCAAGTGAGGGTTTGGCATCCATCAGGGATACTTAACTTACATATCCTCAAAATGGCCTGCCAGCTCAGAGTTTTTGGGCACCAGTACAAGTATATAATGTCTTGGCAAAAACCAGCCAAGCTGCCGCATAAAGTCGCCTGGTTTTTCAGGATGCCCAACTTCTTCTTTGAAAATATTGATGGCCAATTGCTGTATTATTTTTCCATCGGATGTTCTGGAAAGAAGCATGATTTTTGGTTCGGCTACGCCAAAGTATTTTAAATAGTTTCGAAGAACTATTCTGACTTTGGCTGGTAGGTAAGATTCAGACGGCTGGGCGATTAATACTTTTTCATTTCGATCGATAGTGATTTCAGGCTCAATCGGAATGTCGTCAGCCGGTGAATAAAATATTTTATTGATTTGAAGATTGACGATATCGCCATAGGAGAAGACCCAATCAGCTGCATTTTCTTTTGGATTGATGACGACACCGTAGCCATTGTCAAGAAGAAAATCTTCAGCCATATTTTTTATACAATAAGAGGTAAATGGTTTTCCGGCCTCTGGTAAGTTGAGACCAAAATAGGGGAAACCATCAGGACCTTTTACAATTTGCGGATCCGTACAGGCAAAGCTTGCGGTCTGTACATCGGTCAGAAATTTTAGATTCCATATTTCATCACGTTGTTCCGCAGGAACCGCGAGTAGATCTATAATTGTTTGTGTCTTTGTGATATCACATTCAGCTCGGGTAGTGGCCATGGGAGCAATAGGGATTGAATTTGAAAAATTGAAGCTTAAAAAACCAAATGTATTCCGATTATTTCATTAATTCCCGGATGCTTGTCAGGTGATGATCATCATGTTCGGCGGTGAAGTATGCCATTTCAATGGGCCGGATGAGCACCTTTAATCTTGGGTGGATTGATTTTACGTCGTGTATTTCATCACTAAGTTGTTCGAGACGTGATACAAAAACAATTCTTTTGGCGGAGAAATTATTGATCAGTTCCTGAATAGAAGAGGCATTGTGTTTGGCTTTATTTGTAGCTGCGTTTGACATGTCTGCGGGTCGCAGGGATTCTTTCCGGAGGAGGAAATCATTGATCCGGCCTTCATGTAAAGCTTCTAGATCAGCAAGGTGGCCGATTTGTTCTTTGATACTCCATTTGCCAGAGCGTTTTAATTCCGCTTCTTTTTCAGTTAAAGTGGATGTCATTTCTTTTAATCGTAACGGGGTTCCACGCAAGCGTTCGAGGATATTTGGAAACAGACCGACAGGGAAGTCGAAATTAAATTTCCGGTCTATCCATAAGGTACGTTGCATCTTAGTTTGGGTTTGTTAAAATGAAAAGAGGATAATGATTAAAAATACGAAAAGCAAGTCTGATGATTTTGTATATGTTTTTGCAAGCGTTTATGAAGAGGTCGTATTTGCCCTAAATATGCGGACCGATTTGCCGTTAGATATTAAGTATTTTAGACTCCTGATTTATCCGTTTACAAACGTTTACAAACGCTTACGAAGTGCACGAATATTGCTTATATACTTTTAAACAAATAAAAACATTTTTCCTTTTATATTTTTCATTCTACTTCCTTGTTCCTACTTCCTTGCTCCTTGTTCAAAATTCCCTTCTCCCTTCTTCATTCCCAATTCAAGCTCTTTATTCAGAGATCAAAATTCTCAATTCCCGATTTCCTTCCTCATTCCGTATTCCCTTCTCCCTTCTTCATTCCCAATTCAAGCTCTTTATTCAGAGATCAAAATTCTCTATTCCCGATTTCCTTCCAGATTCAAAATTCCCAATTTTAAACAATAGCAATTCCTCTGCCTCTCCGGGCATCGTAAACACTTTTTCAAAACGAAATCCAAGCTTCTCAAGCAACTTAATCGAAGCCACATTATGCGGTACTGTAAAAGCAAACACCGATGAAATCTTCAACTCATGGTGCGCATATGCCAAAACAGCTAAAGCACTTTCATATCCATATCCCTGGCCTATGTACTCCGGCAAAAATGCAAACCCAAGATCCGCCGTATCCAGATAATCACGTTTTAACAATCCACAAGCTCCAATAGGAATATCTCCTTCCTTCAGACTGACTAAAGACAAACCATATCCATTCTCGGCATAACTTTTCATCGGTCCATTCAACAGATACGCTTCTGCCTGTTCAATAGTGTGCACATTCCGGTCACCAATATAGTCAAGCCATCCTTTTGAATTCAGAAGCTCGACTATAAATGGAGAGTCAGAAGCATTGAGATGTCTCATTCTTAATCTCGCCGTCTCAATATAAAATCCCATATATGTATTCAAATGAAAATTGGAAGCTCACCATTTTATTCCGCACGAAAAGTAGAGGGCCACGACGAAGGTAGTTGATAATAATACCCTTCTTTTTACATTATAGTATTAATTTCACTATTCACTATTCACTATTCACTATTCACTATTCACTATTCACTATTCACTATTCACTATTCACTATTCACTATTCACTATGATTGCTGAGCTGCGGTACCAGGATGCGTTGCGCCGGTCGAAGAACACTATTCACCTACCACAATCAGCCTCGTCACCTTCACCCGATGATTTATTTCAAGCTTTAAAAAATATACGCCATCTGGTATATTCAGATCGTCCAGATTTACCTTCTCCACATATTTTCCATACCCCATGGATCTGGAATTGATCACTTTATGCATCACTCTGCCAGAAGCATCACATATCATCAGACTGACTTTTGACCTTTCATGAAGTTTGAATGAAACATAAGTATAATCCGAAGATGGATTTGGATAATTTTCAAAATCCAAATTCGAAACAGCCGATTCATTTTCATTTGTGGCTGTGATGATATCATTCAGGGTGGTGATATCTGTCCAGATACTCAGGCTTCCATTATTGAGCCTCGTCCATATAGGTCGTATGATGCCATTCGTAGCCGTAATGTTGTTGTAATCACCAAAAAAAACCTGATTCGTTGGCACAAAAGGAGACTCACTTATTTTCCTGTTGATAAATGTGTCCCCTCCATCCATCGATACAGCCACAAAGACATCCGTAGAGTCATCAACGTAATTTCTCCGGTCATAAAAAACGAAATAAAGAAATCCTGTGGTCTGATCAATGGTCATCCAGGTCAGGAATTGCTGACGGTTTGAAACGTCATCATTTACCTTTATTGGATTACTCCATGTGTTTCCTCCATCAATTGATTTTACCAGAAACACATCCGTATTCGTGGCACCATTCCGCTGATCAGTCCAGTTGATATAAATGGTTCCGCGATTCGGGCCACTACTCAGATCACATTCAGTGATGGGTAATCCATTACATCTTTGTAACCCACTCATCGTATAATCCCATCCACCGGGAATACTATTGATCACTATTTCGTCATCAAGCCAGGTTTCACCCTGATCAACAGATTTGTTGAAAGTAAGTCCTGAGGGTCCTGCCCATCCGACATAAATTTCACCATTCGGCCCAACAGCAGGAACAGCGCCTTCCACTGTATTGTCACTATCCAGACAATCACCGGCTATTTTATTGATCCGCTTCGGATTACTCCAGTGATCACCGCCATCAAGTGACTTTGAAAACAAAATGATACTGCTGTCAGTTGGACTCGAAGATCCGTACCGATCAAACTGCGTCCAGGTGATATAGATATTATTATTCGTCCGGTCTATTCCACACCACTGTTTGTCTTGTGCCTTAGTATCATTCAGCCCGGTAAACGTTCCATCTGTCCACGATTGTCCATTATCATTTGTCTTCTGACAAACAATCCGATCGATCCAATGTCCACCAGAAGGATTTGATAAATGAAAAAAGTAAAAATTCCCTGATGTATCAACAGATATAGTCGGATCACCCCATACACCAAAAGATGAACTGAGATTATGTTTTGTCCACGTATACCCGGTATCGATGCTGATGTAATAATTGTTGAGATTCGCCGCTCCGATCAGCACATTCGGATGCCCGGGGTCGATCATGATCGAAGGCTCATTCGGAAAATCTTCATTACTGATCATCACATTCTGCGCAGCAAGATGTTGAGTGATCAGTATTAAAATAATTATGTATTTCATATATCTGACCAGCGTATACAATTTAACTGTATTGCTTAAGTAAAAAGAAGTTCACTATCCACGTGCAAAGTGTACAGAGAATGCCATGAAGGAAAGAAATGTTCATTTAAATCCCTCCTTCACCATCCCTTTATTATTTCACAAGGAATATTCAAAGAGGGTACCCTACTAAATAGTTAAACAAATTTCTCTCGCGAAGGTGCAAAGACGCAATGAAATTAATGTCACCACTTTGTCACATCATCATATTGACACATTTTCGCAACATTTTATCCATTTTCGCACGGAGCCCACAGACATCAAGCCGGATCAGCTTTCGTTATGCGTTACTCATGATTCATTTGTTTATCGTGGGTTCGAGGTCAGAGACACTCGAACGTCCGTTAATTTCTTTGATCTGATTACTGATTATAGATCACTCAATCACTCAATCACTTGATCACTTGATCACTCGATCACTCGATCACTTGATCACTTGATCACTCGATCACAGATTATCTTATGACCACCATCCTCTGCACCGCTACAAATCCATTGCTCTGAAGTTGACAAATGACGACACCTGCATTGATACCCAGATCAGCATTCGAGATCTCTACTTTATTCATACCTCTATCATAGGCCCCATTAATCTCTTTAAGCAGATGTCCTGACAGGTCAAAGATTCTGATGGAAGCATCTCCGGCATTTTCAAGGTGGAACCGGACTTGTGTATTTGAAGAGAAAGGATTTGGCTCATTCTGGTAAAGGATATTGTCACCAGGCGAGTTTTTATTTTTCAATACTTCAATGTCCAAATGAACAACCTGCAAGTCTTCTCCCATATAGGCTTCAGCATTTAATCCCGATTGATCCAATTTCAACATTTCTGACATATGGCCTGAACGATGTGGAGTAGCTATGAAGCTAAACAATACTTCATCACTTCCTATACTCAGATTTTTGTAACCATTCCAACTCATATTGAGTAACCCCTGTGGAGTAATATTGAAATTTTCATTTCCTATATCCAGCTTCCCTGCATGTATTTCCCTGACATCCATTTCAGTTAAGTTCAGCGCTAATTGAAATCCAACCACATCTGTAAAATTATCAGATGTAATATCGATTTGAACAGGTACTCCTGATATAAGTGTTTGATCTTTGATATTAAAATTCAATGTTTTATTGTCTCTCACACTGATATCATGATCAAGCACATTGGTCTTTGCATCACCATTGACATCACCGATTTTCACACCTGTGAAATTGGCATCCCTGATGTCTTTTTCAAGAGATTCTATTTCAATGGTTTCTTTGAAGCCCCATGGATAGGTGCTTACCAGATTTTGGTCAGCATTTCCAAATCTCCAGCTTGTGTTGTGTGGAAGTTCAGCGTTTATTCCTAAAATAAGTTTTCTCAATTCCAATATGTCCATCACACTCACTGTATTACTCTTATTGGCATCAGCAGCAATGAACTGATATGGAGAATCAAATTTTTTGATACCCAACAAGTGTTTTTGAATAGTGATCAGATCAAGGGTATTGACACCATTGAGAAAATCCGTGTTTTTATACCCACTCAAAGAATAGTGCTGACCTGGTTCATTGTCATCAAATGTGTATTGGCCATATTCATTTGTCAATACGTCCACACCGGTCTGAAAAGCCGGATCTTCTGTACGCTCTATCACCACATCTTTGACGGCACGTCCGGCTTGCGTATTCACCACACCACTGATGATCGGTGTGAAATTGAACGGTACACAACTCGCAGTGATATTAATTTCATCCAGATCCCATGCGGCCACCGCAGCACCATTACCTGTGAGGCAATAAGGCAATAATTCAAACCGAAATACAGCAGGTCCGTCTGTAACAAAAAGAATGTCATCTGTAAAATCATATGCCTGCTGTGTCCAGGCATTGGTGGTAGTAATAGCTTCTTTCCGATAAATCTCTGTCCCGTTTTTCAGGATACGTATTCCATATAAGGTCGGGAAATTATTAGGCCCTGAATTTCCACTTAGCCAGTTAAACGTCACAGGTGCCTGTTCGAAAAATGTCAACCCAGTCAATTGCACTGCTGTGTCATGAGCTGGTGTAACAGTTACCTCAAATACAACTGACCTTTCGTTTCCGGGAATATAGGTGCATGTATCAAGAGAACTCACACACATAGCTATTGAATTATTCACACCATTTGTACAGGAGTGTTTATTGTTTGCAGGAGGATCACGATGTAATATACTTGCTGTCACCGATGCACAGGACAAAGGCTCCGGATACAAAGGTGTAAATTCTGAATAATCCATATCTGTTCCATCACCATTATTGTGCGAGACACAGGCATTGAGATTGTAATGTATAGCCGTTTGCAATACTCTCACTCTTATGGTCAATATGCTGTCGCAACCTTTCGCTGATGTTAATTCCTGTATGTACTCGCCGGACTCTGTATAGGTTTCGCCGTTGATATGCACTGATTGTCCGAATAGGATCAATGTATCAATTGAAGACGTGAGAGGTGGGTCTGTTGTGACGAGATATTCACAAGACGTCTGACATGTGTCACCAAATCCGGTCAGCCATTGTATAACGGTGCTGTATGTACCGCCTGCATTGATTGTAATTTCACTACCTGTATTTGATCCGACGATACCGGGACCAGACCATGTTGTACTCACGATCTCTTCACCTGCTGCCTTCGCAGGAATAACTTCAGGCTTTGATGTAAGACTTGATGTTCCACCCTGGCACAAATGTGTAGGGCCTTCAATCCCGCATGCATAGTAAGCCGGAAGAACAAATACATCCTGCCTGATGATGCGTTGTGAAAACCACCAGGAATTGATTGTATTCAGATTGCCAAAACCCACATTGGTACCGGCATTATAATTAGTCCATCGGTGACATGGATTGACACAGCCGTTTATTTGGACCTTTGGTTCGCCACTACCTGATGGTTGAAATATATTGGAATCATCATAATGGAGAAGCGGTATACTAGCCGGAGGACGTACAGCCTGAATCATAAATCCCTGTGTCATATATTCAGCGTCATATATCGGGAAATGATAGATGCCCTGAGCATAAGAGATGATAACAGGTATCGTAGAAGAACTATTTTCAAGCACAGAATTTCCAAGACCATCTAAACCATTCCAATCTATACATGTCGGTATGCCGACTTCATCCTCGGTCACAATATGTGAAATGATTACATCTTTTGTGCCGGGTGTATACATACTATCCGGACCATCAAAATCTAAAAGCAGATCGATTTGGCCAACTTTTGTTGTCGTAAATTTTATGCAGTATTCTTCGGCATTGCATCGACTGACACCAAGAAGATCTATTTCGCCGACAACGGCCGTTTTGCAGGATTCAACTGGATCATTCAGAAAAATTGAATATTCAGATTGAGTTGTATTCATGTTTTCAACACTCTTACGATCTTCGTTTACGTCACCCGTATTCTGTGTGCCAAAGCTATTGAATGCAACATTGAAAGCAGCAGGTTGGAAGCCGGCGCCATTGAAATCAATCCTGGTGATGAATGCAGCACTTAGATCATCCGGGTCAGGAGCACAAACATAAAATGCTCCGTCAAAAGGACGGTTTGGAAAACCAAAGTCATTGATGGCGAAAAAGGACCAGTTGTATGACCAGATCCTTCCTTTCTTCTCTGCTGCAGGTACCGCGGAACAATCGGCTACAGAAATATCCCAGAAGTCAATAAGAAAATCAGTTGAAGTCTCATTTTGAAATTCAATATAATAATCCCCTACACCTGTCCAGCCCTGAGAACTGAGATCGGATGACGCCACAAAAATGGCATCATACCCTCCGGCTCCATGTAATTGTGTCGGACCCGTATAAGCACTTGACCAATCCAATATATTTTCATCACCCGGATTGATGTTGACCGGTCCGAAGACGACATTCCCATTTGGGTCTTTTATCCTGTATGAATATGAGATATGTGTTGGATTTGGTGAAGTTTGATTAGGGTGTCCAAAACTGAACCCGAGGTAAAGGCACTCTTTTATAGGGTCAATGATATGGATATATAACCGGCTATGCGGGTCAGGATTCGTATAGGAGGCAAAGTTATTATAGGCATCATGGTTGATATGAAGTGCCGCTATATCGGTGGTATTATTGCCATTGACCACAATAGCTCCATTTGGGGCAACTTCGTGAGTTCCTTCAGCCTGAACCAATCGGATACTCATCACTGAAAACGCTAAGAATAGGGGGAAAAATCGCATAGTGAATGATATTTAGCTTTGAATTTGATCAAAAATAGCAAAAAGATGAATATGATAAAATTCAATATGAATTTAGTTCTTAATCTGTTGTAGGCGTGGGTGTTATCATTTCCTTGCTTTACTATTTGATTTCTCTGGTCGCTTTAATCTGAGGCCCTTATATGATAATGAGGAAGTAGTTAGCGTCGTGATTTAGAATAATGGCTTTTGATCTGGGCGTTAAGCATATTGCCATTTATGAAAGACAATTCTTTCCTTTTGGCTGATTTCGTCGTTCAGACCCATGACTTTTGACTATTTTACTGTATTATCTTCCATTGAAATAATTGTGGATTAAAGTTGAAAGTATTTCTACATCATTCGTCTCAATAGGATGCTTAAACCCGGGAATGATCATCAGGTCACCATTCCGTAATAGATCCGCGACGGCCTGTGATTCCCTTATGGTGACCATCTTATCTTCTGCTCCCACACAAATCAGTACCTGTTGAACTATCGCAGCGAAATCGGAAGGTTTCATGGCTTTGCCATTTCCCAGTGAAGTCATCATCGCCGCCGTCTTCCTTATGATCGATTTCCAATCATTAGGGAAGTGACGTTGCCGAAGGTCCTCTGCAAATTTTGGAATTTTCTCTTCAATAATTTCAGGAATCAACATGTTTACTTCCTTTTCTGCCGATTCCTTATTCCAATGAATTTTAGTACCCAGCGTCATGATCTTATTGACATAACCCGGATATTCTTTTGCCAATTTTAAAGCCACATATCCACCCATGCTGTAACCAAACAAATTGATGGATTCGAGATTGTTCCCTTCAAGGAAAAACAATACATCCTCTACAAACAAATCAATTGAAAATTCGGCATCCCTTGTATTTGATCCGTGTCCGGAAAAATTGAAATCATAAATTTCAAATTGAGAAATAAGCCGTTGCTTCAATTCTACGAATTGATCCCTACTTCCCAATGCACCGTGTAGTAAAAGAAGTTTTGGTTTCATGTCTGTAGAGTATCAAAAATAATACAAAACAAACATTTAAGATTTCTTTTCCATTGTCCTGTTCCTGATAAAATAGAATATTGAAATTAGAAGAAAAATCCCTCCAAGTACAGCTACGAGTGATGACCCTGCCGGAAAATCATAATGAAATGAAACAAATAAACCGAAATATGCACCCAGTAAACTTATGATCACTGCAAAAATGGTAACACGCAGATTATTCTTTGCCAGCATGATCGCTCCTACAGCAGGTATGATGAGAAATGAAAATACCGGAATGACACCGCTTGTCCGGACTGCAAATACAATAGCAAGCCCGATGGAAATATAAAAAATGAAATTCCAGAGCCTGAACAATTTGTTTTTTCGAAATGCAATAGCTTCTGTATTCGTCTCATCTCCTTCAAAACTTTCTGTCAGGAGATAAAACTTTTTGTAAAAAACAAAATGGACCAATCCTATCGCCCCGAATATTATACCAATGAGTTTGATCTGGGCCCAATCCACTGAAAGGATATTCCCAAACAATACCTCCTGGATATCCGAATCTCCATGCGGTGTTTTGGAAATAAGCATCACTGTCACTGCCGAAGCCACGGCATAAATAATCCCGATGATGGCTTCCACTTTTAATCGCTTATCCCTGATATTGATCAGTGACATGAGCAAAGCACCCGTCAGTGCGAATACAATTGGAATAATTGTTTTGCCATAGCCCATATAATCAGACACGGCTACACCAAGGGAAGAAATCTGTCCAAGTGCGAGATCTACAAAAACAATCCCTCTCCCGACGACATGTACACCCAGATAGGAAAGCACGACGCCAATAATGATGCTGACGGCAAACGCCTGCACAATGAAATCCAATTGAAACATTTCTAACATAGGAAAAAATTTAAAAAGGGTTAAAAGGTCAAACGGTAAAAAGGTAAAAGAGTCAGAAGATTAAATGCGTGCAAGTCATTTCGTTTAACCGATTGACCGTTTAGTCATTTTTTACAATGCGCCCGACAATAACCTGATGTTATAATCAAATAAATCATAATAGTTTTTAATCGAATCAAATGCGCCTACAGACGTAGCCAGCACTAATGTTTTCGCACCGGTTTGCTTAGACACTACAGCTGAAGAAGAAGCAGTGAAGTAAGGTGATGTGATGATCACTTTGATGTTATTATCTTTTACCTCTTTGATGATCTTTACAAGTTGCGATGGGGTAGGCGGAATACCAGGTTTAGGTTCCATAAAATCTACAATCTGAAGGCCGAACCGGTTTTCGAAATAACACCATTCATTATGATAGGCGATCACCTTTGAACCTTTGAATCGGGCCATTGCTGATGACCAGGCATTCAGTTTAAGATCAATCTGATCATCGAATTTCTTCAGGTTGGCCTCAAATATTGATTTATTTTCAGGAGAAATTTTTTCAAGACCATTGCAAATATTGCGTGCAATTATTTTTCCATTCAATGGATCAAGCCAATAGTGTGGATTGCCGAAAGCGTGGATATCACCTTCCGCTCTGTTGATTGAAGAGGGCACCTGCATCAGCGATACACCGACAGAAGCATCCACATATCCATTACTTCCCTTTTGGATTTTTGTATTTCTAGAACTTGACAGCAATGAAGGTGACCAACCAGCTTCAAGATCAAGCCCAAGTGTAACATACATATCTGCATTCGATAGCTTGATGATGTAACTTGGTTTAGGATCTACGAAATGCGGATTCTGATATCCTGTAGCTATTGCAAAGACTTCTACTTTGTCTCCGCCTATGAGTTCAGTAATACTCTTCGTATCCTGAGTTGTAGTCACGACATGAATGGCGCCGGCGGATATCAACTGGTTAAATAAGACGGATATTAATGTTGTTATTATCAATTTCATGATTATTAATTTTTGATTTTTGATTTATTGTTCATTTATGTTTTTTACTCAGACAGTGTCAAGCCCTGTCAATACAAATTAATTAAATGTAGAGGCGACCCTTGCGGTTGCCTTTAATAAAAACCCAATTTGGGCGTAATTAGCACACATTGTCAAGCCCTGGCACTACAAATTAATTAAATGTAGAGGCGACCCTTGCGGTTGCCTTTAATAAAAACCCAATTTGGGCGTAATTACCTGACAGGGGCAAGCCCTGTCACTACAAATTAATTAAATGTAGAGGCGACCCTTGTGGTTGCCTTTAATAAAAACCCAATTTGGGCGTAAGTACCAGACAGGGGCAAGCCCTGTCAATACTCGTTACTCGTTACTCGTTCGTTACTCGTTACTCGTTCGTTACTCGTTACTCGTTCGTTATTCGTTCGTTACTCGTTACTCTTCACTAATACATATGTGCTCCGTGTGATCCTATAACAAAAATCCATCGCAACAATACCTGTGTGAATTGCTTCTCGTTATTATTTTCTGCCAAAGCCTCATTTGTTGTAGTATACTTTGCCTGTGCTTCTATTTTCTGGAATTCAGTTGCATACCAACCCAGGGTGGCTGAACCTGATTGTTGCACAAAAGAATTTGAATAAGGTGTATTGGAGTAATCATAGCGTCCAACCAGAAAAAGCCGTTTGGCTATCTGAACATTCAGCATCGAATAGTAGCCTAATGCATTCACAGCATTACTGTCGAGTTTGGCATGGCTGTAATAAAATTCATTCTGAAAAGTGACTGATTTATAGGTATTGAATTGCACGGGTTTCCATTTGTAAGTGAGATCCAGAGCCAGGATATTTGTGATTTTGCCGGAATGATTTTCTCCATTGATTCCCGTCAGGCCAAATTCAAGAGTTGCATTGGGCGTGAGGTCCCAGAAATTTTTAAGGTGGGCGAGATAGAGATAATTATTCTTCTTACTTCGTTCAAAACTTGGACTCTCTGCCACATTGGTTGCCTCGATAGTCAATTCCTGAAAAAATGATTGATTTGGTAAAAGCCAGCTCAGCGATAGACCATCGCCTTTCAAACCTTCTTCACCGAAGAAATTGAAATAGGCATCGGGTACATCCACAAAAGGTAAAGCATGCGCATGTACCGGGTTGACACGGCCTACATCTTCTTTGAATCTGCCGGCCTTCAACTGGAGATGTGCTGGTAATGAAAGCGTGGTGAGATATCCTTCTTCAATTTCACTGGAGAACTCCCCGGTGGCAGCATCTTCGCCTACTGAGTAAAAGAAATTGGCCCTGGCATAGGGGTCAATCACCGATTCAAAAGAAAATTCAACTTCATGAAGTACCGCATCGAAATTGTGCACGCCATAACTTCGGTACAGGCCCCTCATATCGCCGATGACACTCAGATTTGGATTCGCAGAAGCTCCAACTCTTGGCTGGGGAGGTGGTTGTTGTTGCTGCATTTCATTTTGAATCTGCAGAAGTAAAAGTGAATCCGTTTTCAGGCTGTCTGCCTGGGCATAAATATTTGCAGTTCCCAATAGGAAAGTGCAAAGAATCATATAGTTAATATACATAGCTTAAAATTTTGATAGACATGGAGATACCACCATGAACATGCTCAGCCCGGATATACCGGACGGCGTAAAAAATTTAAGCTAAAGAAGGAGGCCCGCGCAGGGACTGGAAGTCCTTCGGCAGGAGGAAATAGTTGGTAGTTGGGAAAAAGAAATTTAGAGATACAGGTTGCTGTATCTCCATTGAATATTGGGTTAATGTGGGTGATGCAGAAAAATTATTGGTAAAGTCGCAAAGGATACAGTGATGCTCAGATTTGTGAAAATGCATGGTACTGTTGTCCGTGCAATGAAAATCGTCCTTGTGTGCATAATTGTGTATTTCGCTTTCCACCTGTGGGAAAAGAAAAACGATTAGGCACAAGTAAGCTAATATGCTTTTCATTGGATGCACCTGTCGAAGATAAGTCACGCATCTATTCCAGAAACCACAATAAGGATTGTTAACACTTGCTTACCAAATAAAGATGAAAGAGAAAGTGATTAACACCTTAAGGATTTTGCCGAAATCCAAGGCATTGTTTCAGGGAATCTATCGCCTCCTATGGTCATCATGCAATAACCAAGTCCTTTTTCTCTGGCAATACAAACAGAAGCGCGCAAAAGATGATCAGATTTTTAATAATGTATTGTCCGACTAATGTCAGGGAATAAATTTTTTCATTGAATGACATGGAAGGAAGCAGAAACAGAGGTGAAAATGTGAGAAGAATATGAAGTAAAGCCAGATAAATTACAAATTTAATACGAAGGTTAAGCAGCAGAAAAAGGCCTATCATCACTTCCCAGCACGCCAGAACAATGTATGTGATTCTTGTGGGCACGAGGCCACAAGTCAGCTTTGACAGCGTTTCTTTAGCGAGATCCTCAGCAGGGCTTATTCCGGGAAAAAATTTAAGCATACCAAACCACAGATAGACAATACCCAAACTGATCATGAGCATTCTTTTGCGGTTAGATATGAGGAGATTGATCATTTTGTATGATTAATATCAGGCAAAATCCGCGTAGAGATAACCGGAAAAAGAGTTGTAATCCTGATGGGCAAATATGATACTATTTGTCCGTATGCAATCTAAAGATCTCCTTATAATATGCTTAGAATAAACGAGTGTAACGTATGAGGTGCAATCAGTTGCAACCCAAATCTATTTGTGATTGTGGATCATTATTGGGAAAACAATTGCCGGACATTACTGACGTGGGTGCATACCTTTCAAGATCAGGATCGAACAATCCATTGTCCAGGAATTCAATCAGGTTGTCGACTTCTTCAGGTTTCAGGTGCAATGGCTGGAAATAAGGAGAAAGTTCAGCAGGGGATATTTCTTTGTTTTCAGGAACTCCGGCATTGAAATATTCTACAACCTCCCTGATGGAATTCTTGCTTGCTCCATGGAAGTAAAAGCCAAAGTTTTTGAGATTATAAAGCTGAGGTACTTTAAATTTATGAATATCATCCCTGACACCTGTAAATCCACCCCGACCAAGATTGCGTTTATCTGTACGGTCAGTTCTGAATACTTTATTTCCGGTTTCACTTTCATTTTTCACGCCGACAGAAAAGAATGTATGAGGTAAACTATTCAGTGATGGACTATTGTGGCATCGTACACAACCGGCTTTTCCGAAAAATAAAACAGCGCCTTTTTTTTCTTGTTCATTCATAGCTGTCAGATCGCCTTTTAACCATTTCTGGAAAGGAGCCTGATTTGTAAGTATGGTTCTGAAGTAGGCAGCTATGGCAAAAGAACCTGTGATTCGAGAATAGCGTTCACTTTCAGGAATTTCAGGAAATGCTTCATCAAACATGGATGTGTACCCCAGTGAATCTGTCACGGCTTTATTGATGACCTGGCGATGGACCGTCAATGCCCTGGCATTATTTGCTTCAAGTCCCTGGAGCCCCTTGAAATTTATCTCGACTAGTGTATCCTGATGCCATACAGACTCAGTACCTGCATTGACACCATAGGAGCCAAATGATCCTGCCCACAAAGCATTAGTGACATAGGCGAGATTAATGACAGCCAAAGGTCTGGCACCCTGAGCATCTACCTCATCGCCTTTATACATAGGATTTATTTTCCGGCCTTCTCCATGTTCCCCAAATCCAATAGCGCCGTCGGCAATTCCCTGGAATCGCCCTGCCGTAAATCCACGTGAGGGAATATGGCAGGTTGCACATGAATAAGCCTGATTAGATATAGGATATGTTGGCTGTAGCCCGAGACCAGTTTCGAAGAACAGTAATTTACCCAGCTGCACTTTAATGGCTGTGATCGGATTTTTAACATCCTGGTTTGGGAGGTTTGCATAGTCATTGCTCTCCGGCAGGATGTAATGTGCATATGTGCCGTCAAGCGCATTTTCATTCAACAATTTAATAAGTTGATTATCGTCGTCCAGAATCGGATCATGGGTGCAGGCAAGGAAATAAATGAAAGCGACAAGGAGTATAATATATGTTGCTAGCCTCTTCATAGTTTGATAAATGACATAAAAAAACCTGTTGTTCTTCTGCTAAAGAATACGATTATAAACGGTTGGGAGGAATTTGGATCGCAATAAGCCTTGTTTGCTTTAACGGATTCAAGCCAAAGATAGGAAAAAAGACTTCCCGATCCCTTTATTATGCCTTTAAATAATATTGGAGCGGACATTTATTGGTGCAGGGGGAGGGGAAAATGATTGAATCGAAACTGGAATTGGCTGGGTATATAGCATTAGCTTAAAGACAACGAATGATCGAAGCTAGCGATTGATATGTTCTGGAACGTGAAGAGGAATTTAGATTCCTAACCAACGTTCATACTCTTCCTTACGGACGGAGACAACAGGAGTTGATTTCCTTGTCTTTCGTCCCCGGAATAGATTAATAATCCGATTTACGATACGCATCATGGGAATGATTTGTTATAGTAACGATCTCGAACGCACTTATGTTGATACACAGTACATATTTTTCAAAATCATTACACAACAAATATAATGGAAATATTTAATATGTAAAGAATTATTTATTTCCACCAATGTCCGGCTGTATTTGTTTTGCTTTTGCCCTCAGTTCATTGGCTTTCGGCATGTCCTGCTTCAATTGATAGGCATTTGCTGCATTCCACAATACAGGCGCTGAACCGGGGAACATAGCCAGGGCCTGGTTAGCGACAGCCAGATTGTTGTCATAATCTCCCTGTGACCGGTACACCGACATCAGGTTGACATAAGCGATCACCGTATTTGGATCAATTTTTATCGCCTTTTTCAATGTGGCAATGGCTTCATCAGGTCGCTTGAAGTTGTTGTACTCAGTAGCAAGGTTGACCAAAGCAGGTACGTGGTTTGGATTTCCTTTTACTGCCCTTTCATAATATTTTAAGGCCTCCTCATGCTTGTTCTGATGCTCCATTTCAAGCCCCATCATGTTATTGAAGCGAGGCGAATTGGGCGAAGTTTTTAATGTAGCCTGTGCCAGGGTATAATTGCTCTCCCAATCGGATGCTCTAATCCAGGTCCTTCCGATGAAAAACAAAGTCATTAAACCTGTCAATATATAAGCGGCTGTTTTTCCTTTCTTCGTCTCATAGAGCCTGACCAGAAGTGCAGCCATCGCGACGATGATTCCTATCGAAGGAATATATAAGATCCGTTCTGCTTTAAGAAATCCGGCAGCAAACAACAGATTAGAGACAGGTAACAATGTCAGAAAAAAGAACATGATCCCCCATGTAAAAGGTACCATCCTTCGACGCTGCCAAAACGCAAGTGCTTTTATACAAAGCAGAAGAATCAATGTCAGAATGACCTTTATGTGCCCAAATCCAACAATGGGCACCTCATCAGTCCAGTAGTCGGCGGATAATTTCATCGGCCAGATATGCAGACCCAAATATTCAGCTGCTGTACGCAATGAGGTGGCGATTCGATTTGATGGTTTCACCCCAAGCCATTGTTCATGCGGAACCGGTGGTCCTGTGATTTTACTATGGACTATCCAAAGGCAAATACATATAAGGGTAACACTTCCAATGGCTGTCCAGATTCGCTTGTTGCCCCACAGGTATTTTTTAGTGTTGAAATAATAGGCTGTTTCCTGAACGGCCAGGACGAGGGGCATCATGAAGCCATGTTCTTTGGAAGTAATGGCAGCGGCCGTGGACACAAGCAAAGCAACTAACCATTTTATATTTCCTTTTTCGCGCCAATGGTGATAACTAATGGATGCTGTCAGGATAAAAAGTGCGGACATGAGTTCTGCCCTTCCCACAATGCCGGATACGGCTTCTGTATGTATGGGATGAATGGCAAAGAAAAGTCCGGACAAAAATGTCAGGTAGTTATTTTTGAAAAGAAGCTGTACAAGCTTCATCAATGAAAAACAAACTAATGCATGAAGGAGAATATTGAGGATATGGAATGGAATCGGATTCCCTTTTGTCAGCGCATATTGGACAGCATATGTAGTGAGCGTCAGCGGCCGGTAAAGGCTCGTGTCATTGGCATCAATCTTCCCTGCCCAATAATGTGATGACCAGATCTGCGGAAGATTACTCAGCGACCTGATCATAGTATTATCTTCTACAATCAGGTTGTCATCAAGGGTAAACTGTCCAGTAAAAGAAGGAATGTATACGAGGATGGCCAGAAGAGGGATAGCCCACCAGGTGTGGTTCGTCAAGGATGATTCCTGAGGTTTGGATTTTACTTTCTTCTTAGCCATAACAGAGCGGAAGCGAAAATAGTATAATCCTTTTTAGTGTGATATGAATAGTATTGACAGGGCTTGCTCCTGTCTGCGTAAAACACTTACCAGTGAAAAGTATATGTGTATTAATTAGCGGGATATCAGAAAGAAAATCGAAAATCGAAAATCGAAAATCGAAAATCGAAAATCGAAAATCGAAAAGGTCTCTAGTCCTAATTAGCATCAATCACCTTTCCGGATCCGGTAATCTCAACGCTGACGTGTGGATGTCCCTTATAAAAAACATCTCCGCTTCCTGAAATAATTACATCAAGATCTGTATTTACATTTATCTCAGCACTTCCACTCCCGGTAATCCTGACATCGGTAAAATCACTTTTCAACTTAAACGATTTCACCCATCCACTACCCGTGATTTGAGCATCAAGATTTTTTATCGATCCTTCAAGCAACGCATTTGCCGAACCGGAAATCTCCAGATCAAGATCATTCGTGACGACCGCAAAATCCAGATCACCGGAGCCCGAAAGATGGATATTCATATTTTGGTTTTGGGTGAAATTACTTTCTCCATAAATGAAACTACTTCCGGAACAATCAAGGTCTTTGATTTCAGGAACATAGATTCTGATCACGAAGTCATCCGGATGGTGACCATGTTCGGCTATGTCCAGAACATTGCCAATGACATTGACATCGACTTCATCAATATCTTTTTGACGCCCGGTGAGGGTTACCTGGTAGATGTCAGACTGAATAATTTTGACATCACAGGATGAAGCCAGGCTGATCCGGTCAAAAGCTTCAGTGTCCAGTTTTAATTCAACCCTTTTAGTAGAAGTGTCGGGTTCGCATGACTGTAAGCCTGCCAGGATAAGGGTTAGATAGAATAAAAAGTTAGTTTTCATATGCTTTCAATACCTGATAAACAATGGGTCAAAAATAGAAGGACTCAAAACGCGAATGTGCTGTGATAATGTTAAGCCGGAGGATATTGGCGTTAAACTGTGTTAATAAGGCTATTGTCATTACTTTTGCACCCCTAAAGCGATAACAGATGGGAAGGATATTTGAAGTCAGGAAGTCAACAATGTTTGCCAGGTATGACCGGATGGCCAAGCAGTTTACCCGTATCGGGAAGGAAATCGCCATAGCTGTCAAAGCCGGAGGACCGGAGCCAGGGACCAATTCTTCTCTCCGACGCGCCATTCAGAATGCCCGGAGTGTCAATATGCCCAAGGACAAAATAGAAGCCGCCATCAAACGCGCCATGGGCAAAGACATGGAAAACTATGAAGAAGTGATGTATGAAGGCTATGGCCCTCATGGTATCGCCGTCATCGTCGAAGCTGCCTCTGATAATATAGTCCGTACCGTCGCCAATGTGCGATCTATCTTCAACAAAGGAAATGGCGCCATGAGCACCAGCGGCAGTGTAAGTTTTCAATTCAACAAAATGGGTGTTTTCAATCTTTCACCAGAAGGATTGAATGCGGATGATCTTGAACTTGAACTTATCGATGCCGGCCTCCAGGAAATGGGAGAGGGTGTCGATGAGGATGGAAAAGAAGTACTTGTGGCAAGAAGTGGATTCTCCGATTTTGGAAATATGCAAAAGGCCCTGGAAGAAAAAGGAATCCCGGTGCTTACTTCACATCTTGAATGGATCCCCACCACCACTGTTGATTTATCTGAAGAGCAGGCTGAAGAAGTCCTCAAACTTGTCGCCAAGCTGGAAGCTGACGAAGATGTGCAGCGCGTATTCCACAACCTGGGATAAACATGGAGGAATATTGAATATTGAATATTCGCTATTCCGTATTCCCTTTACTCCGCTTTCACAAGGATCTCGCTCAATTGCATTTCTTTCGATCGGAGATGGAAGACATAATTACCGCTGGGTATTAGTTCCTGAAATCTAACATCAAATTCATTCAGGCCTTTGTGTAGTTTTTTAGTATCGGACCAAAATACTTTACCGGCTTCGTCAAAGAGAAATATTTCGTACAGGTCCTTTTTAGACAATTCGGCTTTCACATGAAAATCTTGTATAAAAGGATTTGGAGATATGAATATTGCATCTTTGATTTCAATCGCTCTTTCAGGAGATTTTTTGATTGTATCCATGCTTATGCTATGTTCAGGTTCTGCAATAGCAAATGCTCCCATAATCGTTCCCAATAGTATTTCTCCTGAAAGAACAATTTCTATCGGTGTTGAAGCTGTTTCTGTATTCAATTCAATTCTTGTGGTGGTATATCCTGTATATGTGACCAGTAAAGACAATCCTGGTTTTTCTAAACGTGATATGGAAACCGGGAGTTGAAAGTTGCCATCCAGATCAGTTGTTGTTCCTTTAATAAGTCCATGGGTTATTTCTTGTATCATCACAACAGCATATATCACTGCATTTCCATTTTCATCCATTACAGTTCCCACTATTTTTGTTTCAGGATCGCTATTATTTTGATTTTCATTTGGTAGCGCGTCAGGATTTATTTTTCCACGAAGAGGTTGTTCAGTTATCTCATGATTGACTTGGGCCTGCATTTGTGTCACAGGTACTATCATCGCCAATGACGCGATTGTAGCCACAGCAGTCGTTTTATGGCGTAGCCTATCCATCCCTGTTGGAATATTTATTCTTATCTCCCGATCCAGTTGATGGGGTCTGAATTCTCCGCAGATTTTTCCATGATGCTCGCTGAAATAATCAAGGAGTTGCTTGTCCGTCATCTTTCTGAAATCGACCACAACTCGTTTGCAACCTTTGCAAAATTTTCCTTCCAAAACACGGAACATTTCGGTCGGGGAAGTTTCACAAGGTGAAGGCAGAGTAAGTTTAAGAGATTTCCTTTTCATGTTCATTGGATTTATTGATGAAAAAAAGGTATCAGGGGAATAAAACCAAACTCTTTTGGGATGTTTAAAAAATATAGATCTGAAATAAAAACGAATTCAACCGGGAATATATCCGGATGTAATCATAAGAACTGTATACTACCAGTCAAAGAAAAAAGGCATCTCCTGATATTTCAGAAGATGCCTTTTACATCACTATTGCATAAAAGCAACAATATATTTTTTATTGAATCGTAATTTTCTTGAAAAGTAACTCATGGCTATTCTCTATCCGGACGATGTACATACCCGGAGGTACTCCATGAACATATAGATGGTCACTGCCAGCAATCGTTGAAATCATAATCTTCCCATCTGTATTGATCAATGAAATTTTTGAGCCCGCCGGAATCGATTTGCCATCACTGTATTTGATATACAATATTTGTGAAGCCGGGTTTGGATAGATCAGCAGTCGATTCTGATCCACATTCTTTGTCCCGGTAACGATGAAATCTATTTCATTGGAGAATGTCTCACATCCTGATGTAAACGTTGTGAGATGTAATTGATAGGTCCCACTTACGAACGGATGAAATGTAGGATCATTCGCATCTATTATAGGCGCCCCGTTGAACAACCATTGAAATAATCCGGATGTAACACCAGAAACAAGCGTGTCATTTTCAAGTGAGATGGCAAGTTCAGGTGGAATGATAGGTGCAACAACAGCGGTGAGCACTGCAGTAGAATCACCACAGGCATCACGGCCTCTTACAGTCACGAATCCCGAATCTGTACCTACGACAAATTGTATGGACGATGTATTTGAATTGCCAAGAACAAACCAATCAGATGGAAATGTCCAATCAAACAAATCAACACCGCTAAAATCGACTACAAAGTTGATCGTATCACCGGCGCATGGCTCAAGATTACCTCTGATCTCTGTGATCGAAGGCGGAGCGGAACATGAAGAATATTTCATTATGTTTCCACCAAACCCTGTAGCCCAGGCTGTTTCCTGACCAGGTACTGCGTATATTCCCAGCAATGCATCTGGTGATTCATGTGAAAGATACCAGCTCGCACCACCATTGTCAGTACGAAGTATCACTCCATATCCATTGCTTCCTCCCGCGACCCATCCGATCTCCTGATCCATAAATGAAACGGCTCTCCAGAAGGTAGTGACCGGTAATTGTGATTTGATCCAGTTCTGTCCACCATCGGATGTATGCCATATTGTATCCGTTACAGAAGAGGAGACCGCCCATCCATCAGTAGGTGATGTAAAATGAACATCATTGAAATGATTTCTTCCGTCTTCATATTGAGTTTGCCATGTATCACCACCATCAGCGGTGACCAGGATTTTACCTTTCCATCCTACAACCCAACCTGTCTGATGATCAGCGAATTCAAGCGCAAAAAGCTGATCCGAAGGATTGTTGTATACAATATCCCATTGTCCTCCACCATCGGTTGTTCTGTAGATCTTGCCGTTTGCTATCGTGACGAAGATTTCAGATTGATTGAAAGCTTTCAGATCGGTGATCTGGCCGAGATTTTCACCTATGACAGTCCAGGTATCTCCCTGATCCTCGGTCAGAAATACTTTGCCTGAAGTAGAACCAGCTATGGCTATGTTGTCATCAATCATATTGAGGCCGAAAAAATTCTCATTGCGGGAAAACTTAACAGGCTCCCATTTTGCTCCGCTGTTTTTTGTACGCATGATGGTGCCATCAGACCCGCCGACCATACCTACAAATTCATCGTAAAAATTTGGTTCAAATAACGTTTGTTTCGACGCAGGTATCTGATCTGACCATGTCACTCCATAATCCGGAGTGTATAGGATAGAAATATATTTTCCTACGGTCCAGGCTTCACCATTTGCATTAGCCCATATCCCCAGGGTTTTATTGCTGTTGATAACATTAGGATTTACTTCCCGCCATGACGCACCGCTATTTGTTGAAAAATATACAGAGCCATTATTTAAAGAGGTCCATAGATTATTTCCATCAGCGACGTGTAGATCATTAATACCACCATCCACAGAAACCGGTTGTAACTGGGTCCAGGTGACACCACCATCAATAGTCTTGAAAACAAAATCCCTTGATGCCAGATATCCAACCTGATCATCAATCATATCAATCGAAGATATCACAGCATGTTTCTGCGGATCCAGGATATTCCAGGTCGTACCTCCATCGGTAGTGATGTACACCTGCGCATTATTGAAGCTGCCATAGGCAACCCATCCGTTCATCACACTTGTAAAATGACCTGCTGTCACTCCCATGCCGGGCATATTAAAAGGAAACCATAGCAATCCATCGTCTGTACTCCTTAATCCGAAATCACTACCAAGTGCGAGGAGCGTTCCATCAGAAAGAGATTCAATTTTATATACATTAGGAATATAATTGTTTGTTGTTGTCCACAGTTTACCACCATCCTTCGTCATGATTAAATTGTTGTCACCTCCAGCCAACATAAATTGACCGGCATGACCGGGAACAACAAAAGCTGTAGTCAGTATTTTTGTTGAATCCGTGCCTTTGCCCTGAATCCATGTCCTCCCTCCATTTGAAGTGGTGAATATAGCGGCATCAGCGCCTACAGCCAATCCATATTTTCCATCGAAATCGACATCATACATTTGTGATAAAAATGGAAATGGATTCTGTCGTACCCAATCACCGTTTTGCAGAGGCTCAACTGTCACATCAAGCACATTAGAAGTCGTCACACAACCTGATGTAAAGGTTGTAAACATCAGCTGGTATGATCCGCTGACGATAGGTTGAAATTGAAAATCATTAGCTCCTGCAATAGGTTCCCCATTCAACAGCCATTGAAAATATCCGGATGTTGTATTCGACACGATAAGATCCTGATTAAGCGCGATGACCACATCAGGCATAGCCACAGGAGTAACAGTCGCAGATAGTTTGACAGAGCTATCCTGACATGCATTGGTTGCATTTAATGTGATATTCCCGGGCGTAGGACCGGCGATAAATTGTATAGATGAACTATTTGAATTCCCCAGAAGGATCCATCCTGTGGGATACGTCCATTCGAACTTATCCACATTATTTACTTCGGCCACTACACTGACTGTATCACCTGTGCAAGGCTCAGCATTGACTCTCAATTCCACAATCTGTGGTAGTGAAGTGCAGGCTTTATATTTAACAATATTGCCACCGTAACCAACCGCCCATACAGTCTCCTGCCCGGGTATAGCATATACACCCAGTAAGTCTTCAGGTGATACATGGGTTGTATACCAACTGGCACCCCCATTATCTGTTCGCAAGACAACTCCATAACTGTCGATACCCCCGGCAATCCATCCCGTCTGCGCATCCTTGAAAGAAATAGCGTTCCAGGAAGTTTTTACAGGCAACACATTTTTTTGCCATGTCGAACCGCCGTTTAAAGTATGCCATATCGTATCGGTGTTGTTTGATGAAATAACCCATCCTTCCAGGTATGAAGTAAAATGGACATCTGAAAATTTATTGATTTTGTCTTTATAAAGCGTAGTCCAGGTATCACCTTCATCATGTGTCACTAAGACTTTTCCATTCCAACCCGTAACCCATCCTGTAGCGTGGTCAAAGAAATCTATGCCCACTAAATGATCAGCGGCGTTGTTAAACACCAGCGTCCAATTCGATCCGCTGTTAGTGGTTTTAAATATTTTACCATTCTCAGTAGTCACTATGGTTTCGTACTGATTGAAAGATTTAAGATTTGATATCGGACCCAGACCTGCACCTATTGTATTCCATGAATTTCCCTGATCCAACGACATAGAAACTTTTCCTGATTTCGAACCTGCGATGACCACCTGATCATTAATCATTTCCAATCCCTGAAAATTTTCACTCACTGGAAAAGTTAATTTTTCCCATATAGCTCCACCATTCGTGGTGCGTAAGATCGCGCCGTCGGATCCACCGACCATACCTACAAATCCATTTGCAAAGCTGGGTGAAAACATAGTTTGTTTTGCAGCAGGTATCTGATCAGTCCAGTCTTTTCCAAAGTTTGGGGAATAAAGTATAGAAGAATATTTGCCTACCATCCAGACTTCGCCTTGTAAGTTGGCCCATATACCTAATGTCTTATTAGCATTAAGAAGTTTAGGATCGATTTGTGTCCATGTGCCGCCAATCGAAAAATAAACTGATCCGTCATTCATGCAAGACCATAAACTTCCCTCAGCGACTACACAAAGATCACTGATACCACCTTCAGCTGCAATGTTTTGCAGGGGTAACCAATGATTACCACCATCAGTGGTTTGATAAATGAAATCTGTAGATGCTAAGTATCCCACCTCGTTATTTACCATTTGGATGGAATTAATAAATGAGTGTTTCAATGGGTCGCGAAGACTCCATGTAGTTCCTCCGTTAGTAGTGACCCATACCTGCTGTTTGAATTGCGGACCTAATGCTACCCAGCCATTCATTATACTTGTAAAATGCCCTGCCGTTACGCCAACACCCGGCATGTTGAAAGGAAACCAAATCTTTCCTTTGTTGAAGCTCTTAAGACCAAAATCACTTCCTAAAGCTATCAGTGTACCATCGGGAAGTGATTGGACTTTATATGTATTCGGGATATAATTATAGGTCGTCTTCCAAAACTTTCCTCCATCTTCTGATAGTATCAGATTATTATCACCACCAGCCAACATAAATTTTCCGGCTGTACCGGGAACGACTAATACAGTGACAAGTACTTTAGTTGAATCCGTTGCTTTCCCTTTAACCCAGGTTTTGCCACTATTCGTTGTCGTATAGATCGTAGCATCAGTTCCAACAGCCAAACCATAGGGGCCATCGAAATTAATATCATGCATTTGTGATAGAAATGGGAAGGGATTTTGACGAACCCATTCTTGCGCAAAGGACAGTTGGGAAAATAGGAGAAGGCAAAAAGACAGGAATAAGCTTTTCATAATATGTTGATTTAAATGGGAATACGCAGTGAAATGTACGAAATTGAACACAAAAGAAAGATACTAGTTCACCAGGCCAGATGAAATAAAAACGCAGTCTATGGCTCAGGTACAGAACTATATATGGCACTATTACGATAAATCAAATAGAAAAACTTGGCTCATTCAGATAAACATTGGACTTTATCTGAATACATACCTCCTTAAGGTTGTAAGTATTGTATTCTTTTGTTAGTCCTTGCCGGGAGGTGGTGTATTATTGCCTCCATCGACCACAAACTTCCAGGATCCATCCGAATGTTTTTTCCAGATTGTATAATAATTGCCATAATAAATTGAATCTTTTGTCACGAATTTCCAGTTTCCGAGGGTATAGCCAAAATCGCCTGACTGAGCAGCATCAGCTTTGAAGGGACTCCATGATATGGCTTTTGTATCCGGTTTGCCTGACCAGTATTTTTCGAGAGCTGTTTTACCTATGACCGGATATTCACCATCCTGAGGCTTGACAAGGCTGTCATCTGCATAGTGAAGTAATGTGATATGGAATCCTTCTTTTACAGCCATATCATTCATTGCCATATCTGCTTTTATGATTTCTTCTGCAGCTTGTTTACTGAGATCCTTTGGCTTAGGTGTGCAGGCAGAAATGAGGATTAAAAAGAATAGTACCTTTTTCATTCTGAGGTAAGTTGGTCATATGTATAACGAATGTGGGAGCCACATTGGATACAAAGAAAAAGGCCACCGATAGGTGACCTTTTCGTTTTGCGGACCGGACGGGACTCGAACCCGCGACCTCCGCCGTGACAGGGCGGCATTCTAACCAACTGAACTACCGATCCAAAGCCTCTTTTTAAGAGAGTGCAAAACTATAAAATCTTTGTAATGCTTGTAAAGTATTTCAAAATCTAAACCATAAGCTAACTGAAAAAAATGCTTAAATATCTTATTATCAGAATGTTGCAAACCAATTATTCCAAAAAGAAAGGGTCGGCCCATGGAGGGAATATGAAGATATTAGACTTGGAATTGTTTTATGATGATTATACACGATTGGGTTCACTGGAAATTTTTCAAAAATATAAGCCGGGATAGAAAGGCATTAGGTTCACCTTAACCTGTTGGAATAGAATAAGTCAACTCTACCAAAGTAAAGTTTCAGCCGTGCATTACGATTTAATGATTTGAATCATTCAGTCCAGTGAGGTGGGTCACTGCCATGGTGCATGATTGATCCTAATTTAGTGCAAATCAAAATTCACGAACATGAAGAATACTTATAAAATACTGGCAGGATTTGCACTCGGGGCAGCAGCCGGGGCTATTTTGGGCGTTTTGTTTGCACCCGATAAGGGAAGCAATACAAGATTAAAAATGAACAAAAAGGGCCGTGAAATGATGGATGACGTAAATGAACTTATGGTCAAAAACAAAGATAAGTTCGCTCATGTGAAAGGAGGCATTACCAAAGCACGGAAAGAACCGGTAGAAGAGATGAATTAATATGTTGATCAGGTATTCGGCCTGATTGAAAAAGAGCATTGGGGAATGGGGATCAATGATGCAAGCATTGGTCCCTGGTGTTCTGATGTGTAGCTATCCGAAATGAAATCCTTTTAAAAAGAAAAGGGTTGTTAAACAAGTTTATGATATGATTGGAATATTATCTGACCAGCAGATTGAAGATGTGCTCGTTGAAAATATTTTTGGCCGTATAGGATGCAACGATGGATACAAGACCTATGTGGTTCCTATCAATTATGTGTATGACGGAAAGCATATCATCGCACATTCAATTGATGGATTAAAAATTCAGATGATGCGTAAGAATCCTCATGTATGTTTTGAGGTGGATACCATGCATAATTATACAAACTGGAAAAGCGTGATTGCATGGGGCCAATACCAGGAACTGACAGGTGAAAGGGAAAGATACCAGGCATTGAAATTATTTGTTGACCGGATGCTCCATTCCAAAATCAGCAAGACCGCTATACCACCCGATATTGTTGCAAAAAAAGTGCATCCCCATGCGAATGGAGCGATCAAACCTATAATTTACCGGATTGTCATCACTGAAAAAACAGGGAGATATGAAAATGAATAACCTGCATCTTACCTCAAATCATCACGATCATTTTCAGTCCAGGTATTTATAATAGCACCATTTTTCCTTTCTTAATGATTATTTATTGAAATGGACGATTCAATAATTCCCGATTTCTCGACAAAAGCAGTTCATTTCAAGATGATGAAAGTAAGCAGCACTGCATTCCGGGATCATGAACAGATTCCCTCGCAATATACGTGCGATGGTAAAGACATTAATCCTCCCCTTGATATTGATGACATACCGATGGAGGCTAAAAGTCTCGCATTGATCATGGATGATCCGGATGCGCCGGGAGGCACATGGGTGCATTGGGTGGTTTGGAATATTCCGATCACACGTCATATCAGGGAGAATGAAAAACCAGATGAAGAAGGATTGAATGATTCCGAAGATCATCAGTACGGTGGTCCCTGTCCTCCTTCCGGTCAGGATTCAGGATGAAGAAATAAAGGATTCTGAATCACTTTTAATTTAAAATTGAATTATACCCGGCCCATAGGTCATAAAGAAGAAAAGAATTTTTAGAATAAAATTTGATATTATATTGAATTGCCCTGCCCTTTAGGCCAGGGATAAGAGATTGCAGGAGATTTGGCTTCAGCCACCTGTAATGAGTCACTTTTGTTTTGCAATTTCACACCATGAAATACAATACCGGTTTTCTACCCTTAATTTCCTGCACTCTCCTCGTTTTTATCTTCGCCTGTTCAACTGTAAAACAACCTATGTCCCCACCTGATAACGAATTTCATCAGAAAGCTCTTGAATTAGCCTATCGCATGATCATCACCGATGGCCATATTGATCTTCCGTGGCGCCTGAGTTCGAAAAATTTTCCATTGAACAGCGAAAATGCTGCGATGCTGGTCATGTCCAAAGAAGGAGATTTTGATTTTGTCAGAGCCAAAAAAGGGGGCATGACAGCACCATTTATGTCGATTTATATCCCATCAGCGTATCAATCCGATTTGCCGGCTGCAAAAATAAAGGCCGATTCCCTGATCGACCTGGTCAATTGGATGATCACTTCACATCCTGATAAATTCGGGAAAGGAAATTCTCCAGAGATGATCGAAAGCAATTTTGTCAAGGGGCTGATCTCTTTGCCGATGGGCATGGAGAATGGAGCTCCAATAGCCAAACTCGAAGATGTAAGATATTTCTATGACAGAGGCATCAGGTATGTAACATTAACGCATGGAAAGGATAATCATATCTCTGACAGTTCATATGACACCACACGTACATGGGGTGGATTGAGTCCATATGGAATTGAACTCGTCAGGGAAATGAATAAGGTGGGGATCATGGTGGATGTATCGCATATTTCAGATCAGGCTTTTTATAAAGTGATGGATATTTCTAGTGCACCCGTCATCGCATCTCATTCATCATGCAGATATTTCACACCGGGATTCGAACGAAATATGAGTGATGAAATGATTAAGCTGTTGGGTGATAAAGGCGGTGTCATCCAGATTAATTTCGGATCTGCCTTTCTGGATGCAGATGTGAATAAAAAATGGAAAGCAGATCGCGAAGAATTGGAAAAGATATTAAAGGAAGCAAATCTTAACGAGGAAGATCCGGCAACAAAACCAATAGTCGATGATTTTAAGAAAAATCATCCAGCTGTTTACGCTACTGTTCAACGTGTGGCAGATCATATCGATCATGTGAAGAATATAGCCGGCATTGACCATGTGGGTATTGGTTCTGATTTTGATGGTGTGGGTGACAGTTTGCCCACCGGATTAAAGGATGTGAGCATGTATCCAAATCTTATAGAAGAGCTACTGAAGCGAGACTATACTGATGATGACATCGAAAAGATCTGTTACAAAAATGTATGGCGTGTGTGGAATAAAGTGATTGAAATAGCCGCTTCTAAATGAGTGATGTTTCCGCTACTTCTCCAGGTAAACATGAATGGCAAAACTGGTCATCTTTTGTTTTCCTGGCTTTCATTTGGGGTGGCTCGTTCATCCTGATCAAGAAAGGACTCATACATTTTACGCCGATTCAGGTCGGGGCGATGAGGATTGCCTTGAGCGCCATCGCGTTCATCCCTATTTTTCTGATTTCCCGCATTCCATTCCCAAAAGGGAAAGTTCTATTGGTAACACTAGTGGTCCTTACAGGTAATGGCATCCCTGCTTTTTTATTTGCACTTGCAGAGACAAGACTTGGTAGTGCGGTCACCGGTGTGCTCAATAGTCTGACACCTGTTTTTGCATTATTGTGGGGTGTATTTTTCTTTGGAACAAAAATGAGGAGACACCATATTGCGGGTTTGATTTTAGGGTGTATTGGTATCACTACACTTGTGTTGGGGGAGCAGGATTGGCGTATTAGTTCCTACGTATTCTTTGTTGTATTCGGTACAGTCTGTTATGGGTTAAGTGCCAATCTGGTGAAGCGATATTGCCAGGATATACATCCTATTGCGTTGACTACGGTTGGTTTTTTTTCATTGGGTTTTATTTCAATCATCATCCTTTGGCTGACAGGTGCCGGAACAACAATAATGCAGACTGAAACATGGAATATATCAATGCCAGCATTGATTACATTGGCACTGGTATGTACTGTATTTGCAAATATTCTTTTTTATCATTTGATACAAAGGACAAGTGCGATATTTGGTTCAGCTATCGCGTATGCAATACCTTGTATGGCGCTGGTGTGGGGCAGTCTTGATGGAGAGGTGATCACGTGGTATCAATTTGCAGGTTTTGGATTTATAATTGCGGCTGTGTATACATTGCGGAGGAAGTGAAGGTATAGTTTATAGGTTTATAAGTTTACTAGCATAAAAAATTTTGCTTATTGCTATTTTTTTTTGCCAATTGCCAATTGTCTGTCGTCCGTTGTCCGCTGTCTTTTTTTTAACTGTTTATTGAATCATGTTACAACAACACCCCGGTCTTTATTTTGCGCCCAGTGGAAAACACAGGTATGGCATGTATTGCATTGAAGAAATTCAGAAGGAAAGTGTCATTGAAATTTGCCCTATCATTATTATTCCCGGTGAACAGGCGAAAGAAATAGTCCGCAGTCATGTTCTCTATGAATATTATTTTGAATGGAAAAAGGAAAGTATCGCCATCGCCTTGGGGTACGGATCCTTATACAATCATGCAGCGAAACCCAATGCTGAATTTTTGGCTGACTATCCTAACCAGTATATCATCTTTAAAGCACTTGAGTTGATTCCTGCAGGGACGGAAATTTTAGTTGATTACCATGCGGGTACTCCGGATGAAAAAGTGTGGTTTGAAATTAAATAGCATAGAGCAAAGAGCAAAACATGGTTGTAGAGACGGCGATTTATCGCATCTCTTAAATAGCGGAATTTTCGGGTATAAATAATCTTTCAAATTGTATTACGTCCAGTATCAGGCATCACGGAAATCAAAAATCAAAAATCCAATGCTTCGAACTGCTCTACTCAACGATGTACTACAGATCAGCAACCATCAAAAATATTTTAGCTCTTCTTTCGATTAGGCTTGATGACATCCATCGCAAATAAAATTCTCTTTTTCCAATACGAACTTTCAAGCACATTTTCTTTTATGACACCGCGATTACTTGTGGAGTGGATGACCCATAATTGATTGCCTTTATTTTTTTCTACAATACCTACATGACCTACCTGGTGAATTTTATTTTTTTCACCAAAGAAAATAAGATCTCCCTGTTCTGCTTTTTTCCACGACATATGCGTACCGGCGGCAGCCATCAAACCTGAAGATCTGGGTAGTTCCAGATCCTGTGCTTTAGCCACGGTATAGACGAAGCCTGAGCAATCAAATCCCTTTTTCACATCACAACTTCCATACTTATAAGGGGTACCTATATACTTGTCAGCTTCCTGGGTGAAGGATGCTTTTGCATTTTTCTCTTTGCCAATCGGTGAATTAACAAATGCAGTATTACCATCCATTGTAGATTCATGCCGCTTCTGATAATCATAGACAGCCAGACGTACTGAGGAACAGCCGGCTAATGCGGTGATCAATCCAAGAAACGATATAAACCTTATGAAATTCATGCATTAACACATTAAATAAATTTATAATACAACAACTGTACCAACCTAAAGTGTGAATTTGTCCCGATCCTGTAAAAACCGGAAGTGTTCCCGGTATTTCGTCAATGCTAATTTATCCAGCGTGTAGACCCCTATCCCTTCGCTATCCTTCAAGTCCATTAACGTACTTCCATTCATATCATGTATGCCACTATGGCCCGGATAGTGAAGTCCATTGCCATCTGTCCCTGTTCGATTGACAGCGGCGACGTAAGATTGGTTTTCGATAGCCCTGGCTTTGAGCAATGCATCCCAGTGGTGAATCCGTGGTGTGGGCCAATTAGCTGCCACAACCATCAGATCGTAGCCGGATGTATTCCTGCACCAGACCGGAAAACGGAGATCATAACACACAATGGGTAAAATTTTCCAGCCCAGGATATCAATCAATGGACGGGAATGGCCCGGGGTATAATGCTGGTCTTCTTTTCCAAAAGAGAAAAGATGCTTTTTGTCATATGCGCCGACTTTGCCGTCAGGGTAAACCACATACCACCGGTTATAGAATCGGCCATTATCTTCAACAGCTACACTCCCGCCAATGACGAAATTGTGCCGGCGTGCGTTTTCAATCATCCAGTTCAATGCAGGGCCAGGGGAAGGCTCAGCTGAAGTCTCAGGACTCATCGTGAACCCTGTAGACCACATTTCCGGCAATAAGAGGAAATCCAGACCTTCATCAAAGTGCATAAAGGTTTCTATGTGCTTAAAATTTGCCGCAGGATCTTCCCAGCGGATATCAAATTGAGCGAGGCCTATACGTAAAAAGGAGGAGGACATTGATCAAAATTAAAAAAGCATCCCGAAGGATGCTTTTTATCATTGAATGTTTTTATTACGAACGTGTCGACGTTATTTTTTTGGTTTTGCAGCCGGAGCTTTTTTATCTCCTGCAACGGCTTTAGCAGCTGGAGCGGCAGCGGCTGGTGTAGCTGCGGCAGCCACAGGTGTTGCAGCAGTAGCATCATCAGCAGTCCGAAGTGCTCTCGGGATATCAATAGAAGCTACCGGAATATCTTCATTGTTGAGGATCTCAATACCTTCTCCGATGATCAGGTCTTTGATACGTGCAGATTGTCCTAACTCCATGGCTGTCGTATCCAGAATAATTTTATCGATAAGGAATTCAGGAGTTGTTTTGATTTTAACGCTTCTCATTTTCTTGATGAGCTTGCCGCCGGATTTCAGACCAATAGCAACTCCCTGGAAACTGACAGGAACTTCAATCTTAATCGGATGCTCCTCGATAAGTCGAAGGAAGTCTATATGAAGTATTCGCTCATCTACCGGATGATACTGGACATGTTTGAGGATGCATCTATGCATCTGCCCGTCAAGATTGATTTCTACAGTTTTGAATTCGGGAGAATAAACCAGAGTTCTCAAGTCTAGTGGAGCTAATGTGAAATGCTGAATTTCATCTCCACCATAAAGTACACATGGGATGAGATTTTCCTTTCTCACAGCTTTTGTAGCCACTTTTCCAAGAGCTTTTCTTGGTTTGGCCTCGAGTGTCATTGTTTCCATTTCCGTCGATTTATTACCCGGTTAATTTTTAGAGCACGCAAAGGTATGGTTTTCAGTCAAAAACTGAGTACGTTTTTAAAATATAATCGGGAATTGGCACTCACATAGCTTCAAACCGAACACTTAAATCCTCATCGCACTACCAGTAGTGCCTCTATGAGGAGCTCCGCCAGGTCGTAACACGTTGATTATTAAGGCCGCCACATGGTTACTAACAGTTATTTTCCGCATTTCTGGCAGAGAAATGGAATTACTGCCCAACAAACAAAGCTGAAATAGACCTATGCTCATGGGTATTCCGGATAGCGTGTGCAAATAGCTTGGCTGACGACAGGACCTTGATTTTCGGGGAGGTCTGTCTTAAGGGAAGGGTGTCAGTAACGAGGATCTCCGTCAAATGTGAGTTTTCAATATTTTCATAAGCCTTTCCTGACAGAACAGCATGGGTACATATCGCACGGACGCTCCTTGCTCCTTTCTGGACCAGTGCTTCGGCGGCTTTACATAGTGTGCCTGCCGTATCCGCCATGTCATCCACGAGGATCACGTCCCTGTCCCTGACATCACCGATGACGGTCATTCCGCTGACCTCATTGGCTCTGCGACGATATTTGTCGCAGATCACCAGGTCACACTGGAAATGATTAGCATAGTCACGGGCCCGTTTTACACCCCCTACATCAGGAGCTGCGAAAATGACAGTTTCCTTATCGAGATTCATTTGATTCTCCAGATAAGGGAAGAAAATAGCATTGCTCTGAAGATGATCAACCGGAATATCAAAAAATCCCTGGATCTGATCAGCATGAAGCTCCATCGTCATGATCCTGTTAGCACCCGCCGTTTGGAGGAGATTGGCTATCAATTTGGCGGAAATGGGCACCCGTGGCTGATCTTTTCTGTCTTGCCTGGAATATCCATAATACGGGATGACGGCGGTGATATAATCCGCTGATGCTCTGCGTGCTGTGTCTATCAACAGGAGAAGTTCGAGCAGATTATCAGCCGGAGATGCTGTCGACTGAATGAAAAAAACATAGGATCCACGTACAGATTCCTCTATGACGGGATGCATTTCCCCGTCACTGAAGCGGGAAAGATTCCATTTACCCAGCGGAGAACCGTAAAAGTCAGAAATTTTTTCTGCCAGGTATTTTGAGAATTGGCCACTAAATAGTTTTACTTCCACCGCGATCAGGTATAAATGAAGGGGCAAATTAATTCATTTTTATCCATATGATTATAGAGGCTTTCTTACCTTTCAAGGTAGATGGCGAGGTGCCATTGGTCTAAATCATGGCACCTTATGCCGCAGATCTATGTTATCTTGATCATAACCAGAACTAATACCTGTGATAAAGATTAATGATATCAATCTTTGGTGGGAGTCTCTCTCTTCCGCTCATCAGGTATTCTGGTTTATATCGATTATTTTCTCTGTTTTGTTTTTGATGCAATTTATACTCTTGCTGATCGGGTTTGAAGCAGGTGGTGACAGTATAGATCATCCGGGTGATGTCGGCGTGTATGAACATGAGTTTTCTGCACTTTCGATGAGAAGTATCATCGCGTTCTTTACATTTTTTGGTTGGACAGGCGTTTTGGCGCTCAACAATCATTTGAGTGTATGGATGTCTGTTTTGTTCGCTGCTTTGATTGGTTTAATGGCGATGTTTATCGTGGCCTATATGGTCTTCAAATTTTCACAACTCGAACAATCGGGTACGCTGAACTTATACAATGCGCTTGATCAACCCGGTGAAGTCTATCTTTCCATTCCCGGACAAGGAAATGGGGTAGGCAAGGTACATCTGAAAGTTGACGGAACAATTCGTGAGGTAGACGCGATCACGGAAGGAGATGCATTGAAAACAGGTACATCTATTAAAGTAATTGAAATCATGAATGGTAATGTGCTGAAAGTAGAATATATGGCCTTACCGGAGTAAATAAAACTTTCCTAAAGAAATTGTAATATCTTCCAGCATACGGAATTTTATTCCTCAACCATCAGTTAAAACAAAAAATTAAACTATTTACCAACGCGCTCAACTCACTTCATATGGATCTTACTGGCTCAGTAGTTGTCATCGTCGCAGGTCTTATCGGCCTCGTCTTCATCATGGGTCTCTGGTTTATATCCAGGTACAAAAGATGCCCATCAGATAAAATATTAGTCATCTATGGTAAAACCGGAACGGGAAATTCTTCAAAATGTCTTGCCGGTGGTGCTGCTTTTGTATGGCCGGTCATACAGGATTATGATTTTCTTGATCTGACGCCGATCAGTATAGATGTTGATCTCAGAGGTGCGCTGTCAAGACAGAATATCAGGGTGAGTGTGCCTTCAAGATTTACCGTAGCTGTAAGTAATGAACCAGGTGTGATGGAAGTTGCGTCTGAAAGATTGCTTCGCAAGTCAACGGATGAGATCAGGGAGACGGCAAAGGATATCATCTTTGGTCAACTTCGTCTTGTAGTCGCTACAATGGATATTGAAGAAATTAATTCTGATCGAGATAAGTTTTTGATAAATGTCAGTTCAAATGTTGGGAATGAACTTAAGAAAATCGGACTGATGTTGATCAATGTAAACGTTACAGATATCCAGGATGAAAGTGGATACATTGAAGCGCTGGGAAAAGAAGCAGCAGCAAAAGCGATCAATGATGCGAAACAAAGTGTAGCTGAAAAGAATCGTGATGGAAGTATCGGTGAAGCGAATGCCAATAAAGAAAAAAGAATCAGTGTCAGTTCCGCGGATGCGCTTGCTAAAGTAGGTGAAGCAACTGCAGGAGCTAATTCCATATCCGGTGAGAATGAAGCTTTGGTACGAATAGCCAAATCAAATGCTGACCGGAGACAACGTGAAGCAGAATCATTGAGTCTCGCTACGGCCTCAGAAAAAATTCAGGCTGCCCGTTCATTGAAAGAATCCTACGCAGCGGAGAAGGATGCAGAAATGGCAAGGGCTGATCGTGAACGCGCTACCCGTGAGGCGGATATTATTGTTCAGTCAGAAATTGCGAAACGAAGAATAGAAATAGATGCTGAAGCTGAAGCTGAAAGAACTAGAAGAATAGCAAGAGGAGAAGCAGATGCAGTATTCATGCGCAAAGAAGCAGAAGCAAAAGGTCTTTACGAAATTTTACAAAAACAGGCTGATGGATTTGATGAAGTTGTCAAAGCTGCCGGTGGTAATCCACGTGATGCTGTATTGATGTTGATCGCTGACAAGCTTCCTGAGTTGCTCAAGATCCAGGTGGAAGCAATCAAGAATATTAAAATTGATAAGGTCACTGTCTGGGAAGGAGGTAATCAGGATGGAAATGGAAGCAATACTTCAAATTTTATAGCAGGCATGTATAAGTCAATACCTCCATTGAATGAACTATTCAATATGGCTGGTATGGATCTTCCATCCTATCTCGGAAAAAAGGAAAAGCAGGAAAATGATGTTGAAGACGTAAAGGTGATTGAGCATGAAAAATGATTGAATTAGAACTTCAAATGTTTCACTGTAAGTTTATCGTGGATGAGCTGTCGTAGTGAATCAATTCCAATATCAAGATGGGTGGCCGCAAAATTGCCGGTGACAGCGAGATCGCTGTGGGTTGTTTTGACACCTTCCGGAACCATGGGCATATCTGATACGAGTAGTAGTGCACCAGTCGGAATACCGTTATGAAAGCCAACACTAAATAATGTTGCAGTTTCCATATCGACGGCGGTGGCTCTGATCTTGTTGAGATATTTTTTAAATTTTATGTCAAATTCCCATACTCTTCTGTTGGTGGTGTATACAGTGCCGGTCCAATAATCTTTTGCATAATCGCGTATCGTAGTGGAGATAGCTTTTTGCAGAGCAAATGCAGGAAGTGCCGGTACTTCGGCCGGAAAATAATCATTGGATGTTCCTTCGCCCCTGATCGCAGCTATGGGAAGGATCATATCACCAACTTTATTTTTTTTCATTTTCAGCCCGCCACATTTTCCAAGAAATAGACATGCTTTTGGTTTGATGGCCATCAGTAAGTCCATGATCGTCGCCGCATTTGCACTGCCCATTCCGAAATTTATAATAGTGATCTGCTCGGCTGTCGCACATTGCATCGAGAGGCCCAGTCCATAAATTTCCACATTAAATTTTTTGGCAAATACATCTACGTAATGTGAAAAATTGACGAGTAGTATATACCGTTCAAATTTGTCCAGCGACATTCCTGTATACCTGGGCAACCAATTGTTGACGATGTCGGATTTTGTTTTCAATTTATTATTTTTCGATTTACATTTACCCCTAAATCCCCTAAAGGGGACCTTTTATCTTTAATATTCATGTTTCACTATACAATTTGATAGCTGAAGCGAAACATAAAGATGTGTGAAACAGGTCAAAACACACTTCTCTCTAATTATTTGGTTGCCGCAAATTCAGCAAATTACCGCAAATTATTTTTTACGCTCTGTTTACTTGTTACTTGTTACTTGTTACTTGTTATTCGTTATTCGTTATTCGTTATTCGTTATTCGTTACTCGTTACCCGTTATTCGTTACTCGTTATTCGTTATTCGTTATTCGTTACTCGTTATTCGTTACTCGTTACTCGTTACTCGTTACTCGTTACTCGTTACTCGTCACTCATCATTCGTTACTCGTTACTCGTCACTCGTTACTCGTCTCACGAGGCTATGTAGAGACGCGATGGTTCGACTTGCTTTACTCAACCTGGTGCCACACTTCGACTTGCATCCCACATCCTTGTGCTACAGCTCAGTAACCACAGCTCACCAACCGTAAATCGACGTCTCTACAACCGATTCATTTCGATTCTCTATTCACTATCCACTAATCACCATTTTTCATTTCATGATAAATAGATGTTTTCACCTCTTCGTTTTTTCGAACTTCAATTTTAAGAAGCCGGCGTAATGCATCTGCATCAGCCTCATCGATCCATCGATCGATTTCTCCGTTTGATGATGATATATTGGCTCTTATATTCTCACGTACGGCATAGAGGACAGCTGCAATATGCTTGCAGACTGGACCATGCTCGAAAGGACAGGTGCATTGCCAGTTTGTGATGACATCATGTCCTTCAAGTAATACATGGTACGTTTCATTTCCATCTATGACTGCAGTCCATCCGTCGGCGGTTTGCTTAAGCATGGTCACCTGGCGGGCATCAAAATATTCCTTTCCGCGTTCTGTGATCAGAAAGTGAACGTCATCTTCGAAGTTGTCTACATTGATGCTCATTGGCGGAGTACTCTTCCCATTTTTGTATGGCCACCTGCTGTGCAAACGATCATATACAATCCACCCGGAAGTTTTGACAGGGAAAGATGGCTTGATGATGTCGTACCCCGATCTACAGTGATACCACTTGTATTAATGATCCGGTAGTCAAAACCATCAATCGCATCTGACCAGTCAACGGAGACAAATTCAATCGTTGGATTCGGATAGAATGTCAATTCATCACCTGAAGCATGCACATCTTTTATGGCTGAAGCACCGATAAAGGATTTGAAAAAAGCGATCGAACTGACGATCGCCGGGAAGACACACGTTGTATGGCTAAAATTCGGATTGAGGTTGACAGCCTGTACATCTGCAGCTCCTAATGCCTGCATGGCCGATGCAGCTATAGTCGTATTTTCCGGAGTCACCTGTTCGTCAGCTCCGCAATAATATAGACGAGTTGGTGCTGAAGGAGCCCAGTTGTACGTATCATTATCCGCCAGGGCGAGGTTGAATTTGTGATTTGGATTGGCTATCATCGATGCGACCAGCGTATCCTGAAGCATTCGTTTTGGAATAGTATTACCTCCAGCTGAAAGTTGAGCGAGCAATTTTGAATTGAGCACATCAAGATTGATGATGCCATTGTAGAAGCTGTCAATAGATGCCGCATATGGTTGTTTAAAAACTTCATTGATATAGGTAAACAGATTATAGAATTGATTGTATCCTAATACGATATAGGCCATATAAGCCGGTGAGCCATAGGACTCATCACTCAGAAGTTTGTCTCTCATGGCACCTGACATGCTGTATGGTCCGGACATGTGCGTAGCTGCTGTCACAGGATATACAAAAGACCAAAAATTTTCAATTTCACGATGGAGTGCCATAGAAGCATGTCCCCCCTGAGAATATCCTGCAATAAAAAGGTAGTAAGGATTCCAGTCCGGAGGATTAGATTCCAGCCACTCGAGGCCAGCATTTAACATGTCTAGTGAGGCTGATGCTTCTGTCGCAGCATGCACATACGGATGAAAACCTCTCGAATCACCGAGGCCAAGATAATCGGGAGCTAAGGTGATAAAACCAGAACCTGCATAGGCCATGGCTACTTCATATCCGCCTTTTAACTGGGAGGGCACATCAGTCGGCCCGGTAGTCGTCCCATGATCATAGACTACGATCGGCAGAAGGTCATTTTCAGGGACAATGGGTACAACGAGTAGCCCGGAAGCTGTATCGTTCTGCATATCGACACCCGGAGTTTTATATCTTATTTTATAAAGATTAATGTCATAATCTACATTTTGAAAAAAGATCAGAAATAAATCAGCTTTCGTCTTTTTCCCCAGATACGTAAAGTCAACCAGGTAGTCCTGTGCGATGACCATCTGAACAGACAGGAAGAGAGAGAATATAATGAAGAGTTTTTGAAGAGATTTGCTCATGATATGAATAGGTGTTTGATGATGATCAGGTAAATCAATTTTTACCGCAGGTCAAAAATATAACTAATTTGCCGAATATATAACTTGCTGCAACCTGACTTATGTATAGTATAGAACATATAGGAATAGCTGTAAAATCACTTGAGGAAAGCGATTCCTTGTTTCACAAACTCCTTGGTAGTCCATCGTACAAGCATGAAGAGGTACCTTCTGAAAAAGTGATTACTTCATTTTTTATGACTGCGCACAGTAAAATTGAATTGCTTCAGGCAACGCATGAAGATAGTGCGATTCATCGTTTTATTGATCGCAGAGGTGAAGGGATTCATCATATTGCTTTTGAGGTAGAAGATATTCGAGCCGAGATGAAACGTCTGAAGAAAGAAGGATTTGAATTACTGCGTGAAGAGCCGCACAAAGGCGCAGATCACAAATGGGTATGTTTCATTCATCCGCGTTCTGCAAATGGCGTGTTGGTAGAATTATGTCAGACTATTCGGGATGAACTATTGACTGAAGGTGATGCACTGGAGTCCTGAGCAGATTATTATCGCTTTTATCGGCGCTTTTGTTGCAGGCTTCATCAATGCATTAGCCGGTAATGGATCTGTCATCACACTCACTGTGCTCACAGAGTTGCTGGGCCTTCCGGGAAATATTGCGAATGGTACTAATCGTATAGGTGTGTTGATGAATTCGGTCGGAGCGATGACCGGATTCGCGCATAAAAAGGTTGATTATTTTCTTTATGTAAAATATATTTTGCCTGTTGTGATCGGAGCGATAGGCGGAATTGTACTGGCGACGCAGGTGACGAGTGATCAGTTCATGCAGGTGTTCAGGTTTCTTATGATACTGATGTTGATTGTGATCCTGGTCAATCCTGAACGATGGCTGCATGTGAATCCGGAGAAGAGTATGATTCCGCAATGGATGGAGTGGCCATTGTTTCTGATCCTTGGTTTTTATGGTGGGTTTATTCAGATGGGCATGGGCGTTTTTTTTCTGGCGGTGTTAGTACTGGTAGCGAGATTGCCTATGATTGAAGCGAATGCCATCAAAGCGGTTTCGGTTGGAATATTTACGTTGATCGCGGTTATTATTTTCGCTTTTGCGGGACAGGTGGTGTGGTCGATTGGATTGGTGATGGGTGTGGCGCAGTTTTTAGGTGGATGGTTGTCATCACATTATGCCAGTCGTATACCGGGCGCGGCGAAGTATGCTTATGGGATACTTGTGATCGCGGTTATTTTGTCAGTGGTGAAGATGTTTCGTATTGTCTAAATGTGTAAAAGTGTAAGGGTGTAAAAGTGTAAGAGGTTATGTAAGACATTAAACAAGAATCTGTATATAGAGACAGCGGCTTGCCCCTGTCTTGGGAAAAATGAAAAAGGAGTAAAGTGAGTTCGTGCTTCTGTAAGTTGATACCAAACCTTAATACTTCACTTGTCACAAACGCAGAAGATTAGAGTCACCTTTGATTAGAATATTGGCAAAAACCTTGTATGACTTACCAGTACCTTAACATCCTTCTTAAGGTTTGTACCAAACTATTTAGCCGCCTCGCTCGTTATTAGTTGATTATGAAACCATCACATTACATTTTAGCAAGTATACTGTTTGTTCTTCCTTTCCTGGCTTTTGGGCAGAATGTCGCCATAGATGCTGCGATCAATAAGGGAAGTGGAGCAGATCTCAGCACATATTTAGCAGAAAAGGTGGATGTTTCCATACTTAATCAGGATGCTTCTCTATCTGCTGTTGAAACGGTAAAGAGTCTTTCTGCTTTTTTTAGTCAGAATACGGTGAAAAGCTACAAGCGCGCTCATTTGACACCTGCTACGAACGGCAGGGCCAGTTATTCATTGGGCGATCTTTCGACATCAACTGGCATGTACCGTGTGTATTTGTACTATGATGCGAAACAGAAAATATCAGAGATCCGGGTAGAGAAGTAGATATTTTATCTCCCTTGTTATTTTAAGTTTAAACTTAAAATCAATATTTCGAATCTTTCGCCATGTTGAAAATCTCATCAAGCAGCCTGGAGCTGCGAATGGGAATTCATCATTTGAAAATTGAATTTTCCTCCGAAAAATTGATGATACTATAGAGAAAGATTTCTATTCAACCCTGTCAGGGTTGAGAATTCATCATGATCTTTTGTCCCCGGGTTGCAACCCGGGGCTAATCACATATGATCCTTTCAGGATCACCCTGGTAGAACAAACATTTCACTACTTTCATTGCTCTCACTTACCACGCGAATTACCTGGAGATGCGATAAATCGGCGTCTCTACGACAATTCAACTCACTCTCTAATCACGTCTCACGCCTCATCTCACGCTTCACGCTTCACGTTTCATGTCTCTGTCTCACGTCTCACGCCTCATACGCCTCATACGCCACGTCTCACGTCTCACGCTTCACATTTCATGTCTCTGTCTCACGTCTCACGCCTCACGTCTCATACGCCACGTCTCACCTCTCACGCTTCACGTTTCATGTCTCTGTCTCACGCCTCACGCCTCACGCCTCACATCTCACGCCTCACGTCTCACGCCTCTGTCTCACTCCTCACGTCTCACGCCTCACGCCTCACGTCTCACGTCTCACGTCTCACGCCTCACGCCTCACGTCTCACGATTCACGCCCCACGCCTCACGTTTCACGCCTCACGCCTCACGCCTCACGCCTCACGCCTCGCGCCAGCCGGACTCGAGATAAACCAAAGTCCAATAAATGTCAACATACCATTAACTGCGAGAATTAAAAAGCCCAGAGTAAGTCCGTTGAATAATTGCTGTGAATAGGTATTGATCAGCCAGGAGATAATCGGGGCTGCAATACATATGTATAATACGTAAGAATCTTTGAGTTGTCTTTTTGTCAGCAGACCGAATGAAAACAATCCAAGTAAAGGTCCATATGTATATCCGGCCGCTTTAAATAATTCATTGATCACAGAGCCTTTGTTGATCAATTGGAATAACAGGATCACACATGCGAAAACTACAGCAATAAGAATATGCGTGCGTCGTCTGATTTTTGTTTGCAGGACTTCACCCTGTTGAGCTTTGTTTTTTTCAAAGCCAAGAAAATCCACGCAGATGGTTGTTGTTAATGCGGTAAGTGTGCCGTCAGCGCTGGTGTATGCTGAGGCGACGAGGCCAATAATAAAAGCGATGCCGATGTATACTGGCAGATGGCTCATGGCCAGGATCGGGTATAGCTGATCTGATTTCGCAGGTGCGGCCAATTGCAGATGATGTAAATACATCCACAATAAAGCGCCTAATGTCAGGACAAGTAAATTTGCAATCACGAGGGTCACGGAGAAAAGAAACATATTCTTCTGTGCCTCACCGATATTCCTGCACGATAGATTTTTTTGCATCATGTCCTGATCGAGACCGGTCATCACGATCGTGATCAATGCGCCACTCAGAAATTGTTTGAAGAAATTATTTTCATCTGCCCATCCGCCCTCGAAGAAAAAAACCTTTGCATAGCCTCCTTCCCGTATTGCTGAGGGAAGATGTATCAATGAAATATCCAATTTATGCATGATGGCGAAGATGGTCAGGATGATAGCAGCGATCAGACAAAATGTCTGAAGCGTATCTGTAAAAATGATTGTACGGATACCTCCTTTAAATGTATAGACCCATATCAATGCAATCGCAATGACGACAGTGACCGGAAATGGAATACCGAAAGGTGCACACAATAAGACATGCAACACCATGACGGCGAGATACATCCGGAATGCTGAGCCAACGAGACGGGAGAGCATAAAAAAAGCAGAACCCGTTTTGTAAGAAACCTTACCAAAGCGCATGCCGAGGTAGCCATAGATCGAGAAGAGGTTGAGGCGGTAATACATGGGCATCAGAAAGAGAGAGATGGTCATGTACCCAAGCAGATATCCAAGGACGACCTGCATATAGGAGAAGGCCTGATTTTGGCCGGCGGCTCCCACAACGCCCGGGATGGAAATAAATGTGACACCAGAAAGGCTGCTTCCGAGCATACCGATGGCGACAAGCCACCACTGGGATTTGTTGCGATTGATAAAAAAATCATCATTGGTTGAATTCCGGCCGGTGATCAGGGCCACGAAAATGAGCATGAGGAAATATCCGGCTACGATGGCGAGGATCCAAAGAGGTGAGATTCCGACAGACGACATAGAGGGAAAGATAAGTAAAAGGCAGGTGCTTCGACCAACTGCGCTCAGCCTCATGCTACAGCTCAACCGCATAGAGCAAAGAGCAAAAAGCAATGAGGTCGAAATGAGAATACCGACGGTTTATTTCTCAAATGATTTCTGTACCTGCACATGACCGGGAATTTCGATTTTAGGTGAGTTATGGATTTTTATTTTTTTTAAAAAATATTCAGATATCGATTTTAAAATTTAGTATGTTGACCTTCAGAACATTAAACATGGGGAATAGGTATATACATTTAGGAAAAAATTGATTATTATATTTAGGGCAGGGAACGCGTTTTTGAACAATGAAAATACGTTAGGGCTGAATATCGTCCGGAATTTTAGGGTTTTCTCTTCATTGCATATACCTGAGAGGAGCTAATGTCTCAACCCTTTAATTTGATCCTGCTATGATTAGATCACCGCACCCGTTTTTGTGGTTCATTCCGAACCTAGTCTCACCATTGCATTTCACAGAACAGATCTGTTGTTGATATTTCCCTCGCCGTTCCCCTGGTCTGAGGATTCCTGTCTTTAGATTTTCCATGGGAGAGGTCAATATCGGCATGGTGCTTGTAATGCATAGGTGTAATTCTATTGATAGCTGGCAAGCTAACACCCCCAAAGTGAATTAATGAAAGCGATCAGAGGCTGTGGAGTCGGACTGATCAGGGACCTCTTTTCGGCCCGTTTTTATTGGATTTAAACATGATGGTGAATAGAAATACACAATGCTACCTCAATGCCTTATGACAAAAACGCATACAATCTATAGATCACGTCCTTCCTCTTTCTCTTCCGCTCGCTGCAAGATTATTTTGTTTGGATTAGTTATCGTCGTGGGGAATTTGATTTTTATCAGCGGAGTTTTTGGGCAGACGAATACATGGACCGGGGCAATCGACAATGCCTGGGACAATACTTCAAACTGGTCTCTGAATTTATTGCCAACCAGTGCTCATGATGTTGTGATTGATATCAATGCAAATATTGACGTCAATTACCCAGGTTTATCGATTAATAGTTTGACGATCAGTAATTCTGCTGTTGTTACTTTTACACCTTCAGGTAATTCACGAACAATTACAATCGGCAATACAGGAAGTTCTATCGGTGCAGGTAGCTCCTTAACCTTAAATGGATCTGGTGGCCTTTATTTAGGGATTTCGTATTCAGGTTCTAATGAAACCATGACCATCGATGGTGATTTGATTTTGACCGCGACAGGCGGAGGGAGTAAGTATAATTGTACGAGTAGTTTAACAACAGTATCTGGAAGATTAATGAATGATGGTTCGGGTGGAGGAACACTCGGAACAATCACGTCTTCTGCATCAAATCTTTCTTTTGCCTCTGGCGGTATTTACGAACATGCCGTAGCTTCAGGATCAATTCCTTTGGCTACCTGGGATGCAGCATCAAGTTGTGATATTACAGGGGCAGTAAGCATACCTTCGAATCTTAGCCAAACTTTCGGTAATCTCATTTTTAATTCTTCAGGGCTGACGGGTACTCCAAGTTTGCCAAGTTTAGGTCTTACAATAGCCGGTAATTTTGAGGTGCTCAATGTTGGGTCCACAACACTACAGATGAATCAAAGTCCACTGACTATAGGGGGGAATTGTACATTGAGTGCTGATTTTAAAATTGGAACAAGTTCTACTTCAAAAACATTAACTGTAAGCGGAAATTTATTAATTGATGGAGGAAACATAACCGTTTCCGGAGGAAATACTACTCATAACTTAACGGTAACGGGTACCACCACAATGACAGGCGGAACGTTGACTTTGGCCTCTTCGGGGACTGGTAATTTGAATGTGAATGGAGATTTTTCATTTACTGGAGGAACAATTACAAAGACAAGCGGAAATGGCAATATTATTTTTGGTAAAGCGGGTACGCAAACATATACCTCAGGGAGCGGTACGATTGGAGCTATTGCTATTTCAGTAAATAGCGGCTCAACACTTCAAATGGCTTCTGAAAGCACTACGGTTGAAGGTTCAGGTTCATTTACATTATCCGCAGGAGCAACATTAGGGATAACTTCAACTGCAGGTGTCAATTCTATAGGAACGAATACCGGAAATATTCTCACAACTGCTGCTCGAATATATACAGCAGGGTCAAGTTTTTTATACAACGGCAATGCAAATCAATCAGCAGGTAGCGGTCTGTCTGCAACTACAAAAGCTAATGTAACGATTAATAATCCGGGTAACACCGTCACACTTGAAGCAAATACATTATTAAATGGAGCACTAACCATCACTGCAGGATCCAATCTTGCTTTATCAACGTTTAATATTGGTTCAGGTACTGCCGGCACATCGCCGACAAGTGTGCTCATGAATTGTGGTGCCTCTGCAACTTCCACCATTTCAGGTAGTGGGCTCCTCACACTTGGTGGTAATATCACTGTGACAAATGCGGCTACCGGTTCGAATGGAGCTACTATATCTTGTCCTATTGCACTTGCAGCTACAAGAACGATCACCGTGTCTGATGATGGAACAAGCGCTACTGACTTTACAGCGAGTGGAATCATAAGCGGATCAACTTTCGGCATCACAAAAGCAGGCGCCGGAAAAATGGTTTTCTCGAATGCAAATACATATACCGGAGCAACCACTATAAATGCGGGTATTTTAAATATCCGAAATAATACAGCTACTGGTACAATAGCAGGAGGTGTCACTGTAGCAAGCGGTGCAAAACTTGAAGTAGAAAATAATATCACCGTAGGCGCTGAAGCATTAACGATTGCAGGAGACGGAGGTGCAGGAAGCGAAGGCGCACTCTGCAATGTGGGTGGAACAAATACATGGGGTGGGGCGGTCACTATTAATGCCGCCACTACAAGAGTCGGAAGTGTCGCAGGTTTACTCACGCTCTCAGGTACTATCAGCCTTGGATCAAACACACTTTATCTTCAAGGTGCCTCCACAAGTGCAAATCTTATCAGTGGTGTTATCTCAGGGAGTGGTGCCCTGAATAAAGATGGAACAGGCACCTGGACTCTTTCAAATAATAATTCGTTCACAGGAGGAGTAACACTGAGCAATGGAAAGTTGAACATCAATCATGCCAATGCACTGGGTACAATCGCAGGTACATTTACAATCGGAGGAGCAGGTAATTCAACAACAATCGACAATACCAGCGGCGCATCAATTACGACATTGAATTATCCGATGAACTGGAATGATGACTTCATATTTACAGGTACAAATTCATTAAATCTTGGAACAGGCAATGTTGCATTGCAGGAAAATCGCATTGTGGATATAAGTGCCGGTAATCTCTCAGTCGGAGGTGCAATAAGCGGTTCAGGATTCAGCCTTACAAAAAACGGAAACGGAATACTGACCCTTACCGGAACAAATACATTTACCGGAGGTACAGCATTAAATGCAGGTACATTGAATATTAATAATTCAAATGCCCTTGGAACTGTTGCTGGAACATTTATTATCAATGGAGGCATAATTGACAATACCACTGCATCATCCATTACCACATTGAATTATCCGATGGCTTGGAATGATGATTTCACATTTACCGGAACCCGCTCACTAAATCTCGGAACAGGTGCGGTGACAATGCAGGAAAATCGTGTATTGACCTTAAATGCAAATACGCTTACAGTTGGTGGTACGATCAGCGGATCAGGCTTAAGTATAACTAAATCGGGTGCCGGAACCCTCACACTATCCGGAGCAAATGATTACACAGGTGGCACGACGCTTAATGCAGGAAAACTGAATATTAATAATGCAAATGCATTGGGTGCAACGGCCGGAACATTTACCATCAATGGGGGTGTGATCGATAATACTTCAGGGGCAGATATCACCACGGGCAATTATCCCTTAGCCTTAAATGCAGATTTTACATACAGTGGTTCCAATCCATACAATCTGAATCTGGGTACAGGCACTACAACCTTGAATGCCAATCGACTGATAACTGTCAGTGCTGGTACACTTACGCTTGGTGGCACGATCAATCATGCTACTTTAGATTTAACCAAAGCCGGAAGCGGGGGTTTAAGTTTTGCTGGCAATGACAAGACCATAAAAAATCTGACCATCAATGCCGGCTCACTGACGTCTACAGCAGGTGTTCTAAATCTGGCAGGTGATTTTGTCAATAATACTGTGTTTAATCACAATAATGGAAAAGTAAAATTCAACGGAAGTTCTGCTCAGTCCATTAATGGAACTGCAGCATCTGTCTTCTATGATCTGGAAATAGACAATACGAATGGTGTAACACTGGGGAATAACGAAAGTGTGAATAATCAATTGACATTGACTAATGGAAGGATGACGCTTGGTACAAAAATACTGACATTAGGTTCATCTGCGCCGGCTGTTGCTGGTACACTCAATGCATCTAATATGATTGTAGCTGATGGATCGGGTGAAGTAAGAAAAGTTTTTTCAGGAACAGGAAGTTATACTTTTCCAGTGGGCGATGTTACCGGAACTGCTGAGTATTCACCTCTATCATTAAATTTTACTGCGGGAACATTTTCGAGCGCTTATGCAGGTGTTCAACTGACAGATGCAAAACATCCAAATGATGCCAGTACGCTTAATTTTCTTTCACGCTACTGGAAAGTCAATCCGTCGGGTATAAGTTCATTTAGTTGTGATGTGACAGGACAATATGTCGATGCGGATATCAATGGAACAGAGACAAACATCATCACAGCCAAGTGGAATGGATCTTCACCCTGGCAAAAATTTTCTTTAGTAAATGACGGATCAAATCTCATCATAGCAAATGGTGTAACCGGATTTTCTGAGTTTTCAGGTATTGACAATAGTGATCCTACTGTAACTATAAGTATTGATCCTGCATCTGCTATTATTTGTTCCGGTGCATCGGCTACACTTACGGCTACAGGAGCTGATGGAACTCCGGGCTATTCATATAGTTGGTCACCGGCTACCGGATTGAATACAACATCAGGCGCAGTGGTCACGGCTACACTTACATCAAGTCAAACGTATACAGTCACCATCACTGACGCAAATGGGGCTACAAATACAGCATTACAAACTGTCACCGTTGTTGCTCAACCCGTAGGTCCCACCTTAAATGTGAAGACGCCGACGAATGCAACTATTTGTACAGGACAGGTCGTGAGTGCTACATTCGTGACCGGATCAGGAGGTGATGGATGTTCAGATGATTATCAGGTCATCATCGATGGGGGAGCACCTTCTGCTTATACCCCGGGTGGCAATGTAGGTGGATCAGCAACAAGTACAATAGTGATTCAGGGTCGTCGCGCAAATTGCGCCAGCGGATCAGGATGTAATGGTACAAACTATGTCACGTTGGCTAGTTGGGCTGTTGTACCACAACCCACGAGTCCAACAGTTAATGTAATCACTCCTAATGTCTCTACAGTTTGTGAAGGTACAAATGTAAGTGCGACGTTTAATGCAGGTACAGGCGGCACAGGGTGCAGTGACAGTTTTCAATATAGTACAAACAACGGATCGACCTGGAATACATATACACCTGGTGATCCGATCAGTACTACAAGTGCAACTGTTGTTCTAATCCAGGCGGACCGTGGAAATTGCACATCCGGCTCCGGCTGTAATGGAACAGGATTTACGACTCTGGTGAGTTGGGATGTGAATAGTGTGACCCCGGGTGTTGTCGAAGCAAATCAAATTATATGTTCAGGAGATGATCCTGCTGCATTTACGGAGACCACCGCATCCACAGGTACAGGCAGCCTGACATATCGATGGGAATCAAGTATTGTGAATTGCAGTACAGGATTTAGTGCTATAAGTGGAGCTACTTCTCCTACTTATGATCCGCCTTCAGGTCTTACACAAACTAAATATTTCAGACGCATCACGATCTCTACATTAAATGGTGTCGCTTGTGAAGATGTCAGTAATTGTAATGTCATTACAGTCAATCCTCTTCCGGTATGTTCCATTACAGGGTCCGACATTGTGTGTCCTTCATCAATGGGAAATGTGTTTACAGCACCTTCCGGTTTATCATACTCATGGAGTATATCAGGTAGCGGAACTATTATCGGAAGTTCTACAAGCCAGTCAGTAACCGTTGATGCCGGAGTGAATTGCAATACTGATTTTACGTTATCCATAACTGTCACTGATGGGAATTCCTGCAGTTCCAATTGTACGAAAGTTGTAACGGTTATTGATAATACAACTCCTGTTGTAACAGGTATTCTTAGCCTTACAACGTTAGAAGGATGTAGTGCAGTTGATGCGCCGGATGCTGTCACCACGATTGAAGCACTGGAAGCTTTGACAGGAAATCTGGTGGTAACAGACAATTGTACTGCGCATAGTTCATTAGTGGTTTCAAGCAGTGAGAGTTCGACGGGTACTTGTCCAATAGTGGTGACAAGAATTTATAACGTGACTGATGCTTGCGGAAATACGAGTGCGAATATTGTCCATACTATTCATGTAGAGGATATCACACCGCCTGTAATTTCATCGCTTCCTGCTCCAACAACAATTAATTGTCCGGCGACACCTTCATTTACCATTGCTACTGCAAGCGATGCATGCGGAGGTTCGTACACACTCACTTTTAATGAAGTAAGCAATGCCGGAACATGTGCGGGATCGTACAGCTTGACCAGAACATGGACAGCAACAGACGGATGTGGAAATTCTTCTACGGCTTCACAGACTATTTATGTGCAAGATGTGGATGCTCCTGTATTATCAGGGCAGGGAGGAACAGTAACTATAAATTGCCCGGCGACTCCGAGCTTCACCGCGCCAACAGCATCAGATGCATGTGATGGAGCACCAGTGATTACATTTTCAGATGTCACTGTAGCCGGTAGTCCGACATGCGCAGGAAATTATAGTGTGACCAGGACTTGGACCGCAACAGATGAATGCGGAAATGTATCCGCACCAGTGAGTCAGACGATTACAGTACAAGATGTGACCGCCCCTGTATTAGCAGGTCAGGGTGGAGCAGTAACCATAAATTGCCCTGCCATACCCAGTTTCACAGCACCAAATGCATCTGATGCGTGTGATGCGGCTCCGTTGATTACATTTTCAGATGTAACTGTAGCCGGATCCCCGGCATGCGCAGGAAATTATAGTATGACCAGGACATGGATAGCAACAGATGAATGCGGAAATATATCAGCACCTGTAAGTCAAACAATCACAGTACAGGATGTGACAGCCCCTGTATTATCAGGACAGGGAATAGCCGAGACCATTGATTGTCCTGCGACACCAATCTTTACAGCACCAACGGCAACTGATGCGTGTGATGCGGTGCCGGTGATTACATTTTCAGATGTAACTGTAGCCGGTAATCCGACATGCGCAGGAAATTATAGTGTGACCAGGACATGGATAGCAACAGATGAATGCGGAAATGTATCCGCTCCTGTAAGCCAGACGATCACAGTACATGA